>CAVSFV010000021.1:0-48176 GCA_963727325.1 uncultured Alphaproteobacteria bacterium
TTGGGGTCTGACTCACATCTGATGATTTTTCTGTCGAGCTTGCGGCTCTCCAACGGGGGAATCAACGCCATGCGAGCCGGAATTCGAATCTCATCGCTTGTGCCGAGTGGGTTGGTTATTGAGAGCGTAAGTGATTCATCTGACTCGATTATTTTGGCCGTCCGATCCGAAGCCGGAATGGCCGAGTGCCCATTATGCGGCTCGAGATCGCGACGAATTCATAGCCGATACGACAGACAGGTTGCGGATTTGCCATGTGCCGGCAAGGAAATACGCCTCCGCGTGATCACGCGGCGGTTCATTTGCGAGGCACCTCATTGTCGGCGGCGGATTTTCGCTGAACGGTTCGGGGACAATGTTCTCCCGGCCCGGTCGCGCCGGACGGCACGGCTGGAATGCATCGTCCACCATTTGGGGTTGGCACTCGGCGGCAGACCAGCAGCGAGCTTCGCCAAACGGCTGATGCTGCCGGTCAGCAACGATACGCTGCTTCGGGTTGTCCGACGGCGGACAGCCCGACGAACCGATCCTCTGACCGTCGTCGGCATCGACGATTGGGCCTTTCGACGCAATCGCCGTTACGGAACGATTATCTGCGATCTCGAGCGGCGGCGGATCGTAACCCTGTTGCCAGATCGCGAGGTCGCTACAGTTCGAGCGTGGCTCGCCGATCATCCCGAGATCAAGGTCGTATCGCGCGATCGTGGCGGCGGTTACGGTGGGGCGACCGCCAAGGCGCTGCCTGACGCGATACAGGTCGCCGACCGTTGGCATCTGATGGAGAACGCCAGTTCGGCTTTCCTCGACGCGGTGCGCAAGTCCATGCGCGCAATCCGCAGCGCCATTGGCTCGACGACAATCACCCCAGAGTTGCTCACCTCGGCAGAAAAGCTACGATACGAGAGCTATCTGCGGCGCGAGGAAACAAATACGGCAATCGTGACGCTCGCCAGGGACGGCGTTTCGATCAAGCAGATCGTCCGCCGCCTGGGTCATAGTCGCAATCTCGTTCGGCAGACGTTGCGTGGTAGGCGAGCTGACGTGTTCCGAACGCGGGAGCGTTCGCTCGACGCATATTATCTGTTCCTTGAGGGCCAGTGGGGCAGTGGCTGTCGCAATGGCGCCGAACTCTGGCGTCGTTTGCAGGCGCAAGGGTTCCGGGGATCCCTGCGTTCGGTTGGCGAGTGGACAACACGTCGACGTCGGTCGGAAGCGGTCAGCAAACAACAGCTGCAAAGGGTGCCCTCGGCCAGAACTATTGCCCGTCTTATGACGATTAAGCGAGATTGCATGACCAAGGCTGATGCCGTGGTCATTGCCGCCATCGAGACTGGCGTGCCGTCCCTTGTTGAGGCCCGCACGCTCATCGACCAGTTCCACGACATGATCCGAAAGAAGGACGAGGCCAAACTCGATGCCTGGATCGCGAACGCAAAAGCAAGTCTCGTCTCATCCTTCGCGACGGGAGTCCTCAAGGATATCGCAGCCGTGCGCGCCGCGATCACGCAGCCTTGGTCAAACGGCCAAGTCGAAGCGCAGATCACGAAACTCAAACTCGTCAAGCGACAAATGTACGGGCGTGCAAAAATTGACCTTCTCAAAGCACGATTGCTCGGCGCAGCATGATCCGCAATGCCGTCATCAAATATGCGTCAGAGCCCCATTTGGATGCCGATAAGGGTCCCGATCCAACGCTGTTTTGACACCTTTCTGCGGACGCGGCGAATGGCATACGCCGGTTGCGCACTTGTGGCGCTTCCCAAATACCAAAGACAAATCAAAAAAACATTGTCTCTGTTCAAACTAAGGTGCACGAAAGCGATAACGCGTCAGGCTGTTCCGAACGAACGCCGATGCCGCGGCGCTCGACCAGCTGAGCAATCAACATTGTGGCCGCCTGATCGAGCGGTCCGCCGCCCGGAATGCACAAGAGGAGGTGGCCATTTCGCCATCGCTCGGGAAGCGCTACGATCTCACGAACGCCTTCGGCTTTGTCGAGTTGAGCCAACGTCGATGTCTCTTGCGCTTCGGTGATCGCTCGGTCAGCTAGTTCTACGTTGTCGTGGTGAGCGCCGAGATCGTCAACGATTTCAGCCACCGCATCGCGGATCCGATGCTGTCGCTCATCATTGAGCAAACCTCTCTTCAAATCGGCCTCTCCAAGTCTCAAGCCTTCAAGAAGTATGTCGTCATAATATTCCACTAAAAGTCCGTCCTTTAGGAATGATCGTGCCTGCTCGGCTGCCTCAATCGGATCGTTCGCCAGCATGCGCTGGTAGATCAATTCCGAAGGCGTTAAGGCAGGCTGATCGCCGAACATAACTTCGAGGAATTCCAATCGATCAACATGGCGGCCGATGACAACCAGGCACATCGACAAGGGCATTGCAAGTATCAGCCCGACCGGTCCCCATAGCCATGTCCAAAAAGTCGCCGAGACAATCACCGCTACTGGCGAGAGGCCGGTGCTTTGTCCGTAGACCCAAGGTTTCATGGCTTGACCAATTATCGTTTCTGCGACGAGAAAGAGAGCAGCGGTGGCGAGGAACATCACCCAGCCAGGTCCAACCGCGGCCGCAAGTATGAGCGGAAAAATTGCGGAAATCAAAGCCCCTATATAGGGGACAAACCGCATGATCATTGCGAGTATGCCCCACAGAGGCGCGCTCGGCACACCGATAATCCAAAGTCCAAAACCGATCACGCATCCAAAAGACGCATTGATTGCAAGCTGCGTCAGAAAAAGACGGCTGAGCCGCTCCCCGGCGTCGTCAAGCGCTGCCGTGGTGCGCTGAAGATCACGAGCGCCTGCAAGCCGAACGAGCCGGTTTCTGAGATCCTGCCGTTGCAGAAGAATAAATATTACGAAGATAGCTACGATGCCGGTAGTCGTTAGTGGATGGATCAGAGGCGTGATAAGGGCTGCAAGTGTTTGAAGAGGCCCCGGCATCCGGTTGTTGAATTTCAACGGGTATCGGCTTGTTCGGAGGCCCGTCCGCCGGTGAACTCGCGAGTGTGGTATTATTCGGCTTATCAATTTCTTTGCTTAGATTCTGGAGGACCTCGGACGCGCGTTCGAGCGTACCGGCTCCTCCGGCTACGCTTCGTAAGCTTTGAATCTTTTCGCCCAAGGTCACTTGGTATTTGGGAAGATCGCTTGCGAGTTGGTCGACCTGCGACACCATCAATCCGCCCAATCCAAAAATAGCTGCGAAGGCAAGGCACACCACGACAGCCACTGCTAAAAACCGCGGGAAATGCAGACCTTGGAGAAGTCGAACTAGTGGAGCGAGCACAAAAGTCAGGAGAATCGCTAGCGCTATCGGAACGAGAACCTCGCGTCCTACGTAAAGCGCCGCAATCACGACAGCGCCGATCAAAAGCGTCTTAACCGTTGAGTCCGCTTCCGGATTGGCCGGCCCTTCCAATTTGCGCCTGATCAACTCGGCCATCGCGGTATTTGTCCTAACCCGGGTTCATTCGATTATTCTCACATGAGAAAAAATCTCCGCCTGTTGGCGTAGTGCTGAACGACCGGTTGATGCAGGCTCGGTTTGAGTACCTAGCCAATGTTTCAGAGCGGGCGGTGCATTCTGCCGAGAAGCCAACCAACGCCCACCGCTATCAAGGCGGTCGTATACGGCTGTGTCTCGACAGTATGTCTAAGCCACTTTTCCAGTGATGCGGCCAATCGCGGGCAGCGCCAGCGGCATCTGCAGCGGTGTCTCGGGCTTGTGCCATATAAATCTCGGGCGGCTCCAGCGGCTTGATTTGCGATCCCCTCTACCTGGGTCTTGGTGTTGCCGGTCACACGACCAAGGCCCTCCTCTACTTTGCCGCCCGCGTTTTCAGCGGTGCCGGCTAGGCGATTTTCATCCATGTTAAATCCTCGGTTTTATTGTTTTCTGGTGGAGGGAACCTATTGGAACACGTAAGGTTCCGGCCGAAGCAGAGGGCGAGCCGAAAACGGCTGGTGGCGGCGGCTCAGATCGGACATCGCCGGAGCGACCGCGACGCGCGCGATCGACCTAATCGGTCTAGTGCGCGCTAACCCTGAGATTCTTCCCGTGAAAAGGCGATGGGCTCACTGCGTCCAGTTGAAACGCCGCCCCGCGACTATCCCGTGCGGCAGGGAAGCTCAAGAGCTCAACAATATTGATCCCTTCTTGGTGCGTGCAATCATGCAGCAATAAGTAAAGCTCGAGTGCTTCACCTCCAGATGTCGCAGGGACGTCGGTCCAGTTAGGGGGAAGGCTCCGGCGCGAGCGGCTATCCAGACCGATGCCAGCGCGCGAAAAAGTTCCAGAGAGCCGTGGCCGAACCAGCGCAAGTCTCGGGCGTTGCCGCCTCGACTGCGGAGTTCTTTACTTGAAATGGCTATTCGACGCTCGCGGTGGCATTCCTCGATGGCGCAAATCTCCGCGATCGGGTGTGCGCGTGCGGCGACCAGACCCGATTTCTTCGCGTCTATGATCGCTTTCATGCCAGAGTTGGCGCTCCAGAGCGCAATGCTGAGGCCAAAGAAAAAGCCGAAACCGAGCTTGGTATCGCCTTTTGAAGCAATCCGGCCAACTTGCTCGCGAATGATATCGACTGCCCCGTCCGGCAAAATGCCGGCGAGCATGGAGAGATGATCATTAATGGCAGAAGCATTTGCAAACAGGCCGTAGAACGAGACGAACGCCGTGAGGGCGGGGAAAATGGCGAGGAGGACGAGGCCGCCGCGCTGACGCGCTTGGCAAATTCCTTGGCGCGGCTGGAATGACATTATATCGCGCACTTATCAGCAAATCGGCGAGGACCGATTACTTGCTGTAGCTACTGTGTGCCACCGCATGCGGGGAAACGTCAGGCTTTAGCTTGCAATTACAGCCGAAGGGAGAGTAGCTGGTAGCTGGCAGCCCGGTGCCAAGGCCCGCTCTATCCACCTTCAAGGCGCTTGGTTTCCACCTTCTGGCGTTACGGGGAGAGCCTCGGGTCACCGCAACGACCCGGGGCTCTTTCTTTGGGTGGATATCCTTCTCGGTCTTTCAGGTCCGCTTCCGCGGCAAAACTGAGATGGATCGGTGACGGGCGATTGCTTGGTCAGGGCTTCCAATTGATGCGCTACGTCCGCGTTCATCCAAGCGAGCTTCTTGTTATTGGAAGTGTGGAACCCCATGTAACAGTTACGGGTCGTTATTAGACCGAGCTGCCCAACAGCGACCGTGCCGAAGTCGCTACTCGCTGGCAGCCGTACCGACGCTATCGGCAGGCAAAACATCGAAAACCAGTACGTTGGCCTCAAGACGCGTGTTTAAGCGCGTCTGTAGCTGCGCGCGTAAGCGCAAGCGGGATAATTGCGAATGGCTCTCTTTGAAACATCGAAACGCTCCCGCAAATCCAAGCGAGAGGCGTCGCGCAAGCGCACCGGGGGAGCGCCGCAGTTCGATGCCGCGCGCTTCTTTGAAACATCTGCCAATGGCCGGAGTATTTCAACACACCGAAAAAACGAAATAATTTTTTCGCAAGGCGACGCCGCTGACGCCGTGTTCTACATCAAAAAAGGTAAGATCAAAGTCACCGTCGTATCCAAGCAAGGTAAGGAAGCCGTGGTTGCGCTTTTGGGCGCGGACGAGTTTTTGGGCGAGGGTTGCTTGATTGGCCAGCCCCGGCGTGTGGCAGCGGCCGTGACGATGAGCGAATGCACAATCATGCGCGTAGCGAAGACCGAAATTCAGCGGCTTCTCAAAGACGACCCGGGGTTTTCCCAAATGTTTATGTCGCATATCTTGGCCAGAAAGTACCGCGTTGAGGAGGACCTGGTGGACCAACTCTTCAACTCGACGGAAAAGCGGCTCGCGAGATTATTATTGTTGCTGGCGAATTTCGGCAAAGAGGGGCGTCCAGAGCCGATCATCGCGAAGATCAGCCAGGAAGTACTCGCTGAGATGATCGGGACCACGCGATCGCGGGTCAGCCACTTCATGAACAAGTTCCGGCAACTGGGCTTCATCGACTACAACGGTCATCTTGAAATCCATAGCTCACTGTTGGGCGTTGTTTTGACCGAGCCCGGGCGGAGCGTACGGCCGATAGCGTGAGGCCGACAGTCGTCGCCGCCAATTACTCGGAATCATCGTAGTCGGCCAGGGCCGGCCCAGTTTGTGGCCTCATCGATTTGGGCATCAAATAAAGGGCACCTTGCCGTTTCCGTCCCGGCTGGTCCCTTTTGATTTAAGAGGTGGCCCCCTTTTGAACAAAACGGGAAATTAGGTACTGGCCCCTTTCGGTACTGGCCCGAGGCCAATACCCCCCCTTTCCATCCCCGGTCCCTTTTGAATTGAGCACTGGTCCCTTTTGCTAACCCTGATCGGTTCAGGAACCAATTGTGTATGGGCAGCCTTGTCGTGCCAGATGTGGCCGCCGTCCTTAGCCCCCCCAGCCCCGAACGCGGTCTCGTCTGTTAACCCCGACCTTCCCCAAGGTCGGGGCTTTTTCTTATGGGAGTTGCCCACTGGGGAAAAGCACCGGAGTGAGCTGTTTGGATCAGAATTAAAGTTCCAACTCGGCAAAGCTTTTCCCAAGAAGATGCAGACAAGGCATCCCTGCACAGTGTGCTGTCATGACAGAAGCCAATGAGTTTTGGCAGTATGCCAAAGAAGCTTTGCAATGCGCGTCCGAATCCAAAGACGAGAATGAAAAGCTGAATTTTATCGATCTGGCTGACACGTGGGCGCGAGCCGCCGCTGCGAGCCACTTGATCTTCGGCTCAGGTGTTATGTCGCCGCCGAGCGACTTTAAGACTATTTGACGGGCGCGCCGACCTTAGGATGCGCAGCCATGAATGAAAGACGAAATAAGCTCCGTACGCGGCTGCTGAAATCCGGGACAATCCTGCTCGGAAAGCATCCGGTTCCGTGCACCGTGAGAAACCTTTCCGAGTTCGGCGCATGTCTGCAAGTGCAGACTACATCTGGGCTCCCCTCGATATTTAAGTTTGCAATGGCGGAGCGGCCAACGCGGATTTGCAGAATCATCTGGCGCGACGACACCAAAATCGGGGTCCTATTCGAGGAAGCGGCCTAAAGTTGGCGGCATCTCCGTCCTCGATGCTCAATGGAGCACGAGGAGCTTCATCGTCATCCAGAGCGTTCGCCTTGATCTCGATCAAACCCGCCCCTGATTTGTCGGTCGCTCTTTATCGATCGTCGCTATCGATCAGCAACCTATCGCGGGCATGATGATCAACCGGCGAGTGCCCTCGCCGGCTCTATGGGACGGGCCCCGGCGAGAGTGACATAGCCGGGGCCGGTCCTAGTTCCAAGCGCCCTATAGTGACAGTGGCTATCGATCGCCACGGATGGCGTTGATGAATGAGGCCGTCTCCACGGCCCAAGAAACGGCCCCAGCCTCTCATGGCAGTCGCGAGCAGAACAGCCGTGACCTGGCGAAGGTCGGGACCCTGTTCCGTAAGGTCGGACCCTGTTCCGTAATCAAGGGAAATGACTCTTGCTCAGTGTCCGACATCGAGGAGGTACTTGGATGGATTAACTTGTTGGAACTTCGCAGCTTACGCTCGAAGACATCGAATGCGGGCCCGTCATGCCACGCGGATGACATTCGATGTAACTCCCGCGGACTGATTGGCGCGGATAACTTGGTTTCGCCCCTCCGATTTGGCGCGATAAAGCGCCGTATCAGCGTCTTCGAGCAGTGAGAGGAAGCGTCTGCATCCGCATTCAAACTTACCGATAGACCGCAGCTCACCGTCGCTTCGACCCGATGATCCGGAGACGAAACGGCAGCTTGCCGCGAAAGAAAGCACGAATTCGCTCCGCGCGAGCTTGTGCCGCCTCAACACTCGATCCCGGCAAAACTACGGCGAATTCCTCGCCACCCATCCGACCAAACACGTCGTTCGGCCGAAGCGCGGCCGTAGTGATCTCGCAGAACTTTCGGATGACAGTATCACCGGCCCATGGCCGTGTCGCATCGTTGACAACTTGAACCGATCGAGGTCGAACATCATGACCGAAACCGGTGCGCCGTCGCGCCGGCACCGTTCCAAAACCCGCTCGGCGCATCTCTATAAAGCCACCGCGGTTGGGATGCCCGTAAGCGCATCGATGCGCCCAGCGGTCATACCGGCAGCTTCATTGCGCTCCTTGACCAACGCGAGAATGAACACGGAGGTGCCGAGCGCAAAGATGATGCTTTCAAAATAAATAAAGCCGAACAAGCTTGTGATCGACGGTACAACATCTTGAGCCGGTCGCCCCGATGACGGTGCTATACGTGCCGATCAACAAGGCCGCAGCGTGCAACCCCGATAAGCCGATAAGCGGCCAACGCGCGGCCAGGGGCTCCTTGCCGGACCATAAGGTTGTCGCGGTCATCGACGGAATATACAGCGCCGGCAATGAGGGACAGCGACCCGGCGATGCTCCTTAGGCCAGGAACAACACCCGCGAGACCCACAACTACCGCTCCAAGGACCACAAAGACCGAGCGGTGCAGGCTTCGATCGATGATCCGCGCGGCCTTCCATATCAGGCCGGCTTGGAGTGGCAGCAGTATTCCTCCGATAGCCAACCAGGCTTGCTGATGCAAAGTGAACCCTAGCATCAGCGAAAGAATGCCTGCGGCGGCGATGACGTTGGCGAACCCCCAAAACGCCAAGGCGGATACAACGCGGTTTTGCAACCACGCAAAAATCAAAAACGCGCCGCCACAGGCTAAAGCGAAGCTCTGCATTACCATCAGCGTAGGTAGATCGAGATGCACAGTCCGGGCCCTCTACCTCCTCGCTTTGTCACACAGCAGGGAGTGATCGCACTTGCCGCACGGCAACGCGTGCCGGGGCGATTTAGCACCCTTGATCTGTCTTATGCGGACTTGGTGTGAATAGTCGGTGCCCAGATAGCGACAATTGTAATCGCTTACCTAATGACTGTTCGAGCGCGTCGCGTACGAGGTCGTAAATATGGCGCGCCATGGCCCTGTCCGTGCGCATCAGGCGCGGTCGTTCTTAATTTGAAGTTACTTCTAATTTTACGCACGGTTCAGTTACTCGCTTGCAAAGTGTGCACTTGCGCACAGCGTGCCGCACCCAAATCGTATCGAATGCATCGCCAAAGTGCTCTCGGACGACGCAGTGGTGGCTAAAAGTCTGTGAGCCGCTCAGGCCCTGTAGTAGGGGAGTTGCAATGACATTTTTCGAATACACGCTTGAAAACACGCCGATCAACGAGAGGCCCGAGTGTCCCGAATGCTCGGCGCTGATGTATCTGGCGATCATTGAGGCGGAGAAGCCGGGTTTTGATCTCCGCACCTTTGAATGTCCAAGATGTCAGCACGTCGAGACCGTCGTGGTGGAGCTATAAAACGGTCGCGTTATTGCAAGCACGGGCACGATCAGGCCCGTCCCTTATCTGCCCCATCGCCTTGGCACAGCCAGTTGCAAAAATGGGAATATCATCGCAGCCAACGAGTCCGTTAAGAGAGCGTTCGGATGAATGTCGATACTCAATTGAACTCCGCGAAGGCAGCGAAGATTCCGGCGTTGAGACGGTGCTTTCTCGTTATCAGAGTTCTTCCTGTCGCGCGTGCACAATTCAAAGCGGCCATCCAAAAATATCCGGATCGATTAGTCATGCTGCGCGACCGCGTACGCGTGCTGGCCCGCAGTGATCGGCCTTAAGCCAATAGCCCATCGCGCTTTCCTCCGCCCTGGTCAATCGAAGACGACGAAGATCCTTCGTCGTGAAGGACGCGACCGGTCAAGCGCTCGGCTATTTCTATTTCGATGATGAACCGCAACGGCGATCACCGACGAGCCGACTGACGACGGATGAAGCGCGGTGCTTGGCCGTTAATTTCGCGAAGTTGCCGGAACTGCTAAACCGAAGGTCGTAAAATGGCTTAGGGGCACATCATGCACAGATTTAAGGTCGGTCAGAACGTGTTCTTCAGCCCGAGGAAAGAAGGTAAAATGCAGCCCGATGCGCCCGGCGGGCCTCTATCAAATCATCAAACGCTTGCCGGCGGCGGACGATGGGGAGTTTAGGTACGAGATTCGGAGCTCCCGTGAGGAGCACAATCGCATGGCCCGGGAGAGCGAGCTCAGCTCATCCTAGCTTTTATTCGCTGAGCAAGTCTCGACAATGTGGCGCACCAGCATCTTACGCGAAACGTCATCAACTCAACCACGAAGGCGGCGAATGCCGGCCGGATTGAACTTTGTGCGTTGTTGCCATACAGCGGCGCCTGATGTGTGAAAAGTGTACCGAACTCGACGCCAAGATCGAACGGTATCGGCGGCTGTCGGAACAGATCAACGATCAGGCCGTCCTTGAAGCGATCGAGACGCTGAGCGATCGATGGCTGACGGAAAAGGCAAGACTCCATCCTCAAGACGAGTAAGGCTGTCGCGCCCGGCTCGCCTATATCAAAATCGTCGCCGTTGCACGGCCGACGCCAATGGGCCAAACCAGACGTCCCGTCGATCTTTCGGCGGTCTGCCTCAGGCGTCACTGACGCCGATACTGAGGCATGCTACTATGTGTTGGCTAAGCCCGTCGCGCGCGCCGAACGCCACAACCTGCGCGCCGTTTCCGGCACAGCTGAAACCCTCAAAGATTGGATATTTGGACATGAGCATCACGCGTCGCACAGCAGCCATCGGCGGTCTCAGCCTTCTCGCGAGTACGTCAATCAGCACAATAGGTCGGGCGGATTGGGACAGTCCTCTCTATGGCGCCATTGAGGGAGGCGAAGAGTTCTGGCTGGCTACTGACGCGTATATTTTCGGCTACCCGCTCGTGACCATGGAAATGACCCGTAGGATTATGACAAACGTGGCGCTGCCGGAAGGAAATCGTGGTCCCATGGGCCAGTTCGTAAAGGCTCGCACGTATCCGGATGCTTCCTTTCGCGACGTGACGGCGCCGAACGCGGACACGCTCTACACAACCGCATGGATCGATGTTGGCGACGAGCCATGGGTCCTGAGTATCCCTGACATGAAGGACCGTTATTTTCTGATGCCGATGCTGGACGCCTGGACGAAGGTTTTTCAGGTCCCAGGCAAGCGCACCACGGGCACTGGCGCACAGACCTACGCGATCACGGGACCGGGATGGAAGGGAACTCTGCCAGCCGGCGTAAAGGAATATCAATCAGCGACCAACCTTGTGTGGATTCTCGGCCGCATCTACTGCACCGGCACTCAGAGGATTACGCCGCCGTCCATCAGGCCCAAGATCAATTCAAGCTGGTGCCGCTTAGCTCTTACGGAAAGCCTTATTCGCCTCCTGCGGCAAGCGTGAACCCGTCGATCGACATGAAGACGGCCGTTCGCGAGCAGGTCAATCGGATGGACCCTAAGGAGTATTTCACGCTGCTCGCACAACTGATGAAGACCAATCCGCCTGCATCGGCGGATGCTCCCGAACTTGCCAGATTTTCCAAGATCGGGCTCGTCCCAGGAAAGGATTTCGATTCGACCAAACTCAATGCAGACTTCGCCAAGCGCATTCCCCAGGTTGGGTTTGACAGGATCGCGGCCCAATTCAAGGTCAACAAGGAGGTTAATGACGTCAACGGTTGGGCCTATACGACCAAGACCGGAGTTTATGGAACAGACTATCTCATGCGGGCATTCATCACCGCGTTCGGACTGGGTGCGAACCGCCCTCAGGACGCCGTCTACCCGATGTCGACAAAGGGCGGCGATGACAAGGCTTACGACGGGAGCAGCAAATACGTAATGCGCTTTCCCAAAGGCCAAATGCCCCCTGCGAATGGGTTTTGGTCGCTGACGATGTATGACAGCGCGTTTTTCTTCGTCGCAAATCCGATCAACCGATACTCGATCAGCGCCAGGCAAAATCTGCAATCCAATCCGGACGGCTCTGTTGATCTGCACATTCAGAAGGACTCGCCTGGTCCGGACAAGGAATTTAACTGGCTGCCGGCCCCGTCCGGCAAATTCCAACTGATGCTGCGCCTGTACTGGCCGAACGAGAGCGATCCCTCGATTCTTGACGGCTCATGGAAAATACCTGCTGTGCAAAGGGTAAGCTGACAAACAATCGAGCCATGGAATTTCGTACGCCCGTCGCCGTCGGCGGATTGAAAGAGAAGCCGAAAGCGACTGGCCGAGAAGAAAATCCACCAAATGAGAAAGAGCCCCGGGCGATTGCGAACACCCGGAGCTCTTCCCGTAACGCCAGAAGGTGGAAGCCAAGCGCGCCTGATAGCGCCGAGCTTCCGGATGCTAGGCTCGCTCGGTTCGGGCCTGATTGCAAGCGCAGGGTAGCCAAAAATGTTTATGCGTAAAATCAAATGCCGATCATCAGGCGATGTCGTACTCCCTTTGGAGTTTGAGCAGCGCTGCGCCGAAAGCCTTCAGCACGACGGACTCGGCGACTCCGATATTGGCATCCCAGTTGGGCTCGCCGTCTTTTTTGCGGAACTCGATCTTTGTGACGATAAATCTCGCATCGCTGCGCAGTTCGGCCGTTGTCCGATCGATGAGGTAGTTACGGACGGTGAACCGGGAGATCTTCTTGCGGCTCATTGAAACCTCATGGGCCGCGATCCGCTCAAGTTTGCTCGGGCTTCTTCGATCGGCCGCGATGGCGGCCTGTCGGTCCTCTTTATCGACAGTCGCTATCGATCAGTAATCTAGCGCGGGCATGATGATCAACCGGTGAGTGCCCTCGCCGGACCGTGGGGCAGGCCCCGGCTATTGAGGCATGGCCGGGGCCGGTCCTAGTTCCAAGCGACCTGTAGTGACAGTCGGTATCGAATCGACACGGATGGGTGGCTATGCTCGAAGGTGTCGAGTACCGGCCTTAGCGACGCGGCGCGCTTGACGCCTTATTCCGCCGCGATGAGGCGCGGGGCAATGACTGGCCAACCGCGTACATTGCCTTCCACGTGACGCTCTTGCTGTCCAAGCTCTAGCGCGCGTCTATGGTCCTCAAAGGTCTGCAAATTGGCTTCCAGAAGCCGAAGTGTCGTTTCCGCGTCGAGCGTGTCAACGCCGGCTGATCTGAGGCGTACAATTCGACCTTTCTGCCGCCATACGATCCGACGCGCTTCTTCGACGCGAGAGTTCGCTTTGGAAAGATCGTCAAACTCGGCACGCATGAACGAAAAGTCTAATTCACAAATCCTGTGAATGCATTAAACGCGGCGCGCCTGTGCATAGGGTGTGGAAAACGTTCCAACGAAAATGCCGCCGGAGCTAACGCCCCCTCGCCGCTTCCCGCCGAATGACCATTCGAGCTAGGATGACTGGGCCGGGGACCAGTGGGGGGAATGAATGAGCCTTGCGACAGTTGCGTATTACGGGACCTATGTAGGCACCGCGGTCCTCATGGCCGAGCTACTTCACAAGCTGCTGGAAATCTTGGTCTAAGTCCGCAGTGCACTGTGACTAACGCGGACACGGTCGGCTAAGAGGCATCACGCCGGCTTCGGTTCGAAGTGAAAACGCTCAATCTCGTGCGCCCTGTAGACCGGTCCGCCGATCACCTTGACGGTCGCGCGTATCTTCTGCTCAGGCGCTCACCGCTGCCAGGCCGAAACAGCTTCTCGCAGCGTGGCGCAGTCAGTCTGTGCGCCGGCACCGTCGTTGAGGGTCGCGGGCTGGCCCGCATCGACATAGATTTTGTAATCGTCCCTCATCTGGGTCCCAATGGAACCCGGTGCCGGCGATGGCCGACTCTCTATCACGAAGCTAGCACGCGATAGACCGACGACCGCCCGATCTTGAGCGTTCGGGCGATCTCTGAGGGGCCAAGCCCCCGTGCCTTCAATTCCTGCACACGTGCAGCATTTATCGTAGCCGGACGCCCCTTGTAGACGCCCGTGGCTTTTGCCTTTGCGATACCTTCGAGCTGGCGTTCGCGCCGTAAGTTAGTTTCGAATTCGGCGAATACGCCCAGCATGTCGAGGAAGCATTTGCCGGCGGCCGTGCTGGTATCGATCGGCTGATCGGTCGCCTTCAGCACGGCACCGCGCGACCGCAAGGCGCGCACGATGTCCTGAAGATCGCCGATGCTGCGAGCGAGCCTATCGATACGGGTGACCATCAGCACGTCGCCGTCACGAAGAAATTCGAGGACGGTCCTCGAATTCCTCGCGGCCTTGCGTGGTCGTACCACTGCGCTTCTCAGCGCGGATCACCTCGCAACCGGCGGCCTTCAAAGCTGCCTGCTGAATGGAAAGGTCCTGGTCGGTGGTACTGACGCGAGCGTATCCGATGACGGTCATCTCCAAACCCCGTTCGTCTCGTTTGACTCTAGACCGCGAGACACTGCCGTCTCGGAATATGAAAGTCAACCCTATTGAGACAACATATTTGTCTCAGACGACTATCGGCATCGCGGGGAGAGTTGGGGCCGGGGTGGCATTGTTGGTCGAGCCGCGCGGGTCCGCTGGTCCAAGGCCGGCGACTCGCGGAAGGGCTTTGCCAGTGGCCGGTTCCGGCCAGCACCCACGCGAAAAGTCCGGCCACTTTTCGTGATCTCAGCGGCAATTAAGGGAAAGCGCCGCAATTTTATCCCTGACCTGTGAAGGCAACTGAATGAAATTTACCCTCCGATTTCTCATCTCCTGGGTGATTATTATCACAGCGCAATCGAAAGGGGAGGGTGGATCGCCGTTTGCCCTTGACTAAAGACGTGTCAAGCCCCAACTTGACGCTGTTCGTCAGTTCCGCGCCGCTGCCAGAAGTTTATTAAAAAGTCAAGAAGTATCGGTAGGAACGTCGATGAGCCTTTTCCGTTGACTCGGAGAGGCGAGAGGCCACCGAAGGGTTAGAGCTATGTCCAGGGAATTCGCCGCAGTTGGGGATGGGTCGCAAGATCGTCCACAAGTGATGCTGGACGATTGCCGACTCCAATTGCCCAGCGATAACGTGTTTCGGTACTGCGCACAAAATGGCATGCCGTCAGTCTCGACGGACGAGCGGGAAGAAATTTCGTTGCGCACTGCTGCCGAGATTGAAGCAGAACGCTTGGCTAGTAAGCAGACCCAAAAAAGAAATTAAATCTGTTGATTGGCCGGGTGGACAACACGCAGGGCACGTTCCCCGCGTGCTTGTTGCCTATTCAATTCGCACGTTCTAGCTGCTAGGTTCCCCCGGATTTCCAGATTCGGTGGGCCAAGTGGCTAGCGGAGTTGTCGGCACATTCGTAGTCACTCGCTCCATTTTCGACAAGTGGAGCGAGTACGGCAGGTTGCGCGCCGATATGCACGAATGCTGCATCATCCTCGGCTTACGAACGGGCCTAAAGTTTGAACTCTCAGATCAGCAGCTTTCTGCTGCGCACACGGGTTGGTGCCAGGATATGGCACTTTGGCTGCAAGACCTTCTTCCCAACGGCTCTAAAGAGCTAAGTCATTTGAAGAAGGCGGCCATTTTGCTCGCAAAACTTTGCGAATTTGGTTGTATCAAGGTCACAGGCCAAGGGTTCAGCGACGCGGAACCGGAGCACCGTAGTTTACAAGCCACAAATGATCTGCTGCCAAGACCTACACGACTTCCTGAGAAGGAAATTAGAAAATTTCGAGACGGTGGCGGCGCGTATGTCGGGTGGCTTATTACGTACCACGTCTGCGAGTTTTTCGAACGAAAGCGATCAGATAAATCAGATCCCTTTGTGTCTCGCATTACCGAAGAGTTCGAGATCGACATGGTTTCCGGTCTGCTTAGCGCAAAAGTTTCGGCGCAAAGCATACATTTGATTTTGAAGGCCCTCTTTTTGAGAGATTAGCTCTTCCCTCCAATGAATTACCCGGACGCCAGACGCCCATGCCTGCTCCTAGCAGGACCCGCTGCCCGCCCTTCGTCTTCATGAAGCGCTTGATGCTTTCAAGGGCACCACCTCGGCCGGCTTACGACCTGCCATAGCCGCCGAAATCCGCTCGCCGACTTGGTCGCTCAACGTCCGCACTGGATTGTCAGCACGGTTTACATAGCGGCCCGTCATCGCCAGATTCTTATGGCGGAGAAGGTCGCGCACAAGAAAGGCGTTCGCGCCGGATTGACCGGCATAGGTACCCACGGTGTGGCGAAGATCGTGCATCCGGACGTCTTCGAGTTGAGCGGCTTTCCGGATCCGCTGCCACGCCGCTTCGATACCGGCTTTCGAGATTGGCTGCTTAGCGACGGAAATCGATGGTAGCACCCACTCCGACGTCTGATCGGCATTGAGCGCCTTCAGCACCTGGCGCGCTGGTGCGTTCATCGTCACCACCTGAGGGCGCCCGGATTTGGTTTCAGCCAGCGTAATCGTACCGGCGTCGAAGTCCACGTGCTGCCATTGCAGGTGCAGCACTTCGGAAAGACGGCAGCCAGTAAATAGCAGCAGCTCGATCGCCGCCGTCGTGACGCGCCGGTGGAGGGTTCGACCGCCGTTCTTCCAGGGCAACCCCTCAGCTTCCGCTCGACGGAGCGTCGCGCCTAAACGGCCTAACTCTTCCGCCGAGAGGAAGCGCTCGCGGTGGTTTTCCGGGTACCGCTCGATCCTGGTACAGGGATTAGAGCCTTCCGGCCTCATCTCCCAAATCTCCGCCAAGCTGAACGCCTTGGAGCAGACCGCTAGGATGAGGTTCGCCTGCCGCGGCGTGCCAGCGCGGGCCGCGTGGAACCGGTGCATATCCTGCCGCGTGACGGCCGCGACCTTGAGGTGACCGAGTTCCGGCCGGATATCGCGCTCCACAATGCTCTTGAACGCGGCGCAGGTTGATGGGCGATTCCGCCGCTCGAGGTGTTCGGCGATGTACCGATCGAGCAGATCGTTGACCGTGGGCGCGGCGCGGAACGCTTCACGCTCGCCGGACGGGTCGCTGGCATCGACGGCCACCGTCTGCAGGATGCGTTGCGCCATCGTTCGCGCTGCCTCCGCAGTCACCTTGCCGTGCTCACCGATCGTGAACCACCGCGAGCGGCCATGCTTGTTGCGGTAGCGCGCGAAATAGAAGCGCCGTCCGCTCGGCATTACGCGCAGGCCAAAACCGGCAAGCCTGTCGTCGTACCACACCGCCGACGTCGATGCTGTCGGCAGACTCTCTACCGTTCGCTTGGTTAGCTTGACGCGGTTTTTGCGGACGGGCGTTTCATTAATTGATTTAGGCATAGCTCACCTAGAAATCTGGACGGCTCGCGGACGACACAGGACGGCACTGCTGAATGCGACAAACCCACGCTGCACTTGCACTTCCGACGCCTTGGACGGCTTGGACGGCTTTTCGCCTCTATATTCTACGTGCGCTGTCGTAGAGGCACTAAACGTGAACCGAATCGCCGTGCACCCATCGTGCACGCACCGTGCACCCAGTCCAAATCTAAATCGGTCGCAAAGCATGGAAGCCGATGATAAGAGAAACTCCCAATTCATCGGTATTTCTGGTACTCAGTCGCAAACCGGCGTAGCCCATAGAAACGACCTGCAACGGATGGTTAATCGGGTCTTAACCTCGACGCTCCTATGGTATCGCAGGTCGCTGGTGCGGCGGGCGGCCCCGCTGTTGATTGATGTATAGGATGACCCGCCAGGCTTCTCCTTCGCCCGCTCGGGCGCAAGACGCGCGCTCGCCGTTCGTGCGCCTGCGCGAACTTCTCGGCGACTTGCCGCCCGGCAAGCCGGCGATCAGCATGGCGGTCGGCGAGCCGCAGCATCCGATTCCGCCATTCGTCGGGCCGGTGATCGCGGCACATATCGACGAGTTCGGCCGCTATCCGATGAACAGGGGCCTCGACGCGTTCGGTGAGGCGGTGGCGAAATGGTTGAACCGCCGCTACACGCTCGAACGCCCGGTCGATCCGGCGACCGAAGTGCTGGTGCTCAACGGCACCCGCGAGGGGCTTTTTCTCGCCGCGCTTGCGGCAAAGAACTGGGTGAAGCCGCGCGCCGGCCGGCCGGCCGTGCTCATTCCCAATCCGTTTTACGCCGCCTATTCCGCCGGCGCGATCGCCGCCGATTGCGAGCCGGTGTATTTGCCGGCGACCGCAGAGACCGGCTTTCTGCCCGACCTCGACGCGTTGAGTGACGATCTGCTTGCGCGCACCGTTGCCTGCTATCTGGCCTCGCCGTCAAACCCGCAGGGCGCGGTAGCCGATCGCGCCTATCTCGGCAAACTCGCCGCGCTGGCGCAGCGTTTCGGCTTTCTCGTGTTCTGCGACGAATGCTATTGCGAGATCTACAGTGACCGACCGCCGCCGGGGATGCTGCAGGCGGCCGCGCCGGATTTCGCCAACGCCGTCGTGTTTCATTCGCTGTCCAAGCGCTCGAGCTTGCCCGGCTTGCGCGTCGGCTTCGCCGCGGGCGACCGGCGATTCCTCGCGGCCTTTCTGGAATTGCGCAACGTCGCCGCGCCGCAGGTGGCGATGCCGGCGCAGCGCGTCGCCATCGCCGCCTATGGCGATGAGACTCCACGTTGACGAAAATCGCCGCCTCTACCGTGAGAAATTCGATCTCGCCGATCAGATCGTCGGCGACCGCTACGGCTACCGGCGGCCGGCCGGCGGATTTTTTCTCTGGCTCAATGTCGCGGCGCAGGGTGGCAGTGAGGCGGCCACGCTCGCACTGTGGAACGAAGCTGGCGTGCGCGTCGTGCCCGGCCGTTATCTTGCGCGCGAACAGGCCGACGGCAGCAATCCCGGTGCCGACTATATCCGTGTCGCCATGGTGCAGAGCAAAGACATCACCGCCGAGGCGTTGCACCGCCTCGTCGCGGTGCTCGGCTAAGCATGATCCCGAAAAATGGAAACCGGCTTTCGGAAAAGATCATGCTGAAACTAGACAACTGGCGGTAAG
The DNA here is from genome assembly GCA_963727325.1 of uncultured Alphaproteobacteria bacterium. Taxonomy (GTDB): domain Bacteria; phylum Pseudomonadota; class Alphaproteobacteria; order Rhizobiales; family Xanthobacteraceae; genus BOG-931. Next base: position 18,816 of record CAVSFV010000021.1, read on the forward strand.
CGCGATGTCGATGATCGACCGCAGCCTTGACGGGATGGCCTTTCTCTCGGGCCAGCTTGGCGCCATGCTGCAGCGGCGGTTGCGCGAGCTTGGCGGCATTGCGCTGCTCAGCCTTGCCATGATCGCCGCGCTTGCGCTCGCGAGCTGGTCGGTCGACGATCCTTCGCTCAGCCACGCCACCGATTCACACGTTCACAATCTGCTCGGCCGCCCCGGCGCGATCGCTGCCGATCTGATGATGCAGCTTCTGGGATTGGGCTCACTGGCGTTGCTGCTGCCGATCGCAGTGTGGGGCTATCGTCTGCTCGGCCATCGGCCGCTTCGCCGCGAGCGGTTGCGGGTGTTGTTGTGGCTGTTTGGCGCGGTGCTTGCGGCGGCGTTCGCATCGTGTCTGCCGCGCGGCATCCGCTGGCCGTTGCCCTGCGGACTTGGCGGCGTGGTCGGCGACGCGATGTTGCGCTTGCCGGCGGCGCTGTTCGGCGCGCCGCTCAAGGGAACATACGGTCTCGTTGCTGCAACTGTGCTCGGTATCGCTGCGCTCGTTGCGTTTGGCGGCGCCGCCGGAATCTTATTGCCCGGCCAGCGGGATGACGAAGATGAACAAGATGATAAAGAAGAAGCGATTGAGCGCCGAAGACGAGGAGGAAGCAGACGGCGCGTGGATTTCGCTCGGCCGCCTGATGCACACCGTATTGAGCTTCCGCTCGCGGTTTGCGCGAATGTTCCGCCGGCGCCCGGCGCCCCGGCCAGCGCGTGGATGCGCAGCAACGCGGCGGCGCCGCGGCGGGTCGAACCGCGTTTTGACGGCCGGACGGCATCCCCGAACCGAAGAAGAAGAATTTGACGACGAAGAAGACGAAGACGTCGAGAGCCCGCGCCGCGCGCCGCGCGCAAGCCGCGCTCCACCACACGGCCAACGCGCCGCTCGAACGGCGGTTACATTCTGCCGCCGCTCGATCTTCTGAGCCAGCCGAGCAAAAGCGCCCGCGCCACTGTCAGCAATGATTTGCTGGAGGCGAACTCGACGGCGCTCGAAGGCGTGCTGGCCGATTTCGGTGTGCGTGGCGAGATCATCAATGCGCGGCCGGGGCCGGTGGTGACGCTTTACGAGCTGGAGCCGGCACCCGGCATCAAGTCCTCGCGCGTTATCAGCCTCGCCGACGACATTGCCCGTTCGATGAGCGCGCTGTCTGCGCGCGTCGCGGTGGTCTCCGGGACGAAACGCGATCGGCATCGAATTGCCGAATCCCACCCGCGAGAAAGTCTTTCTGCGCGAACTGCTCAACTCGCGCGACTACGGCGACACCAGCGCGCGGTTGCCGCTCTGCCTCGGCAAGGCGATCGGCGGCGAAGCGGTGCTGGTCGATCTGGCGCGCATGCCGCATCTGCTCATCGCCGGCACGACCGGTTCGGGCAAATCGGTCGCCATCAACACCATGATTCTCAGCCTGGTTTATCGGCTGCATCCGGACCAATGCCGGCTGATCATGGTCGATCCGAAGATGCTGGAGCTCTCCGTCTACGATGGCATCCCCCATTTGCTGACGCCCGTCGTCACCGACCCGAAGAAAGCCGTGGTCGCGCTCAAATGGGCGGTGCGTGAAATGGAGGAGCGCTACAAGAAAATGTCGAAGCTCGGCGTGCGCAACGTCGACGGCTACAACGCGCGCGTTGCCGAAGCAAACGCCAAGGGTGATAAGCTTACCCGCACCGTGCACACCGGTTACAACCGCGAGACTGGCGAAGCGATCTACGAGAACGAAGAGCTCGATCTCGAGCCGCTGCCCTATATCGTCGTGATCGTCGACGAGATGGCCGACCTGATGATGGTCGCCGGCAAGGACATCGAGGGCGCCGTGCAGCGGCTGGCGCAAATGGCGCGCGCCGCCGGCCTGCATGTCATTCTGGCGACACAGCGGCCCTCGGTTGACGTCATCACCGGCACGATCAAGGCCAATTTCCCGACCCGCATCTCCTTCCAGGTCACCTCGAAGATCGACAGCCGCACCATTCTCGGCGAACAAGGCGCCGAGCAGCTGCTCGGCCAGGGCGACATGCTTTACATGGCCGGCGGCGGACGCATCAGCCGCGTCCACGGACCATTCGTATCCGACGAGGAAGTTGAAAAGGTCGTGCGGCATCTGAAGTCGCAGGGCGTGCCGCAATACCTCGAAGCGGTCACCGCCGAAGAGCCGCAGGATGAAGACGGCAATCCGGTTTTCGACGCAACGGCGATGGGCGCACCGGAAGGCGGCGACCTTTATCAGCAGGCGGTGCAGGTCGTGACGCGCGATCGCAAGGCCTCGACCAGTTACATCCAGCGCCGTTTGCAGATCGGCTACAATCGCGCCGCATCGCTGATGGAGCGCATGGAAAAGGAAGGCGTCGTCGGCCAGCCCAATCACGCCGGCAAAAGGGAAATCCTCGTCGAGGCTGCCGAGGACGATTCCTATTGAGAATCAACCGATCGATCTTTAAGCGAGTTTTCCTAGCCGTGAATTCGCCATATCGTATCGTTAGTCATCGAGCACAATTTAAAGCGTACGCGCGAAGATGCGGGAGCAGAAAAAGATGACGGGACGGGGCGCGCGGACGGTTATTTTGGCGACGGCGTGCATCGTGTGTGTTGCCGTTTCCGCTGCCGCGCAAGACGTGCCGCTGCCGACGCCGCGTCCGAAGGCTGGGTCGGCGACGCCGGCCACAGCGCCGGTTCCCCTCCACGGCCTGCGGCCGCGCCGAAGGGATTTTTTCCGTTCTCAATCTCGTCCGGCAATAACGCCGGGCCGAGCCAGGCCACCGCCTTCGACGCTAATCAGCGCGAGCTGCTCGACAAAGTCAGCGGGTATCTGTCCAGTGTGCAGACGCTGGTCGGAAATTTCGTGCAGATCGGCCCGGACGGCCGGCGCGCTCGAAGGGACATTCTCGATTCAAAAGCCCGGCAAGGTCCGCTTCCAGTATAAGCCGCCGAGCCCGATCGATATCATCGCTGACGGCTCGTCGGTCGTGGTGCGCGATCGTTCGCTCGAAACCGCGGACTTCTATCCGCTGTCGCAAACGCCGCTGCGCTACCTGCTGGCCGACCGCATCGATCTGCTGCGCGATACCGACGTCGTCAGCGTGTCGGCCGACGACACTTTCGTCACCGTGGTCATCGAAGAAACTCAGGTCATGGTCGGCACCAACCGGCTGATGCTGATGTTCGATGCCAAAACGCTGGCGCTCAAGCAGTGGACCGTCACCGATCCGCAGGGCCTCGACACCACCGTCGCGGTCTATAATCTCGATACTGGCGAAGAAGCCCGATCCGAACCTGTTCGTGATCAATTATCAGTCCAATTTGAAGTAGACGGACTTTACGGCGCGGCTCTTGGCGGCTATGCCGTAGCGTCCGGGCGCGATGACGCCGTTCGGATCGAGCGCCGTTTTGATGCCAATGCACGCATCGCGGAATGCCGGCATGGTCTGCTGCATGTGAAAGTCGTGATAGTCGACCGGCGCGCGGCCGACGAATACGCCGCGCGCGCCGACTTCTTTCGACATCTTCCGATAGCAGGCGTCGGCGCGCGCCCGCTCATCGGCATCCTCGCGGTTGAACGTGATCACGTGCAAACCGCGGGCGAAGCGCGCGCTGCAGACATTCATGGCGGTATAGTCGAGGCCGAATTCCACGTAGATTTTCCGGCACAGGTGCTGAAACTCATTGGCGATGCGGCCGTCCATCGGCGTTCCCGGCGCGAACCAGATATTGCCGCCGCCCGGGCGCCATTTGAGCAACCCAAGTTCGCCCATGCTTGGAATGCCGGAAAACGCGTTGATCGCAGTCTGCAGCGGCGGAATGGCGAGTCGCATCGTCATGCGGGATATAGCGGGCCTTGCCGCCTTGCGCGAATAAATCACGGACCCGCTGGATTTGCGGTTCGATCGCCGCGGCGTTCGGGCCATAGAACGCGCCGGAGACATTCCAGGCGCCGACACCGTGGTGCTCACGAAGCTTGCGCCGTCCGTCCTCGGAGATCGAGCGTTTGCCGCCGCTCGCCTTGTATTCCGGATTCTCGCCTTCGGAGCCGCACAGATAAAGATCGTTGGCGACGCGGAACAGCGTCGGCACAAAATTCGACAGCTTCAACGGGCGGCAAAGCTCGACGATCGTTTCCAGATCGTCGTCATCGGGGAACGCGAAGTGAAACGAGCGTACCGCCGGCGGCCGCGGCATCAGCCATAGGCCCATGCGGGTGACGATGCCGTAGTTCGACTGGGTGAACAGGCCGTCAAGGATCGGTCCGAAACTATATTTCGACGTGTGCCAGTTGACGAGATCCTTGGAATCAAGCGAGCCGTCGCCGGTGCGCAAGACTTCGCCATTGCCGAGGACGATCTCAAGTCCGCACGAAAAACCAAAGTGATCGAAATAGGGCGAGTAGCCGGCGCCCTTGTCGAGCGCGTTGCCGATCATGCCGCCTTGCGGCGGGCCGGAGGTAACATCGAGCATCAGCCGGTTGCCGCGCCGGACCAGTTCGTCATAGAGCGTCTGATAACTCACGCCGGGCTCAACGACGGCGAATGCGAGCTTTTCGTCGATATCGAGGATGCGGTTCATCCGCCGGCCAAGATCGACAACGACCTGGCCCGCCGCCGCAGCGGATCGCGTGCCGAGGCCGATGTTGTTGCCGGTGCTGATCGGATAAAGCGGCACCTTGTGCTTGTTGGCCGCGCGGACGATCGCCTGCACGTCCGCAGTTGACGCCGGATAGATCACGCCGGCCGGCGGGCGGTCGCCGCCCGGCATCGTGTTCTCGCCATAACGCCGGATGGTTTCTTCGGAACGATTGATGCCTTCGTCGCCGAGCAGTTCGCCGACGGTGGAGAAGAATGCGTCGAGATTTGCGGTACTCATTGAAGACCTCGTTTGTGTCATGGCGCGCAAACGCGCGTTCACCAGATGGCGGTCGGGTTTGGATCGGCGGCGACGGCGGGCTGCCGGGGTGTGTTTTGTTCAGAACGCGCCGGCGCCCGCGTCGGTTGGCGCAACGTCCTCTGCTGCAAAGCCGGCGGCATCGGCCCGCCGGTCGCCCAATCGAGCAATTCGACAGTGTGAACAACAGGCGCACGCGTGAAGCGTCCGATCTGCACCATGCATCCAAGATTTCCGGCGGCGACAATGTCCGGGTCGACGCTGTCGACATGAGCGGCCTTGCGTTCGCCGAGCGCTATGGCGATGTCCGGCTGCAGCAGATTGTAGGTGCCGGCTGACCCGCAGCAGAAATGCCGTTCGGGCACGTCCACGACCTCAAAGCCTGCGCGCGCGAGCAAAAGCCGCGGCTGCCGTTCAACACGCTGGCCGTGCTGCAACGAACAAGCATCGTGATAGGCGACCCGGTACGGCTCGACATCGCATGCCGGCAGACCGAGCTCGGCGACAAGCTCGGTGATGTCTCGCGCCAATGCGCCAATCTGTTTCGCCGCCGCGCCCCCGACCAAGTGCGCGTAATCTTTCACGGTGGTGCCGCAGCCCGACGCGTTAATGACAATAGCGTCGAGCCCGCTCGTCAATTGCTCGCTCCACGCGGCGACGTTCGCCTCGGCCAGCGCCTTGGCTTGCGCCTTGCGGCCCATGTGGAGCGGCAGCGCGCCACAACAGCCGACACCGGCTGCGACGACGACCTCGCAGCCGCAGCGCTGCAAGAGGCGGATGGTCGCCGCATTGATGTTACGATCGAGCGCTTGCTGCGCGCAGCTCGGCAGCAAGGCGACCCGCATTTTCCGTTGCCCTTTTGCCGGATACGTCGCGGGCTGCAGAATTTCTCCGGCCGGCGGCCGGCTGGCGGCGAGCTCGATGAGGTTGCGCAGGCGCTGCGGCAGCACGCCGGCGAACGGCAGTGCCAGCCGCGCAAGCGAAAGCGCGAACGCAAAGCGTTTCGGGTAGGGCAGCAGTTCGGCGAGCATGCGCCGAAGCAGTCGCTCGCCGAGCGGACGGCGATAATTGTCTTCGATATAGGCCCGCGCGATGTCGATCAGATGGACATAGTCCACTTTCACCGCGCACGTCGTCATGCACGACAGGCAGGATAGACAGCGATCAAGATGGTGGACCGTTTTTGCTTCCGGCGTGCCGCCTTTTTCCAGCATCGCGCGAATGAGATCGATGCGGCCGCGCGGCGAATCGTTCTCGTCGCGGAACAGCACATAGGTCGGGCAGGTCGCCGTACAGAAGCCGTAGTGCACGCAGGTTTTGAGAATGCCGTCCGCTTCGGCGATCTCAGGCTTCGCGAGCTGTTCAAGCGTGAAAGATGTTTGCACGTCGGTGGAACTGTCTGCCGAAAACGCGAACGCCGGTTCTAGCGCTCTGGAAACCTGTGTGTTGGGTTAGACGTCCGGCGGCCCGAGCTCAGATCTGCCAAGTCAGCTCCCGCCATTCCCGGCGCAGCGCTTCGCGAATGGCGCGCTGGTCGCGCTCCGGACGTCCGGCCTCGAAACTGACAGCCAGCGCCAGCTTCTCATCGTGCTCGCCGTGCAGCAGCGGCGCCGCGCAACAGTTGAGAAATGGATCGATCTCGCCTTCTTCGGCGTACATGCCGTTGCGGCGTCCTTCTGCGATCGCCGCACTGACATCCGCCCAGGTTGTTTTTGTACGGGGAGTAAAGGCGGGGAAGGGTTCGGGCGGCAGCAATGACGGCGCTTGGGCTCGCGGCAGACCGCCAAGCAAAGCGCGTCCCGCCGCCGTCGCCCAGAGCGGATAGCTCGGGCCGATCTCGCCAGCGACCATCGCGCGCCGGTTGCCGGCGAGCCGGGCCACAGTCACCGCTTCCGAACCGATCAGTTGCAGGAGATAGACGGTTTCACCGCAACTGTTGGCGATCCGCGCCATCGGCGTAGCCGCGATCTGCATCAAGCGATCTACCCAGCCCGTCGCCAATCGCAACGACCGTGCGCCAAGCGTGTAGCGGCGGTTCGGCGTCCGGCTGGCATAGCCGCGCGATATCAGCGTCGCCAGCAGTCGTGATGCGGTTGCCGGATCGACGCCAAGATGGGCGGCCGCGTCGGCGACGCGGATACCGGCCGGAGCGGCGCGTTGCATGATCTCCAGCAGATCGAGTGCGCGACCGACGCAGCGGATTTCGCCGTTGTCCCCGGTCCCTCGATCTTCACTCATCGGACTCACCCGCTGGCCGGCGCCGCGTCTGCGAACTTGGGTATGACCTTCTCGCCAAACAGACGAATGCTTTCCAGCATGCGCTTATGCTCGGTCATGCCAGCATACATGATGAAGATGATGTAGTCGACGTTGAGCGTGTCCTTGAGGCGCTGGATTTCCTCGCCGACTTCGTCGGGTGTGCCCACGATCTGCATCCCGCTCGCGAGCATTTGCTCGAAGGTTTTTGGAACCGGTCCTTCCTGGCCTTTCATCCGCAGCGCTTCGAAGAAACCGAATTCGCCGAGCCAGTGGGTCCAGAAAGCCGACCCCTGCCGCGCGGTCTCCATCGCTTCTTCGTGCGTGCGCCCAACAGCCACGTTGCGGCAGAGAACCATGCCGCCCTTGGTCGAATATTCGCCGGATCGAAGTTTGCGGCCATGCTTGGCCGCCTCATCGACGTAAGTCTGGAACACCCAGCGCACGATATCGAGGTCGGCTGCGAGCGTGACCACCGAGGCGCCGATCCGGGCCGACCAATTGATCGTCTCGGGACTCTGGCTCAGCGTCGTAAACAGCGGCGGGTACGGCAGCTGCCTGGGTTTTGGGACGGTTGCCACGCGGGTCAGGATACCGTTCTCGACACCGGCATTCAGCCGCGTCGAAATCGGATGCTTCCATTCCAGACCGCGCGGCGGCACTGAGATGAACTCGCCCTCATACTCAAACAGATCTTCTGTCCAGGAGCGGCGCATCACCTCGAACCACTCCTCAACGATTTTTCTGTTGACGGCTTCGACCTCCTCACGCCCGGTGCCGGCGGCATTGGCGCGGTAATGCTGGCCCATCACGCCGACCGAACGAGGCTGATAGCCGCGGCTCAACCCGACATCGAGGCGTCCGCCGGTGAGATGGTCCGCCATCGCGATATCCTCGGCGAGTCGCAGCGGATTCCAGTTCGGCAGTACCAGCCCCATTTGCCCTTGCCGCAGCCGCTTGGTGTGCTGCGCGAGGTAGACATTCAACATCAGCGGGTTGGGTGTGACGTGATAGCCTTCGATTTCGAAGTGGTGCTCCGCGAACATCATCGAAGTCCAGCCGGTCTCGTCGGCGGCGATGGCTTGTTCGCGGAGTTCGTCGATCGCGGTCATGTAACGCTTGCGATCCAGTCCCCACAGGCCTTTTCCAAGGTCGGCCTCGGACGCGACCGCGACCGGGTAGAACATCCCAAATTTCACGGCAGGACCCCTCCAGGACCGTCTCGCGGTCCGCCCGGTGACTGAACGATCATGGAACTTTATGAGGGGCGGAAAGAGCGTCAATGCGCGGTCTTGCGCCAGACGCAACGTTTGCAAATAACGTCAGGCGATGCTTCGAGGCTTATCGCGGCGCGATGCCGATCAAACGTGCACCGCGCTGGAAGGTGAGGTAGCTCCACAGCCAGTTGAGCGCGACCACGAAGCGATTGCGCAATCCAATCAGAAAATAGATGTGCACCGCGCTCCAAAACAGCCAGCCGGGAAAACCGGTCAGCTGAAAAATCCCAAGCTTCACCACCGCGGACTTGCGGCCGATCGCGGCAAGTTCGCCCAGATGATGGTAGGTGAACGGCGATGGCGACGGCTTTCCCTGGACCCGCGCGGCGATGACCTGGCCAACATAACGGCCCATCTGTTTGGCCGCGGGCGCGATGCCGGGAACGGGTTTTCCGTCGCGATCCGCAAAGCTCGCGGTGTCGCCGGCGGCAAAAATGTCGGGATGTCCCGGGACTGTCAGGTCGGGATTCACTTTGATGCGGCCGGCGCGATCGTGTTCGGCGCCGATCCATGTTGCGGCCGGCGAGGCGACGACGCCCGCGGCCCAGATCACCGTCGCGGCCTCGATGCGGCCGTCATCCAGCGTCACGCCATCCGCGTTGCAGCCGGTGACTTTGCGATTGAGCTCGACGTCGACGCCCATGTTTTGCAGCGAGCGCCGCGCATAATCTGACAACGCCTCGGGAAATGTCGGCAGCAAGCGCGGACCGGCCTCGATCAGAATGATGCGCGATTTGCGCGGATCGATGCGGCGGAAATCGTGCTGCAGGGTTCGCTGCGCCACCTCCGCGATGGCGCCGGCCATTTCCACGCCGGTCGCACCGCCGCCGATGATGACGAAGGTCAACAACCGCTCCGTTGCCGCCTCGTCCTCAACGACCTCCGCGCGTTCGAAGGCGAGCAGGAAGCGCCGCCTGATTTCGGTCGCGTCGGCAATGTGTTTGAGGCCGGGCGCAAACGGCGCCCAGTCGTCGTGGCCAAAATACGAGTGCGTCGATCCGGTGGCGAGGAGCAGATAGTCGTATGGCAAATCGATCTCGGTGGTGTGGACGCGGCGGGCTTGCACGTCGACCGCGGTAACGCGCGCCATGATCACGCGGACATTCTGCTGCGCGCGCAGGATAGCGCGGATCGGCCAGGCGACATCCGCCGGAGACAGCGCCGCCGTTGCGACCTGATAAAGCAACGGCTGAAAGCAGTGGTGATTGTAAGCGTCGACGAGGGTGACGTCGACTTCCGTCTTGTCGAGGGCTCGGCTCGCTTCCAGCCCGGCAAAGCCGGCGCCGACGATCACCACTTGCGGCCGTTGCGCTGTGCTCTGCATGCCGGTCTCTTGCGGTCGACAACTCATTGGAGACTTGTCGGCTTAAATAATATATATAAGTCTCATTGCGAGCTGAGCGAAGTAATCCGGTGAGGCGGCGTCGCTTCTGGGTTGACTTTCTTTCCGTGGCTGGTCACCGCCATTCACTGTCAGTGTGGTATGAAAATCACCGTCACGACCTGGAACATCAATTCGGTGCGACTGCGCATCGGTCTTGTCGGCAGATTCATCAAGGCGGTTCAGCCTGATATTTTATGCCTGCAGGAGACCAAGTGCCCGGACGACCGCTTTCCGCGTAAACAATTCAAGCGGCTCGGCTACGAGCATTTCGCGCTGAATGGCCAGAAAGGCTACCACGGCGTTGTGGTGGTCTCGCGGCTGCCATTTGAGTCCACGGCGATCAAAGCCTATTGCGGAAAAAGTGACTGCCGTCATGTCGCGATCACGCTCGGCGAGCGCGCCGGGCTGAAGGAGCCGGTTACGCTGCATAATTTCTACGTGCCGGCCGGCGGCGATGTGCCCGACGCAGCCGTGAACGTTAAATTCGCCCACAAGCTCGCCTTCCTTGACGAAATGCAGGGGTGTGAAACGCTGCGGCCTGCTCCGTCCGGGCGCGCGATCATCGTCGGGGATCTCAACGTGGCGCCGCTGGAGTGCGACGTCTGGAGCCACAAGCAGCTTCTGTCCGTGGTTTCGCACACGCCGATTGAATGCGGAAAGCTTCTCGGCGTGCAGAAAGCAGGCGGTTGGGTCGATGCGGTGCGAACGCATGTACCGGAGCCGACCAAACTCTACACCTGGTGGAGTTACCGTTCGCCCGATTGGACCAAATCGGACCGCGGCCGTCGCCTCGACCACATCTGGACATCTTCCATGCTGGCCGATCGCGTCGCTAGAATTGCGGTCGCCAAAGAATATCGCAGCGCTAGGCGGCCCTCGGATCATGTGCCGGTGACAGCGACGCTCGATCTATAAGACGAAGCGTCAACGCTGCGCGACAAAAGACGCTGGCGTGACGGAGAAAAGGGGAGGAACGCGGTGTATCCGGGGAAGCATGCTGCGTCGCAGCCGGACCATCCGGCCGTTATCATGGCGCAGACCGGCGAGGTCATGACCTATGGCGAGCTGGAGGCGCGCAGCAATCGGCTGGCGCACCTTCTTCGCGCGCGCGGGCTCAATCGCCTCGATCACTACGCGATCTTTATGGAAAACAACGCGCATTACGTCGCTTGTTGCAGCGCCGGCGCGCGGACCGGCATCTACTACACCTGCGTCAATTCGTTTCTCACGCCGGAAGAATTGGCCTACATCATCAACAATAGCGAATCCCAAATCCTGATCACGTCCGAGGCCAAGCGGTGCGTGGCCGCGGCCGCTCTCAAAAGCTGTCCAAAGATCGAGCTTTGCCTGATCGTCGACGGAGAGGGCGACGGCGAACGCGTGCAAAACCTCGATGCAGCGATCTGCGGCGATATCCCGTAACGCCGGTCGCCGATGAGTCGCTCGGAACCGCGATGCTCTATTCTTCCGGGACCACCGGGCGGCCCAAAGGGAATTTTGACGCCCGCTGCCGGTTCAACCGCCCTCGCAGCAACTGCCGCTCTACGCGTTTCTCGATAAGCTCTGGCGATACCGCGAAGGCATGATCTATCTGTCGCCGGCCCCGCTTTATCATTCGGCGCCGCAGGCCGCCGTCAGTCTCACGATCGACCGCGGCGGGACCGCCATCATCATGGAGACGTTCGACGCCGAGCCGTATCTGCAGCTCGTGCAACGCTACAGGGTGACGCACAGCCAGCTCGTGCCGACCATGTTCTCACGCATGCTCAAGCTGCCGGAAGCCGTGCGGCGACGTTACGATCTGTCCTCGCTCGAGACCGCGGTTCATGCCGCCGCGCCGTGTCCGGTGCAGGTGAAGGAAGAGATGATCGCGTGGTGGGGACCGATCATTCTGGAATATTACGGCATGACCGAAGGTTTGGGCTTCACTGCCTGCGACAGTACCGAATGGCTGATGCATCGCGGGACCGTCGGCAAGGTGTTGCTTGGCGAGTTGCATGTCCTCGATGAGAATATGAAGCCTTGCCCCGTCGGAACGGCGGGCACGCTGTGGTTCAAGACCGCTACGCCGTTCGAATACTTCAACGATCCGGCGGCGACGGCGCGGGCGCGATCCAGCGACGGCACTATGAGCACGGTGGGCGACGTCGGTTACGTCGATGAGGAAGGTTACCTCTATCTCACCGATCGCGCGACTTTCATGATTATCTCCGGCGGCGTGAATATCTATCCGCAGGAGTGCGAAAACCTGCTCATCACCCACCCGAAAGTCGCCGATGCGGCGGTGTTCGGCGTGCCAAACGACGATCTCGGCGAGGAAGTAAAAGCCGCCATCCAGCTCATGCCCGGCATCGCGCCCGGCCCGGATATCACGGCGGAGCTGTTGGCATTCTGCGCCGAACATCTGGCGCGGCAGAAGTGTCCGCGCTCAATCGATTTCGAAACCGAGCTGCCGCGGCTGCCGACCGGAAAGCTCTACAAGCGCTTGTTGCGCGACCGTTATTGGCAGGGACACAAGACGCGCATTGTCTAACCGCATGTCCGGCCGCTAGCGCGGCTTGGTGCCGGGAGCGAGCGCGGCGCGAACGTTTTCGATCTCGCGGCCCCATTGATCGGCACGCGCCGCGATAACGTCGCGCAAACGCTGCGCCGCATCAGGATAGCCGTCGAGCATTTTCAGAAACATCGCGCGCGAAATACGCAGAACCACTAAATCTTCACGCGCGGTGGCGGTCGCGGGTCGCCGCGTTTCGGCCAACAGCGCGGACTCACCAAGCAAAGTGCCTGGCCCTGCGAGAACCTCGGCTTCGCCGCTTCGTTCCGGCCGGAGACTGAACGAGCCGCGCTGCACGACGTAGGCGCCTTCCGCCTTGTCTCCCGCCGCAAACAACACTTCACCGGGCTCAACGCGATAACTTTCCGCGCCGATGGCTAGAATGCGCAAGGCCGCTGCACCGAGCGGGCGGAGAATTGGGATCCGCTCAAGGAAAGCGATGTCGTCCTCGATCGTCATAGCGGCCGCAAGCTACGGCACAAGCTTGTACCCGCCCGCTTCAGTAACCAGGATCGCAGGCGCTGCGGCATCCTTCTCGATCTTCTGTCTCAAGCGGTAAATGTGCGTTTCAAGCGTGTGCGTGGTCACGCCGGAATTGTAGCCCCAGACTTCTTGCAGCAGGGTTTCCCGCGATACCGGCCGTTGGCTGGCACGGTAAAGGTAGCGCAGGATTGCGGTCTCTTTCTCGGTCAGACGGACTTTGTTGCCCTTGGGGTTGAGCAGAAGCTTTGAGCTTGGCCTGAAGGTGTATGGCCCGATGGCGAAGATGGCGTCCTCGCTCGCCTCGTGCTGACGCAGTTGCGCCCGGATGCGCGCCAGGAGGACGGCGAAACGAAACGGCTTGGTGACATAATCATTGGCGCCCGATTCCAGCCCCAGAATGGTGTCTGAATCGGTATCGTGGCCGGTGAGCATGATGATCGGCGCCTTGAAGCCGTTTTTGCGCAAAATGCGCACGGCCTCGCGCCCGTCGATGTCGGGCAGCCCGACGTCCATGATCACCAAATCGATTTGCCCGGTCTTTGCAGTCTGCACACCCTTGCTGCCGCTTCTCGACCGCGACGGCTTCGAACTCTTCGTGCAGCGATAGTTGCTCCGTCAACGCCTCGCGCAGCTCGGCGTCGTCGTCAACGATAAGAATCTTGCGTGTGTTCGGCATCAATCCCAGTCCCCGCGGCCACTCGTCCGCCGGTCAATGAAATGCCCGCCAATTTGGTCCCAATTCCCGCAATCAGACCCAAATCGCGTGGCTGCGATTTTGTTTGCGCCGCCCGGCGCGGAGTAGAACATGCAAAGATACAAGAGCAAGTGCGAGTTGGGAAATTTCCCTCCCGGCGAGGCATCATAGCATGCGGCGGATTTCTCTCGGCAGCATCCAGGTCAGCGCGCGGCCGGGCCGCCGCTCGCAGGGCATTATGCGTGCCGGTCCGCGGGTCGTGCGAGTGGCGCTCGGGCGCGGCGGTATCAAAGCCAACAAGCGCGAGGGCGACGGTGGTACGCCCCGCGGTCGGTTCTTCCCAGTGCGGGTTTGGTGGCGGGCGGATCGCATGCCGCGTCCCCGGACATCACTGCCGCTACGCCGTATCGGTCCGGCTGACGCCTGGTGCGAAGATCCTTCCGATCGGCGCTATAATAAGCCCTTTGAGCGATCGGCCAATGAACCAGGCGACCGCCTTTGGCGGGATGACGGGCTCTACGATCTGTTCATCGAGATCAATCACAACATCAGGCCCCGCGTCGCCGGCCGCGGCAGCGCGGTATTTATACATGTCGCAAGACCCGGATTCGCGCCGACCGCCGGTTGCGTTGCGCTTCGGCTCCGGGACTTGCAGAAGCTGCTAAACTGGATGGGTCCGAAGACGCGAATTAAGATTCATAACTAGAATGAGGTCTGCCGCCGAAGATCGCCGTGCCAACCCGAACGTGCGTTGCGCCAAAGGCGATCGCTACCGGAAAGTCGGCGCTCATGCCCATGGAGAGAAGCGAAAGCCCATTACGGCGGGCGATCTGCGCGGTAAGTGCAAAGTGCGGAGCCGGAGCCTCGTTGACCGGCGGGATGCACATCAGCCCTGAAATCGTCAGGCCGTAAATGTCGCGGCAGGCCGCAAGAAATGCATCCGCGTGTTGCGGCTCGATACCGGCCTTTTGTGGCTCGGCACCCGTGTTGATTTCGGCGAACAGCAACGGTCGCCGCGCTTGTTTGGTGATTTCCTTGCTCAGCGCTTCGGCGAGGCTCGGTCGGTCGAGCGAATGGATAGCGTCGAACAAAGCGACGGCTTCTCTGGCCTTGTTCGACTGCAATGAGCCGACAAGATGAAGCTCAAGATGCGGATGGCGCGCCATCAAAGCCGGCCATTTTGACTTCGCTTCTTGAACCCTGTTCTCGCCGAATACGCGCTGGCCACCGGCGATGACCGGCTCAATCACATCGGCGCTAAACGTTTTCGATATGGCGACCAGAGTCACGCTTTGCGGATCGCGGCCGGCGTCGTTGCAGGCGCGGGCGATGTCCGCGCGCACTGCCGCAAGTCCTGTTTCCGCGCCTATGGTTTCCATTTCGTCAACCGCTGCACAAACCGTTCAAACTCTAACGACATCGCCAAGATGGTCTTTACGCACTTCTATTACGTTCCGGAACCCAGGGGCGGGGGAATGCACATGCCGGAAGTTCACGCAAAGCGTCCCCGGACGTCTTGGTCCAACATGGCTTGGTTCAGCGGGCCCTCGTTTAACAAGTTTTGGTTTAACACGTCCCGGTTGGGCGCCGCTTGGCACAATTTGCGCAGCACGTCGTGGCATAGCAAGCCGATCCTTAGCATCCGCGCCCGCCTGATTGTTGTTGCGCTTCTGGCGATCGCTCCGCTCATGCTTGAGCGGGTGCGCGGGTTTGAACGGACCCGCGCGGAACGCGTCGAACTCGCTCTCGCCAGAATGGCTGACCTCGCACGCAACGGCGCCGAGGCGCAGCGCGAGGTGGTCTATTCCATGCGCGCACTGCTTCAGGTCATCGCGCGCATCTACGCGAAAATGCCGCTCGATCCGGCCGACTGCAATCGCACGCTGGCCGAATTGACGGGCAATATCCCCTGGCTCCACGGGGTAAACGTCGCCGGCACTGACGGCCGTATAAAATGTGCGACCGATCCGCGTAACATCGGACTGAACGTATCCGACCGCGCCTATTTTCAGAATGCGCTTGATTCGCGCGATTTCTCGCTCAGCGATTATCTGGTCACGAGGGTCAGCCAGGTTCCCGGGCTGATCGCCACCTATCCGATCATTAAGGCCGACGGTTCGCTCAGCGGCGTGATTCTCGGATCGATCAATCTGCAATGGATTGACGATCTCGCGAGGACGGCCGCGCGGCGTAACGGGACCTCGGTCGCATTAGTCGACGGCAACGGCACGCTCATCGCCGCATCGGCCGACGAGGAGCCGCTGATCGGCAAAAACTTCACCGGCCATGCGCTCGCACACGACATCTTGGCCAACGACGAAGGCACCGTGACGGCTGCGGGCTTCGATGGGGTCAGGCGCGTCTTTGCTTACGTCCGCGTGCCGTGGACGCGAGCGCGGCTCGCCGTGGGGCTTGCAGAAAGCGTGGTCCACAGTGGCATCGATCGCGAGATCAGCATCGCCTATGTGCAGCTGACGGTGTTC
Source organism: uncultured Alphaproteobacteria bacterium (assembly GCA_963727325.1). Taxonomy (GTDB): domain Bacteria; phylum Pseudomonadota; class Alphaproteobacteria; order Rhizobiales; family Xanthobacteraceae; genus BOG-931. The sequence goes on from CAVSFV010000021.1 coordinate 34,859, forward strand.
GGGATGCTGGTTCTCTTGGCGGCGTGGTTCGGCGGTGAACGTCTAGTCCTGCGGCCGATCCGGTCGTTGGTAAAAACGGCCGCGCGTTTCGGCCGCGGCGATCTGCGTGTGCGCGCAACCGAAAAGCCGTGGATCGCCGAATTCGAGCCGCTCGCGGTCGCCCTCAACGACATGGCTCGGAAACTCGCGGCCCGGGAGGAGGAGTTGCAGATCGCCAACCAGCACCTCGAGGAACTGGCCAGCCTTGACGGTCTCAGCGGGCTGGCCAACCGGCGCGGTTTTGATCGCGAGCTAGGTGTTGAGTGGGAGCGGGCGGCCGAACTGGGCCGGCCGCTCGCGTTGATGATGATCGATATCGATCACTTCAAGCTGTTCAACGACCGCTACGGCCACGTCCAAGGCGACGCCTGCCTGCGCGCGGTCGGCGAGACCCTGTCGTTGGTGACGCTTGAGGAAGCGGTGCTTGTTGCCCGTTATGGCGGCGAGGAATTCGCCTTGCTGTTGCCGGGGCTCGAACTCGATCGGGCAGCGGCTCTCGCCGAAGAGGCGCGCCGCGCGATCGAAGACATGCTCATTCCCCACGCTGATGCGACCTGCGGGATCGTCACGATCAGCATCGGCGTCGAAGCTCTGGTCCCGAAACCCGATCAAGCGGCCGCCGAACTGGTCGAAGCTGCAGATCGTGCGCTCTATGCCGCAAAGCGCAACGGCCGCAATACCGTGGTCGCGCATCTGCCTGCCGCGCCTGAAATCGGCGAATTGGTCTGAGTTTGACGACGCTTGCGGGCCTGCCGCTCAGGATTTTCGCGCCCGCGTTTTGGTTCTCGATGCTTTCTTGCGTTTCGCCGGCTTCGGCTTTTTGGGCGGCGCCCAAATCATGCCTTCGAGCTTCATGCCGTCGGGGTCCGTGAAGTAGACCGCATAGTAGTTGCGGTCGTAATACTCGCCGGGAGGGTCGAGCACATTCATGTCGTTGCGTTCCAGGAATGCGCCCAGTTGGTCGACATCGTCGCGGCTCGCCAACTCGAAGGCGTAATGGTGGAAGCCGACATCGCCTTTGCGGTATTTCCGTTTGCGACCTTGAGCGTCGGCGGCGGCGATCCAGAACAGGGTTTTGCCGTTGCTCCAGCCGACCATGTCCTCGTAATCGTACTTGCGCTTGAAACCGAGAAAGCCAAGCAGCTTGTCGTAGAATTCCCTTGAGCGCGCCAAATTGCCGACACTCAGGACGAGATGATCGATACCGACAACGCGAGGCATTGAACCTCTCGCTCTGACAGCGCCGGAAGAACCACTACGGCGAATGGCCGCACTTTAGCGCGACTTGGTCGACGCGCAAGAAACCCAAGAGCCAAGCGGAGTGGGGCCCAAAACGAAAAGGAGCCGGCACGAGGCCGGCCCTTCCCCAACCAAGGACAGGCCGCGAGGCCGATCCTTCCCCATGGATTCCGCAACCTCAGCCCTTGTGGACCATGGGCGGAGGCGGAGTGGCACAGCCAGCAACGCTCAGGAGAGAAAGCACCGCGGCGAGTGCAAGCGCCAACTTCTTCATAAATCCCACTCCCTCAGAGGCCTTAATGAGTGCGTACCCTTACAGTGCGCCGCGTCCGAGCCTCTAGTGCAGAAAAGCCACAACACCACGCAAAAAGGCATCGCGCTCTGGAGGAAAGTGCATTGAAATCGGCGATTTACTCGTGAAAAGCGGAGTATCCGTTGCGCCGTTGCAAATATGCCGCACTGGAAGAATTCCTCACGACCTTTGTGGACAACGGCGCCCCTGCCGCTAGCAAAACCGCAGTCGGTACCGGCCACGACTTCGGTCGCTGGCGCCATCCCAATTGTTCCGTTGTTCGGGTCCGGGTTATGGTGGTTATGAGGCCGGGGGTTCGTTGCCGAAGTCGGCGCCGGTTGCGGATTTATTTTACTTTTAACCCTGGCCTTGCGCCCTGCCCACGATGCCGGGTATCACCATCGGGGCGAGTGGCTAACTGTCACGAGCGGAATTCACAGAAGTCCTAATGAAGATCGCAAGCCATTGGTCGCGGCCACGGCCGCTCTCAATCCGGTTCGGTTCGCCCGCACCTCGGCCAAGTTCACGCCGCGCCACGTCGCCATCAATGCGGGCTGTGGTGCTCGCTGTGTTTTCCGCCGGCTTGGTGCTCTCGGGGTGTACTGGCTCTTTGCCTTTCAATACGTCGTCGAGTTCGTCGTCATCGTCGTCGTCTTCTCACGCGAACGCGGAAAGCCTGCTCGGACTGAGTGGCGCTGCAACCGCGAGTGGCCAGCCCCAGCGCGAGCTCACCGCGCCGGAAAAGAAGATCATCAGCGATGCGGTCGGCCTTTCCATCAAAGATCCTGGCTCGGCGCAGTATCGCTGGCCGACGATTCCGGCGTCCGAGGAAGGTCAGGTCAACTATTGCGGGATGGTCAATGCCAAAAGTCCGTACCCCGCATACAATGGCTGGCAGGCTTATATCGTCGAAGCCCAGGTCAGCGCGGGCAAGGTTTCTTCGGCCGTGGTCGGCCTTATTGCCGGCGGTAAGGACGTCGCGATCGTTCGCAAGATGTGCAAGAAATACGATCTCGATCCCGGCGGCGCGGGTTAATTTGCAGAGAAGCTTAACGGGCGCCGCCATCGGGTCGCCGCGCTTCGACCGCCGCAAATCTTAAAATCAACATCTGCCATATTTTTCAGCTGCGTCGTCTCGTTTCACGTTAGCAAAGTTGCTTCTCGGATGACGTTCGGTTTTGTTTGTTGCTTGTAATTTGCGATCAAATGGGCAGTCGCCCAAAATTTCCATTAGATGGACTGCGTTGCGCGGAACACTGAGTTCTCTCAAATAGACGACCGCTGCGCCGCCAGCCTCTTCGGTATTAACCGCCCGCGCAGTCTTTAATAAACAACACGTTGCAGGCGCGAAGCACTATGCAGCGAATGTTTATGCAGCTATCATCTTGATGTGGGAAGAAACGACGGGGGTATAAACCCCTGCCAAAATGACCTTCAGGGAGGTATTCATGCGAAGACGCGAATTTCTGAAATATTCTGCCGCCGCTGCCGTTACTGCGCCGTTCGTGCGGGCCGCGACTGCAGACGCCGGCGTATACAAAGTCGGCGTGATCGGCGCCAAGACCGGTCCGCTCGCACCCGGCGCGGCGGTCACTCATTTTCCGCCGTACAGACTTTGGGCCCACGAAATCAACGAACGCGGCGGTCTGAAGTTGAAGGACGGTCAGCGCAAGATCGAGCTGGTCGAATACGACGATCGCACGCAGCCGCCTGAGGCCATCAAAGCCGTAGAGCGTGCCGCCACGGTGGACAAGTGCGATTGGATCGGCGGCGTTTACGCAACCGGCTTCAATCTTGCCACGGCACCGACATTTGCAAAGCACGGCTATCCGCAGCTCACGCAAGCCTGCGTGACCGATCAGGGACCGAAGCTTGTCAAACAGTTTCCCGGGTTCTTCATGTTTCAGTCGTCGACGACAGCCTATGCCAAGGGCGCGATCGGCGTGTTGAAGAAACTGAAAGACAGCGGCCAGATCGGCAACAAGGTTTCGGTCGTCAACGTCGGCGACGATTTCGGCATCGAACTTGCCAATGCCGGGCGGCCGCTGTTCAAGGAAAACGGCTTCGAGATCGTCTACGACAAGTCTTATCCGCTCGGCACGCAGGATTATACGCCGGTGGTCAAGGCCGCGAAGGCGGCCAATCCGGATGCCTTCGTCGCCTGGTCGTATCCGCCCGACACGTTTGGTCTCGCCGACGCGGCCAAGATCGAAGCTCTCAACGTCAAGGCCTATTACAGTGCCGTCGGCTGCGCCTTCCAGGGCTTCTCGCAAAAGAACGGTGCCGCTGCTGAAAACATTCTCGGCGCCGGCGGCGTTGTCGACACGCCGGAAATCCGGGATTTCTACAAGCGGCACAAGGAAGTCACCAAGGTCGACGCCGATTACTGGGGCAGCCCGTTCTACTACGCTATGCTCCAGATGCTGACGCAATCGATCGAAACCGTCGGTACAACCGACCGGCAAGCCATTGCGGCCCATTTCCGGAACCGCAAATTCAAGACTCTCATCGGCGAAGTCGAGTTGCCCGGCCAAATCCTCGATAAAGTCTATACGGTCGGCCAGTGGCAGGGCGGCTTCTTCGCCGCCGTGAACGGCGAGGGCTTCCCCAGTTATTCGCAGGTCAAGTTGAAGACCAGCTGGGGATAAGAAGCCGCCGCCCGCGCCCGCGGTTCGACTTGCAGGTCGTTAGGCTAAAAACTCCCGCGTAAAGTGATCGTCCCCGGCACATAAACCCGGGGACGAAAACAATGGGGAGTTGATTCCAGCTTACCCCCGTCGGCCTCCGCTTGCGAAAATTGCGGAGGTTGCTGTGGGCATACGCGCCGGGCAATCCGTAATCGACAGCACCCGTTCGACATGGACATCGTCATCATCGGCCTGTTGCTCGGCGGCACCTACGCTTTGATGGCGATGGGCCTGCAATTGCAGTACGGCGTCGCACGCATCATGAATCTCGCCAACGGCGAAGTTTTGATCGCGGGTGCGTTCGGGGCGTTTTGGTTTTACGCAGGCACGAAAATCAGCCCGCTCGTGTCTTTGTTGTTTGTCGTGCCGTTGGCCTTCGGACTGAACTGGGCGATCTATCGCGTGCTGATTTTGCCGCTGGTTCGTCGCGCCAAAAACCAGGGCAAGCTCGAGGTCGACAGCATTCTGGCGACATTCGGCTTAAGCTTCATTTTTATCGGTATCATGGTGGCGTTCTTCGGCGCCCAATATACCGATTACTCCTACCTGTCGGAGCCGATTTTCATTTTCGGTGAGCGCTATGGCCTCAACCGCGTCGTCGCCTTTTTAGGTTCCGCGGTACTCTGCGCCGGTTTGTATCTTTGGTTGCACAAGACTCGAACCGGCTTGGCGCTGCGGGCCGTTTCGGTCAATCCGTCGGCGGCGGGGCTGGTTTCGATTAATGTCACGCGCGCGTCGGCGCTTGCGTTCGCATTAGGGGGGGCAGTGACAGCAGCGGGCGGCGTGCTGCTGAGCATGTATCTGACCTTCGACGCTTCGTATGGCGTCGTATTCACGCTCAAGGCGCTGATTATTGTCATCTTGGGAGGAGTAGGGGATATCCGCGGCACGATTGTCGCCGCTTTCATCCTCGGGCTTGCTGAAACCGCGGTTGCGTCGCTCATTGATCCGGGTCTTACACTTGCGGCGGCCTACATCCTGTTCATGATTGTATTGTTGGTGCGGCCTGAAGGGTTGTTCGGGAGGCGCACCGCGTGAGCAGCATCGAAAAAGTGCCGGCTCTCGGCGCCGCTGGACTCCGTGTCACGGCCACCGAGTGGCGCACACTGTCGGCGAGCGTCGTGATCTTCGTCGCCGCAGCATTGGTGCCGCTGGTATTCGGCGGCTATGTCCTGCAGGTGACGATTTCCATCGTGATGTATACGGCGTTTGCTACGTCTTGGCTGTTGTTCTCGGGTCCGACCAACTACATCGCCCTCTCAACCGCGGCATTCTTCGGCATTGGCATGTACGTGACGGCAGCGGGTATCGAGCTCGTGCCCTATCCCGTACTAATCCTCGCCTCCGGCGTCGTTGGCGCGGTGGTGGCGGTCGTCGTGGGTTTGGCCACGTTGCGCGTATCCGGCGTCTACTTTGTTATATTTTCACTCGGCCTTGCCGAACTTGTGCGGCAGATCATGACCTGGGCACAGCACGTGTTCGGCACGATGAGCGGCCTTTACGTCACAATCGACCGCAGCGAACCGATGTACTACTGGCAACTTTTGCTGCTCACTGCGGTCATTTATCTGGTCGGCTGGAGGATCGGCCGTTCACGGCTCGGATTCGCGTTGCGCATTATCGGCAACGACGAGCTTGTCGCGGTGCACTGTGGCATCAATACCGCGCGCGCCAAGGTCGTTCTGTTCGTTATTTCCAGTACCTTCGCCGCGATCATCGGCGCGCTGGTCGCGCCACGCTGGGGTTATGTCGAGCCGGTCGTCGCCTTCAATCCGTTTTTGTCATTTCAGGTCGTGATCATGGCGTTGCTTGGCGGCACCCATCGTTTGTGGGGGCCGGTATTGGGCGTCATTCCATTTACGTTGTTATGGGAGCTGATCTCGATCGAGTTCCCGGACCAGACCACGCTGCTTCTCGGTGTGTGTTTCCTCCTGATCGTGTACGTCATTCCGAACGGCATCACCGGTCTCATCGAGGGCGCGCTGCAGCGCCGCGCCAGGGTCGGCGCATCGGCGCCCGGCGCGCAGCAGCACATGCTCGGCGTCTCCGCGGCTTCGGTGCGGAACTTGCTGCAACGGCGGAAGAGCAACAATAATGCCTGACGCCGCGGTTGCCGAAGCTCTAACTGCCGCCGACGTCACCAAACGCTTTGGTGGCTTGGTGGCAGTCGAGAGCATGTCTTTCAATCTTGTCGAGAAGGAAGTTCTGGGCCTGATCGGCCCGAACGGGTCCGGCAAGACGACGATGATGAATCTGATCTCCGGCGCGCTGAAACCCAGCTCCGGCGAGATCAGGCTTTACGGCGACCTCATTGCCGGGGCCGGCGCAAGCCACGTCGCCAAGAAGGGCGTGGCTCGCACCTTCCAGCTCGTGCGAATGCTCCCGGCGATGACGGTGCTCGAGAACGTCAGTGCGGGCGGCGTCTTTGGTCATGCGCGGCGCTGGGGCAAGGAGCTCGACGAATACGCCCACATGTTGCTGCGCCGGGTCGGTTTGCCGAATGCCGCCAACATGCCGGTATCGGCATTGACGTATATCGATCAGAAGCGCGTCGAGCTGGCGCGCGCGCTTGCCTCCGATCCCAAGGTTCTCCTGCTCGACGAATGGCTCGCCGGGCTCAATCCGACCGAGCTTCGGATCGGCATTGCCTTGATCGAACAATTGCGTACCGAGGGCTGCACCATCATCATCGTCGAGCACGTCATGCACGCGATTCGCAGCCTGTGCGACCGCTGCATCGTCATGAACTCCGGCGCCAAAATCGCCGAGGGGACGCCCGCCGAGGTGCTGGCGGATCATGGCGTCATCCGGGCCTATCTCGGAGACGAGAATGCTTGAGACCCGGAATGTATCGGTTTTCTACGGCCGCCATCGTGCGCTGGAGAATGTCTCCGCTACGATTTCCAAAGGCGAAATCGTGGTCATGCTCGGTGCCAACGGTGCCGGCAAGAGCACCTTCTTGCGCGCCATCGCCGGGCAGACGCGCAAAGTGGAGGGTTGCACGGTGCTGATGGACGGCACCGACATCACCCACCGTCAGCCATATGAAATTGTCGAAACCGGTATCGCGCTGGTGCCTGAGGATCGCGGCATCTTTGCCGACCTGACCGTAAAGGAAAATCTCATCCTCGGGGCCCATCCGCGACGGGCGCGCCAGCTTGAGGCCGCCAATCTGGAGCGCGTGCTCAGCCTGTTCCCCAAACTGAAGCAGCGCCCGAAACAGCTGGTGCGTACCATGAGTGGCGGTGAACGCCAGATGGTGGCGATCGGGCGGGCGATGATGTCGGCGCCGACCATTCTTTTGCTCGACGAGCCTTCGCTGGGTCTCGCGCCGCTGTTGTGCACTGAACTATTCCGGACGCTGGCACGCATCAAAGAAGCCGGGGTCGGCATCTTTCTGGTCGAACAGAACGCCAAGCAAAGCCTGGCCATCGCCGACCGCGGTTATCTGCTCGACAACGGCCATATCGTCGGCGCGGATACCGCTGCGGCACTCTCAAAGGACGAAAAGGTCAAAGCGGCTTATCTCGGCGAGTGACGGCCGCGTCGTCCCTGCTTACGGCAAAGCATACATCGTCTGCGCGTCGGCAGTGAACGCTTTGCGCGATTGCGGATCGACGTAGAACATGTGGCCGCCGCGGTAGAGCCGAAGCTCGGCGCGCTCTCCGTCTACGCTTGCCGGCAGATGATTGAGCACGTAACCGGAAACCGCATAGGGCGTGACCATGTCACTGTAGCCGTGAGCGATCAGCAACCGGAATGAAGGGGTGAGTGTAAGCAAGTCACGCAAATCTTCCCCGACGCTTGGCGGCGTGTGTCCGCCGCGGCCTTCCCAATCCCATTTACCGGAAACATCCGGGGCGAGCAGATTGTAAGTCATGTCGGTCTTGAAGCCGAGCTCGTCGCGGGCGTAGACCGCGAACGCGCCGCCGTAAGCGCGGATGAAACCATCGAGAAACGGATCCGGCCCGCGCGAACTTTCCGATTCGGGATTGGGGTCATCCACCGCGAAAGTCGCGTCGTAATGGCTCACGATTTTGTGGTCGTTGAGGTGCAAGTCCTTGACGTAGGCATCGTGGATGAACCCGCGCGACCGGGCGACGACATCCTCCGGCAATCCGGTGATTTGCGCCACGCGCGTGTAAAATGCATGCGCCGCGTCACCGCGAAGTTGCGGCCCGGCGAGTGCCGAAAGATAGTCGGTCAGCGCGAAATGCTCGGCCTGCGCCAACGCGGCCATGCTGAAGTTGCCTTTGCGTTCGAGTTCGGCCGCCGCGAGCGACGGCAGTTCCAGCGCCGCGCCGAGCGCAAAATGGTCGCCGCCGAACTGGAAATGGCCTTCGAGCATCGGCGAGACCATGATGATGCCGCGCGCCACGATGCCTTGATTGTTCTGCATCACGCGCGCCACTTTGGCGGCACGGAAGCCGCCGTAGCTTTCTCCCAAGATGTATTTGGGTGAGCTGACGCGTCCGTTTTTGGCGACGTAGAGCGCAATGACTTTTGCCATCAACTCGGCGTCGCGGTGCACGCCCCAGAATGCGCTGCCGCCGTCGGGCTTGGCGGGTCTGCTCCAGCCGGTGCCGACCGGATCGATCAGCACCAAATCGGTGAACGCCAGCCAGGTATCCGGATTGTCCACCAGGTGCACGCTGGCGCCGTCATAGCCTTTGCCGAACGCGGCAATGCGCGGGCCGACAAGACCAAGGTTGAGGAAAGCCGAACCGGCCCCCGGGCCGCCGTTGAATACGAAGGTCAGCGGACGGCTGGCATCGTGCGGCTTCGCCACATAGGCCGTGTAGAAAATTGCGGCCGAGCGCTCGCCGGACTGATCAAACAGCGAAAACGTGCCGGCGGTGGCCGTATAGGAGAGCTTGCCAGCCGGCAGGTCGATATCGTGCTCCGTGACGGAATCGCCGGGCAACAACGCGAGCACGCCCGGTCCGGCGGCCTCCTGCCGGCCTTGTTCGCCATGCGCGGGCCGGTCACCGGGAGGCCGGCCACCAGGCTCCTGGGCGGTCGCGGCGGTGGTCAGAAGCGCAACCGTAAGAGCGATCGTCGCCCGGTGAAGATCAAGCATATCAGTTACCCGTTTTACGATGGTGTGCTCGCGTCGCTTCGGTTCATGATCGCGCGGTGAAAGTGCCCGAAAAATGGCTGCGTCTGATACATATTATCGGATCGTTGCGAGCAAAACGACTTCAGAACCGGCGTCGGCGAGCCGGTAGACAACGATCTTTGGATCGGAGAAGTTCTGGCCCGTTCGCGGCGCTCTTGCCGGCAAGAACTGCGGAGTAGCTCTTAGTGCCCATTCCCCGCGCGTCGAAGGCGCTTTCTCGCTTCACGGTACTCGATTTGACCCGCGTGCGCGCAGGGCCGACCTGCGTGCGCCAGCTTGCTGATTGGGGCGCCAACGTCATCAAGATCGAAGCGCCGCCCGGCATGGAAGACGCGATGGGCGGGCCACGGGAGCGATCGGACTTCCAGAATCTGCATCGCAACAAACGCAGCATGACATTGAACTTCAAGTCGCCGGAAGGCGTCGCTGCGTTCAAGCGGATGGTCAAGAAAGCCGATGTCGTGGTGGAGAATTTCCGCCCCAACGTCAAGAAGCGGCTCGGCATCGACTACAAGACGCTGTCGCGGATCAATCCGCGTCTGGTCTATGCCAGTATCTCCGGCTTCGGTCAGGACGGGCCCTATGCAGACCGGCCCGGCTTCGACCAGATTGCACAGGGCATGGGCGGACTGATGTCGATCACCGGCCCGCCCGGCCAGGGGCCGTTCCGCGTCGGCATTCCTGTCGCCGACCTCAGCGCCGGCCTGTTCGCCGCGCTCGGTATTCTCGTCGCCCTCTTGGAACGGGAACAATCCGGCAAGGGCCAAGCGGTTGAAACCTCGCTGCTACAAGCCCAGATTTTCATGCTCGACTTTCAGGCCGCCCGCTACCTGGTCGAGGGCGAAGTGGCGAAGCAAGCCGGCAACAATCATCCGACCAGCATTCCAACCGGCGCGTTCAAGACCCGCGACGGCTTCATCAACATCGCCACCAGCAGCGGTAAGATGTGGCAAATCCTTTGCCGCACGATCGGGGCGGACGCGCTGTTGCATAACCCGCACTACGAGACCGACGCCGGGCGCTCGACCCATCGCGATGCGCTCAACGCCGAAATCGAGAGCTATCTGGAAAGCGGCACCAGTAACGAATGGGTCGAACGGCTCAACAAGGCCGGCGTGCCATGCGGGCCGATCTATGCCATCGACCAGGTGTTCGCCGATCCGCAGGTCATGCATCTAGGTATAGCGCAAAAAGTCGACGGCAAGAAACACGAGAAGAAAGATGGGGCGCTTCGCCTTGTCGGCCAGCCGGTGACGCTGTCGCGAACACGCTCGCGGTTGGTGGCGCGTCCACCCAAACTCGGCGAACATACCGATGCGGTGCTCAAGGAGTTCGGCTTTTCCGCTCGCCAAGTCGCCGCGCTGCATAAGGCGAACGCGGTTTAGGCAATGCAGCAAGGAAACAGTCTATGACACAAACCGACAAGATCCTCGCACACAAGGAAGCGGGTGTCGGCATCGTCACCTTCAACAACCCGGAGCGGCTTAACGCCGTGTCGTTGGAGATGTGGGAGGCGGCCAAGCGTGCCCTCGATGCATTTGCCGCCGATCCGGAAGTGCGCGTCGTCGTCCTGACCGGCGCCGGCGGCAAGGCGTTTGTGTCGGGTGCCGACATTTCGAAATTCGGCAGCGAGCGCGCGACGCTCGAAGCGACGCGCGCTTATGATGTGACAACCGCAGCGACGTTTAACGGCGTCTACGAATTTCCGAAACCGACGATTGCCATGATCCGCGGCTATTGCATCGGCGGCGGGCTCGCGCTCGCCATCTGTTGCGATCTGCGCATTTGCTCCGATAATTCCAGGTTTGCGGTTCCGGCGGCAAAGCTCGGCTTGGGTTATGGCTATGCCGGGCTGAAGCGCCTCGTTGATGTGGTCGGGCCGTCCTACGCCAAGGAAATTTTCTACACCGCGCGCCAGTTCGACGCGCAGGAGGCCTACGCCATGGGTCTGGTCAACCGTGTCGTGCCGGCTGCCGATCTGGAAAACGCGGTGAAGAATATCACCGACCTGATCAGCGCCAATGCGCCGCTGACGATCAAGGCGGTCAAATTCGCGGTCGCCGAAGCCCTCAAGGACGAGACCGAACGCGATCCCAAGCGCATGACCGAGATGGTGGAGGCCTGCTTTAAGAGCAGCGACTATACCGAAGGCCGCACCGCCTTCATGGAGAAGCGCAAGCCCGTCTTTACCGGCACGTGACGCGGAAATCGGCGTCGGTGCTGAAGGTTATTAGCCGCCGGCTGATACCCGCGCTTGGTCGTTCCGGCACAACAAAGACGACAGCACGGCACGGATCGTTGCCTTCGATGCGTGTTGCGCGTCGCTTGCTCTCCACGCAACAAAGCCGTCGGGCCGCACGATCACGGCGCCGCAATCCGATAAGTGCGGAGATGAAAGTGCCCGGCGCGTGGGTGAATAGCGGTTCCGTCATGATGCTCGACCGAGAGCGTCGGCACACCATGCCGGGCGAGGGGTCGTGGATCCGGCTGGCGCCCTTGTGTCGCGCTTGTCGCCATCTATTATAATTTGCGCAATCTGGCTCTGAAATGCCCCGACTGATGATCGGCCCAAAAGGCCGGATTTTTATTTTTGGATTCCTGTCGGCGATCGCGCCGCTCTCGATCGATATCTATCTGCCGGCCTTGCCGATGCTGCGCCAGGCGCTGGCGCGCCGATGAGGCGCAGACGTTATTCACCCTTTCCGCCTTCTTCATCGGCTTCGGCGTCGGCCAATTGCTGCTCGGGCCGCTGTCCGACCGCTTCGGCCGCAAGCGTCCGCTGATCGCCGGTCTTGTTATTTACATCATCGCGTCGGTCGCGTGTGCCGAGGCGAGCACGATGCAGGCGATCGTCGTCTCGCGGTTTGTCCAGGCGTTCGGCGGTTCGGTGGTGCCGACCATCGTGCAGGCCATGGTCCGCGATCTCTACGACCGCAACCAGAGTGCGCGCATCCTGTCGCTCAACATGCTGGTGACCGCGTCGGCGCCGGTGGTGGCGCCGTTGATCGGCGGTCAGGTGCTGCTCTGGCTCGACTGGCGCGCGATCTTCTGGGTGCTGGTCGGCTTCGGCGTGCTGGCGCTGTTCGCCGCGCTCGCGCTGCCGGAAACGCTGAACGACGCGCGCCGCAACGAAGCCAATCCGCTCACGATGCTGCTTGGCTATTTCGAGCTGTTCCGCAACCGCCGCTACGTCGGCTACGTCACCTGCTCCACGCTTTATTTCTGCTGCCTGTTCGCCTTCATCGCCGGCTCGCCGTTTGTCTACATCGAATATTTCGGCGTGCCGCCGCAATATTACGGCTTCCTGTTCGGCGTGAACATGATCGGCATGATCACCGCGACCTACACCAACAGCCGGATCGTGGTGCGGCGCGGCGCCGACCGGCTGCTGCGGATCGCCTGCACCATCGGCGCCGCCGGCAGCGTCGTTCTCTTGGCAACGGGCTTGAGCGGATTCGGCGGCGTGGCCGGCATCGCGCTGCCTCTGTTCGTCGTGCTTGGCGCTCCTCACCATCGTCGCGTCCAACGCCATTTCCGGTGCGCTCGCGGTGGCGCAGAACCGCGCCGGCGCCGGCGCTGCGCTCGCCGGCGCGCTGCAGTTCGGCGCCGGCGGCGCTCACCAGCGCGGCGATCGGCTGGTTCGCCGACGGCACGCCCCGGCCGATGACTGCGCTGATCTGCGCCGGCGCGGTCGCTGCGCTGATCGCCAATCTGGTACTGCTTGGCCGGCCGCGCGACTGACGCGCATCAGGTTGGCGCTCCTGCCGGCGGCCTTTTAGCGGCGAGTTCCGGGCTTTCCTTCGGCCGCCGAAGCGGGCTTTCGCGAAGGTGGGAAACCGGCTTTCACTTTCGCCGATCATGCTCTACATACTCGCGCGACGCTCAAGCCTAGCCTCGGTTCTGCGGAGAGGTGGCAGAGTGGTTGAATGCACCGCACTCGAA
>CAVSFV010000022.1:0-81542 GCA_963727325.1 uncultured Alphaproteobacteria bacterium
TGCGGTCCTGGTTTTGCATCGCCGTTCTCGGGTCAGTGTGTCCTGGTCGTCAGGGCAAACGGCACAATGGAGCGTGCCCTGTCTACAATTGGCGCATCGAGCGGCAACAATCCCCGCGCGAAGGTTCGGACGCTGCGGAAACCGGGACAACAGCAGCAGCGGCGCCCAGGGCGACGCCGCCTCGCAGTCAGTTGCGCCGACCAGCTCGCAAAGCACGAACACGCCCGCAAGCATGGCAAGGTCGGTCTTACTGGTCGTGCTGCCCTCCAATTTGGGTGCGCCGCAACTCGACGCATCCAAAAAAACGCACAGAACCTATCTGGCGTTTCCCTACGGCGTCCTCACGATCGCATCTTACCTCCGGCGGTTCGCAGCCGGACTCGGCAAGGTCGAGATTCTCGACCTGAATTTGCCGGCGGCATGATGCGCCCGACACGCTCCTCGTCCGCAAGCTGGACGAGATCTCGCCCGACATCGTCGGCTTCTCGATGTCGTATGACGTTTCATACCCGTGGCTGAGGTCAATGGCGGCTGCGGTGAGGCAGCATGATCCCGCCATCTGCATTGTTGCTGGCGGGCCTGCGGTCACAACGGCCTATTCCGAGATCATTGGTGAATGTGATGTTGACGCGTGCTGCTATTCCGAGGGCGAGGTCGCGCTTAAAGAGCTGGTCGATGCCGAAAATGTAGCCACCGCGCTTGCCCGCGACCCCTGGGTGACCAGAAGCAAACTGCGCGCCGCGCCCGTCTACGACGACCTGGACCGAATCATCGACGTGGATTACTCGCTGGTCGACGTGCCGGCCTACAGCATGAAGGAGGCGTTTTCTCCGTTCACCAAATTCAGCACATCGTCCAAACAGTTTTTTATCGTCACCTCGCGCGGGTGCCCATTCAAATGCGTGTTTTGCGCCGAGCCTTCGTTCCACGGTGCCAATATGCGCTACGTCTCGGTCGATCGCGCGGTCGAACACGTCGCCGGCCTCAAGGACCGTTATGGACTGAGCGTGCTCACCATCTACGACGATCAGATCCTGATGAACAAGCCGCGGGCGAAAGAGTTCTTCGCCAAGCTCGCGCCGCTCAATATCAGGGTCGAGATGCCGAACGGCGTCACGCTCTCGTACATCGATGAAGAGATGGCGGCGCTCATGAAAGGCGCCGGCGTCGATACGCTGTTTCTTGCGATCGAGCACGGATCGAAGAGGGTGCTGAAAGACATTATCCGCAAACCGATCGCCTATAACCGCATCAAGCCGACCATCGAGCTTTTGCAGGCGGCCGGCATCTACTGCCAAGGTTTTTTTGTGATCGGGCTGCCGGGCGAGACTTCGCGCCGAGCGCGAGGAAACGCGCGACGCGGTCCTGGACTGGGGTCTCGACTGGGCATCGTTCAATTATGCGACGCCGCTGCGCGGCAGCGAACTGTTCCACCAGTGCAAAGCTAACGGCTGGATCGACGAGAAATACCTGCCGATCGGCGCCATCGATATGACCAAATACGTCATTCGGGCTCCCGGCATCGACCCCGCCGAGATCGAAAGTTTCGTGTTCAACGTCAATCTCGACGTGAACTTCGTGCACAACCGCAACATGCGCATCGGCAATTTTGAGGTTGCCCGTCGCACTTTCAAGGAACTTGTCGAGCGGCATCCCGGCCAGGCGTTCGCGCACTATTTCCTGGCGCGATGCGACGACCTGCTCATGGGCGACGGCAGCGCAAGCTACCGCCGTTATGAGCAAATAGTCGCCGAGTCGCCGGTGTGGCGCGAGGCCGCCGAGCGATACGGACTGGAGATCAAGCATGACGACACCGCGGCCCCGGATCGTGCTCCTGCAGGGCGCTTTCGACATCCTGAATTACGGGCACATCAGGGCGTTTAAGTTTGCCAAGGCGAAGAGGCGACTATTTGATCGTGGCGTTGAACACCAACGAGCTGATTCGCGACTATAAGGGCCGCGAACCGGTGATGCCGTGGTCTCACAAGCGAAGCATGATCGAGGCCTGCCGTTACGTCGACAAGGTGGTGCCGGCGCGCGAGTTCTCGCCGCTGAAGCTTTTGAAGCGCTATCGGGTCGACGTTTACGTGCTCAGCTACGAATGGGAGCACACCAAGGCCGCCGAGATCGCCTACATGAAACAAAACGGCGGCCACGTTTGTTTCTCGCGCCGCTTCCGCGGCGTCTCGACGTCCGCCATCAAGGCAACGCTGCTAAAAGAGCATCTCGATGCACAGAGCACGATCGTTCAATCGGCTGCCGTCTCCGGACGAGGCAATGAGCACATTCGCAACGACGACTTGTTTGGCGCCGCCGTCGCCAACGGAGCGACCATTATACCTTTACGGGGCCGGCAATCTCGGCAGGCTAGCGCGTGAGTTTTTGACTGCCGTGAGACATGAACCAGCCGGCATGTTCGAACGCGGTGACCCGATTCCGGAGGCGGATGCCCGCATCGCGGTGAGCGTGGTTACGTCGCCCTACGTGACGATCGAGCGCTCATTGGCGGCGCGCGGTTGCACCGATGTCGTTCCGTTCTACGATCTCGCCGAAAGCCTGCGGGGCCAGCACCCGCTGTCGAACGGCTGGTTTGCTGAACCGCTCATCGCGGCTGATCAGCGTGAAATCCAAAGCGCGCTCGCCGGTTGGGACGATGACGTGTCGCGGGCCCACCATCTCCAGTTCATTGCCTGGCGCCGGTTGCGCGAAGAATGGACGTTTGAGGCCGCGCCGGTCTCGACCGAGCGTTACTTCATTCCGGAAATCGCGGCTGTGCTACACGACAGCGAGACCTTCCTCGATGGCGGTGCTCATCATGGCGCTGTGTCGCTCGCATTCGCGTCGATGATCGGCAATTCCCGGCTGATCGCCATTGAACCGGACGCTGCTAATCGGGCGGTGCTGGGTGAAAGGCTGCGCGGGTTGCCGCGGGCCGAGGTTCTCGATTGTGCGCTTGCGGCCGAGGATGGCACCGCGGACTTCAGCGAAGGCTACGGCTTCGCGTCGAAACTGTCCGCGTTCGGCCAAACGCAAGTCAGCACCCGCACGATCGACAGCCTCGACGTCGAGCCGACCTTTATCAAGCTGCATCTCGAAGGCGGCGAGCTCGACGCTTTGCGCGGGGCCCGCGAGACACTGCGTGCGCATCGGCCGATCGTGGCCGCGACCGTCTATCATAATGCTGACGGCCTATGGCGCACTGCCGGCTGGCTCATGCGCGAGCTCGACGACTATCGGTTCTTGTTCCGCAATCATTGCTGGTGTGGTGCCGGCGCCGTCGTCTATGCGATCCCACGGGAGCGCCGCCAATGAAAGCGCGATTGGAGCCGCGCATTAACTTGCAGGGGCGCACGCCGCTCGAGACGGTCATTCCGCTCGCCACGCCGTTCATCGTGTTCGTCGATCCGGCAAGCGCGTGCAATTTCAAATGCACGTTTTGCCCTACGGGTCACCGTGACCTGATCGCCGAGACCGGCCGCTTCCAGGGCGCGATGAAGTTCGAAGTGTTCCAAAAGATCGTCGACGATCTGGCGGAGTTCGACCGGCCGCTCAAGGTGCTGCGCCTCTACAAAGACGGCGAGCCGTTTCTCAACCGGCGTCTCGCCGACATGGTCGCCTATGCGAAGCGGTCGGGCCGCGTCGACTATATCGACACCACCACCAACGGATCGCTGATTACGCCGGATCGGATCGGCCCGGTGCTCGAAGCCGGCCTCGACAAGATCAACATCTCGGTCGACGGGATGACCGCCGACACCTATCGGAAGTTCACGGGGTTCAAATTCAACTTCGGACGCTTTGTTGAAAACGTCAAATGGCTCTACGCCAATCGGGGCCGCTGCGAGGTCGCGGTCAAGATCCCGGCCGAGCTCATCGACGAGGCGGAACGTCAAGCGTTCTTCGACACCTTCGGCGACCATTGTGATCGCATCTTCGTCGAGAATTTCGCTCCGTGCTGGCCGCAGTTCGATATTGAACAGCACACCGGCGTCACGATCAGCCGTGGCATCTATCAGCAGGACGTGGGCGATACCGACACCTGCCCATATATTTTCTACGGCTACTCGGTGAATGCCGACGGCCTGGTGAGCGCATGCTTTCTTGATTGGGGCCGCAAGCTGGTTATCGGGGACGTCCGCCGGCAGTCCATGAAGGAAATCTGGAATTCCGAGTTGATGAATGCGCTGCGCCTCCAGCACCTTGAGGATCGGCGCCGGCAGAACGCCGTCTGCGGTGGCTGCGGCCAGCTTAGTCACTGCCTGCCGGACAATATCGATGCTCATCGACCGGCGCTGCTCGCGAAATTCAAAGAGGCGAGTTCACCTGGATCCTTCGGCCGTTGCACCAGGCGGCATTGCCCAGGCGTTGCAGTGACTGAGGCGGCGGCATGAAAATTCTGCACATTGCCGCTCATTTGGGCGGCGGCATCGGCAAGGCCCACGCGGCGATAGCGCGCGAGTTGCCGTGCGGTGTCGAGCAGACCTTCCTGTTGCTCGAAGAGCCGATCGACCGGCGCCACGCGGACGCAGTGGCGCGCTGCGGGGCCCGCGTCACCGTCGAGCGCGATCCCGGGCGAATTCGCGCGCTGGCCCGCCAAGCCGATATCGTCCAGTTTGAGTATTGGGGCCATCCGCTTCTAAACAAATATGCGCATCTCGGATTTGTGCCGAGGGGCAAAACCGTTTGCTGGTCTCACATCTCCGGCCTGTTCCCACCCTCCATGCCTTCCTTCCTCGGAGTCGACCGGTTGGTGCTCACCAGCGATATTTCGCTGCACGGTCGTACCGCGGACAATTCGCAACAGAACGTCTGTCATCAATAGCGGTTTCGGCTTCGCTGGCACGCGGTCGCGCCCGCGGCTGCTCCGGCAAAAGCCTGCGGTCGCCTATCTCGGCACGGTTGACTTCAAAAAACTGCATCGCGGAATCTTCGACGCCGATCGACGCCCTCGATGATGACATGACGCCTGTATCATTGTGGGGCCACATCAGCCCGGAAGTGGCGACCTGCGCGGCCGCAATGCGCCATCCCGAGCGAATGCAGCTGCGGGGCCACACGCTCGACCCTGCGGTCGGCGCTCGCCGAAGCTGATATTTTCTTTTATCCGCTGCGGCGCGACCACTATGGCACTGCCGAGAACGCGCTCGTCGAGGCGATGTCGATGGGCCTTGTCCCGGTCGTCCTCGATAATCCGGCAGAGATGAAAATCGTCGTCCACGGCAAGTCCGGGTTTGTCGCGCAAACCGTCGACGAATGCGTGTCGTGCCTGAGGCGGCTCGTGCAGACACCCGCGCTCCGCGAGGAGATGGGAGCCAATGCTGCGTGCGAGGCGCAAACAAAGTCACCGGCGCGCTCTGCCAACGCATTCGTCGAATTGTGGGCCGGTCTGATCGCCGAACGCGGCAGCGTGCCGGTGAGGCAATATGCTTGATCTGCCGGACCTCACACTGGTCGCGATTTACACTGTCGCCCACGAACTGACGGAGATGGCGGTCGCCGAGTGCACCCGACATGTCCGCTTCGGCGACGTGAAGCTCTTCACCGACCGGCCGCTGCGATCGCAGGGCGACGCCATCCAGATCGAACCGTTCGGCGACCTGATGCAGGCGGGCGCATTCACGACTTATGAGGTGCCACGCCACATCAGGACCAGCCACGCCCTGTTCATTCACTGGGACAGCTGGATCGTTGATCCCTCGATGTGGCGCCCGCAGTTTCTCGAATGCGATTACATCGGGGCGCCCTGGTGGTATCGCGACGGCCTGAATGTCGGCAACAGCGGCTTCTGCATTCGCTCAAAGGCCCTGATCGATTTTCTGGCGACGCATCCGGTAGAGTTTCCGCTGGCGTCGCCTGAGGATCACGTTCTGTGCCGACACTATCGGCCGCAGCTCCCGCAATTTAAGTGGGCTGATGAGGCGCTGGCTCGGGAATTTTCGTTTGAGCGCACGCGCGTTGGCCCTGGCGCTCGCACGTTCGGTTTTCATGGCATGTTCAACTGGCCCTACGTGCTCACGGACGCCGAGATCGAGGCGCGGATTGTCCGCGCCACCGGCTATGTCCTGGGGTCACAGCATTGCCGTGAAATGCGGGCGGTGTTGGCGGCGCGGCAAAGCGCGAAGGGATAGAGCGGAACCGGCGGGGGTGCTTCGAGCCACGCCGTGTTCGATGCGTATGCTGATCCGGCAGGGAACGTGCGGTGGAAGCAAGAAATTCTGATCGCCGCACTTGAGATAACTCCTGCGCAACCAGATGCGAGGGTCGACGTCAGTGACGCGCGAGGACCGCCTTTTTTCGCTAGGTGACCTGTTCGCAGGAGGGTTCTTCCAGTGTTATAAACGTGGCATGAGACGTTCCGATCTCGCCGCGGGAAGCTGAAGTGAGCGTAACCTTTCGGTGCATTGGTCGGAGGAAGTAAGGAGGAAACAATGAACGTCGCCGCCAAACCCGCTCCTGCGCCGTCGGATGTTCTCCGTCTGCATCATTTCGCGTATCGCTGCCGCGATGCGGAAGAAACCCGTCAATTCTATGAAGACGTGCTGGGCCTGCCGCTTGTGCACGTTGTCAAGGAATCAACCGTTCCGAGCACCGGTGAGAAGACGCCTTTCGTGCACCTGTTCTTCGAACTGAAAGACGGATCATGCATCGCCTTTTTCGATCTTGGCGACAATGTGAAGCCGGCGCCGTCGCCAAATACGCCGGCCTGGGTCAATCACCTGGCGCTCAAAGTCCCTTCAGTGAAGGACGTTGAGATCATGAAGGCGCGGCTGGAAGCGACACGGCATCAATGTCGTCGGCGTCACCGATCATGGTTTCGTCAAGTCGATCTATTTCTTCGATCCGAACGGCATCCGGCTCGAGTTTACCGCCGAAATCGTGGGCCAGGATGAGTTGAAGGAGTACGCCCGCAATGCGCACGCGGCGCTCGCAGCCTGGACCAAGGACAAGGCTGCTTCGTCTCGCGCCGCCGCTACGGCCTGACGTTTTTCTAAGCTTTTCTGACTCGCATTGAGACGCGCGGGATCGCGCGTCTCGCAGGGCTTTGCATGACAAGCGCCGTCGAGTGGGACCGGTTTCCCGTCATCATCTCGTTTGCCGAAGCCAAGCAGATGGTCGAGACCTATGGCTTCGCGGGAAGCCAGGGACAGACCGTGCTGGAGGGCCAGCGCCTCGTTCCGCGCGAAACGCCTTCGGATACCGTGTTCGTGTTCATGCATCCGGCAACGACGCTGCATCTCCTGCCGATGCCGACTGCGCTCGCGAATGCCGGACTTCATGTGCTGTGCTGCGGCAGCCGTTATGCCAAGAACGACAGCGCGCTGATCATGGAGAAGGTGGCCTATGATCTGGGCCAATATATGCGGCATGCGCGCGAGGTGCTGGGCTATCGCAACGTGATCCTGGTTGGCTGGTCCGGCGGCGGTTCGCTTTCGCTGTTCTATCAGGGGCAGGCTGAACGCCCGACTATCACGCATACGCCCGCGGGTGATCCCTACGATCTCACGCAGGCGGGCCTCACGCGCGCCGACGGGGTGGTTTTCATCGCCGCGCATTTGAGCAGGGCGGAAACGCTGACCGAATGGATCGATCCATCCGTCCGTAACGAACTGGATCCGGATGATCGTGACCTCACCTTGGATATCTACGACGTCAAATGCCCTAACAAGCCGCCATTCGACAAAGATTTCATAGCGGCTTTCCGCGCCGCGCAGATCGCACGCAATCGCAAGATCACCGACTGGGCGTTAGAGACGCTGGATTTTCTCAAGAAGAAGAACGACGGTGAGATGGAGCGTGGCTTCGTGGTGCATCGCACCATGTGCGATGTGCGCTGGATCGACGCCAGCATCGATCCAAACGGTCGAAAGCCAAATTGGTGTTTCCTTGGCGATCCACGCATTGCGAATTCGGCGCCGGCAGGCCTTGCTCGGTATTCGTCACTGCGATCGTGGCTGTCGCAGTGGTCGTATGAAAAGTCCAATGCCAAGGGCGCGATAAACGCCGCCTCGGTGAAGGAAACGCCGGTATTGCAGATCGTGAACCAGGCCGACGACGCCGTGCCGGCGACGCACAATCCGGCAATTCGTGCTGCGCTCGCCACAAAAGACAAAGAATACGTCGAGATCGCCGGCGCCACGCATTACTATTCGAACCAGCCGAAACAGCTCGCCGAATGTATAGCAGCGGTGACGGACTGGAGCCGCAGGAAAGGTCTTCTCGTCGCATAAGCGGGATTGCGCTCGAAAAAGGCACTAGGCGCCGAGATAAGCGGCGCGGATTTCTGGATTTCCGGCCAGCTCCGCGGACGTACCATGGAGGCGGATTTCGCCGTTCTCAAGGACGTAGCCGTATTGACTTGCAGCAAGCGCTACACGCGCGTTCTGCTCGACCAGCAGGATTGGAACGCCCTCGCGGTTGATGCGCGCCAGGATCGCGAACACCTGCTCGATCAGTACGGGCGAGAGGCCAAGGCTGGGCTCATCCATCAGCAAAAGCTTGGGCCGCGCCATGAGCGCGCGTCCAATCATCAGCATCTGCTGTTCACCACCGGAGAGTGTTCCTGCCGCCTGTCCGGCGCGCTCCTGCAGTCGGGGAAAATAGTCGTAAACGCGAGCAAACAGATCGGCGACGCCTTTACGGTTCAGCCAGCAGCCAAGCAGCAGATTGTCGGTGACCGTCATCTCCGGAAAAATCTCACGGCCTTCCGGCACCTGCACGATGCCGCGCGCGACGATCCTGTCGATAGGGAGTCCGGTGATATCTTCATTTTCAAAGCGGATGCGGCCCGTCGAGAGCGGTACGACGCCGGAAATGCAATTGAGCGTGGTGGTCTTGCCGGCGCCGTTTGCGCCGAGCAGGCACACGACCTGTCCAGCCGAAACGGTGAGCGATACCGCCTCAAGCGCATGGATCGCGCCATATCGTGCCGCAATTTGCTCGATCTCAAGCACCGGCGCTCTTGCCCAGATAGGCTTCAATGACCAATGGATCGTTGCGAATATCGACGGGCGATCCTTCAGCGATCTTCTCACCGAAATTCAGCACCGTAATCCTGTCCGCGACCGCCATGACAAGCCGCATCACGTGCTCGACCAGAATTATCGTGATGCTTTGCTTGCGTGCGAGATCGACGAGAAGCGCGTCCAGAGCCGCAATCTCGCGGTTGCGCAGACCCGCTGCCGGTTCATCAAGCAGTAAAAGTTCGGCTTGGCCGCAAGAGCGCGCGCGAGGTCAAGCATCTTTTGATGTCCAAAATCGAGCTGCTCGGCCGGCACGTTCCGATAGGCGGCGAGTCCGGTACGTTCGAGCAGCACATCCGCTTCGGAAAGCGCAGTCCTTTCGACGCGAGCGCGCATAGGGCCCGGCCCAAAGGGAAAATACGACGGCGTGCACGTTGCCATGCCGACGAGGACGTTTTCCAGGACGGTAAGCGTGCGGCAAAGCTCGATATTCTGAAACGTGCGCGCAATGCCACATCCCGCGATACCGTGAGCCGGAATTCGCAGCAGCGAGCGGCCGTCGAAGACAATGTCACCGTCGGAGGGGCGGTAAAAACGCGAGATGCAATTAAAGACGGTGGACTTACCGGCTCCATTCGGTCCGATGAGCGCGTGGATTGAGTTGGGCGCGACCTCCATCGAGAAATGATTGAGTGCGCGCAAGCCGCCAAAGCGAACACTGACGTCACGCAGCGCGAAAAAAGGATCGCTCATCGCCGCCTACGGCGCGCACTGACGAAACCCCAGATGCCGTGTGGCATGAACATGACGGCAAGAATGAGGATCAGCCCGTAGGCGAGCTCTTGCCAGACCAGAAGACTGCGCATCGTCGTCTGCATTATCTCGGGGAGAAGGCCGAGGAGCGCGACACCGACGAGGACACCGGGGATTGTACCAAGACCGCCAACCACGATCATCGAAAGCAACAGCACGATTTGCTGAAATCCGAACACTTCCGGATTCACGAACGACTGGAATAAGGTATACATGCCGCCCGCGACGCCTGCGTAGACCGCGGAGATCGCGAACGCCCACACTTTGGTGCCACGAACGTTAATGCCGGATGCAGAGGCGACATGCTCGCTGTCGCGGATTGCACACATGGCGCGGCCGAATTTCGAAGTCGTGAGATACATGGCGGCGGCGACCATTGCGGCAAGAAGGATCGCCATGACGGGAAATGCGGCTTGATCCGTGCCCGCCCGGTAGCCGAGAATGTTCGGTGCGGCTATCCGCAGCCCGTCGGGGCCGTTGGTCACCTTGTCCCACGAGTTGAAAACCCATTGCGCAGCTTCGGCGAAGGCGAAAGTGGCAAGCGCCAGATAGACCGTGCGTAACCGCGTCGCCGGCAGGCCAATCAACAGGCCGATCGCGCCGGCCAGCAGCGCAGACAGCGGCATTCCGATGATGAACGGCAAGCCGAGCCGCATTTGCAGCAGCGCGGTGCTGTACACACCGACGCCAAAGAAAGCTACGTGAGCAAATGCGAACTGCCCAGCCCAGCCTAGCAAAAGGTCGAGCCCGATCGCCAGCACCGCAAACATCATCAGGAAATTGCCAAGATAGAGAAAGTATTGCGGCAAAACGAGCGGCAGCACGAAGCCCCCGGCGGGCAACACCAGCAACCAAGCCAACCGTGACAGAGGCGGTGTGCTGTGCACGTCAGACCTTTTTCCCGCGGGCGCTGCCGGCGAACAGCCCCTGCGGACGCACTAAAAGTACGATCATGATCACAAGAAACGGCGCCAACGAGATTGCACGCGAACTGATGAAGATGCCGATCAGGTTCTGCACGATGCCGAGTGCCACGCCCCCAACCACGCAGCCCGGAAGGCTGACGAAGCCACCAATGATCGCCGCAGCAAGCGCAAGAATGACGATCGCCCCCATATCTGGCGTGAGCAGGAGCTTCGGCGCAAGGAGAATTCCCGCGATGCCCGCGAGCGCGGCCGAGATTCCCCACGCCGTCATGCTCATACGGCGCACCGGAATGCCGAGAAGCGCGGCCGCTCGCGGATTTTGGCTGGTGGCGCGCAAGGCCTTGCCAATCATTGTAATATTAAAGAACACCCAGAGCGCCGCCATGATGGCGAGTGCCGCGGCCATGATCGCGACGTCCTGCCGTTGCAACACGACAGGGCCCAGGAAGATCGGCGCACCTGCACTGATCGGCGGCAGCCGGCGTATTTCCTCCGTATACGGAATGACGCGCACGACACCCTTCAGGACGTAGGACAGTCCGACTGTTGCGATGATCATTGCGACGAGCCCGCTGTGACCCGGCATTGACCGGCTGGCGGCGCGGCCGAGCACCACGCGGTCGAACAGCGCCCCAACGATGAAAATCACGAGCGCGGCGAACGGAAAGATAAGAAGGTACGGCAAGTCGAGCCAAAGCAGCGCAAACATGCCGAGATAGCCTCCGGCCATCACCATCTCGCCGCCGGCAAAATTGATGACGTCGCTCGACTTGTAGACTATGACGAGCGAGAGCGCGATCAGCGCGTAGACGCAACCGGTCACGATGCCGCTGGCAATGCCCTGAAGAACGAGCGGCAACATCGATGAAGCGCGTCAGCAGCGCATCACCTGCCGTCCTTGCCGTTCCAGAAATAAACTCCGGGCATCAGCTCATGGGTCTTGCCGTCGAATTTGACGAATATGGATGCGCGATCCGCGTCGCGCCGATCCGATGCGAAGGCGATGGGGCCCGCCACAACTTCGCTGTCGAAATCGAGCGTTTCCAGCGCATCGATGAAGCTCTCGCGGGTCACATCGCGGCCGCCCTTTTCGAGCGCCCGCGTCACCGCCATTGCGGACGGCAGGCCGTAGGTCATGAACGCCCCTGGCTTGCGGTCGGGATAATACTGCTTGTAGAGCGCGAGCCACTTTTGCTGCTTCGGACCATCAGTCAAATCGTTGAGCGGCGAGCCATAGTAGAAGTTTTCAAACGCAGCATCATTGCCGACATTCTTCGCGAAGGCTGCAGGGACCGGTATTCCCTGAATGGCCTGCGCCAGCGGAATTTTCGTCAAGCCGTATTCCGCATATTTTTGTGTGACTAGAACGGCCGGTCCCGGGTACACCGTCGACACGATGACGTCCGGGTTTGCCGCTCTGACGTTAAGCAGCGGCGCCGTCACGTCTGTGATGCGCGGCGAGATCATCTCGGCTGCGACCACTTCCGCGCCCAGTCGTGCGGCTACAGCGCGCACCGTCGCAGCGTTCGCCGCGCCGTAATCGTCGTCATGTGCAATCAGCGCGATGCGTTTGCCTTTGAGCTGCCTAATGGCAAATTCGGTTATCGTAGCTCCCACGGTGCGTTGCGTTCCGCCGAAGGCGCCGAACACGTAACGCGTCGGCGGAATCACCGCACTGTCGCCGGATGCGTTGAGCATTACGTGCGGAATTTTCTCGCGCGTGACAAATTCCTGCGCCGCGACGGCCGCGGCAGTGCACGAACCACCATGCAAGATGAACGTATTGTCGACAGTCACCAGCTTTTTGACGACCGCGACCACCTCGTTCGGGCTGCATTTGTCATCTTCGACCACGACTTTAATCCTGCGGCCGTGGATGCCGCCCTTTTTGTTCGTTTCCTCGTACCACATCTTCGCCGCCTGGAGTGGATCGAGGCCAAAGGAAGCGAGCGGCCCCGACATCGGCGCGAACAGGCCAATAGTGATTTCGGTATCCGTGATACCCGGATCGGCGGCTTGCGCGCCCGAACCGATTAAAAGCAGCGATGTGGCGGTTGCTGCCACCAAATACCGGATGGTGTGCGTGTTCACCGTTCCCCCCTTTGGTCTTATTGTGCAATTGAAAATAACCGACCAGAACAGCCTTGAAGCGTCAAGTAACCCGTTGCCACCCGGCATACGAAGAATTCGTGGAGAGGCTGTGCGCCATACAAAGATTGCCCGCCGGCTGCCGTACAAAAATGACGGCTCGAAGATGCAGCGATGCCGACAAAAGGAGAGTGGGATGGATGCGCCTTTCGTTTACGTCGTCAAATTCTGGGTCCATCCCGATGGGGCCGCCGCGATCATGCACTGGCTCGACAGCAAGCACAGTGCCGAAGTGGTTGCCCAACCCGGCTTCCGCTGGCTGCGGCGTATCAAGCTCGACGAAAAAGCTGCTGACGGCTGGGATGCCTATATGATGGTCTACGGACTAGAGTCACGCGAGGCGTTGATGCGCTACTTCGAGAGCCCGGCTCCGAAGCAATATGCTCGAGAACGACAGCCGTTTGAGCATCACCTGCGGACTGACCGCGCCTGGGGAGAGATCGATTTTCGCATCGGTTGATGCACGATGCATGCAGCCAACGACTATCCGAAAACATCGACGACACCATCGCTCAACGCTTTTGCTTCTGCGTTTCCCTAAAGGTCATGTGAGCTGCTGAGGCGATTGTCGGAATTGAGATTGCAGCGGCCTAGCGCTTCTCCGAGCACGACAGCAAGGCCTTGGCGTGCGGTGTGATCGTCCACCGACGAGGTCGTTTGGCCGTCCATCGATCGCTTTCTCTAAATTGTCATCTGCGTGGTCGGGTCATAGGGCCGGCGCCTAGCGTGATCCAAAAGTATCCCCTATACCAATGTGCAATAGCCTCAGATCGAAAGTTCTCGCACTTGTTGTGAAGGGTTGGAGTCATCGCCCCGCCACTGCGCCCAATTTAAGTGGAGGTGCTTTATGTCTCAGCCTGCGGTCATCTGCGGGAAAGAGTTTTCGATTGCTCGGTTTCAAAGTTCGGTACGGCGCGAGGCTGATCAGTTTTTTGTGTTGCGCGAGATGCATCATCGCTTTGCGAACTCGTTCACGGTCCTTAACGGTATGCTGCGCCGCGAGTTTGCCTCATTCGCGCAGCCGGAACTTCAAGAAACGCTCGGACGTTGCGAGGCGAGGATCGTCGCCCTGGGCAATTTGCACAGATATCTGATGATCGGCGGCCGCGAAGAATGGATTTCCGTGCAGTTTTACATTGAACGGCTGTGCGAGGCTCTGGTGGAGGCCGTATTAAAGCCACTGGGCGTGCGGTGCGAAGCCTCTGCTGATGACGGTATTTACCCGAGCGAACATTGTGAGCTCTTGGGACTTATCATAGCAGAACTTGCGACAAATGCTGCAAAGCATGCGTTTCGTGGGCGCGACGATAGCCTGCTGCGTGTTGAATTCATCAACAATACGGAATCTTGGATCTGCGTAGTGTCAGACAACGGCAGGGGATCTCCGGCGATGCCATCTGGCGCCGGATCGAGAATCCTCGAGCCCATGCTGCGAGCTTTGGACGCGAACCTGGTCAGAAAATCCGGATCTGGTGGCACTTCGGTTGCCGTAACCGGCAAAATACAGCGCCGCCACTATCGGCGGAGCGCCTAGTCGCCGGCCGACGTCTTGGTGAAAGGAAGAGACGGCATGAACGAGAAAAGTGCAGCTGGCACGAGGGTTAGGAGGCGTGAGCTATTGGCAGGTACTGCGGCATTTTTTCTCAGTGTCGGTCAGAGCCGCGCCTCGTTGATCTCCGGTGCGTTGCCGTGGACACCGAACGCCGGCAATCCGCCGACGCGGGTCAAGCCGGGGCCATGGCTGTTCTTCACCGGCGCCGAAGGTCGCGCAATGGAAGCGATTGCGGATCGCATTATTCCGCCGGATTCAGAAACACCGGGAGGCAGGGACGCCGGCTGCGCCGTTTTTATTGATCGCCAGCTCGCCGGGCCGTACGGCCAGCAAGACGGGCTTTACCTTCGACCACCATTCGAGGTGGGGATGAAGAATCAAGGGCATCAATCCGAAGCGGGGCCAACGCAGAGATACCGCGCGGGGCTCGCGGCCCTCGAAAAGGCATGCAAGGCAAAGTATGCGGATAAAGAATTTGCCGAATTGTCCGATAGCGACAAGGACAAGGTGCTTAGCGAGCTTGAGAGCGGTGAACTGAAGCTTGATGATTCCGACGGCCAAGCCTTCGTCGAAGAAGTCGTCAAAGACGTCCAGATGGGTTTTTTCGCCGATCCGATCTATGGCGGCAATCGCGACATGGTGGCGTGGAAAATGATCGGCTACCCGGGAGCCCGTTACAACTATCTGGACTGGGTCAATCGCCACAACGAGCGCTTTCCACTCCCGCCCGTCAGCATGACGGGCCGTGCAGAGTGGACGCCGAAAACGCGGTGAGGTGCGGCGATGGCGCACAGGCTCCCAAAAAAGGACGTTGTCATCATTGGTCTGGGATGGAGTGGGTCGATCATGGCCCACGAGCTGACAGATGAAGGGCTCGACGTGATCGCCATCGAGCGCGGCCCGTGGCGGGACGCGCCCACTGATTTCCCGACCAACTACATGCAGGACGAACTGCGTTACCGCATTCGCCACGAACTGTTTCTGCGGCCCGATCAGCTGACATTTACCTTCCGCAACAAGATGAACCAAACCGCACTGCCGATCCGAAGCTGGGGCGCGTTCATGCCTCCGAACGGCGTCGGCGGTGGCGGCGTGCACTGGAACGCCGAGACTTGGCGTTTCTTGCCATCAGACTTCGTGCTCAGAACCCATCTCAGCCAACGCTACGGCGCATCGTTCCTGCCGGAGGACATGACGATCCAGGATTGGGGCGTCACCTATGATGATCTCGAGCCACATTATGACCAGTTCGAGTATCTTTGCGGCACGTCGGGAACTGCGGGGAATTTAAAAGGTCAGATACTGGACGGCGGAAATCCGTTCGAGGGCCCGCGTTCACGACCCTACCCAACTCCAGCGCAGCCGCAGCCTTTCAGTCAAACGTTGTTTGGCAAGGCTGCCAGGGACCTTGGCTACAAGCCGTTTCCGCAGCCGTCGGGGAATCTGTCTCAACCCTACACCAATCCGCTTGGAGTTCATCTCGGGCAGTGCACCTATTGCGGCTTTTGCGAATGGTTCGGCTGCGGCAACTACTCAAAAGCCACGCCGCAAACGACCATTTTGCCGGTTCTGATCCGCAAATCGAATTTCTCATTCCGCGATAATTCTGAGGTCATCAAAATCAACACCGATGCTTCAGGAACACGCGCAACCGGTGTGACGTTCGTAGACACGAGCAATGAAGAGTGGGAGCAACCCGCCGATCTGGTTATTCTTTCCGCATATTCGATGTTTAACGTCCAGCTGCTGCTGCATTCAAAGATTGGCGCACCTTACGACCCCGTGGCTAACACCGGCGTGGTGGGACGCAACTACACGCACCAAACCATTTCGAGCGTGAATGGATTTTTCGACAACAAGAAGTTCAACTTCAATCCGTTCATCGCCTCTGGCTCGATCGGTATGTGCATCGATGAGTTCAACGGCGATAACTTCGATCACGGTCCACACGGCTTCGTCGGCGGCGCCTATATGGGGCAAGTGCAGACCGGCGGCCGGCCGATCGAGACCACGCTGGTGCCACCGGGTACTCCAAAGTGGGGTACCGCGTGGAAGAAGGCGGTGCGAGACAATTATCTCTCCACGGTGAAACCCGGCACCGGCGTCCACGGCAGCTTTTACTCTTACCGTGACGTTTATCTCGATCTGGACCCGACCTACAAAGACAGGTTCGGTCGACCGCTGATGCGAATGACCATCGATTTTCACGACAACGAGATCAAGCAAAACCGGTTCATGACGGACAAGTTCGCCGAGATCATCAAAGCGATGGGCGCCAGCGTGGTGCAGAAGCAATATCGCACAGCGCCCTATGACATCACACAATACCAAACGACGCATCTGAATGGCGGGGCCATCATCGGCGCCGATCCTAAGACCAGCGCCGTCAATCGCTATTTGCAGAGCTGGGATGTGTCGAATTTGTTCGTGCTGGGCGCAAGCGCGTTTCCGCAGAACGCCGGCTACAATCCGACTGGGACGGTTGGGGCGTTGGCCTACTGGGCGGCTGCGGCGATTCGCGATCAGTACCTCAAGACGCCGGGGCCTTTAGTCCATGTTTAGAATCAGAACCGGTACGCTCGCGCTTGGAGCAATGTATTTGGTCGTTGCGACGCTTTTTAAAGTGTGCCCCGTTGTTGCTGGGGAATCAGACCCGCAGGATTTCACCCAGATCGAAAAGGGCCACTATCTCGCAGTGCTCGGCGATTGCGCCAGCTGCCACACGGCTTCCGGTAGCGGCAGGCCCTTTGCCGGCGGTAGATCGATCGAAACGCCGTTCGGGAATGTCGTCGCGCCTAACATTACGCCGGACCGGCAAACAGGAATCGGTGCCTGGAGCGACGACGAATTCGAGGCGGCCGTGCGTAAGGGAGTTCGTCGTGACGGATCGCTGCTTTATCCGGCGATGCCGTACAATGCCTACACCAAGATGTCGCGCGACGACGTGTTGGCGATCCGCGCTTACCTGAATACGGTCGCACCGGTAAGCAGTGCGGTCGTGGCGAATACGCTGCCGTTTCCTTTCAACATCCGCGCCGCGATGCACGTCTGGAACGCCCTTTATTTCAACGAGGGGGCATACAAGCCCGATCCGCAAAAATCCCCTGAGTGGAATCGGGGCGCGTATTTGGTAGAGGGGCCCGCTCACTGCGGCGCCTGTCATACACCAAAAACCTTACTGGGCGGCGATAAGACGACCGAGTATTTGCACGGATCATACCTGCAGGGTTGGTTCGCTCCTGATATCACAAACGACAAGGTACACGGCATCGGCGGTTGGTCGGCAGAGGAGACGGTTGCGTACCTTAAGACCGGCCACAACCGCACTGCCGCCGCGACCGGCCCTATGGCTGAGTCCATCTCGCTGTCGACCTCGCATATGAAGGATGCAGACGTCGCCGCGATCGTGATGTATCTGAAATCGCTTCCCGGAACCGAGCGTTCTTTGACGCCGCTGCCCGCACAAAATCCGGTTATGGAGGCCGGCGCGGCAATTTACCGAGACCAGTGTTCGGCGTGCCACGCACTAAATGGACGCGGCATTCCCAGGCTCTTTCCGTCGGTCGCAGAATCCTCGATGGTACGGTCGGATGACCCGACTACCTTGATACGTATTGTGCTGCGTGGCGCTCGTAGCGTGGCAACTGCTGCCGAACCCACTTCTCCGGGAATGCCCTCCTACGGCTGGCAATTGGACGACGCCCAGGTCGCTGCAGTGCTGACCTACATACGGAATACTTGGGGGTCCGCGGCACCGGCGGTTTCGGCGCACGACGTTACGCGTGAACGATCGCAATTGGCGTCGCGTCCAGACTAACTCAAACCCGGTCCGGATTGCTTCCTCCGCGCCAAGCGTAGAGCGGCGCAATCTAAGACGTTGCGGTTCCTTTCAGATGGCGTGTCCAGATAGAGTTTGGCCCACAATATTACGAGGATGAAACATCACTCATAGCGCCTCTTCGCACCTTTTTGGCCCAATGGTATCGGCAACACCTTAGTTTAATGGATCAGTCCTCAAGCGTGATGCAAATACGCGGGCAGATATTCTAAACATGAGGGACCACGAGGCAAATATGACCAACGTCCCTGGCCTGATTGATGAGGTGAAGTCCGTTGAGCCGGAGCGCTTTAAATCGTCTCAGAGAAAGATTGAAGCGAGTTCGATGCCCGCCGATTACGTCGGCCGGTTTTCGGGGACGGGCAACGCGGTACCGGCTTGCTGCGGCGATAGCGGATAGTCACCTGGAGGCGCAGAGGTTCCGCGATTTAGCGATGATGTTTGAGAAAATTGCCGATGACTTAAGAGAAAAGCGCGAATGACGTTTTCTCGTTCTTAGAAATCGAGCCCGGTTACGTGTCGACCAAGTGCCGAAGTTGGTGGGTTCGCGACAGAGAACAGTGGTGCCATCGGTAAATCTGACGCGCAATCGGGCTACATCGAATTGGAAACAGCAGCATAGGAGTAAGCTATGACGAGAACCACATCCTCTGTGATTGGGATAATTGCGGTTTCGCTTGCTGTTTTGGGCGGCATGGCCCTTGCCGCGCAGGACAAGTACACTGTGAAGGTGCCGGATGGGCTCGCGTTCTCTGAGTTCAGAGGATACGAAAGCTGGCAGGCTGTCGCCGTCAGTCAGAGCGGAAAGCTGGCCTTGATCCTCGCCAATCCTACAATGATCGACGCCTACCAGGCCGGATATCCCGGCAACGGCAAGCCTTTCCCAGATGGCGCCAAGCTGGCGAAGATCCATTGGATCCAGAAAAAAAGCGAGACGGCTCCGGCTCCGACGATGGTGCCGGGCGCTCTGCATGACGTGGACTTCATGGCGAAAGATAGCAAAAGGTTCGCGGACAGCGGCGGATGGGGATATGCCGAGTTCGAGTATGACCCCGCATCCGATACGTTTAGGCCGGGTACCTTAGCCGACCAGCCACCACAAGCGAACGATGCCAAGTGTGGGCTTGCGTGCCACACGATCGTGAAGACAAGAGATTACGTTTTCACTGAATACGGGAGGCGGTGAACTGATTTGGTGCATCGCTATTGACGGGAGTCGATCATGAATAATGGCAGGAACGCTTGCCAGCATGTCTCGCGCCGTGTGGTGCTCACCAGTGCTGCGCTTGCGCTCGGCGCGGCGGCAGCCGCCATGGCGGCCTCGCAAGCGGCGGCGCAGCAGAAGATCGGTCAGTCGGACGCCAAATATCAGGGTACGCCCAAGGGTGGCCAGCGCTGCGACGGCTGCGTCAACTTCCAGCCGTTGAATGCATGCAAGTTCGTTCAAGGCGAGATCAGCCCCAGCGGCTGGTGCCTGCTGTTTGCCGCGAAGACCTAGCCCTACAGACGGTTTCAGGGATTTTTCACGCGAGGCGCGCCGCGGCAACGGCCGCAACCCGACATCCGAACATCTCGCAGTGGGAGCGAAAGCGTTACAATGAGCGCGCCGCGGGCGCCAAGGCGGTGCTGCGGCAGCGTTGCCGATAACGATGAGCTCGGGTCACATCGTTCCGATTTTTTGTCGGGCACCGCAAGGCAGCCTCGTTCCCTTCATCTCGTGCCGGAGGAAATAAGAGCGTCCTTGAAAGCCGAATGGCATTCGAGTGAGGTTATGTGACCATACGGTAACTAAAGTGACGCCGCTTGCACTTGAGCTTCCGGCTTGATAGCGTTGAGCTAATTTGATCCTCTCAGAGGACGATCGATGAATAGGTGGGCTAACGCGGTTCCAAGCTCGGCGGAACAGTCGGATACCAAACGCAAAGCGATCATCCGCGAGGCGGCGCGAGTTTTCAATCGTCGCGGCAGCCACGGCACGACGCTTGAGGATGTTGCGGAACGCCTCGGCGTTAGCAAGGCAGCCCTCTATCGTTACGTTGAAAACAAGAACGAGCTGCTTTGCGCCTGCCACGAAGAGGCGATGGAAATCGCCAACGACAACCTCGATATCGGCGAACGCGTCGGCCGCACAGGGTTGGAGAAAATCCAGATCGCGATGACCGGCTATCTGCAAACGATGATCAGCGATCTCGGCGTGCCGGTTCTGCTGCTCGAAGAGAACGCGCTTGAGACGCAGAGTGCCACTCGCATCATGAAGCTTCGTGACGCTTTTGAGAAACGGCTACGCGGGCTGGTTGAGCTCGGCATTGCCGACGGCAGCATCGTCGCTGCCGATCCCAAGCTCGCCGTTTTCATGCTGCTTGGCGCAGTTCATTGGGTCACGAAGTGGTATTCGCCAGACGGTCCATGGACGCCTGGCGACGCTTCAAAAGCGCTGATCGAATTGGCGACGCGCGGGCTCGCCGCCCGGCCGTCGCGCACGCTTCTCCATAACCTTAAGAAGCCGGCTCACAGCCGACCTGCACGCAAAGAGGAAATGTCCACATGAACTTCGATCTAACAGCCGATCAGCAACAGCTTCAGTCGCTGGTTCGCGATTTCGCTCAGCTTGAAGTTGCGCCACTCGCCGAAAAACTGGACCGAGAGGGCAAATTCCCAACCGAGTTGTTCAAGAAGCTTGGCGAGCTGGGCGTCATGTCCATCCCTTTCCCCGAAAAATTTGGCGGGATGGGTCTTGGCGTTTTCGATGCGGTGCTGGCGATCGAAGAGGTCGCGCGCGCTGACCAATCGCTGGCAGTCTCTGCCATGGTGAGCATGGCAACAGGGCTGACCCTGTCGCGCTTCGGCAGTCAAGAGCTGATTGAGAAGTGGCTGCCGGAGATTGTTACGGGTCAGAAGATGTGTGCCATCGCCGGCACCGAGCCCGACGCAGGAAGCGATACCGCCGGCTTTAAAACGCGATCGCGCATGGTCGGCAATGACCGTTGGGTCATCAACGGCGAGAAAGCCTACATCACCAACGCCGGTACCGACATTTCGCTGTTCACGCTTCTGCTGACTGTCAGTAGCCCGCAGGACGCGGCAAAAAAGCAATTCACCTTGTTTCTCGTGCCCAACGATAGCAAGGGCTATTCGCGCGGGGACAAGTATCGCAAGCTAGGCTGGCGTTCGTCCGACACCAGGCCCCTTCATTTTGACAATTGCGAGGTCGCGGCAGACAACGTCATTGGCGGCGCGCACCAAGGCCGCTGGGTTCTACACAAGGGATATCAGGCCGCGCGGTTGTTCTTGTCCGCCTGTTCGTTGGGTCTGGCGCAGGCTTCGCTGGATCACTCCATCAAATACGCGAAGGAGCGGAATGCCTTCGGCGGTCCGATCGGGCGCCTTCAACTCGTGCAGGAAATGATCGCCGATATCGCACTTCAGGTCGAGACCGCGCGTCTGCTTACCTATCGCGCTGCCTGGGGCGTAGATCAGGGCCGCGACAATCTCAAGGAATTGTCGATGGCCAAATACCACGCGACTGAAGCCGGCACCAAGTGTGCCGATCTTGCCATTCAGGTCCATGGCGGTTGGGGCTACATGGAAGACTGTCCGGTGTCCCGCTATTACCGCGACAACCGGATTTGCACCATCGGTGACGGCAGTTCGCAGATCCAAAAGCTCCTCATCGCCCGCGAATGCGGGCTCGACGTCAACTTCGGCTGAGTCTCGCTGGCTGCGCCGCCCGGTCGCTTCTTCACATTTGTCCGCGATGTCGTGATGCGAAACTCCGCGCCATCAACTCGTGAGCCTGTTTTACGAGCGGTTGAACTGGGCCTGCATTTTGGCGCTATCGAAGCGCTCAGGAACGTGTCGATTGACATCGCGGATGGTGAAATACATGCGATCATCGGCCCGAACGGAGCCGGCAAGTCCAGCCTGCTTAACTGCCTGTCAGGCTTTTATCGGCCGCAACGAGGCCAAGTAATTTTTGAAGGCGATGACATCACGGCGTTGGCGCCTCACCGCCGTGCGGCGATCGGGATCGGGCGTACGTTTCAAGGCATTCAGACCTATTCAAGCTTGAGCGTGCGAGAAAACATTCTCACCGGCTTTCATTGCCGAATGAAGACCGGAATGTTCGAGGCGCTGTTGTATTGGGGTCGCACACGGCGTGAGGAAGAGAACTTTACTTCGCGTGCGGAAGCTATCATCGAATTCCTTGAGCTCGAGGAACTGCGCCATTCGATGGTGGGCGATCTCAGTTACGGCCTGCGCAAACGCATTGATCTCGGCCGCGCCATAGCGCTCGATCCAAAAATTCTGATCATGGACGAACCGATGGCCGGCATGAATCCGGAAGAGAAGGGCGACCTTGCGCGCTTCATACTGGATATCCGTGAGGCGCGCCGCATTCCCATCCTGCTGGTCGAGCACGACATGGAAGTCGTGATGGACATTTCCGACACCGTGACCGTGATCGATTTCGGCAAAGTTATCGCGGTTGGTGCGCCAGAACAGATTCGCAACGATCAGGCTGTCATTTCGGCCTATTTGGGAGTGGCCTGATGCGAGTCCTGCGCGCCGTGCCGGTGGCCGACGCCCGGGTGTCGCGGGGCCGGACGCTGCCGCAGCTGCTGCGCGACCTTGCGCGCGATCGCGCGGATGCCGTTGCGATCCGCAGCAAGCGCGCCGGATTGTGGCGAAGCCTCACTTGGGATGAGGTCAATAATCAGGTGCGGCGCTATGCCCTTGGGTTGTCGCGGACTGGATTGAAACGTACGGAGGTTATCGCCTTTGTCACCGAGAACTGCCACGAGCAATTCATGATGCAGCTTGCCGCGCTCAGCATCGGAGCGCGCACTGTTTGCTTCTATCCGGACACATCAACTGACGAACTTCGGTTCCTTCTCGATCACTCCGGCGCCGTGATGCTGGTAGGGCAGGACCAGGAGCAAATCGACAAGGTGCTTGCTTTGCTGCCGGAGCTGCCGCAGCTGCGATCAATCTTTTATATCGAAGATGGCGGCCTCTGGAACTACGCCTGTACGCAACTCAGGCCGGTCGCGTCGATCGTCGATGGCGTCGAGACGCGCGACGACGAACGGCTCGACCGCGAGATCGACGCCGCGTCGCAATCGGACGTTGCCGTTTATTGCTACACGTCGGGGACGACCGGGCGCCCGAAGGGCGCGATGCTGTCGCACGCTTTCATTCTCGATAATGCGTATCGGCTGATGGGTAGTCTGCGGGTCGAGCCTGGTGCCCGCTATTTGTCCTACATTTCGCCCGCCTGGGCCGCCGAGCAATTCTTCGGGTTCGGACTTGCGCTCCTGGCACCGATGATCGTTCATTTTGCCGAAAAGCCAGAGACCGTGCAGCGCGATCTTCGGGAGGTCGGCCCTGAATTTCTGATGTTCACGCCAAGGCAGTGGGAGATGTTGGCTTCCGCCGTCGAGGCGCAAATGCAGATGGATGCCGGACCGCTCCGCCGCGCGATCTATGGCTGGGGCGTACGGGTCGGCAGGGCGCGGGCAGCAGGCGGCGCGAGTGCGTTCGCCCGCTACTTTGCAGCGCCGTTCGCCGACTTCTTGGTATTACGCGGGATCCGCAATTTTCTCGGCTTGTCGTCGGCTCGCGCGGTTTTGAGCGGTGGCTCTGGCTTGTCGGGTGAATTGTTCAGGCATTTTCACGCGATCGGCGTGCCGCTCGGCAATCTTTATGGTTCCACTGAATTGGGTCTCGTTTCTACGCATCGGCGTGGTGCGACTGATCCTGAGACAATGGGTCAGTTAATGCCGTCGGACCCGACCATCGCGCCGCCGATGGAGGCATGGGTGGACGACGGTGGACAGCTGCGGCTGCGGTTGCGGGCATTTTCCGGCTATCTCAAGAATGATGCGGCGACGGCCGAATTCGGCGCGGCAGAGACGGGATACGAAACCGGCGATGCAGTGCGGCTCGACGACCGTGATCAGCTCATCTTTCTTGACCGTCTTAAGGACATGCGTCGACTGAAGCCTGGTCATGTTTATCCGCCGCAATTTATCGAAAACCATTTGCGCTCGTCGTCGATGATCCGTGATGCGGTCGTCATCGGCGATGAGGACCGGTCGTTCGTTGCCGCTTTGGTCAATATCGACGGCGAGATCGCGGGACGCTTCGCTGAAACGAAGGGACTTGCCTACGGCACTTTCACTGAGCTCAGCCAGCTCGCTGCCGTTCGTGCCGAAGTCGCCCGCGCCATCGCCGCCGTCAATGAGTTGCTCGAGGCCGGCGCGCGTGTTCGCAATTTTGCGACACTGCCTAAGGAGCTCGATGCCGACGATGCCGAGCTTACGCGCTCGCGCAAGTTGCGCCGGGAACTGATACATGAACGTTATCGCGATCTCATCGATGCGCTCTACGGTTCGGCTCGTGATTGCGACATGACTATCGACGTGAAATATCAGGACGGAAAGGTCAGTCAGTTCTCCACCAAAGTCGCGGTCAATCGCGTGGAGGCGACGACGTGATCAAGCTTGTTCAGGTCGTGATCGATGGCGCGCTGGTTGGGCTTGTCTATGGGCTGGTCGCCGTCTCGTTCGTGGTCATCTATCGCGCCTCGAAAATAGTGAACCTTGCGCAAGGCGAGGTGCTCGTGATCGGTGCGATGTTGCTCTGGACCTTTACACTTGGCGTGGCGAGGAGTGGCTGGAACATTCCGTATCTCGGCGGTATAGCGCTGACGTTGTTGGCGTGTGTGATCTTCGGGCTTCTGCTGGAGCGTTTCGTTTTTCGTCCGCTGATCGGACAACCGGCCTTTGCGATCTTCATGGCCAGCATCGCATTGTTGGTCTTGTTGCGGGGCCTGGCGCAGTTGATCTGGACCGCAGAGACAAGGCCATTTCCACAATTGCTGCCCTCTGGCGCAATTTATATCGGGCCGTTTCTGGTCAGTGCTCGTCTTCTGATCGGTGGGATCTTTACGGTTTTGCTCGTCATCGTGCTGCACCTGTTTTTCACGCGTTCGCGGCGCGGATTGCGCCTTGCGGCAGTTGCGGAAGACCACAACATCGCGCTTTCGCTCGGCGTTTCGGTACGGTCTGCGATCGCGATCGCCTGGATTCTCGGGACCATTGTCGCAACGTGCGGCGCGGTTGTTTTGCTGTCGGGCCGGGTCGTTTCCCTCGAAGTGGCCGGGATCGGATTCAAGGCGCTGCCGGTCGCACTTCTGGGCGGACTTGAATCGGTGCGAGGCGCGCCGCTGGCTGGCGCGCTGGTGGGCGTCGGCGAGGCCCTCGCGATGGCCTACCTGGATCCATTCACCAATGGCGTCGCGTCCAACGTCATGCCGTTTGTGGTGATGATCGGCGTCCTCATGATACGGCCGCAAGGAATGTTCGGCTGGAAAAGAATCGAAAGGCTTTGACACAGGATGTTACCGACCGGCGTCAATTTCGAGACTTACGCCAGCGAGGCGCGCATCTTCACGACCACGCGCTCGCGCGTCGGTATACTGTTTCTCATTGGCGTCCTGCTGGTCGTGCCCCTTCTATCCGGTCCGTACATTCTCGGCGTCGCCGCCCAGGCGTCGATCTCACTGATCGCGGTGCTCGGGCTTCATGTTACAGTCGGCATGGCTGGACAGATCAACGTCGCGCAGTCGGCCTTTGTTGGTGTCGGCGCTTTCTTGACGGCAAAGCTCGCGGGATACGGCCTGCCGGTCTGGATTGTCATTCCGCTCGTGGCATTGGCAACCGGCCTTGTGGGTGTCGTGTTTGCGTTGCCAGCTGCGCGGGTGAAGGGGTTTTATCTGGCGCTGACCACTCTGGCGGCGCAGGTGCTGTTTCCGATCGTGATTCTCGGTTTGCCTTCTGGATGGCTTGGCGGGCTGGTCGGCATGCCGGTCGAATCGCTGGTCATTGCCGGGTACACACTCGCCTCACCGCGGGCATTCTATTACTTCACGCTCATCCTCGCTCTCGTCATGACATGCGCCGCATTTAATCTGCATCGCAGCGGTTTTGGCCGTGCACTTAAGGCTGTGCGCGACAACGACACAACGGCCGAGGTGATGGGAATCGACGTGTTACGCACCAAGATTTATGCCTTCTTTGTCGGCTCGATGTTCGCCGGCGTGGCAGGCGCCTGTACTGCCTGGTTTCTGCAATTCGTCACCGTCGAGAGCTTCACGCTGTTTGCCTCGATCTGGTATCTCGGCATGCTGATTGTCGGCGGCATCCAGAGTCCGATTGGCTCGATTCTTGGAGTGCTGTTCGTAACCGCATTTCAGGAAGGTCTTTACGAGCTCGGTGGCACCATCATGCGCAGCAATGCGCCGGAGGCCGGCGGCTTTATTTTCGCCGCGACCAACGTGCTCCTCGGCGTCGCGTTGCTTTTAGTTCTGATATTTGAGCCGCGCGGGCTCGCGCACCGGTGGTCCGTGCTGCAGAACAACCTTCAACTATGGCCATTTCCGCACCGATAGAGTTTCACAAAAGCGAACGGGCCAAGCGGCCCAAACAAGGGAGGAAGCAGGTGAAGAACACGATTGAACGAACCTTGATGGCGGCGATTGTTTTCGCCACGATGGCGATGCCCGTTGAGGCGGCGGAGTATGTGATGTCCGCGTCGGCCGACTACAGCGGTCCGTTCGCCGACGTCATGCCAAGCGCCGTGTCGGGCCTTCAGGCGGTGTCGAAATGGTGGAACAAGGACGTCGGCGAAAAGCTGGGCGTCAAGGTCGACGTCAAGGTTTACGACATGCGCTACGACGCCGCCGTGATCGCCCGCACCTGGCCGAGCATTTTGGCACGCGACAATCCGATCATGCACCTCGGCTTTGGATCGCCCGACCTGACCACGCTGATGAAGCGGTTGCCGAACGACAAGGTGCCGATGCTGCTCGGAACTGCAATGGTCGGCCTGGTTTGGCAGCCGAACGGCTGGCACTTTTCCATTCGTCCGACCTACAGTCATGAGTTCGCGGCTTTGTTGAGCAAACTGCAGAAGGACAAGGGCAGCAAGCTGTTGATTGGCGCGGTGAGCACGCAGACTGCCGCGGGCTTTGTTGATCAGGTCAAGGGCGTCGAAAAGCTCGCGTCAATGTACCCGGATCGCTTCGAGGTCGTGGATGTTGAATGGGTGGCGGCGACGCCGGTGTCCGTGACCAACAATATCCGGGCCATGCTGGAGAAGAAGCCCGACGTGATCATAGTCGGCGGCACGACGGCTCAGGTGATCGCGACGGCGTCTGCGCTGGAGGACCTAAAGGTGACTGTGCCGATCATCTCCTCATCGCACAACGGATTGAGCGAAGCGGCCAAGGGCATCGAGCTCGCCAAGCTAAACGGCTCGTATTCGGTCTTCTCGTTCGCCCCCGACAACCAAAAGCAGCTGCCGTTGCGCGACGTCTATCAGGCAAACAAAGGCAGTGACGGTCAGTGGGGTCTGATTGCCGATCAGTCGGCTGCGCAGGCCTTGCTGGCGCTGCGTGTTTTGGAGAAGGCGGTCGCCAAGGTCGGTCGCGACAAGGTCACGGGAGAGGCGATGTACGATGCGCTGCTCGCCAACGACTTTGCCGAACAGGATTTGCTGGGCGTCCTGCCGACGGTCAAATACGACAAGTCGGCGCCGTTTCCGATCGGTGCGATTAAGGCGAAGGCGCAGATCGTCCGCGACGGCAAGATTGTCCCGCTCAGCGACGAGTGGTTGGACGTGCCGCGGCTGGACAAATGGTGACGCACTGTCGCTAAGGGACCCGCCGCGATGGGATTGGCGCTCGTCAACGTCGACGTCATGTACAATGGCGTCATTCAGGTGCTGCGCAGCGTCAACCTTGAGGTGCCGGATGGAAAAGTTGTGGTCTTGCTCGGCTCAAATGGCGTCGGCAAGACCACGACACTGCGGGCCATCTCCGGCTTGCTGCGTGCGGATCTTGGCGTCGTAACGGCCGGCGAAATCCGCGTCGACGGCGAGGAGATTACGAACGCCGATCCTGTCCATATCTTCGACCGCGGCGTCGTTCAGGTGCTGGAGGGGCGTAAGGTCCTCGAACACCTTACTGTCGAACAAAATCTTATGATCGGCGCGCATCGGCGTTCGGATAGGACCGCGGTGCGCGACGACGTGGAGCGAATTTTTACCTATTTTCCGAAGTTGCCGGAACTGCTGAAGCGAACGGCGGGCTATCTATCGGGCGGCGAGATGCAAATGCTTCTGATCGCCCGGGCGCTCGTGGCACGGCCGAAAATCTTGATGCTGGACGAACCCTCGATGGGTCTCGCGCCGATGCTGGTCGAGCAGCTGTTCGAGACGATCGGGCGAGTACGGCAGGAAGAGGGTTTGACCATTCTGCTCGTCGAGCAGAATGCCCGAGCGGCGATCCGGCAGTGCGACTACGGCTATGTCATGGACGGCGGCCGTATCGTGCTCCATGGAACGCGCGAGCAGCTCGAGCAAAATCAGGATGTGAAGGAATTCTACCTTGGTCTATCCCTCACCGAAGGCCGGCGAAACTTTCGCGATGTAAAGCACTATCGCCGTCGTAAGCGCTGGTTGGGCTAATGGAGTGAAAGCTGAAACACTCAGTACGTCAGTTCCGTGCCGACCGGGCGGCGCCCTGAAACATAATCTCGAAAAACATTTCACTGAGATCGTCAGGAGATGGGCCGTCCTGGCGCAGCCATTCCAGTGTCCAATTCATCACGCCAAATAGACCGTATCGGAGGGCCTCGTCGTCAACGTGATCGGCTAAACGCTTTGCCACCCGCGCCCGGTTGATCAGCTTGCGCCAGTCCGCCTCATATCTTTGGCGCACCCTTCGCAGCCGCCGTTTCATGTCATCGGGTACATGGGCAAAGCAGCGAATGTTGGCTGAGGCATAATCGCCGGAGTCGCGCAACGCGCAAAGATGCGCCTTCATGGCGACCGCGATGTCTTCCAGGGGGTCGGAGTTTTTGGGGCGAGCGGCCAATGCTTTCTTTACCGACGCGCGGACGAACTCGATGCCTTCATTCATGACCGTTTCGGCAAGGACCTCTTTAGACGCAAAATGATAGTAGATGCTTCCGGCCTTCATGCCTGTCGCATTCGCAATATCCCGAAGCGAGGTGAACGCGTAGCCATTTTGGCGCAACAGTCTTGCGGCATGGTCGAGGACTTGCCGCCGCGTATCGCCGGTGCGACTCGACTTTGACGGCGCCAGCGCGCGGCCCCTCGATTCCCGATGTGTGTTTGTCCTCATAGCCATATAAGGTGTCCTCGGGCGAGACGACAGCGCCACTTCGATTTGCTAGTCTAACTAATGTTAGGTAGAATTGAAACCAGCGATAATTTCCGGCTAACGGTTTGCGTCATGGCTACACTCGAGAGTTTGGTCGACACCGAAGCTGAAGTTTTCAAAACGAATGCTGCAGCCTATGCGAAGCTGTTGGCGACGCTGCGAGAGCGGCAGGCTTGGGCTCTCGCCGGGGGCGGCGAGCGCATGATGCAACGGCACCGCCAGCGTGGGAAAATCCCGGCGCGCGATCGTATCGACATGCTGATTGATCCGCTTGCGCCATTCATTGAGTTGTCTCCGCTGGCCGCATGGGGACTTTACGAAAACAAGGTGCCATCGGCCGGTATCGTGACGGGAATTGGAACGGTGCGCGGCACTGTCTGCATGATCATCGCCAACGACGCGACGACTAAGGGCGGCTCCTTCTACCGTGAGACCATCCGCAAGCATGTCCGTGCGCAGGACATCGCTTTCGAAAATCGCCTGCCTGTCATCTATCTGGTCGACTGCGGCGGCGCCAACCTGGCGCAGGGCGACGAAGTGTTTCCCGATCAAGATCATTTCGGCGGCGCTTTCTATCGTCAATGCCGCATGTCCGCGGCCGGCATTCCCCAGATTGCGGCGGTCTTTGGCGAGTGCACAGCCGGCGGCGCCTATATTCCCGCGTTGTCGGACGAAGTTGTGATGACCGCTGGTAACAGCAGTGTGCATCTTGGCGGTCCGCAAATAGTCAAGGCAGCGATAAAAGAGATCGTCGATCGCGAAACGCTCGGCGGCGCGGAGATGCACAGCGCCGTTTCCGGCGTTTCGGATCATTTAGCCCGTGACGAGGCGGAAGCGATTGCCAAGACACGCGACATCGTGGGGGCGCTGAACAGGGTGCAGGTGACGTATGGTCGTACGCACGCCGAGCGGCAGCCTCTATACGATGTGGACGACATTCCCGGCATCGTCGGCGTCGACTTGAAGCGGCCCTTCGACCAGCGGGAAATTATCGCTCGCCTGGTCGACGCCAGTGAGTTTCACGAATTCAAGCCGCTCTATGGCTCCACATTGGTGTGTGGGTTTGCCCACATGCATGGGCTGCCGATCGGCATTATGGCCAACAATGGCGTTTTGTTCAGTGACTCGTCACTTAAAGGTGCGCATTTCATCGAGCTTTGCGACCAACGCAATATTCAGATCCTCTTCCTGCAAAATATCACTGGCTTCATGGTCGGGTCGGAAGCGGAACGAAATGGCATCGCGAAGAATTCCGCCAAGCTCGTCTATGCTGTCGCTAATGCGCGCGTGCCGCGATACACGCTTGTTACCGGTGGCTCCTATGGAGCCGGCAATTACGGAATGAGCGGGCGCGGATTTCGGCCGCGCTTCATGTTTATGTGGCCGAATGCGCGCCTTGGTACGATGAGTCCGGATGTTGGCAGTTCGGTACTTATGGACTTGCGCCGTTCTAGTATTTCTCGTGATTCCGCAACCGATGCGGATCTGGCCGCCCACGAGACGCAACTGCGCGAGATGTTCGACGTGCAGTCCGATCCCTACTATTGCACGTCTCGGTTATGGGACGACGGTCTGATCGAGCCTCGCGACACCCGGGAAGTGCTTTCTCTCTGCATCGCGATCGGCGCGATGCAACCGCCTGCGACGG
Source organism: uncultured Alphaproteobacteria bacterium (assembly GCA_963727325.1). Lineage (GTDB taxonomy): Bacteria > Pseudomonadota > Alphaproteobacteria > Rhizobiales > Xanthobacteraceae > BOG-931. Next base: position 31,134 of record CAVSFV010000022.1, read on the forward strand.
GACCCACCTCCGTCTATCGGATGTGAGGCCTAGTTCTGTGCGGTTTGCGGCATCTCCATATCCAATACGCTCCGTTCTCATAGCTAACCGCGGCGAGATTGCCGTACGGATCATACGGACCTGTGCCCGCTTGGGCATCCGGACGGTCGCGGTCTATTCGGACGTCGATGCGAAGGCCCTGCATGTCAGGCAGGCTGACGAGGCAATCCGTATCGGGCCAGCGCCGGCGCGCGCAAGCTATCTCAACATGGACGCAATCCTGGCGGCGGCGCGACAGGCCGGCGCCGATGCCGTCCATCCCGGATATGGCTTTTTGTCGGAGAACGCGTCGTTCGTCCGGCGCTGCGGCGAGACAGGCTTGCGCTTTATCGGTCCGTCCGCGGACGCCGTCGCAAAGATGGGATCAAAGATCGAAGCAAAACGCATCGCCGAAGAAGCCGGCGTGCCAATCGTTCCCGGTTATCATGGCGACGGCCAGGATTCCGAGCAGCTTGCTGCCGCCGCCGAACTCATCGGATTTCCGGTGTTGATCAAAGCCTCTGCAGGCGGCGGCGGTCGCGGCATGCGTCGCGTCGATCGTGATGCCGACTTTGCAGCCGCGCTCAAAAGCGCGCGCATGGAAGCAGAAGCGGCCTTCGGTGACGACCGGATCCTTTTGGAAAAGTTTATCGCCAATCCGCGTCATCTTGAGGTTCAGCTTGCTGGTGATCGCCACGGCAATCTGCTGCATCTGTTCGAGCGCGATTGCTCTGTCCAACGCAACAATCAGAAAATATTTGAGGAAGCCCCAGCTCCGAATCTGCCGGACAAGGTGAGGTCAGAGCTCTATGCCGCGGCGCTGAAGCTAGGCCGCGCGATCAACTATGACTCGGCTGGCACCGTAGAGTTCATCATGGAGGCGGGCGGTGATGCGCCATTCTTTCTCGAAATGAACACCCGACTGCAGGTCGAACATCCGGTAACAGAACTCATTACCGGCATTGACTTGGTCGAATGGCAACTTCTCGCCGCGGCGGGCGAGCCGCTTCCGGTGGCGCAGCACGAGCTCACCTCGTACGGGCACGCGGTCGAGGCTCGCGTGACGGCAGAGCGAGCCGACCGAAATTTTCAGCCGGTGACCGGCCGTCTCTCGGCGGTCAATTCGCCGCGCGGGCTTCGTTTCGATCGCGGCGTTGAGACCGGAACCGAGGTCGGCCTCTACTATGACTCGCTCTTGGGAAAGCTCATCGCGCACGGCGAGACCAGACATAGGGCGCTTAAGCGGCTTGTGACCGGCCTCGAAGATTTAACGCTTTTCGGCATTCCGACGACGCAAGCTTTTCTGCACGACGCCGCGCTCCATCCTTTGTTTGTCGAGGGCAAAGCGACAACGAATTTTATCGGTACTGCATTTCCTGCAGGGTGGGCACCGTCAACGGGTGCATTGTCGAGATTGCGGGCGATTGCCGCGGTCCTTTGGCTGAGGGAGGACGCCTCCGATCAGGCCGCGGGGTGGACCAGCCCGTGGATGCGTCGCAGCGCAACGCGCGTCACCGCATCCGTTCGTCCGGCGCAGGTGTACTTGCACATTTGGGACGAGTACGGCGAAAGCGACGCGCATGTGTCCGTCGGTCACGGTGGGACGACTGTGGATATCGACGGCACTGTAATGGAGCTCGGGTCACTGGTGATCGACGGTCGCCGGGTAATCGCGCCGGGTCTCGATAGTGAGCTAAGCTATATCGCCGAGCGTGATGCTGAAAGAATCTTTGTCGCGTGCCAGGGGCTGGCGCTCGCCGCCAAGGTCGCCTTGAAAATCGACGTGCCGCGGGCGCGAACCGATCGCGACCATGGGAGAAACGTCATCGAAGCCCCGCTGCATGGTGTCGTTTCATCGATCAACGTCGCGGTCGGAGACGGCGTAGAGAAGGGCGAGCCGGTGATTCAAATGGAAGCCATGAAGCTTGTGCACACGCTGGTGGCACCGGTTGCCGGAACCGTATCAGCCATTCGTTGCGTTCCAGGCGAGACGGCGCCAGCCGGCGCCGTTCTCATGGAGATAACACCAACAGAAGCGAAGGAGGCAGTGTGATGGCCGGTCTTTGGTTCGAAGAATTCGAAGACGGAATGGTCTTCAATCATGAATGGTCGCGCACGATTACCGAGACTGACAATATGTGGTTCTCGTTGCTGACCATGAATCCGCAACCGCTGCATATCGATGCGCATTATTCGGCGAAGTCAGTGTGGGGCAAGCCGTTGGTCAACAGCTTGTTCACGCTTGGCCTGATGGTCGGAATGTCGGTTAACGACACGACGTTCGGCACCACGCTGGCGAATCTTGGAATGACTGAGGTCACGTTCCCGAAACCGTTGTTTCAGGGAGATACCGTCAAGGTGCGGACAACGGTGCGCTCGAAGCGACTCAGCAAATCGCGTCCGAATGAAGGCATCGTCAATTTCTTTCACGAGACGATCAATCAGAACGGCGATGTGGTGGCGACGTGCGAGCGTGCCGCGCTGATGCGTAAGCGGCCGACCGGGACGGCGTGATGCGGTCATTATTGTTTGCTCCTGGCGGCTCCGCCAAGATGATGGCGAAAAGCCTTGTGAGCGGCGCGGATGTCGCCATCTTCGATATCGAAGATGCGGTCCGTCCCGGTGCGAAAGGCGAAGCGCGCCGGCTCGTGGTAGACGCGCTGGCCGAAAGAGCGCCCGGATGCCTGCGCTACGTCAGGGTCAATCCTTTGGGCACCGAATGGTGCCGCGACGATCTTGAGGCGGTGCTACCGGCTCGACCGGACGGCATCATGTTGCCTAAAGCCGCGGATCCGCAGGATCTTGATCGTCTGGACGTCATGATCGCGAAACACGAGACCTCGCCGAGGAAAGGCGCAACGAAGGTGATCGCGATCTGCACTGAAACGCCCGCTGCGACACTGTCGCTCGCCGCAAGATCGTGGTCGCATCCGCGGCTGACGGGCCTGCTGTGGGGCGGCGAAGATTTGTCCGCCGCGCTGGGAGCAAGCGCCAATCGCGACGGCAACGGCGACTATACGGCGCCATTCGTGTTCGCCCGCAATCTGTGCCTGTACGCTGCGCGGGTGGCCGGCGTGACCCCCATCGATGCCGTGTACACCGACTTTCGAGATGCCGCCGGGCTGGCCCGTGAGGCCGATGCCGCGCGACGAGACGGATTTACCGCCAAAGCCGCGATTCACCCGTCGCAGGTTGACATCATCAATGAACGTTTCACGCCGACCGAAGCCGAGCGCTCCTGGGCGGCGCGCGTTATTGCGGCTTTTGAGGGCAGCGCTGCGGGTGCGGTTGCGATCGACGGCATGATGATCGATGCACCCCACCTGGCGCAGGCTAAACGCATTATTGCGAAAGTTCAGACAGCGATGGGCCGATCGACCCCATAGCGCGGCGTTGCTCTTAGGCTGCGGAGATTCCGCCATTCACACTTATGGTTTGGCCGGTCAGTCGCGACAATTCGTTCCCCGCCAGGAAAACTACCAGCGAGGCCACGTCCTCTGGCTCTACGACGCCTAGCAGGGCAAGCCCCTCGGCTTTCTTGAAGAGTTTCGAGGCGAACGCGTCTTCCATGAGCACATCGTAGAAGGGCGTGTTTTTGACGATGCTCGGGGTGATGCAATTGACGCGAACGTGCGACCTCTTTGCCTCAATGGCGAGCGCGCGGCAAAACATTACCACCGCCGCCATCGCGGCTCCGATAGGGGCCTCGCCGGGTGTTGCGATTTTCGCCGCATCCGAGGCAATGCAGATAATGGAGCCCGAATTTTGTTGCATCATGACCGGCAATACGGCGCGAACAGGCAGCAGGATCCCGGAGGTAATCGAACCGATAATGCGGCTGACATCGGCAAGCGGCGTTTCGTGCACTGGTCTTGGCAGAGGCGCGCCGCCGGCAACGCTGACCAGCACATCAATCCGCCCAAACGCGTCCATGCACGCTTTGATGGCGGATTGCGCGCCCTCCGGTAACGAAACATCTGCCGAAAAAAAATGGATGTCCGCCGCTGGCGTCGTTCTGCGCAATTTCTCACAAGCCGACTTGCCGCGTTCCGGTGAGCGGCCGACGATAAACACGCGGTGCCCGGCGCGAAGGAGTGCCGCCGCAGACGCGAGCCCTATACCGGCAGTTCCACCTGCAACAAGAGCAACGCTTCCCTTAGGCATCGGTACTCAAAAGATCCGGAAAAATGGCCAGTTATACTGTCGCGTTTTATCGTAACAATCAAACAGACGGACGTTAGTCGCGGAATGCCGCAAACTGTCATCGGCGCGGATATACAATAATAGACAGATAGGTCATTGGTGACTTGATCAGCTCTTCCGGCCCATGACGGGCCGCAGCATCGAAAAATAACGCGTCGCCAGGCTCCATAACGTAACTTCGGTCGGCATGACGGTAGCGAACCTTGCCGCTCAGCATGTATATGAACTCGATGCCGGAGTGCCTGAACTCAGTATAGGGCACCGCATCTTGCTTCAGCGTAATGAGATACGGCTCGACGACGATCGTTCCGCCGAGCGAATGGCCTAATAGATCGTACAGATGCCCAGCCTTGGTGCCACGGCGTTCGATGCGCACCCCACGGCTCGCCTTCACGAACGAGCAATCGCGTTGCTCCTCGGTTTCGCTGAACAACCGGCTGATAGGGACATTGAGTGCGCGGGCCAGTGCACTCAATGTGACGACAGATGCCTTCGTTGATCCGTTCTCAATTTTCGACAGCATCCCTGTGGAGATGCCAGCCGCGGCACCCAATTCCGCAACCGTGAGGTCGAGGTCTTTGCGCAGTCTTCGCACCTCGGCCCCGATGCCTGCCTCCAATGAGGGAGCGACGTCACTAGGCGCGAGCGAACCAGTCCGAAACTGTCCTCCGGACGAACCGCGGCTCGCCGCGCTTTTTCGCTTGGGTTTGTGTTTCACACCGGCAGCCAAGATAACATTTGATTTTGATCCCTAGCAGCAGCGCGCCGCGCTCGGAAGTCCAATATTGGAGTTCGCCGCCACGATGTTTCCTGTCAAGAAAGTAAGTTGCCTATCGCTTGACTGCATCCCGCGTTTGTAGCAATCTGCGGCCGATGTGCGGCATTGCAGGCATCTTTCTAAAAGACAGCGAACTCGAGCCTGAACTCGGGCATTTGCTGGCGGGAATGCTGGGAACACTTTGTGATCGTGGGCCGGACTCGGCCGGATTTGCGATTTATGGCGACGCGACTCCCGATCATGTCAAGTTGACGCTTCGTGCACCCGCGGATTTCGATTTCGAAGAACTGCTGAGCACTCTGGGCTCCGCCGTGTCCGCTCACCAAAAACACGATACCCACCTGGTGATCACCGTGCCGGCGGTGCGTGAGACGGCTGTTGTCGCCGCGATCGGGAAAGCCAAGCGCGTCAGGATTGTCGGCGGCGGCAGACGGATGGAGATTTTCAAGGAGGTCGGGCGGCCCGACAGGGTTGCGGCTCGTTTCGAGCTTGATCGTATGTCCGGTACTCACGCCGTTGGTCACACCCGGATGGCGACAGAGTTCGCCGTCACCACTGAAGGTGCTCATCCGTTCACCACCGGTCCAGATCAATGCCTGGTGCACAACGGCTCTTTGTCGAACCACAATGCCGTGCGCCGCGAACTCGCGCGCGAGGGTCTCAGATTTGAAACGGATAACGATTCCGAGGTAGCTGCGGGATTTCTTACCTGGAAGATCCAAAGCGGTTCGTCGCTGCAGCAAGCGATGGAAGCATCGTTGGATGCACTCGACGGGTTCTACACCTTTGTCGTCGGCACAGAGTCCGGATTTGGCGTGTTGCGCGATCCGATCGCTTGTAAGCCTGCTGTCATGGCCGAAACCGACCGATGGGTTGCATTTGGCACCGAATATCGCGCCTTGGTCGATTTGCCGGGAATTGAGAGTGCCAGGGTTTGGGAGCCGGAGCCCGCAAAGCCGTATTTGTGGGAACGGCATTGATGCCGACAGTCGATTTAGCGCTCACGCCGCTGCGTGAACTCAACGCGGCGCTCCATCAGCTGACCGCAACCACCAACGAGACGGACTGGCGCGTCCTCAATCCGCGCGGTCAACATGCCGTTGCGGCAGGTATTGATGCGAACGTTCTGGTCGAAGTGGATGGCCATGTCGGCTATTACTGTGCGGGCATGAACAAGCGCGCCCGGGTGATCGTGCACGGCAATGCAGGGCAGGGTGTTGCCGAAAACATGATGTCCGGCCAGGTTCACGTCGAAGGCGATGCCTCGCAGGCCGCGGGCGCGAGCGGATGCGGCGGTCTTTTGGTGATTGACGGCAACGCTTCCGCGCGTTGCGGAATTTCGATGAAGGGCATCGACATCGTCGTCAAAGGCTCTGTCGGGCACCTATCTGCTTTCATGGCCCAGGCTGGGAACCTCGTGGTCCTTGGTGACGCCGGCGACGCGCTCGGCGACTCCATCTACGAAGCGCGTCTTTACGTGCGCGGTGGCGTGAAAAGCCTTGGAACCGACTGCGTTGAGAAGCCGATGCGAGATGACCACAGGGCTGAGCTTCGCAAGCTCCTCGATATCGCCGGCATCAACGGCAGCGTCGATGTCAGCGAGTTCCGGCGTTACGGTTCGGCCCGCAAACTCTATTATTTTCATATCGACAACGTCGGATCTTACTGATGACGGCTCAGGACCGTTGGATCCACACGCCGCCCCGCAAGTCGGCCACGTTTGACGAGTACGCTATTGCCGAAATCCGGCGTGCGGCGGCAACCGGCATCTATGACATTCGCGGCGGCGGCACCAAGCGAAAGCTTCCGCATTTCGATGATCTGGTGTTCCTCGGTGCGTCGATCAGTCGATATCCACTCGAGGGATACCGGGAGAAGTGCGCGACCGACGTGACCATCGGCGGCCGGTTCGCCAAAAAGCCGATCAAGCTGAAAATTCCGGTCACCATCGCCGGCATGAGCTTTGGCGCGCTTTCGGCACAAGCGAAGGAAGCATTGGGCCGTGGCGCGTCCGCTGTCGGTACCTCCACCACAACGGGCGATGGCGGCATGACCGCCGAAGAGCGCGAGCATTCGAAACTTCTCGTCTACCAGGTGCTGCCTTCGCGTTACGGCATGAATCCGGACGACCTGAGGAAGGCGGACGCGATCGAGGTCGTGGTCGGGCAGGGCGCCAAGCCCGGCGGCGGCGGAATGCTGCTCGGCCAGAAGATCACCAAGCGCGTGGCCGAAATGCGCCGCCTGCCTGAAGGTATCGATCAGCGCTCGGCCTGCCGCCATCCGGACTGGACAGGTCCTGATGACCTGGAAATCAAAATCCACGAGCTTCGTGAGATCACTGACTGGGAGAAGCCGGTCTACGTCAAAGTCGGCGCTTCGCGCCCCTTCTACGATACGGCGCTCGCGGTGAAATCAGGGCGCCGACGCCATCGTGCTCGACGGGATGCAAGGTGGCACGGCGGCGACCCAGGATGTGTTCATTGAAAATGTCGGTCTCCCAATTCTTTCGGCCATCGTGCCGGCGGTACAAGCGCTGCAAGAACTCGGCATGCATCGCAAGGTACAGCTCATTGTCTCTGGCGGCATCCGCAACGGTGCCGATGTGGCCAAATGCCTGGCGCTAGGCGCAGATGCAGTGTCGATCGGCACCGCCGCTCTGATCGCGCTTGGCGACAACGATCCGCATCTTGAAGACGAATATCGGGCGCTCGGAACGACGGCCGGGGCCTATGACGACTGGCATGAGGGGCGCGACCCGGCAGGCATCACCACTCAGGATCCCGCACTTTCGGCGCGGCTCGATCCGATCGTCAGCGCGCGGAAGTTAGCAAACTATCTGTCGGTGATCACTCTTGAGGCGCAAACCATCGCACGGGCTTGCGGCAAGAGTCATGTGCACAATCTCGAGCCAGAGGATCTGGCGGCGCTGACCATCGAAGCGGCGGCGATGGCGCGGGTTCCCTTGGCAGGAACGAGCTGGATTCCTGGATCTGATAAGTTGTGAAATTCCGCGGCCGAAAGCGATTTGCCGGTAGGGAAGAAAGAATTGGGGACTGGGGATGGCGACTTGGAAGGACGCAGCCAAGAAGTACGACGTCAAATATTTTTTGATCGCATTTGTCGATCTTTTTGGTGCCATGCGAGCGAAGATCGTTCCTGTGAGCGCCATCGAGACCGTCGCCAAATCGGGGGCCGGCTTTGCCGGCTTTGCCACCTGGTTTGATATGACACCTGCCGATCCGGACGTGTTGGTCATGCCGGACCCAAGTACCATCATTCCGTTGCCCTGGAAGCCCGGCGTGGCGTGGGTTACCGGCGATCTTTTTATGGACGGCAGGGAGGTCACGCAGAATCCGCGTCAGGTCCTCAAGCGCGTCAAAGCGAGCGCGTCAAAGGACGGCTTGGCAATGAAGACCGGCGTCGAATGCGAGTATTTTCTGATTACGCCGGATGGCACTGCGATTTCCGATGCGGCCGATCGGCAAGCCAAGCCCTGTTACGACCAGCAGGCGCTGATGCGCCGCTATGAGGTGATCGCCGAGATTTGCGATGCCATGGTCACACTCGGCTGGCGGCCGTATCAAAACGATCACGAGGACGCCAACGGCCAGTTTGAAATGAACTGGGAATACGACGACGCGCTCCTAACCGCGGACCGGCACGCATTTTTCAAGTTCATGGTGAAATCAATCGCGGAAAAACATGGCTTTCGCGCGACGTTCATGCCGAAGCCCTTCTCAGATCTGACCGGTAGCGGATGCCACATGCACGTCTCGCTCTGGTCGGCAAAGAACAAGAACATTTTCGCCGATAAAAATGGCGAGCTCGGCCTTTCCAAGACGGCATATCACTTTATCGGCGGAGTCGCTCATTCTGCAGATGCGATATGCGCCATCACCAATCCGTCGGTGAACTCCTACAAACGCATCAACGCGCCGCCGACGCTTTCCGGCGCTACTTGGTCGCCGAATACGATTACCTACGCGGGTAATAACCGCACCCATATGATCCGGATTCCGGATGCTGGCCGCTTTGAGTTTCGACTTGCCGACGGCGCGGCCAATCCGTACCTGCTTCCCGCGGCAGTCCTGGCCGCTGGGTTGGACGGGCTCAAAAACGCGCGCGATCCGGGTAAACGCCTTGACATCAACATGTACACCGAGGGGCATAAAGCAAAGAATGCTGCAAAACTGCCCCTCAATCTGCTTGATGCCCTGCGGGCGCTGGAAAAGTCTTCCGTGCTCAAATCGGCTTTGGGGGAAGACTTCACTGCCGCGTATCTCAAGCTCAAACACGCCGATTGGAATAATTACTGCCGCCATCTCACCGAATGGGAGCGGCAGACCACGCTTGATTGTTAGCTTATGCGGAACTCCGCGCTCGCACTCGCTTGGAACGCACTGAAGGGTAACCGCGGCTGGACGCCGGTTTGGCGCGATGCGTCGCCGCGCGATCATTATGATGTGTTGATTATTGGCGGCGGCGGACATGGTCTGGCCGCCGCTTATTATCTGGCCCGGAACCACGGCATTAGCAACGTGGCGGTGTTGGAGAAAAACTGGATCGGCTCAGGCAATGCCGGGCGCAATACCACGATCATCCGTTCCAATTATTTACTGCCTGGAAACATCCCGTTCTATGAATTGTCGATGAAGCTTTGGGAGGGCCTGGAACAGGATCTCAACTACAATACCATGGTGAGTCAGCGTGGCGTGCTCAACCTTTATCACTCGGATGCGCAGCGCGACGCCTTCGCCCGGCGCGGTAACGCGATGCGGCTTCATGGGGTCGACGCTGAACTGTTGGATCGCGCTCAAACGGCAGATCTAGTGCCTTATCTGGATTTCGCCGATGCAAGATTCCCCATTCATGGCGGATTGTTACAGCGCCGAGGCGGGACTGCCCGTCACGATGCAGTGGTTTGGGGCTACGCCCGCGCCGGCGACCAACGCGGCGTCGACATCGTCCAAAACTGTGAGGTCACCGGTATCCAAACACAGGCAGGGCGAGTAGTCGCGGTTGAAACGTCCCGCGGTCCTATCCGCGCTGATAAAATTGCCCTGAGCGTTGCCGGTAACAGCTCGCGGCTTGCCGCAATGGCCGGATTACGTCTGCCGATCGAAAGCCATGTTCTGCAGGCGTTCGTCACCGAAGGAATCAAGCCGCTGGTCAATCACGTCATAACTTTTGGAGCTGGACACTTTTATCTCAGTCAGTCGGACAAAGGCGGTCTCGTGTTCGGCGGCGATATTGATGGCTACAATTCCTACGCACAGCGCGGCAACCTCGCCACCGTGGAGGATGTTTGCGAAGGCGGCATGGCGATCATGCCCGCGCTTGGACGCTTGCGAATGGTGCGATCATGGGGCGGCCTCGTGGATATGTCGATGGACGGTTCCCCGATAATCGATCGGACATCCATCGGAGGTTTGTACCTTAATGCCGGTTGGTGCTACGGCGGATTCAAAGCGACCCCAGCAGCAGGATGGTGCCTGGCGCATTTGATCGCGCGCGATGAACCGCATCCGTCTGCGGTGGCGTACCGGCTCGACCGTTACATCTCGGGTCGCTTGATCGATGAGCGGGGCGCGGGCGCCCAGCCCAATCTGCACTGAGCAATCCCCGATGCTGATCCCGTGTCCTTTTTGCGGCGCGCGCGATGTTCGCGAGTTCAGTTACCTTGGAGATGCAACAGTGTCGCGTCCAGACACCCGCGATACTGACGCTGCTGCTCGCTTCATCGACTACGTGTATTTGCGTGACAATCCGGCGGGCCCCCATCGCGAGTTTTGGTATCACGGCTTCGGGTGCCAAGCCTGGCTGGTGGTTACCCGCGACACCCGCACACATGAGATATTCAGTGCTGAGCCGGCATCAAAGGGCTCGGTTTTATCATGACCGCGTCGTCGCCGGCCTCAAATTCGTTTCGACTGCCGAGGGGCGGATTGATCGATCGGGATGCCCCTTTGGCATTCACGATGGACGGACAACGCGTGGGTGGCCTCGTCGGGGATACGCTTGCTTCGGCGCTATTGGCTTCGGGGCAACGCTTGGTCGGGCGGAGTTTCAAATATCACAGGCCCCGCGGCGTACTGACGGCCGGTCCGGAAGAGCCGAACGCGCTTGTGGAACTCCGGTCCGGCGCCCGGCGGGAGCCGAACACTAAAGCGACGACGATTGAATTATACGATGGGCTCGAGGCAAAGACGCAGAACGCGTGGCCGTCCGTCCATTTTGACCTGCGGCGCGTGAATGCGTTGTTTTCGCCAGTGATCGGCGCCGGCTTCTATTACAAAACCTTTATGTGGCCGGCGTCGTTTTGGGAGTGGCTGTATGAGCCGCTGATCCGTCGTACCGCTGGTCTTGGACGAGGTGCGGGTGCGCCAGATCCGGACCATTACGAGCATGCCAATGCATTCTGTGACCTGCTGGTGATCGGCAGCGGCCCCGCGGGTCTTTCGGCTGCGCTTGTCGGCGCGCGAGCAGGCGCACGCGTGATCGTTTGCGAGGAGGATTTCGTCTTTGGCGGACGCCTGCTGAGCGATCAGCAAGAGGTGGACAGCACGCCCGGAGCCCTTTGGGCGCAGTCCGTGATTGCCGAGCTTGCCGAGTTTCAGGATGTGCGCCTGATGCCGCGGACAACCGTTTTCGGTTGTTACGATGATTGCGTTTACGGCGCACTCGAGCGGGTGTCGGACCATCTACCCATCCCTGCGCCCTATCAGCCGCGGCAGCGCCTTTGGCGAATCGTGGCGAAGCGAACGGTGCTCGCTGCCGGCGCCATCGAGCGCCCAATTGTGTTCGGCGGTAACGATCGTCCGGGAGTCATGATGTCGGCCGCTGCGCGTGCGTACGCTAACCGCTTTGCGGTGGCGGTGGGTCGAGAGGTTCTTGTCTTCACAAATAATAATGACGGTTGGCGTACGGCGCGTGATCTCCGATCGAATGGGATTAACGTGGCCGCCCTGGTCGATGTGAGGTCGGCTGTTCCGGAAGCTGTTGCAGCGGATTTCGATGGACGCGTGCTGCTTGGCGCAACGCTCATAGGGACGAACGGCGGCCGTGGCGTTCATTCCGCTCTGATCCAGTCAACGCGCGGTCCACAGACCGTCGCCTGCGATGCGATCGCGGTCTCGGGTGGCTGGAATCCCAATATTGGGCTTGCCTGTCATCATGGCGCTCGACCGAATTGGCGAGAAGAGATTGCTGCTTTCGTACCAACCGCGCACGCCAAAGGGGATGACAGTCGTCGGCGCAGCCAATGGTGCGATGACGCTTGCGGCATGTATCAGGGAAGGCGCTCTCGCGGCGCGGTCACTGGTTGGGGCTCTGGGCTTTAAAGCCGGCTCTGACAAATTGCCGACGGCTCATGATGAAGAGTTTGAAGTGAAACCGTTTTGGCACGTGACTCGCTCGATACAGAAAGCGTTTGTGGATTTTCAGAACGATGTCACGGCGAAGGACGTGATGTTGGCCGCGCGCGAGGGGTTTCGCTCAGTCGAGCACCTCAAACGCTACACGACACTCGGAATGGCAACCGATCAGGGTCGCACCGCAAATGTCGTCGGGCTGGCCATGATGGCTGCGCTGACTGGCCGTTCGATTCAGGCCACTGGCACAACGACTTATCGACCGCCCTATGCGCCGATTGCGATCGGTGCATTCGCTGGGCCTCATCGCGGCAAATCATTTCGGCCCGTCCGCCGTACGCCTTCGCATGCGTGGGCGCAGGAGCACGGCGCAGTATTCACCGAGGTCGGCCCGTGGCTGCGGGCGCAGTATTTTCCGAGGCTCGGAGAAAAAGACTGGCTGACAACCGTCAATCGCGAAGTTCGTTCGGTTCGCGATAGCGTCGGTTTCTGCGACGTCTCGACGCTTGGCAAGATAGAGTTGAGAGGCGCCGACGTCGGCGTCTTTCTTGATCGGCTCTACATCAATACTTTTTCCACATTGCCGGTTGGACGTGTCCGATACGGCATGATGCTGCGTGAAGATGGGTTTGCGTTGGACGACGGGACGGTTGCGCGTCTTGCCGACGACTGTTTTTTCATGACGACGACAACCGCGAATGCGAGCCGCGTTTTTCAGCACATGCAGTTTTGCCGTCAAATCTTGTGGCCCGAACTGGACGTCCAATTCGTTTCAGCGACCGACCAATGGGCGCAGTATTCAATAGCCGGGCCGAATGCGCGAAAGGTGCTGCAAGCTATTGTTGACCCGCAATTCGACATCGGCAACGAGGCTTTTCCTTATATGGCAGCGGGCCATATAACGGTGTGCGGTGGCGTCGCGGCAAGGCTCTACCGCATCTCGTTTTCGGGAGAGCTCGCTTACGAAATTGGCGTCGGGGCGAGGTACGGTGATTCGCTTGCGCGTGTGCTCATGCAGGCGGGTGCGCCCTATAATATCGTGCCTTACGGCACGGAATCCTTGAGCGTCATGCGCATTGAGAAAGGGCACGTCGCGGGCAACGAGATGGATGGTCGTACAACTGCCCGCGATCTCGGCCTTGGCCGAATGATGTCCACCAGGAAGGACTATATCGGGCGCGTGCTGGCGGATCGGCCTGCGCTGGCTGATCCGGACCGCATGCGCATCGTGGGTCTCAAGCCGCTCGATCCTGCAAAACGACTGCGAGCTGGCGCTCATCTTTTGCCCGCCAATGCCGCGACGGTCGCGGAGCATGATCAAGGTGTCGTGACCTCGGTCGCTTTCTCGCCCTCGCTTGGTCATTGGATCGGATTGGCACTCTTGCAGCGCGGGCCGGAGCGTCTCGGTGAACGCATTCGCGCCGTGGACCTGGTGCGCGATGCCGACGTCGAGGTGGATGTTTGCGCGCCCTGTTTCGTCGATCCACAAGGGGAGAGGGTGCGTGTCTAATTTTGCGCTGGTCCCCGGTTCGAGCCTCAACTCCTTCAGAGGGTCGCTCGCGCATCGGGAGATGGAAAGGCCTGGCGTTACAATAGCCGAGCGCACTGGTGTCTCGCTATCACAAGTTCTCGCTTCCAGAGGTGCGGAGGTACAACTGGGCAAGCGCATATTGGAAGTTTTCAATATCGCGTTGCCTCTCACCCCACGTTATGTCGGCTCATCCGCCATTTCGTTCGTTTGGGCCGGACCCTCTCAATGGCTCGCACTCGGCGAGCAGCGCGACGGTCAAGCATTTGCTTCTTCCCTAAGTTCATCACTTCTTGGCCTTGCCGCCACCGTCGATCAGTCCGACGGACGTGCGATCATACGCGTTGGCGGTCCGCGAATACGTGATGCGCTTGCGAAAGGTCTGCACATCGACCTGCACCCGAGCGTTTTCCGCATCAGGCCATACAGCAATCACCGCGGTCTCCCACATCGGCGTGCATTTTTGGCAGCTCGACGATGTCCCAACCTACGAATTCACGATGTTCCGCAGTTTTGCGGTTGCGTTTTGCGAGTGGCTGATGGAAGCGGCTGCGGAGTTCGGCGTGATGATCGTTAAATGATGGTTCGATGGTCTCAACAAGAGCCTGGATTGTTCCCTGTGGCGTTTGGCGATCATAGCCTTCGGGATCGCATGTGCGGGAACCCGTTTTCGTCGGTCTCGTCGGAATGGACTTCGACCCTCGTCGGTTCGATGTGCCGCGTTGAAGCGTTCTCGCGACAAATAGGTAGCGATCCTGGAGGGGTTGGGGCAAGATCAAACCAAACCGCGCTCGCTTGAGCGTCAACCGCAGAATGCTTCGGTCAACGTGGCGCCAAATACCAACGGGAGGACAGCATGACACGTCTTATGGCAGCCGTGGCTGCTGTCCTCGGAGCGCTGGCGCTGCAGGCGGCGTCGGTGCAGGCCCAGGAAACCGTCAAGATCGGGATTGTTGCGCATCTCAGCGGGCCGTTCGCAGCTTCGGGCAAGCAATTTCGAGAAGGTATTGAAGCCTTTACAGCGCTGAACGGAACTGAATTTGGCGGCCGCAAGATCGAACTGATCTACCGCGACGTGGGTGGTGCTAATCCGGCGGCGGCGCGTCAGGCCGTTCAGGATTTGATCGTGCGCGACAAGGTTTCGATGCTCGGCGGCTTTTATCTCACGCCGGACGCGCTCTCCGCGATTCCGATCGTCAACGAGACGAAGACGCCGATGATTGTCTTCAACGCCGGCGGGCGCGGCATTCTGAGCAAGTCCGATTACGTTGTGCGTATCGGGGGCACGCTCTATCAGACGTCGTCGTCGGCGGCTGAATGGGCTATCAAGAATGGCGTCAAGCGCGCCTATATTGCAGTCAGCGATTATATCCCAGGCTATGACTCACAGGCGGCCTTCAAGGAGCGATTCATCGAGCGTGGCGGTCAGATCGTCGGCGAAGATCGCATGGCGCTCAATACTGTAGATTATGCGCCTTTTGTGGAGCGTGTTGCGCTCGCCAAGCCGGACGTCGTCTTTGCGTTCGTACCGAATGGAGCGCCCACTGCCGCCTATCTTCGCGCGTTTGCCGCCCGCGACCTAATCCACAAAGGCGTGAAGTTTATCGGTCTTGGGGTGCCGGACGATCCGGATTTGCCCGCGCTCGGCAACCTGGCGCTGGGCCTTTACAGTTCGCTGTATTATACGTCGACGCTCGATCAGCCAGAAAACAAGAAGTTTGTCGCAGCGATCCGGCAGAAGCTTGGTCCGGACGCTGTGACAGTATTTCCGGAGGCCCAGGCCTTCGACGGCATGACGTTGATCCGGAGGATGCTGGAAGTGCAGGCTGGAAAGCCGCTCGACGGCGCTGCCGCGATCAATGCCGTGAAGGGATATTCCTGGAGCGGACCTCAGGGGCCGATGACGCTCGATCCGGACACGCGGCAGACCATTCAGAATGTCTACATCCGGCTTGTACAACAGGTGGGCGACAAGCTCCTCAACGTGGTGGTCGACACCTATCAGGGGGTTAGGCCGCAGGCGTCAGGCAACTGAAAACCAGGGGATTGGGCCCGACCTGAACCGTTTTCTTGCAAACAGCGTCGGCAAGACCAAGTGACATTACGCCACCTGAATGCAAACTCCGCAAATTTCGACGGCATTTCAGCGAGGATCCAATGAAAGCTTCCGATCTCAAGGGCCTGTTCGCCATCATCCCGACCCCCGCGCGACCGGGCGCGGATCGTTTGGACGCCCGCGACACGGTCGCGGTCGATGAGACAGCAAAGCTTGTCTCCAACCTCATCCGCGATGGTGCACGCGGCCTCATCGTTCTCGGGACGACAGGCGAATGCGCCACATTGTCGAGCGAAGACTACCGAACGTTCGTCGATTGCGTTTGCAAAACGGTGGCGAAGCGGATTCCGGTCTTCGTCGGTGCCACAGCGCTCGGCGGGCACGAGATTCACACGCGTCTGACCTTCGCGCAGGAACAGGGTGCTGACGGAACGCTCCTGGGACTGCCGATGTGGCAGCCGTGTACGACCGACATGGCCGTGAAATTTTATGCCGATGTATCTGGCGCTTTTCCGAAGCTTCCGATCATGGTCTACGCCAACGCTCGCGCCTTTCGGTTTTCATTCCCGCCCGAGTTTTGGGCGCGCGTTGCCGATCAGGCTCCGACCGTTATTGCCGCGAAGTCATCGCACGCCAGAAATCTGAAAGAGAACCAGCAGGCGACGTCGAACGCCATACACTTCATGCCGCCCGACATGACCGTGGCGGAGTTTTTCAAGTTATCTCCGGAGCATACGACGGCGTGCTGGGCGACAGCCGCAGGAATGGGTCCCGAGCCCTGTGTCGCAATTATCAACGCTGTTCTCGCCAAGGATGATCGGCGCGCAAATCATCTGTCGGACCGGATCGCCTGGAGCAACGCGCCGCTCGAGACGATTTTTTCTAATCCGGAAGTCTTCGCGAGCTACAACATTCAAGTCGAAAAAACACGGATCGCCGAGGCGGGCTATTGCGTGCCCGGTCCGACGCGCCCGCCCTACGCCCTTTTCCCCGAAGAGTTCAGGCAGGCGGCGGTCGAATGCGGCCGCCGGTGGCGCCAGCTCCGGGCAGAGGTCGGCCTCAAAGCCGCTTAAACTGACGAGACTGTCGGGCGGCGCCCCGCCCAGTCAGGTCAGGATATTTCCGCCGTTGATATGCAGCGTCTGGCCCGTGATCCAGCGCGCATCGTCGGAGAGCAGAAAGCAGGCCGCCGGCGCAATGTCGTCCGGGCGACCGATCCGGCCGAGGGGATTGCGGCTCGCCCAAGCTTGCCGGAAGGTATCGGAAAGATGGCCTTCGATCATAGGCGTTTCGACGACCCCAGGCGCGATGTTGTTGCAGCGAATGCCCTTTGGGCCAAATTCCAGCGCGAGGCTTCGGCAGACTCCGATGACGCCTGCCTTCGAGGCGACATAAGCAACGCCGGAGACCTGGCCGGACACCGCGAGACCGGACGAAAACATAACGATCGATCCGCCGCTCCCTGCTTTCATCATCTGGCGTGCGGCGGCCTGTGCGCACAGAAATGTGCCAGTGAGGTTGATGCCAATCACCATGTTCCAGTCGTCAATTGGAAAGTCGACGGCCGGGGCTCCTTTGACGATTCCCGCGGCACAGACAATGCCGTCGAGCCCGCCCATGCGGTCGCTTAGCATGGCGATCGAACGATCGGGGCTCAACGGATCAAGAACATCGCCGACTGCGGAAGCAACATCGGACGATTCGCCTCCAAGACCCTGAACCACCTTGTGCAGGGCATTTTTGTCCCGATCGAACAGGCCGACACGCGCGCCCTCGGCGCGAGCCAGCGCGGCAATTTCCCGGCCGATGCCGCTGGCGCCGCCCGTCACGACGATGCGCTTGCCCCGAAGGCGGCCTGATTTTTCGCTGGACGTCGACGGCATCTAATTTCTCCCGTACCTCGGATAGACTTCGATGATGATGAGCGGTGTCGTGCGAACCGTGGGTTTCTTCACGAAACTTTCGCATGCAAACCCATCAGTTCGCCGACGAGCGCCTCCTCACGCCGGAGTTCCGCCGGCGTTGAAGCGATGACGATGCGGCCGCGATCCATGATGATGCAGCGATCGGAAAGATCGAAGGCGACGTCGATGATCTGCTCGACCAGCAGGATCGCCACATCCTTGGTGCGCGTGAGCGACCGTATCGCTTCGACGAGTTGTTCGACGATAATCGGCGCCAGGCCCTCGGTCGGTTCGTCCATGAGGAGGACCTTCGGGTTACCGACCAATGCTCGTGCAATCGCGAGCATCTGCAACTCTCCTCCCGATAGTTGTCTGCCTCGATTTCGGGCATGCCGGCGTAGCGATGGGAAAAGATCCATCACCCGTTCGATCGACCATTCGCCCGTTCTCGCCGCGGCGGAAAGATTTTCCAGGACCGTTAAGTTCGAAAAGATTTCGCGGCCCTGAGGTACAAAGCCCAGACCGGCGCGGCAGCGTTCGAATATGGGCAAGTGCTCGATGCTTTGTCCGGCCAGTCGGATGGCTCCAACATGCCTGCGCGCGCGTCCTACAATCAATTCGAGCGCGGTTGTCTTGCCGACGCCATTGCGGCCGATAATGGAAACGACCTCACCGGCATCAAGCTGCAGCGACAATTCCTCGACGATCACGGTAGGCCCCCAGCCTCCGGTCAATCCATGAACCTCAAGAACCGACACTGGGCGCCCCGCGACGGCTTTTGCCGAGATAGACCGATCTGACCATGTCGGATTCGAGAACGTCGTGCGGGGAGCCCGACAGAATGATGCGCCCATCAACAAGCACCGAAACGGACCGGGCGAATTCGCGGACAATCAGCATGTCGTGTTCGATAAGCAGGATCGCAGTTGCCGGCGGTAACATCGCCAGACCTTGCAGCACGTTGCGGATTTCCGCCTTGGGTAAGCCGGCGGCAGGCTCATCGAGCAGGAGCACTTTAGGCTCCAGCGCCATCGCAACGGCGATTTCAAGCAGGCGCTGTTCACCGTAGGAAATCTCGGCGACCCTGTGATTGAGGCAATGCGAAAGATTGAAGGTTGCCGCGAGCGTCTCGCCGGCATCGATTAGCCCGCTTTGCCACGATGCCGGGCGCCAGGCCTGGCTGCTGATTCCCGCTCTCTCAGACAGCGCGAGGAAAATGTTCTCGAACACCGTTAGCTTCGCGAACAGATTGATGATCTGGAAGGTGCGGCCGAGTCCGCGCGTTACCCGCTCGCGGGGGGATGTCCTGGTCACGTCCCGGCCGTCGAGAACAATCTGTCCGCTGTCGGATCGCAGGACGCCCGACAACTGATTGACGAGCGTCGACTTGCCGGCTCCGTTAGGTCCGATAAGGGCGTGTCGCGCTCCTGCTTCGAGATCAAATGAGATTTCATTTGTGACCAGGATCTTGCCAAAGCGCTTGACGAGATTTCGCACGGAAAGGATCGCCTCGCTCATGCCGGGCGTTTCCCAGCCTTGGTGCGGATTGCGTCGAGGAGACCCATCAGGCCACCGGGCGAGAGTAAAACGACGGTGATGAGCAGGGCGCCGATAACGAACATCCAGTAGAAGGGTGAGAAGTCAGAAGCGATCTCGTGAATGATCATATAGAAGGTAACGCCCGCAAACGCTCCGTAAAGACGACCCAAGCCGCCGATCGTCAGCATCACCAACACACTCGCCGATACATCGATGCTGAAAACGTTCACGTCGACGAAACTGGTCGTCTGCGCGGAAAGCGCGCCGGCGGCGCCCGCGAGGCCGCTGCTGATCGCGAAGAGCGTGATGACATGCCTGCGGACGGGCGATCCGATCAATTGCATGCGCCCATAGTTCTCGCGCAATCCTTTGAGTGCGAGCCCGAAGGGAGAGACGACGAGGAGCCGAATGGCGAGGAAAAGGAGAAACAGCCAAGCGAGCGCGTACAGATATGCGGTCTGACCATAGACCGACCACCGGAATTCCCCGAGAACCGGCGCCATCACGAAGCCCTGCAGGCCGTTATCGCCGCCGGTCAGCCAGGTCGCGCTCTTGGCGCCTTCGTAGGCAATCAGGCCGAGCGCCATCGACGTCATGATGATCGCCATGCCGCGAAGCTGCGAAAGCACGATTCCAAGCGCGGCGCCAACAATTGCCGTAAACATCATCGCAGCAACCAGACCGCTGATCGGCTCGTTCCAGCCTTGCTGCGCGATAAGCCCGGCCGCATAGGCACCGATACCGAAAAAGAGCGCGTGACCGAGGGTGACGATGCCCGCGTAGCCGGTTAGCAGATCAAGCGAGAGTGCGAAGAGGATCATGACGAGGGTGCTGGTGCCCAGCGCGAGATAGTCGCTCGCTAAAACGAATACGCCTAATGCGGCGATCCAGGGCAGCGCTTCATATTTCGAAACAGGTTGCGCGAGGATCGCGCGACCGCTCGGCTTTTCAGCGCCCGCGGTCTGATCAGGCGGCATGGTAGACGCCCATCGAGCGATAGACCATCAGGGCGACGGCCAGAATGTAGACGACATAGGAACCCATTTCCGGCACCAGAAGGCGCGCGGCGGTATCAACAAGCCCGATGGTGATCGCGACGACGGCGCATTCCATGATCCGGCCTTCGCCAGCCAAGCCGACAACGAAAAAGATGATGACGATGTATTTGAACGCATAGGTTGGTTCAGGCGGAATCAAGGAAAAGCCAATCGCGCCGCCGAGGGCGGCGAGCCCGGCACCAAGCGCGAAAGCCTGCGACAAAACCCGAAGGACGTTGATACCGACGGCCTGCGCCATCGTGCGATTGTCGACAGAAGCCCGCAACTCTGTTCCGAAGCGCGTCCTGTTGAGCAGAAGCCAAAGCCCGACGATGGTCGCAAATCCGACCGCGGTCACGACCAGCCTATAGGTTTGGACCTCAACGAACGACAGGTCGAGGTTCGCCGCCAGCCAGGCTGGAAGGGTGCCTGAGATCGGATCGGTGCCGTAGATCACCGTCAGCGCGGCAATACAGATAAAGACAACACCGACTGTCAGCACAACTTGATCGAGTTCGGAGCGAAAATAGATCCGCCGATAAAGATAGCGCTCGACGGGGATGCTGATCACAACCACGGCCGCAATCGCCATAAGGATCGCCACGGGCATCGGAACGGAGTTGTTGTTCATGAATCCGACGGCGAGATAGGCGCCGGTTGCAGCGAATGCTCCGTGAGCGAGGTTGACGACCCTCATCACGCCCATCGTGACGGCGAGACCAACCGAAATCGTGAACAGAATCATCCCGTAGGAGGTGCCGTAGACGGCAATGAACGCGACCTTAGACAGCATCCTGGCAGCCGGCTCCTGGGTGGCACGTGTGTTGGGACGGACACGCCGGACCCGGCCACGATGTCGCCTCCGCGGCCGGCCGTCCAGCTTTTGCTGACCGGCTTTGCGCTTCAACCGATCCGCGCACACATGCCTCCTGGCGGTCCGTGGGTTTTTGCGGGCCGTCGCGTTTCTCCCGAAAGGGAGATACGAACTGGCGGCAGCGGCTGCAACGTGTTTCTGCGGGCAATGATTCAACGCGGGCTATTGAAGGATGAATCGCCTTGGCTGCAGGGCGTGGAACGATTGTCCATGCTGGACAGTATCGGTGTTGCACGTTGTCCGGTACTGTTGCGAGACGTTAAACGGGAGCGTGGCGGACATGCCTGAGTTTGGCGCACACATGCGGGAATTGAATCCAATCCCAAACGGATTGCGTGAAAAATGGCGGCAGAACGACATGGTACCGCTCTGGGAAACGTCCAACAACATCTTTGCGCCCAGCCGCGAGGAGCCGCGACACTGGCGATGGTCGGTCGTAAAGCCCGTCCTGCTCGAAACCGCCGAAATCACCGATCCCGCGATTATCGAGCGGCGGGTCATGCAACTTGTGAACACGAGTGTCGACGTGCCCGGTGGGGATGCGACTGCCGGTCTGATGAACGCTGCGCTGCAGGCGCTGCGGGCCGGCGAGTCGGCGTCGCCACACCGGCACTCTGTCAACGCCCTGCGCTTTGTCCTCGAAGGGGAGGGAGCTCAGACGATTGTCAACGGCAAGCCCTGCCGGATGAACCCCGGTGACCTGGTGCTGACGCCCGGCTGGGCCTGGCACGAGCATCGGCATGTGGGCGGACCGGTTTCGATTTGGCTCGACATCCTCGATGCGAATCTGTACCGCGTGCTCGGACATGCGACCTTTCAAGGCGGCCCCCCCAACGCCCTGCCGCTGCTTCATTACGACGGCGACTACGCGTCGGCAAACATCGTACCATTGATGCCCGATGCGACAGGCGCGCCGGTGTTTCGTTATCCATGGGAAGACGTCGTTCGCGCGCTGGAGGCCGCGCCTGTCGCGGCCGATGGGTCGCGTCGGGTTCGTTACATAAATCCGCTCAGCGGCGGCGCCTGTCTACCGCTGATTGACTGCTCGGTGCTCCAGATCGAGGCCGGTTCGACCACGACGCCCTTCGCGTCCGCCGCCGATACAATCGTTTCCGTCGTCGAGGGCGAAGGGCGATCGGTGATCGCTGGACGGGAGATCGCGTGGTCGGCGAAAGACACGTTCACCGTTCCCAAACACGCCACCGCGTCACACGCGGCAACCGCGGGCCAGGTACGGCTTTTCATGGCAAGTAATGAAGAGGTTTATCGCCGGCTCGGGCTGTTGCCGGGGCGGTGAGAGGTAGCCGGCCGGAAACGACGCTCGCGTTTTCGGCGCCAGACAGGGAATTGGACGCTAAATCAGGTACGCGTTGCCGGCAGTCATGGGTCCATTCCGATGACTTGGCCCGGCTGATGTAAGGCACAATCTAGAAGGGAGTGAAGCTGTGAAAGCGTGGGTCATCTTCGAGCGATTATCCGCACAGAGCCTAGATTTCGTTCCCGCTTATCGCTCACTGGCCGCCCCCAGCGTCAAGAAGTATGGCGGACGTTACAAGACCGTCAGCTACAACAATCCGATTATCGAGGGGCCGGTAATCGATCAAGGTCCGAAGATGATCAGCATCATCGAATTCGATTCCCGCGAAGACGCCGAGCGCTGGTACAGGTCAGCCGAATATGCCTCGGCTATCAAGACCCGCGAGGGCAGCGTGGTGAACCGCGCCATGATTGTTGACGTCAATCCGCCGGAATACGCGTCGAAGGCCGGTGCGGTCTGACGTCTGCGTCCGCGCGGCGCCTAGGCGGCATCAAATGGCGGACGCGCCCAGCCACTTTTGTTCCTTGATGGCACGGCCGACCGCGGCTTCTATCAGGTTGCGCATGCGGCGCACGGCCGGCATTTGCCTCCGGCGACGGTTGATCGCGAGCATCCATCGCATCTCCAGGCCTTCCAGCGCGGATATCCACATGCCGGCCTGGGCGTTGTTGGTGTAGACGCGTCCAATGCCGGCGCATTGATCCACGCATCCAGAGCGAACGAGCAGGTGGGCGATCTCCATGTTCTCGGGTTCGAGAATCACATTGGGAGCCGGCAGGTTTGCCGCCTTCAGCGCGTCCTCGACCATCATTCGTACGACGTTCGGCCGGCCCGGCATGGCGATGGGATATTTCGGAAGCTCAGCCAACGGTACTGGAGTGGCGACTTTCTGCAGACCGAATTTCCTGAACAAAAGGATTGGTTCACGGGCAAGCGGAAACTGATCGAAATCGGCAAGCGGCACCAGGTTGTGCGGGATGATAGCGACGTCGAGCAAACCCTGATTCAGTAGGTCCTTGATGTAGATGTTGAAGCCTTCGAAGATTCGAATTTTCGTCTGCGGTGATGCACGCCGCATCGCGCCAACCAGGGGAATGGTAACGTGGTTGCGCAGCGGTGTCGGCATCCCGATCACCACCCTGGTGGCAGGTTCTTTCGACAATTCTTCGCGAATGGACGTGGTGTGATGTATCAGTTCCGGCGCCCGATCGGCGAGAATGCGGCCCGCGTCGGTCAGCGTGACGCCGCGTCGCCGGCGGACAAGCAAAGGCCGGCCGACATCGCGCTCAAGTTCGGCGAGCGACCGGCTAAGCGCCGGCTGCGTTAAGCCGATATCCTTGGCGGCTCTGTTGATGCTCCCAAACTCGACGACGCGGAGAAAGTCTTCGAGAAGGCGGATATTCATGGCGGACCGTTTCAAAGAGCGCGCCGTTGCGCGTGCCTGGAATGGACAGAGCAGTTTGACAGTCGGCTCTGGACCGATCAACAAGCTTCACACGCTTTTCCGCGACGGTGGCGTCACTCGCGATCCGATAAATCTGCCAGACTCGATCTGATGGTAGTGGCAGGGTGAACGCGAGCGAAAATCCCAACCTCGATGTTGCGGCAGAAACGAGTCCACTTGTAGGATGGGTGTCAGTCGATGAGGTGCGCTCCTGCCGTTGGAGCTTTCTGTTTTGGTGCGAGACAATGGATTGGCGATGCGAATTGGTATCGATTTGGGAGGCACGAAGATCGAGGTGATCGCGCTCGGTGAAGATGGCGCCACTCTACTGCGGCAGCGCTCGCCAACACCGAATGGAGACTATGACGGCATCCTGGAGACTATTGCCGAGCTGGTACTTTCGGCCGAGAAGCAACTGGGGCGAAAGGGCACAGTGGGTGTCGCGTCACCCGGCGCAATTTCAACTGGGAGTGGCTTACTCAAGAACTCGAACAGCACCGTCTTGAATGGAAAGCCCCTGGTTTTTGATCTCTCTGAAAGATTGGGACGGCCAGTCCGCCTGGAAAACGATGCAAATTGCTTTGCATTGTCTGAAGCGATCGACGGTGCCGGCATTGATGGGGCTGTTGTCTTCGGGGTTATCCTTGGCACAGGTGTTGGCGGCGGCATTGTCGCGGGCAAGGAGCTTATTGCCGGACGTAACAGGATCGCTGGGGAATGGGGCCACAATCCTCTCCCGTGGGCTACCGATAGTGAGCGGCCCGGTTCGCCCTGCTATTGCGGCAAATCAGGCTGTGTGGAGACGTTCCTGTGCGGTGCGGGTTTGGCGAGGGATTATAGGACCCGCAGTGGCAGGCATTTGACGGCCAAGGACATCGCGCTTGCTGCCGTCAGCGGAGACAAAAGTGCCCAGGAATCTCTGGCGGTTTATCAGGATCGTTTGGCGCGAAGTTTGGCAGTTGTGATGAATATTATAGACCCCGACGTCATTGTTCTCGGCGGCGGTCTCTCAAATATAAGTCAGCTGTACACGGGACTTCCCAGTCTTGTATCGATCTACGCCTTTTCCGATGGTGTCGACACGCCCATCGTGCGTGCGGTTCACGGGGATTCGAGTGGTGTCCGAGGAGCCGCTTGGCTTTGGTCGAAGGCCTCTGCCATGTGATCAACACCTAAGCACGCGACTATACGAGAAGTTCAGAAAATCGATGACGCCGATCATCAGGGCAAAGGATACCGCGATCAGCGCACGAAGCCCCCGGCATGACGTCGCTGGTGATTTGTTGAAGCGGGCAGCAGAGTCGCGGCACGCGCTATCCGATATGCGTGTGATGATTCTCGAGGTACCACTCCGCGATCTCTTCGCGCGTCGCGAACCAAACGTCATCAAACTGTTTCGCATAGGCAATGAAGTCGCGCAGGGCGCGAATCCGGAACGGCTGGCCGATCACATGCGGATGTAGGCCGATATTCATGAAGCGACCACTGGCGGCGCTTTCTCCGTATAGCCAATCGAACTGCTCCTTGAACACCGTCAGCGCGCCGCTCACATCCATGCCTTGGCGCATGAACACAGTGAAATCGTTCACTTCCGAGGTGTAGGGCACCGACACCATGGTTTTGCCGGATCGCGTCTTGACCAGATAAGGTTGATCATCATTGAGCAAATCGGTGGTGAAGATCAGCCCTTCCTCGGCCAGAATATCGACGGTGTTCAGCGTGCATCGCAATGAGCTGGACAGCCAGCCTTTCGCCGGTTTCCCGCACACCTCGCGGTAAACGCGCAACGTCTCCCGGATGATCTCCCGCTCCTTGGCCTCGTCGAACATGTAATCGGTCAACAATTCCGTCTGAACATAGTTGTGCGGGATGATTTCCCAGCCGCGGCTGAGCGCAGCGTCGATGACTGCACGACGCTCCAAACCCATTTTGGCGTTCATGGTGCAGGTGGACGGCACACCCGCTTGGTCGAACACGTCGAACATGCGCCAAACGCCGACACGCTGACCATATTCGCGCCACGTGTAGTTAGGGTTGTCGTAGACGTTGGCGGGGAGGTCGCCGCCGACGATGCCGGGACCGCCGGGGTAGGATGGTTTCGGTGAATCCTTCACCGCATCCCAATACTCGAAATTCGTCGTGAGCATGATTGCAAGCCGCTTGCCGTTCGGCCAGCGGAGCGGCATTCGGTCCCGAATCGGGACGAAGTCATAGTGCAAGATGGCCTCGGGGTTAGAGTTTGGATCGAACAAACAGCATAGCAACCAACGTTCGCACGTGTATACAGAAGTGATCGGTGTCGTGATCACAGGCGGCGATAAATTAGGTCTCTCCACCTTAAATGGGGGCAAGCGCATTTGGGTCGTTGAAAAAACGAATACAGATCTTCGCTGCCGTGATATTTTGTGGTTCTCGCCTCAACGAACACGCCAAAGACCTGTGGGAGATCGGATAGGTGAGGCGTCCCTAGTTCTGCTGTTCCATCGCTGATGGCGGTAGCGGTTCGTGCGGTTGCAACTGCGTGGAGGAAACGTTCGATGGCCCTGTACGAGCTGAGAACCTATACGCTCAGAGTAGGTACAATGGCGGAAGCCGTGAAGCTCTATCAGGAGATTGGCTTTCCGGCGCTTCAGAAGGGAGGTCACGACAAGAAGTTGGTCGGATACTTCCAGGCCGACACGGGCACGATCAACCAACTCGTCCATCTCTGGAAGTTCGACAGTGATACCGATCGTCGAGCGCACTGGGTCGCCGTATATGCGAATACGGATTTCGTTGAGGGCTTCGCGTCAAAATTTCGACCGTTGGTCATTACTCAGGAAGTGAAGCTTCTCCAAGCGGCTCCGTGGGGGCCGCATCCGTAAAGCGGTCAAGAATGCCGGCTTTATCCGTCGCTCTATCGAGCGTCCCGAGGTACCGCTTTCTTAAGCGTTGTTTCCCTTGCGTCCTGAGGTATCCTGCGTTGTGCTTCACGCCTTGATCTGGCGCCTATCGGCTGTTTGGAACGGCGAACAAAGAATTCTGCAGGGGCTGCTCAACGCACGTTGTTCAGGGCAGGCGCGTTCAGGCTGCCGCTCCCTTTGCGCTCTGTATCGCCTGCCACACGCGGCTCGGCGTTGCGGGCATGTCGATGCGGTCGATACCGAGTGGACCCAGCGCATCGATGATCGCATTGATGACGACCGGCGGGGCCCCGATGGTGCCGGATTCGCCGATGCCCTTCACGCCGATCGGATTGGTCTTGCAGCGCACTTCTTCCAGCGCGATCTCGAAATTCGG
Source organism: uncultured Alphaproteobacteria bacterium (assembly GCA_963727325.1). GTDB lineage: Bacteria > Pseudomonadota > Alphaproteobacteria > Rhizobiales > Xanthobacteraceae > BOG-931. The sequence continues at coordinate 58,482 of CAVSFV010000022.1, forward strand.
CAGCATGTCTGCCCGCGGCATCGCGTAGTCCATAAAGCTGCCCGTGACGAGTTGCGCCGTCGAGGGGTCGTAGACGGCATGTTCGAAAAGCGCCTGCCCGATGCCTTGCGCAACGCCGCCGTGCTGCTGGCCGTTGACGATCATCGGATTGAGCACCTGCCCGAGATCATCGACCATTACGTACCGGTCAACCGCGACCTCACCGGTCTCCGGGTCGATCTCGACCTCGACCGCGTGCGCGCCGTTGGGGTGGCTGGGGGGCTCGGGCGAATGACTGCCGGAGCCTTCGAGCCCGATGCCGAATTGGGTCATCGGCCCCATCGGCGCGAACGATGCCTTTGCTACTTCAACGAGCGGGATAGCCTTGTCGGTGCCGGCAACCGTGAAGGTGCCATCCTTGAATTCGATGTCAGCCGCGTCCGCCTCCAACATGGCGGCCGCCATCGACTTTGCCTTGTCAATGATTGCATCCGCGGCGCGTCGGAGCGCGCTGCCGCCGACCACCGCGCTGCGCGCGCCGTAGGTGCCGCGCCCAAATGGCACTTGGGCGGTATCGCCCTGAACATAGCGAATCTTGTCAAACGGTACGGCGAGGAATTCATGGACCAGTTGCGCGAACACCGTCGCGTGCCCTTGCCCGTGTGAGTGCGTGCCGCCGAGTACCGTAACTGTGCCACCCGGATCAAAGCGGATATCCATGCGGTCGTTAAAGATGCCGCCAAACTCGATGTAATAGCAGACCGAGCGGCCGCGCAGCTTGCCGGCCTTTTCCGACGCCGTTTTGCGCTTCGCGTAACCTTTCCAGTCAGCCATATGGATGCACTTGTCGAGCAGGCGAACGAACTCGCCCGAATCGTAGCTGAACCAGGTCGGCGTGTTGTAGGGGAACTTATCCGGAGCAATGAGATTAACGCGGCGGATCTCTGCCACATCCATACCGATCTGCTTCGCCGCATGCTCAACCATGCGCTCGGTGAAGTAGGCGGCCTCAGGACGTCCGGCGCCGCGGTAGGGACCCGCTTGCGGCGTGTTTGTAAACAGGCCTGTGCACGTGACGTGGATTGCCTGGACGTCATAGGCTTCCGGAATGAAGCGCATCGAGAAGAGACCGCTCACCATGCCGGGACCGACGAAATACGCACCGACCTGGAATAGCGCCCGGGACCGGATCGCCAGTATTTTTCCTTTTTCATCGAGCGCGAGCTCTCCATAGCTCACGAGATCGCGGCCGGTGTGATCCGTCATCATCCCTTCGGAGCGCGTCGCAACCCATTTCACGGGGCGACGGAGCTTCCTTGACGCCCACAGCACCAGTGCATCGTCGGGAAATGCGCCGCCCTTGAGGCCGAAACCGCCGCCGACGTCGGGCGACACCACGCGCAATTGATTTTCAGCGATATGCAAGATGTGTGAGATCTCGGTGCGCGCGCCATGGGGATTCTGCGACGAGGTGTAGAGCGTGTAGGTGTCGTCGGCGCTATTGTAATCGCCGATCGCGGTGCGCGGCTCCATCGATACCGGCGTCAGCCGGTTGTTCTCGATACGCAGCTTGACGTGGTGCTTGGCCTTCGCGAACGCCGCATCGGTCGCCGCCTGGTCGCCGATCATCAGTTGAAACGCGACGTTGCCGTTCGGATTGTCGTCCCATACTTTTGGCGCGCCTTCTTTGGCGGCGTCTTCGAGCAGCGCCACCGCCGGCAGCGGTTCGTAATCGACCTCGACCAATTCGGCCGCGTCACGCGCCTGCGCAAGCGTTTCGGCAACCACGAAGGCGATGCGGTCACCCACGAAGCGCGCCTTGTCGGATTGCAGAAGCTGCTGATGAATGCGGTGACCCTTTGGCGCGCCGAGATCCTCCGGCATCATAGCGGCCGTGAAACCGCCCAGGTGATCGTGCGCCACGTCGGCGCCCGTCAGCACCAGCAGCACTCCGGGCGCCGCCTTTGCCTTCGATGCGTCGACCTTCTTGATGCGCGCATGCGCATGCGGGGAAAGCACGTTCACGCCGTGGCACATGCCGGATAGCGCGATATCATCCACGTAGCGTCCTCGGCCCGTAAGGAAACGTTGATCTTCCACACGCCGCACCGCCTGCCCAATTCCGAATTTGATCATTTGACGAAATCCTCACGATTTGAGTTCAAGCCTACTGTGCGGCGCGGCAAAGCACCAGTGGTTTGCGGCAACCAACCGCCTCGCAATGATCTGCGGTGGTCTTCCTTTTATCTCGTCTCAACATGACTATTCGGCCGTCCAGCCGCCGTCGAGCATGAGCGCCGAGCCCGTCATCAACGATGACGCGTCAGAAGCCGGGAAGACGATGGCACCGGTGAGTTCATCGAGTTGCCCGAGACGGTCCAGCTTGATTTTCGACAGCACTTCCGGTCGTCACCAAAGGGGTTCGATTGTATCTCAAGCGCCGGGCAGGTGGTGAGCATCGGCCGGCAAATTCGGCCAACGCGGCCATCCCTTGAGCGTATGGACATGGACGGCAGTGCGTGCAGGGGGTGCGCCATTAAGAAACGCCCTTGCATAGCGATTCCGTGCCTTGCGGATCAGGAGCCAGCCTTGGTGCTGCCTCCACCGCGCCAGCTGGCCGCTTCAGGCATTCGGCCAGCTACGACTTCCATGCATCGATTGTATCCGGCGCTGAATTTGACTTTGGATCTAATACAGAATTGACAGTTTAGTATAAAATTGTTGTCCGGTGATTTCCCAAAAAATTGACTTTGGTCCGATGCCAAAATAGCGTTTGGTATCACGGAAGTCCGCTGGTCGGCATGCTGGTGAGCATTGTCGAAGAGTGTTGCCCGGGGGGGCGAATATACTCTGGAGGACCATCCCATGAACATAGAAGTTTCACGGCGCGAATTTATGCGCGGCGCCGGTGCAGCCGCTGCCGGCACGACGCTTGGCGCACTCGGCTTCGGTGACATCGAAACGTCATACGCCAGTTCGATCCGCGCCTGGAAGCTGTTGGGAACCACCGAAACCCGCAACACCTGCACCTATTGTGCGGTGGGCTGCGGCATCATCATGTACTCGAACGGCAACCTCGCGAAAGGTGAGAAAGCCGAGATCGTTCATATCGAAGGCGATCCCGATCATCCGACCAACCGCGGCACGCTCTGTCCGAAGGGTGCGGCACTGCTGGAACTTGTGCACTCCAAGACCCGCACGCTCTATCCGCAAATCCGCAAGGCCGGCTCCGACAAGTTCGAGCGGGTTTCTTGGGACTTCGCTCTCGACCGCATCGCGCGGTTGATGAAGGATGACCGTGACAAGAATTTTATCGCCAAGAACGGCGATGGCGTAACGGTCAACCGCTGGCTGAGCACGGGCTTTCTCGCGGCCTCGGCATCCAGCAACGAGACGGCGTGGGCGACCTATAAGGTGGTGCGCGGCGCCGGGATGCTGGCATTCGATAATCAAGCGCGCGTTTGACACGGCCCCACGGTGGCCAGTCTGGCCCCGACATTCGGCCGTGGTGCGATGACGAATTCCTGGACTGACATCCAGAATACTGATCTCGCCATAATTATGGGCGGTAACGCCGCCGAGGCGCATCCGTGCGGATTCAAGTGGGTCACGGAGGCCAAGGCCAACCGCGGCGCCAAGCTGATCGTCGTCGATCCGCGCTTCACGCGCTCAGCGGCGGTTGCCGATTTTTACGCACCGATCCGGCAAGGGACCGATATCGCGTTTTTGCTCGGCGTCATCAATTACTGCATGCAGAATGACAAGGTGCAGTGGGATTACGTTAAGGCATTCACCAACGCGCCGTATTTGATCAAAGAGGGGTTTGGCTACGCCGACGGGCTGTTCACCGGCTACGATGAGGCGAGGCGCGACTACGATCGCTCGACGTGGAGCTATGAAATCGGCGCGGACGGTTACGTCATCTCCGACGACACGCTGCAGAATCCACGTTGCGTCTGGCAACTCCTCAAAAAGCACGCCGCAATCTTTACGCCGGAACTGGTCGAACGCATCTGCGGCACGCCAAAGCAAAAGTTCCTGAAGGTCTGCGAGATGATCGGCGAGTGCTCGTCCAAGACCAAGACGATGACTTCAATGTATGCACTCGGCTGGACTCAACACTCCAGCGGCTCGCAGAACATCCGCACCATGGCGATGTTGCAGCTCATCCTCGGCAATATCGGCGTCCGCGGCGGCGGCATGAATGCGCTACGCGGGCATTCCAACATCCAGGGCCTTACCGACATCGGACTGATGTCGAACCTCATTCCCGGCTATCTGACGATTCCGTCGGACAAGGAAACGACCCTCGATGTTTACATGTCGACCCGCAGCTTCAAGCCGCTGCGGCCGAACCAGACGAGTTACTGGCAGAACTACAAGAAGTTTTTCGTCAGCTTTCAGAAGGCGATGTGGGGCGACGCTGCCACCGCCGAAAATGATTTCGCCTACGATTGGCTGCCAAAGCTCGATGTGTCCGGCTACGACATTTTGCGCGCGTTGCAGCTGATGCACGAAGGCAAGATGAATGGCTATTTCTGCCAGGGCTTCAACATCCTTTTGTCGGCGCCAAACCGCCGCAAGGTAACGACCGCCCTGTCGAAACTGAAATACCTGGTCGTCATGGACCCACTGCAGACCGAGACGGCGCGGTTTTGGGAGAACTACGGCGAGCATAACGACGTCGACGCTTCCAGCATTCAGACCGAGGTCATCGAACTGCCAACAACATGCTTCGCCGAGGAAACCGGATCCCTGGTGAATTCCGGGCGCTGGCTGCAATGGCATTGGGCAGGGGCAACGCCACCGGGCGAGGCCAAACATGACAACTGGATCATGGGCCAGATATTTTTGCGCCTTCGATCGCTTTATCAGAAGGAAGGCGGCACCGTTCCAGAACCGATCATCAATCTCAATTGGCGTTACAAGGATCCCGGCGAACCGACGCCGGAGGAGTTGGCCAAAGAACTCAACGGCTACGCGTCCGAAGACATCACCGATCCTAACGATCCGACTAAGGTCGTGATCGCCAAAGATAAGCAACTCGTCAATTTCTCGGTCCTGCGCGACGATGGCAAGACGACCTGCGCCTGCTGGATCTATTCCGGCTGCTTCAACGAAGCCGGCAACAACATGGCGCGTCGCGATAATACTGATCCCGACAACACCGGCGTGTTCCCAAATTGGGCGTGGTCGTGGCCGCTCAACCGGCGCGTCCTTTACAACAGGGCCTCCGCTGACGTCGACGGAAATTCCTGGGATCCAACCCGCAAGCTGATGTGGTGGGACGGCACCAAGTGGACCGGTTATGACGTTCCCGACATCGCGCCTAACGCCAAGCCGAACGTCGTCGGCCCGTTCATCATGAACGCCGAGGGCACCGGGCGGCTGTTTACACTGGGGCTGCTGCGCGACGGCCCGTTTCCGGCCCACTACGAGCCGTTCGAATCGCCGGTGGTTAATATCGTCGCGCCGAAAATTCGTGGTAACCCGGTGGCGCGGATATTCCAAAACGATTTGCAGCAACTCGGCGATGCCAAGGAATTTCCCTACGCAGCAACATCCTACCGGCTGACCGAGCACTTCCACTTCTGGACCAAGCACGTCCGTTTCAACGCGGTGATGCAGCCCGAATTCTTCGTCGAGATCTCAGAGCAACTCGCCAGCGAAAAAGGCATCAAATCCGGGCATTGGGTTCAGGTCTGGTCGAAACGCGGCTCAGTGAAGGCTAAGGCCGTGGTGACCAAACGGATCAACACGCTGATGTGCGACGGCAAACCGGTGCATGTCATCGGCGTGCCGTTGCATTGGGGATTTATTGGCGAGACGAAAGAGGGCTTTGGCCCGAATTCACTCACCCCCTTCGTCGGCGATGCCAATACCGACACCCCGGAATTCAAGGCATTCCTCGTCAATATCAAGCCGATCGCCGGGCCGAATGTTGTTTCCCTCGCCGAAGGCCCGGACGCCGAGGAAGGCGACTTTGCGTCTTTGATCTCCGATACGCTCGGCGATCGATCGCGAACTGACTTTTAAGCGGCACCAGGAGGGATGCGATGGCTTTCGAATTCGAGCTGCCCCCCGCGCCGACCCAAAACATTAAAGTGGGTCTGGGAGAAGGCGATATCGTCCGCCGCTCAGCTTCAACGGTGCCGCCGCCGGCACGGAAGCTCACCGAAGTAGCGAAGCTGATCGACGTCTCGAAATGTATCGGCTGCAAAGCTTGTCAGGTCGCTTGCCTCGAATGGAACGACCAGACCGAGCGCATCGGTTTCAACTACGGCGTTTACGACAACCCGGTCGATCTGACGCCGGAGTCCTTCACGGTGATGCGCTTTACCGAATGGGTCAACCCGGAGTCACAGAATCTGGAATGGCTGATTCGCAAGGACGGTTGCATGCACTGTGAAGATCCGGGCTGCCTGAAGGCATGCCCGGCGCCTGGCGCAATCGTGCAATATTCAAACGGCATCGTCGATTTCGATCATGAGAAATGCATCGGCTGCGGCTATTGCATAAAAGGATGTCCGTTCGACATCCCGCGCATCTCCCGGGTCGATCACAAAGCTTACAAGTGCACGCTCTGCTCGGACCGCGTTGCTGTCGGCCAAGGCCCCGCCTGCGCCAGGTCATGTCCGACGCATGCCATCGTGTTCGGTACCAAAGACGAAATGAAGGAGCATGCCGCCGAACGTATCAAAGACCTCCAGTCTCGCGGCTTTAGCAACGCAGGTCTTTACGATCCCCCCGGCGTCGGCGGCACCCACGTTATGTACGTGCTGCAACACGCGGACAAACCTGAAATTTATGCGGGCCTGCCAAAAAACCCCAGGATCAGTCCGATTGTCGAAATTTGGAAAGGGCTGACAAAGTATGCCGGTATCGCGGCAATGGGCGCCTTCGCCGCGATCGGCGTTCTGCATTATGTGGTTTCCGGCCCCAACAAAGTCCAACCCAAGGATGAGGAAGACGCGGAGCGCTTTATGGGAAGTCGCTGACCATGGCAGCGTATGACGTAGAACAAGGCGATGCCGTTCACCCTGGCGATCCGGTCGTCGTGGATCGATATACGCCGGGGGCTCGAGTGAACCATTGGATCACTGCAACTTGCCTCGTGTTGCTGGCGATCTCGGGACTAGCCTTGTTTACCCCAAGCCTGTTTTTTCTTTCCGCTTTGTTTGGTGGCGGCCAGTGGACCCGGACAATTCATCCGTGGCTGGGGGTCATTCTGTTTTTCAGCTTCTTCGGACTGTTCGTGCGCTTCTGGAAGGCAAATTTGTGGCGTAGCGAGGATGGAAGCTGGCTGGCGCATTTGCGCGATGTTCTAACCAATCAGGAAGAAAAACTGCCGGAAGTCGGCAAATACAATGCCGGACAAAAGGTCGTCTTCTGGTCGATGTCAATTCTGATCATCATTTTGATTTGCACAGGCATTGTTATTTGGGATCAATATTTCTTTCCGCTGACGAGCATCGAACAGAAGCGATGGGCCATCCTTGTTCACGCGCTTTCTGCCGTAACCATCATTTGCGTCTGGATCGTACACGTTTATGCGGCGATCTGGGTACGCGGGACCATCGGCGCCATGACCCGCGGGCAAGTCACCGGAGGCTGGGCGTGGCGTCATCACCGCAAGTGGCTGAAGGAGCTGGTCACAGGCAGGGCAGAGGATGGCCGCACCGGAGCCAAGCATTCCGGTTGAGGCTGGCCCGTCACGGCATCGCATGGCGCGTATGGTTGGTAAGGTTCGAGTATGATGCAGGCAGGCGCACCGGCCCACGATCCCATTCCCATCGGTGAGGTAGCCAAACCGCCCTTTGCGCGGCTGCCCGATCCCTTGGCAATATTCACACGCCGCGCCGCGCGTCTGAAGTTGCTCGCAAGCGGTCATCAGCTCGGCTCTTATCTGCTCTTTCTTTCGAATTTGTGCGAGGCGCAGCATCGCATCCAAGACGGACTGCCCGCCGCGGAACTACCTCCGCCTGACAAGATCGGGCGCGCGCGCGAATTTCGGATGCCACCGCTCGATCGCATGCGTTTCGTTCCGGACAAAGCCATGGACGCAACGTGGGAGCGGCTTCTGTCGTTGGCGGCAGGTATCTCCATGCCCGACAACGCGCGCACTGCGCTGGACAGGGTCAGAGCAGCCGATTTGGTCGCCAGGGCGACTGTATTCGCGGCCGTACTCTCAAACGCGATACCGATCGAGGAGTTGGCCGAACATGCGTTTGCCGCTGCGGCGCTGCAGGTTCATTTCGTCCGGCTTGCCGCGAAGCTCGACGGAAAAGTTTTGGTGCCGGTTGGCGAAGGCGCCTGTCCCGCGTGCGGCGGTGCGCCGGTGTCGTCAATGGTGGTTGGCTGGCCCGGTGCGCAAGACACCCGCTTCTGTGCCTGCTCGCTGTGCGGCACGCTGTGGAATCAACCTCGCGTCAAATGCGCCTTGTGTGGCTCTACCAAGGGAATTGCTTATCAGGAAATCGCTGGCGGTCCCGCAACGGTCAAGGCGGAAACCTGCAAATCCTGCGGCAGCTACCTGAAGATCATGCATCAGCGGATCGATGCAGCGATTGATCCGGTCGCCGATGACGTAGCCACACTCGCGCTCGATCTGCTCGTGCGTCAGGCCGGTTACCGGCGTGGTGGCGTCAATCCGTTTCTGGTCGGGTACTGACAGGCGAGTCAATGACGCCGTGTCCGATATCTCAAACATGCCACAAAAGAAAAGTCGCCAGTGCTTGGGCGCATAAGCATCGACGCCGGTCTGTCCGAGTTCAATCTCTTGGGCGGTAAAGAGATTGACGACGATATCGATTGCACTTGTGTCACCGGCCCGCCTATGGCCACGTGCCATATCGGCGAAGGCGTGCCGATCGGGACCCAAACTAAATTCTATGCAAAGCTGATTGCGTCAAGCGCGGTAAGCGATGTGGGCGCCGTTGAGGGGTTGTCGTTGGGCGCCTACTGATGTTTGCTGAGTACGAAGTGCTTTGTCGATCGCGAACGGGTCGTTCAGCGGCAGGTTTACTCGGGATGCTTGTAGTTGCGTACGTAACGGCGAGCGCTGCTGGCGACGGCACCGACCGCAGCCAAGCCGGCACCAGTTTCGAAGCACAATATTGTGGCATGCGCGCCTCCCACCCCAAGGATCAGCGCGGCTAACGCAGAACCTAGTGACATCCCGACGTAGCGAGAAACGGCACTCATGCCGCTTGCGGCGCCGTTGCGCTCGACGGGACCTGCGGTCATCATCGTAACGTTATTTGGGGTCTGGAAGAGTCCGAAGCCGACGCCGCAAACCGCCAGACGCCATACGATGTCCCAGTCCGTGGGAGCGACCGGCAGCATCGCCATCAGCAATAGGCCGGCCGCCAGCACGGCCAACCCGACGCTGCCGGTCACGGGATAACGGATCATCAGGCGTCCGGCGATCGGGGCTGCCACCGCAGTCAGAAACGGCCAGGGCGTAACGAGAAGACCGGTTCGGACCGGTGTCAGATGCAGCACCGTCTCGAGGAAAAAGGGCAGCGAGACGAATGCCAACATCTGTACCGCGTAGGAGCAGATCGATGCACCCACGGATAGCGCGAACACCGGCATGCGGAGCAGGTCAAGTGGCAGGAGCGGCGTGCTTTGCCGAAGCTGGTGTTTAACGAGCATAGCGAAACAGGCGACTCCGACCACCATTTCCCCCGCTGCGATCCCGGGACCGCCGACACCGAGGGTCGCGACGCCGGCGATAACAAAGCCGAATGCCAGCGCGTTGAGCGCGGCCCCGGTCCAGTCAAAGGGGCGGGCGACACCGACGTCGGCAGGCGCCACCAGCAGAAATACCAACACAGCAAGAACCCCGAAGGGCACATTCACCAAAAACAACCAGGGCCAATTCGCGACGGCCAGAATCATTGCCGCGATAGTCGGCCCGAGCGCTCCGGACATCGCTACCGCTATTGCGAGGAGTGCAAAGCCACGGCCAATAATGCTGGACGGATAAATCTTACGTACCAGCGCAACCGTCGCCACGGAGATGCCGGCTCCCCCAAAGCCCTGGACAATTCGGGCGCAGACCAGCACCGGCAGTGTCGGCGATAATGCGCAAGCCAACGAGGCCAAGGTAAAGATCGCCAAGCCTGCGGCATAAGCGCGTTTCAGACCCAGTGACTCACTCAGCGCCGCCACCGGAAGAAGGCACACCGTGACGGCGAGCTGGTAGCCATTCACCACCCAAACGGCCGCCGCATCGCTGCTCGCAAATGTGAGCGCGATACTAGGTAAAGCGATGTTCGCAATGGCGCTGCTGAGCGAACTCAGCGCAAGACTCAACAAGACGCTGAGCATCGCCCAACGCCGTTCCCGCACCGGCAGACCGTTAGTCGGACTCATTGGGTCGGGATCCGTGATACCGGGCTGAAACCGGCGCCGTCCCAAGCCTCTCGGATCGGTTGCGGCTCGGTTAGTCGTCCAAAATTGCGGATGGGAGGGATCAGCCTCGCTGGCAATGCATTCTCCTCTGCCTTTCGGCAGGTACTAATCTACTTTAGGCATTTTCTCGCAATTCGTATCCGTTTGTTGGGCGAAGAAGAGTTCGCGGAATTGGCAGGTTTTTATGCTCGCTAAATCCGAAGCCCTGCGCGAGTTGCCCAACTCGACGCGCCAAAAGCGCATTCGATAGCGATATCGGCGCTTTCGTCTATACTAAGCACAATGACGGCATTCGCTTTGTCCCAATCCACCGCAGTGTTGGCTCCCGGCGATAGTCTCGTGCGCGGTCGTTGCGCGCTGTCCGCACAAGGTTAGAACTCGTCAAAACGGTCAATGCAAATGGTCGACTGCCGTGTCAAGCCGTTCGAAATGCCGGCCTATGTTATTGAACGGGTGATGAAAAAACGCGGTCGCCTCCGCGTATTCGATAAATTCAATCCCGCCGAAACGGCGCTCGTTGTGATCGACATGCAGAAGTTCTATGTCGGCGATATCGAACCCGCGATTGCAATCATTCCCAATATCAACCGGTTGGCGACAACATTCCGGGCCCAAGGCGCCTTAGTGGCATGGGTCAAGATGACGGCCGGTGTTGGCGGCCAGAGCCTATGGCCGCTGTATCACGATTACTTCTTCACGAAGGCCGCTGCAGCCCGGCATCGAGACAATCTCACCGAGGGTGCCGACGGTCACAAGCTGCACCCCGATTTGGATTCACGCCCGGAAGATTGTTTTGCCAGCAAAAGCCGCTTCAGCGCATTCCTTCCCGGCGTCTGCGATTTGCCGGGAAAGCTTGCACAGCGCGGTATCAAGAATGTTGTGATCACCGGCATGCTGACCAATTTCTGCTGTGAGACGTCAGCACGCGATGCAATGATGCTCGACTATAAGGTTGTCATGGTGTCCGATGCCAATGCCGCACGGTATGAAGAAGATCATAGCGCCGGCTTCACTTCGCTTTACCAAAGCTTCGGTGATGTGCTGACGACGGACGAGGTGATTGGAGATCTGCTGGGTTGATGTTCGTGATGAGGAGCAGAACGTTGTCGAAACTGAAGCATTCGAATACGCGAAAGGTCGCCGGACGTTTTTTCTTGGGCTCGCTGGTCGCGGCCGCAATGGCTATCGCCGTTCCGGCCGTGGCGGCTGACGGCAGATTGACCATCGGTCTCATTCTGCCGCTGTCAGGCGCCTTCGCCAACGAAGGTCTGCAATACCAAAACGGGGTTAAGACGTATCAGGCGCTGCATGGCGACCGGGTTGGGAACCTGAAGGTCGAAATTATCACACGCGACGATCAGGGGCCCGGTTCCGGCGACTTGGCGCGGCGGCTGACCCAGGAACTGATAGTGCGCGACAAAGCTGACATCATCTTCGGCTACAGCTTCACCCCCAACGCGATGTCGGCTGCGACGCTCTTGACCGAGGCGAAGAAGCCCGCGGTCATCATCAATGCCGCCACGTCGGTCATTACCGAACGCTCGCCCTATTTCGCACGCGTGTCGTTTACGACGCCGCAAATCGCATCGACGCTGGGCGCCTGGGCAGCCAAAAATAATATCAAGACGGTTTTTACGATCTCGTCCGACTACGCGCCAGGCATCGATGCCGAGACCTGGTTCAAGAAAGCGTTCACCGACGGCGGCGGCACGGTTATTGGCGGTGTGCGCACGCCGGTAGCCGAGATGGAATTTTCACCCTATCTGCAGCGCGCCGTCGATGCCAAGCCGGATGCGATCTTTCACTTCGATCCAGGGGGCGACGTCGCGGTCGCCTTCATGAAGGAAGCCGAAAAGCGCGGCATCGAGAAATCCGGTATCAAGCTCCTGCTCACCGGTGACGTCGTGGAAGATCAGTCCGTCACGCTGATGGGAGAGGCTGTCGACGGTGTCGTCTCCGCCGGCCACTATCAGGTTGGCCTGATCAATGCCGAAAACGTCGCTTTTGTGAAGAAATACAAGGAGCTGTTTGGCGACACGGCAGTCCCGAATTTCCGCGCTGTCGCGGCTTATGACGGCATGGCGCTTATCGCCAAGGCGGTGGAGAAGACCGGCGGCAATCTCGAAACCGACGCGTTGATGACAGCATTCAAGGGCACTACGTTGCAGAGCCCGCGCGGTCATTTCACGATCGATCCGGAAACGCGCGATGTGATCCAGGATGTTTACATCCGGCGCGGCGCCAAGAAGGACGGTCAGTGGCAAAATGTCGAATTTGCCGTCTTCAAGGACGTCAAGGATCCGGCAAAGGCCGCCAAGCCGCCTCCGAAGTGATATGAAGGATATCGCGCCGACAAGCCGGGCCGCTAGGTCATTATCATCTTAAATGGTGACATTACTTACGGTCGTTATCGACGGGCTCGCGTACGGCACCCTTTTGTTTCTGCTTGCGAGTGGCTTGTCGATCACGCTGGGTTTGATGCGTTTTATCAACCTGGCACATGGCGCGTTTGGCATGTGCGGCGGCTACGTCGCCGCGAGCCTGATGAACGGTTTCGGCGTGCCATTTCTTGCCGCCTTGCCAGCAGCCTTTCTGATAGCTGGCGTCATCGGGCTTTGTCTGGAACGGCTGGTGATCCGCTTTCTGTATCGGGAATCTGCGCTCCAACAGGTGCTGTTCTCGATCGGGTTGGCATTCGCCGCAGGCGCTGTCGCCACAATCGTTTTCGGGCCGCAGCAGCAGCCGGTCAGGCTGCCGTCCTGGCTTTCGGCGCGGCTTAGCCTGTCTGGCATCGAAATTGACGTCTATGGGATTTTTCTGATCACCGTCGGCCTGATGGCTGCGGTTTCGTTGATCGCAGTGTTTGATCGCACGCTGTTCGGCGCGCGGATCCGCGCTGCGGTCGACAATCAACGTGTGGCTGCCGGCATCGGCATCAGGGTTGAGCGGCTGTTCGCCGCCACGTTTGCGCTGGGCGCGGCGATGGCGGGACTGGGAGGAGCATTAGCGATTGATGTTCTGGGCCTCGATCCGACGTTTCCGTTCAAGTATCTGGTCGTTGTGCTGGTGGTCGTGACGGTTGGTGGCCCGGGCTCGATCGGCGGCTCAATTGTTGCGGCGATGGCGCTCGGTGTCCTCGACGCACTATTCAAATATCTGGTGCCGGAAAGCGGACCGTTCGTAATGTACGCCCTCCTGGTGGTCATTCTACTCATTTTTCCGAAGGGATTGGCGAGGCGCTTGGCATGACACGTCGCCTCAGTCCCGGCTTTGCACCGTTTCTTTTCGCTTCGGCACTCGCGAGCTATTTCGTATTCCCGGATTATCTCGGGCTCATCACCCAAATTTTTGTGCTGGCGATGTTTGCCATGTCCTATGATCTTCTGCAGGGACATGGCGGCATCGTCTCGTTGGGTCACGCGGCGTTCTTCGGGCTTGGCGCCTATTCTGCGGCGATCCTGGCGCACGCCGGATTCACTGATCCGCTGCTTGGCCTCCTTGCTGCGGTCCTGGTCAGCGCCGCCGTCGCATTCGTGCTCACGCCCATCGTCGTCCGTGGCAACGATCTGACCCGGCTCTTGGTGACGCTCGGCGTCGGCTCATTGTTGTTTGAAGTGGCCAATCACGTCCGTTGGATCACTGGCGGTGCAGACGGACTATCGGATTTCTCGGTCAGTCCCGTCTTCGGCGTTTTCTCATTCGATTTTACCGGTCATACCGCGTTCTTCTATGCGTTGGCAGCGCTAGCCGCAGTCTATGGATTTGTCTGGCGGGTCACTCAGTCGCCGTTTGGACTGGCGCTGCGGGGCATCCGCGAAAATGTGCGGCGCATGCCCAGTATCGGCGCGCCGGTTGCCCGGCATCTTGCAGTCACGTACACGCTGGCCGGCGCGATTGCCGGCCTCGCCGGTGCGGTGTTAGCGCAGACCAGCCGCTTTGCTTCGCTCGACATGCTCGGCTTTGATCGCTCCGCGGAAGTGATGATGGTGGCGACCCTTGGTGGCACCGGCCATATCCACGGCGTTGTCATGGCCGCCGCCATATTCGGCTATCTGAAGGACGCGCTGTCCACGATCAGCCCGCAATATTGGCACCTCGGGCTGGGCGTGGTGCTGATGGCTTCGGTCTTCGTAATCCGTGGTGGCATTGCTGGCGGGCTTTCTGACTTGGGCCGGTGGATGGCGCGGCTCCACAAATGATGGTTCCAGCGATGGTGGTGCGCGGCCTGACCGTCCGTTTCGGTAGCTTCATGGCTCTCGACAATGTCGATCTGACAATCCCCGCCGGCTCGAGGCACGCCGTGATCGGCCCGAATGGGGCCGGCAAGACCACGCTTGTGCACGCGCTGACCGGCAGAATTGCGCCGGCGGCCGGCGTCGTCGAGGTCAATGGCGCCGATTTCAGTGGCCTTCCTGAACGCAAGCGCGTCAATGGCGGCTTGGCGCGTACGTACCAAATCAGCCAGTTGTTCCACGGGTTGAGCGCCCGCGACAATGTCGCTCTGGCAATCTTCGAGCGTGAAGGTAAGACCCGGTCATTCTGGAATATGGCGGCCAAGGACGCGGCGGTCATGGACGAGGCCGACCGGCATCTTGCCTTCGTCAACCTGCACCATGCTGCAAAAACTCCGGTACACCTGTTGCCGTACGGCTCCCAGCGCCTGGTCGAGATTGCGATCGCGCTCGCGACCCGTCCGCGCGTACTGCTTCTCGACGAACCGGCGGCGGGCGTGCCAACAACGCAAAGCGAGGCAATCTTCGAGCGTATTCACGATCTGCCTAAGGATCTCACCCTCATCTTTGTTGAGCATGACATGAAGCTCGTGTTCCGCTTCGCCGAGCGGATCACCGTTCTGGTGGGCGGGCAGGTGCTGACGGAAGGGACGCCGGCGGAAATTTCTGCGAACGCGCGCGTCCGCGAGGTCTACCTTGGGCAGAGTGCGCATCGTGCCTTTGCTTGAGATCGAAGGGCTGACGGCAGGCTACGGTGACGCCGTTGTGTTGGAGTCCATCTCGCTCACAATCGAACAGGGCGAGAGCCTGGCGATCCTCGGCCGCAACGGAGTCGGCAAAACGACGCTGATGCTGACCCTGATGGGTCTAACGCGCCGATTTGGCGGCGAGGTGCGCTGGTTAGGCGAGCCGCTGACCCATATCGCGCCCAGCGAGCGAGTTGCGCTCGGCCTGGGCTGGGTCCCGCAAGAGCGCGCTATCTTCTCGTCGCTGACAGTGGAGGAGAATTTGCTGGTTGCGCGCCGGCCCGGCATCTTTCACATCGCTGACATCTATCGCCTGTTTCCGCGGCTGAAAGAGCGGCGGCGCAACATGGGCGACAAACTTTCGGGCGGCGAACAGCAGATGCTCGCGATTGGTCGGGCGCTGATGACCAATCCTCGCCTGCTTCTGCTCGACGAACCGTTTGAAGGGCTAGCGCCCGTAATTGTGCAAGAGCTCGAGGCCACCATGCGCGAGCTGCGCCGCAATCATGGCTTCGCCATCGCACTCGTCGAGCAACACGCCGAAGACGCGCTGCGCTTGAGCGATCGAGCGATCATTCTGGATCGCGGCTGTATCGCCCTTGCGGATCGCTCCCCCGTGCTTCTCGATGACTTTGAGAAGGTCAAGAAGTGGATCGCGATTTGATTCGCCGCAGGCGTGGAAGACGAACAATGACAGCAGACTTGTTATTCAGCGCAACGATGGCCGACATGACCGCTCCGCAGATCGAAGCCGCGGCAGAACGCCGCGCCGGGGTGTTGCTGCCGATCGGCGTCATCGAAGCCCACGGTCCTCATCTTCCGACCGGAACGGACGCTTATATAGCGACCCAGCTCTGCCGATTGACGCAAGCTTATGCGGCGCAAGCGGGCAGGGAGCTGCTCATTGCGCCGCCTTACTACTGGGGCATTAACGGGGTGCTGGGCGGGTTCGCCGGCAGTTTCAATATTCGGCCCGAAACGGCGAGATTGTTACTCGCCGACGTCATTGATTCGCTGATTGCCAATCGATTTTCGGACGTTCTTCTGGTCAGCCATCATGGTGACTTCGCGCACAACGTGATGATTCGTGACGTGCTGCAGCAGATGCACGCGCAAGCCAAAGCCGGCGTCCGCTGGCTTTATGCGCCCGCGCGATGGAAGATGATCGAGCGCCTCGGAATGACCGGCCATGAGCCGATCTGGGTGCCGTGGAATTTCAACCCGGCACTCGATCGCTTCCGCGTCACCGGAGTACTTGGCGTTCACGCCGATGAATACGAAACGGCCGCCGTTGTCCGCTATTTTCCAGACCGCGTTGACTACGACGCGTTGCGCGATCTGCCTCCCGTGGACCTGACCGTTGACGACCTAAAAGCTTGGCGCGAGGGCGGCGAGGCCGCGCGGCGGCTCACGCCACAAGCCTATTTCGGCGCGCCAAATCCGGTCGATCCCGAGCTGTGGCGTTTTTTCGATGAAACGGCGCGGATTATGGCAACAGCCCTTGCCGTGCGGTAGTTCTGCTCGCCGCCACCGCTTGGCCCACGCGAGAGCCGTAGATCAGTTCCTTGGCGGTCTGCGGTCCAGCACACGCTTCGGCTTTGCCGCCACCAGGGGGTCGTAAATGTCGTCGCGTGCGGCGGTCTCGATGCGCGGTCGCACGTGGACGAGCTTGGTCGCCTCTTCGGTGATGCGGACGCCGACATCGTCCGCTTCTCCGGGAGTTGGTGCGATGCGTATGACAAGCTCATCCATTGAGAAGGGATCGTCCGAATTAACTGGCTGAACCACGATCTGATATTCGTCGAGTGCGGGAAACCGGTCGAGCCGGTCCTTCAGAACCTGCAAATTAACAAGAGTCCCCTTGATTTTTACGATGTCGCCGGAGCGCACCGGCTGCGACGTGATCCGCACTGAGGTTCGACCGCAATGGGGACAAGTTTGGTTGGTGAGCGAGACCACATCGCCAACCTGGTAGCGAAGGAACAAAGTGCCGCGGCGCATGAGGTGAGTGAAGGCCATCATTCCGGTCTGACCGTCAGCGAGCCGCTCCCCGGTTTGCGGATCGACAACCTCATGAAACACCTGGTCGGGCGCCAAACTGTGGAAGCCGGCGCCATCTTGGCACTCCACCATGCTGGCTCCCTGCTCAGTCGATCCGTAACGGTTCGTGATCCTCGTATCTGCGCAGCGAAGGTCGCGCATGCGGTGGCGCAGATCATCGCGCATGGCGGAAGATGACGCTTCCCCGGTGATCATGACCATCCGAACCGACGAGAAATCCGCGCCGCGTTCCTGCGCGCGCATCAGGACGCGCCGCACAAAACCGGCGATTCCCCATAAGACAGTCGCGCGATGGCGTTCGATCGCTTCTACGGCCTCGTCTAAAGTGCGGTGAACGGGAAAAGATGTATCGGAACGGCCGGTCTGGGTAAAGAAAATCGACGCTCCCACTGCCGCTGTTTCGTCGGCTGCCCGCGCATAAGCCCCCATCGGGAAGGAGGTAAGCGGGAACAGGTTCGCTAGTCGGTCGGCCGAATTCAATCCGATGAGTTCCTGCCGCGTTGCGCAGACGTAGAGATAAGCAAAATGATCATGTGCTGCGACGTAGATCGGAGCCGGCCTGCCGCTCGTCGTTCCTGTCGTGTAGATCACCTTCCATAACGTACCTTGTTCAGGCGGCAGATCCTCGGGGTTCACGCGAAAAGCATCCGGGTTCGCAAGAAAATCGTGCTTTGATGTCGGCGGCAGGTGTCGGAGATCGTCGCAGTTTTGGATATGCCGCGGTTCAAGTCCCTCCCGGCGCATCAATTTGCTGTAGTAAGGATGGCTGCGATAGCAAAGCTCAATTGTTTCGCGCAACAAGCGGTCTTGCAATGCGCGGATCTTCTCTTGCGGTTGCCTTAAGAGGTTTGGCAGGGTGAATGAGAGCGCTTCCTCACTCATCGAAGAGTTCCTGAGTGCGGCGGATTGAAGGCGTATCGTTCACCGAGGTTGCCTCTGAGCAAACGACGCTTAAATTCTTTTCCGACTTAATTGTAATCATCCGGTTTGGAATTCCGCGTTCCTCTGCTTGACTTTAACGCCTGACGCAGCGGTGCGAATGCGCAACCCGTCGATGAACACGTCGACAAGTCGCAGGACGCTTGTCTGCCATCCGGGCTGATCGTGCATGTAGCACATACCTACAAGCGTACGAATTAGGTCTTCAGCGCTAATGTCATTGCGGATTTCTCCTGCGGCGATCGCCCGATCCAGCAACCCGCCGACTGCCCGCGTCAGCCGATCGAACGAATATGAGGAAAGCTTCTGGTTCTTATAAGCGGCCAAAGCGAGCGCTGCCGACATTCCCTTCTTCGTTGCAACGAATCTCACGTTCGAGCGCATCCAGTGCCGAAGTGCGTCGACGGGTTGTTCCTTTTGTTTCAATTGCTCGGCCAGGTCGGCAAGGTGTTGCACTTCGCGGCGATATACTGCTTCGAACAGGGCTTCGCGCGTGGGGAAATGCCGGTAAAGCGTGCCGATGCCCACGCCGGCGGTCAGCGCGACAGCTTCGAGGCTGGCGTCCGAGCCACCTTCGCTAAACACAACTTTTGCCGCCTCCAGGACACGCTCGCGGTTCCGCACGGCATCGGCGCGCGGCTTTCGTGTCGTTTTGCCGACTTTTCTCATCCCCAGTCATGCCGCCCGCTTGAAAAGCGGAGGGACCCTCCGTATATTTGAAGTGCGCAACACTGATACACAATATCAGTCTTATGCAATGCCGAAAAACGGGGGAGGACCTGAGGGCGGAGACGGCCAAGTCGCCGGAACTTAGGGCTGAGCGGTTGCTTCTGCTTGCGGCGACCGTCCGTAAACATAACGACCGTCGATCGACGGGCGTGCCTCGCCATCGCTCATATGGAGCACCGCATGGGCTTTTCCACGACGCTCACCGTAAACGGCGTCACAAGGACTATCGAGCTTGATGACCCGCGTGTAACGCTTTTGGATCTTCTCCGCGAACGCCTTTTTTTGACGGGAACAAAGAAAGGCTGTGACCGCGGTCAGTGTGGCGCCTGCACGGTCATCGTTGACGGACGACGGGTTAATTCATGCCTTGCACTCGCGATCAGTCACGACGGCGCTCAGGTCCTGACGATCGAAGGCGTGGCGCAAGGCGATCGGCTGCATCCAGTGCAAGAGGCCTTTATCGCTCATGATGGTTTGCAGTGCGGCTTCTGCACACCGGGGCAAATCATGAGCGCAATAGGTCTCATGCAAGAAGGTCAGGTGGGCGACGATCCGGAACGCGTTCGCGAGGGTATGAGCGGAAATCTTTGTCGTTGTGGGGCTTATCAGGGCATCACCGAAGCAGTGCTGGAGGCGCAAAGGGCTCTTGATGCGGCGAGTCGCAAGGAGGTCGCATGAAGACCTTCGAGTATGTGAGGCCAGCAACGGTTCGAGAAGCCGTCGCCGCCGCCTCGGCAGCCAGGCGCTGCATATCTGGCTGGTGGCACAAATTTGATGGATTTGATGAAGGGCAACATCATCCGCCCGAGTTGCCTCGTGGACATCAGCCACCTTCCCGGCCTCGACCAGATCGAAAACCTTTCCGACGGCGGTGTGCGGATCGGCGCGCTCGTCCGTAACGCTGATCTCGCGCACGATCACAGCTTCGCCCGGCGCTTTCCGGCGGTCGCGGAGGCACTTTTGTCCGGGGCATCCGCGCAGCTTCGGAATGCCGCGACGGTCGGCGGCAATCTTTTGCAGAAAACTCGTTGCGCATACTTTTACGACGTCGCCAGCACCTGCAATAAGCGAGAGCGTGGCGCTGGCTGCGACGCCCGCGGTGGCGACAACAGGCTTCACGCCATCATCGGGTGGAGCGAGAACTGCATCGCGACACATCCATCTGATTTCTGCGTGCCTCTGGCGGCGCTCGACGCTGTTGTCGAAGTCGAAGGTACGGCGGGTCGACGCGACATCCCGCTAGACATGCTTCATCGGTTGCCCGCCGACGCGCCCGACCGCGAGAGTGCGCTTGAACCTGGCGAGATGATCGTCGCCGTGCGCCTGCCGGCCGAGGCGGCGGGCTTCGCCGCAAACTCCCGCTATCTTAAAGTGCGCGAGCGCACCTCTTACGCTTTCGCGGTGGTGTCGGCGGCCGCGGCGTTGCACGTTGAAGGCGATACGATTAGGGAAGCGCGCCTCGCTCTTGGCGGCGTGGCTCCAAAGCCCTGGCGAGCCCATGAAGCAGAACAAATTCTGAGCGGCGCGCGAGTCGGGTCCCCGGCTTTTCGGCGCGCCGCCGAGGCGGCGCTCGCCGAGGCAAAGCCCTCCGGCGACAACGGTTTCAAGATCGAACTCGCGCGCCGGCTCGTGGCGCGCGCTTTCGCACTTGCCGCTGCCGGCACGCCCGAGCGCGTGCCCGCGCTCCCGGCATCCCCTTTCGCCGCTGTTTCTGGAAATGTCATCCATGCCTGAGATCGCACTCACGCAGGCTGCGGCCCATGTTCGACATGGTTCGAACATAGGGCAGCCTCTCACCCGCCGCGACGGGTTCCTTAAAGTCACCGGCGCTGCCAGATACGCCGCCGACAACCATCCGCCGGGAATGCTCTACGCCGTGCTCGCCGTGAGTAGCATTGCGCGCGGCCACGTGGCTTCTCTCGATGTTCGGGCCGCGAAAGACCATCCCGGAGTTATCGAAGTGATGACGCCGGCCAACAAGCCCGCGCTCGCACAGGATCCGGACGAAAAGACAAATCCGTTCATGTTTCGGCTCGATTTGCTGCAGAGCAACAAGGTCCGTTACGCCAACCAGCCGATCGCCGTCGTCATCGCCGAAACGCTCGAAGCCGCAACAGAAGGAGCCGCACTGCTGTCGCCTCGTTATCATGCCGACCCGGCCCGGGTTGGACTTGATGCAGCTGAGAGCTTCGTGCCGCCAGCCGTCGGCCCCGGACATCCGTCCGAAGCCCATCGGGGCGATATCGAGGCAGGTCTCGTCGCAGCTTCGAAACGGATCGAAGCCATCTACGAAACCTCATCGCAATATCACAACCCCATGGAGCCGCACGCAATCGTCGCCTCATGGGAGGGAGATGCGCTCTCAATCGACACGCCAAGCCAAGGTCTCGCCATGGCGCAGGGTCGCCTGGCCGGACTGTTCGGAATCTCCGCGGACAAAATCCATATCCGCAGCCCGTTCCTCGGCGGCGGTTTCGGCTGCAAAGGAATGATCTCCGGACCTCAGGTGCTCGGCGTCATGGCGGCGAGAATGGTGGGAAAGCCGGTCAAGCTGGTGCTCCGCCGCGATCAGATGTTTGGTCCCGTGGGACACAGGGCGGCAACGCGGCAGACCTTGCGGGTGGGGGCCGACAATGACGGTAAGTTGACGGCGCTCGATCATCGAACGAAAACGACCTCCAGCACCTTTGACGACTTTTTTGAGCCGGCGTCTGATGCTTCGCACACGCTTTATGAGAGCCCGGCTATCGCTACATCGCATGAAGCTGTCAGAGTCGATACCGGGACCCCACTCTTCATGCGCGCACCTGGAGAGGCAACCGGCTCGATCGCGCTCGAAAGTGCGATCGACGAAATGGCGCACGCCTGCGCGATGGATCCGCTGGCCTTTCGGCTCAAGAACTACGCCGAAGTCGAGCCGATCTCCGGCAGGCCGTTCTCTTCAAAGGCATTGCGCGACTGCTATACGAAAGGCGCCGAACATTTCGGCTGGGAGCGCCGTCCCCTTGGACCGCAGCAGATGCGAGATCGAGATGGATTGCTCGTTGGTTGGGGCATCGGTACGGCCACCTTTCCGGCGCTGATGTTCCAGGCCGAGGCTAAAGCGGTGCTGCGTCTGGACGGCAGCGGCGTCATGGAGATCGGCGCGCACGATATGGGGCAGGGCGCTTGGACCGCACTGGCTCAGATCGCGGCAGATAGCCTCGGGCTTGACATTGATCTTGTCGAATTCAGGTCGGGGACGTCCGACCTTCCCGATGCCGGCATCGCGGGCGGCTCGGCCCACACGGCGACCGCCGGCATGGCGATTCACAACGCCGGCGCCGACGTGATCGGGCGGCTTGCCGATCTTGCGACCAACGACGAGAGTTCCCCGCTGTTCGGCGCAGGCAACGCGGGCGTGATCGCACGGGGCGGCCGCTTGTCCCGGCGTGACGACGAAAGCCGCAGCGAGAGCTACTCCGATATTCTCCGCCGCGCGGGCGTTGCGGAGATCGAGGGTCGGGGAAAGAGCACGACCGGCGAGGCCGGGCAATCGAGCTACGCCATGCACGCGCATGGGGCAGTCTTTGCCGAGGTCAAGGTTGATCCCGATCTCGGGCAAATGCGCGTTACGCGCCTGGTTGGGGCATTCGCCGCAGGACGGATCATCAATCCGCGCATGGTGCGCAGCCAGCTTTTCGGCGGAATGATCTGGGGCGTGTCGTTCGCGCTGCATGAGCGTGCGGTCATGGATCAGCGGTCCGGTCGTCCGATGAATCCGAATTTCGCCGAGTACCATATCCCCGTAAACGCCGACGTACCCTCGGTCGAAGCGATCCTCGTCGAGGAACGCGACCCGCACGTCAATGCCCTCGGCATCAAGGGTGTCGGTGAAATCGGAATCACTGGCACGGCAGGCGCGGTCGCAAATGCGGTTTGGCATGCGACTGGAATCCGCGTGCGTAAATTCCCGA
>CAVSFV010000023.1:0-120850 GCA_963727325.1 uncultured Alphaproteobacteria bacterium
GGGGCTGAAGACGGAGACTTTGTTGCAACTCATCAATTTTATTGGCGGTCCCGGCAAGACTCGAACTTGCGACCTTCGGTTTAGGAAACCGCTGCTCTATCCGGCTGAGCTACGGGACCACAGGCGCGGTTTATAGCATGACTCGCGGCTAGCGCGCCGCCGCGGTTTCCGCCGGCACTTCGTCGGTGTGAACCTTGAAGCCGGCAAGCGTGTTGGGGCCGAACGAGGTGGTGATGGCGACGTCGGTGGCGTCGCGCCCGCGCGCCATCAGGATGCGGCCGATCCGCGGTGTGTTGTGGCGGGCGTCGAAGGTGTACCAGCGGCCGCCGAGAAAGACTTCGAACCAGGCGGAGAAATCCATCGGCTCCGGATCGGGCGGCACGCCGATGTCGCCGAGATAGCCGGTGCAATAGCGCGCCGGCACATTCATACAGCGGCACAGCGTGATCGCCAGATGCGCGAAGTCGCGGCAGACGCCGCGGCCTTCGGCGTGGGTATCCCACGCGGTCTTGGTCGGATTCGCATGCTGGTAGCCGAACGTGGTGCGGCCATGGACGTAATCGCAGATCGCCTGAACGAGCGGCCAGCCCTTGGCGACGTTGCCGAATGTCGACCACGCCAACTGAATGAAGCGATCGGTCTCGCAATAGCGGCTGCCGAGCAGATAAACCAGCGTATCGACTGGAAGTTCTTCGAGCGGATGCTGTTGGGCATTCGGCGCAAAATCGTCCGGCGCGCCGGAATCCACGATCAGAAAATCTGTCGACAAAATGATCCGGCCTTTGGGGGCGTGGACCACGTGGCAGACGTTGCCAAATCCGTCCTGATAGGTGTTGGCCGGAAGCGCCGGGCTAAGCTGCGGCCGATCCGGTGTCAGCAAATCCGCGGCGCGCGAGGGATGCACACTCAGCATCAAAATCATTGGCGTCGGTTGCGGACATTCATAAGCGATTTCGTAGCCAGCGCGAATCTTCATCGGCGGCCTCGTCGGCGGCGACCGGCGGAGATTTTACGTTTGAGGGCGGGCATTTCCGGTTTTTGCGGGTTGAGTATCGGCCGTGCTGCTCTACAATAGCGTATGTATTGCATGCATTTCTCGGGCCAAAGCGCTCCAAGAAGCTCCCATGCATCGCTTCTATTTGCTTCGCGAATGTGAACTCCGATGAAGGAGCCGGCGAAGCATTTGCTGGCCCCGGGCGAGCCTTCGCCTGTTACGGTCTACAACCCCAACGGCGGCTCGCCGTTCCTTCTGGTCGCCGATCATGCCGGCAACGTGATCCCGCGCGCACTCGGCCAGCTCGGCGTCGATCCGCAGGAGCTGCGCCGGCATATCGCCTGGGACATCGGCATTGCCGGCGTCAGTCGCATCCTGGCGGACGCGCTCGGCGCCGTGCTGATCCAGCAAACCTATTCGCGCCTCGTCATCGACTGCAATCGCCCGCCGGGGATGCCGTCATCGACCCCGGAAGTCAGCGAACTCACGCGCATACCGGGCAATGCCGGCTTGAGCGATGCAGATAAAGCGCAGCGCGCCAAGGAGATTTTTTCGCCATATCACGAGCGCATCGACGCGGAGATCAAACGGCGCTCGCGCGTGCGCATGCCGACGGTGCTGATTTCGCTGCACAGTTTTACGCCGACCTTCAAGGGCGTGGCGCGGCCGTGGCATGTCGCTCTGCTTTATAATCGCGACCCGCGGCTGTCGCGGCACCTGCTTGCCATGCTGAGGACCGAGAAGGGCCTCGTCGTCGGCAACAACGAGCCCTACGTCGTGAGCGATGCAACCGACTACACCATTCCGGTGCACGGCGAACGCTTGGGCCTGCCGCACGCCCTGATCGAAATCCGCCAGGATTTGATCGCCGAAGAGCGCGGCCAGCACACCTGGGCGCTTCGGCTCGCGCGGTTGTTGCCGCCGGCGTACGCGGCCATCAGGGCCACTTGAGCGCGGTTTTTGCCTTGATGGAACTCTCGATCGCACGTGCAGACGCGATCGCAGATCGCTAAATATAAGAACAAGCTGCCGAGCCCTTGAGACCAAATACGTCAGCGCGGGAGCAAGCGTTTCGCGAGGAGTTTATGGCCAAACTAACCCAAAGCTACGCACATGGCGTCTCCGCGACGCCGCTGATCGGCGAAACCATCGGCGTGCATTTCGAGAAGGCGGCGGCGCGATGGGGCGAGCGCGACGCGCTGATCGTGCGGCAGCAGAATGTCCGCTGGACTTACGCCGAGCTGAACGCCAGGGTCGATGCATTCGCCGCCGGCCTGCTCGCGCTCGGACTCACGCCCGGCGACCGCATTGGCATCTGGTCGCCGAATAATTCCGAGTGGGTGATTACCCAGTTCGCTACCGCCAAGGCCGGGCTGATCCTCGTCAACATCAATCCGGCTTACCGGCTTTCCGAACTTGACTACGCGCTCAACAAGGTCGCCTGCAAGGCGCTGATCACCGCCGATTCGTTCAAGAGCAGCGACTATGTCGGCATGCTGCGCGAACTTGCGCCGGAGATCGACCGCTGCGCGCCCGGTCAGTTACAGTCAAAGCGGTTCCCCGCATTGACGACGCTCATTCGTATCGGCGACGACGAAAAACGCGGCTTTCTGCGCTTTGCTGACGTGCTCGGCATGGGCGGCGGGCGTCATCGCGCGCAGTTGCGAGAGCTTGCCGCCACGCTGCAATTCGACGATCCGATCAACATTCAGTTCACCAGCGGCACCACCGGCACGCCCAAGGGCGCCACTCTCACCCATCACAACATTCTCAACAACGGTTACTTCATCGGCGAGGCGCAGCGTCTGACCGATCGCGACCGGGTCTGCATTCCAGTGCCGCTCTATCACTGTTTCGGCATGGTGCTCGGCAACCTCGCTTGCATCACGCACGGCGCGGCGATGGTTTATCCATCGGAGGGTTTTGATCCGCTGGCGAGCCTGGAAGCGGTGGAGGCCGAGCGCTGCACGGCGCTCTATGGCGTGCCGACCATGTTCATCGCCGAGCTTGGCCATCCCGACTTCAAACGGTTCGATCTGTCTTCTCTGCGCACCGGGATCATGGCGGGCTCGCCCTGCCCGATTGAAGTGATGAAGCGCTGCATCAGTGAAATGCACATGAGCGAAGTCACCATCGCCTATGGCATGACCGAAACCAGCCCGGTAAGCACGCAAACTTCACACGACGATCCGCTCGAGCGCCGCGTCGGCACCGTCGGCCGCATCCACCCCCATGTCGAGATCAAGATCGTCGACGGCGACGGCCGCATCGTGCCGCCGGGCACGGCCGGCGAATTATGCACCCGCGGCTATTCGGTGATGCTCGGCTATTGGGACGACGCCGAGCTCACCGCTGAGGCGATTGATCGTGCCCGCTGGATGCACACCGGCGACCTCGCCACGCTCGACGAAGACGGCTACTGCAACATCGTCGGGCGCATCAAGGACATGGTGATCCGCGGCGGCGAGAACGTCTATCCGCGCGAGGTCGAAGAGTTTTTGTTCCGCCATCCCAAGATCGCGGCGGTGCAGGTGGTCGGTGTACCCGATCTGAAATACGGCGAAGAACTGTGCGCGTGGGTTCAGGTCAAGCCCGGCATGACTGCAAATACCGAAGAGATCCTGAGCTTCTGCAAGGGCCAGATCGCGCACTACAAGATCCCGCGCTACATCAAGTTCGTCGAGGCGTTCCCGATGACCGTCACCGGGAAAGTGCAGAAATTCATCATGCGCGACGCGATGATCAAAGAACTGGGTCTACACGAACAGAAGACCGCGTGAACTTCGACTTGCGCTTTAAATATGCTCTTTCCCGCAAGCGACGAGGGCGCTTCATGCGCCCTCGATGGCTGGATTTCCGCCGGCCGGATTTTTTGGCCCCGTTTCGTCAGCTCTGATCCCACTCGACCGGCGCGGCGCCCGGTGTCACGGGGTCGTAGTACCATTTGAGTCCCAACGGCTCCTCGCTGAGCACGTCGGTCTTGAAGCTCCGCCACGCCTGGAGCTCGAAGTAGTCGAGGGGACCGCCGTGGGCACGCAACCGATGCGGTACGCCCGGGGGAAAATAAACGAGCGTGCCGGGCTGGAGTTCCTGGCTCGTTTCCCCGACCTCGACTACGCCGCGGCCCTTAAACGTGATGTAGCAGTGGGATGCACCGCCGGGGTTGGCGGCGGTGCCGACGTGCCGATGATAGGGTGACGATCCGCCTTCGTGATAGTGCATCTCGCCCGCCTGAATGGCATTGGTCGGCGTGAGCCTTGAGCCGTCGAGAAGTCTGACGGTGGACTTAGCGCAGAAGCGGCGCACACGGCCTCCGCTCGCGTCACTGAGAGGACGCAGCGTCTTGCGATTGAAGAAATATCCCGGCCCGCCCGCTAATCCGCCTTCTACAGCAGCAGGAGGTTTCGGCGTCACCATGTGAAGCAACTCGAGCTTTGAGCCGGACGCTTCAAATCGCGCGGATTCGCCGGGCGCGAGAAGTACGCCGGCGCCCTCCTCGGCCGCGTGCGACGTACCGTTGAAGCTGATGACGCCCGCTTTCGGCGCCTCGATGACGTAGACAAGGTGGTAGTCGTCACCGGCCGTTACGTCGAACTGGCGGCCTTCCAGCACCGTCCGCTGCAAGACGGTCAGCGTCTTCGAACCGCACAAACTTTCGCTACAGAGCGTCCGCTCCAGCCCGGATGCGACGGTTTTGGCTTCGGCCGTGTTCCAATTGATGATCGAAACGTCCCCAATTGTTGGGCCGTTCTTTGTTGACATGCGACATTCCTCCAGCGGGCCGGTAACATCCAGCACCTCAGGGAGAAGATAGCGCCGCCACGGTGCTGCTGTATATGCGATTGGAGGTTGTTATCGAGCGCGGGGCGCCACGAATGGCGTCCAGATGTCCAGTATAGGGCCGAGCGCGATGGCGGGCTACGAGTTCAGAAGCCGAACTTTACTCAGCGCCTTCGAGTACGCGTTCGACCTCGACATGGACGCGCTCGCCGGAATCCGCCCGATGCCCCTCGCCCGCGGCGATCAGCGCCCGCGCCTGTTCGGGGCTTTCGGCCTCGACGAACCATTCCTCGAGCCGCGTCACCAGCACCGACGCATGGAAAACTCTTCGCCCGTGCTCACAAGAAGGCTTTGGCTCCGGTACGAACTTGTGGGCAGGGGCTGGCATCCTATGGTTCCCGGCGGCGAATCGATTGTGCGGAAATACTTTACCGTAAAATCGCCTCCCGGAACAAACCAGAAACACCGAAGCTGACGCGAGTCGGTTTTACGCCCGGAACGCGGTATCATTCACTGTGTTGTCAGTGTGCTGTTCAGCAGGAGTTAACCGTGGCACCGCGCGCGTATTGGAAGGGTTATTTGAGGCTTTCGCTGGTTTCCTGCCCAATCGCGATCTACCCGGCGACCTCCGAGCGCGAAAAGGTCAGCTTCAATCAGATCAACAAAGAGACCGGCCACCGCATCCGCTACCGCAAGGTCGATGCCGAGACTGGCGAAGAGGTTCCGTCGGACCAGATCATCAAGGGCTTCGAGGTCGCCAAGGGCGAATACATTGAGGTCACCGACGAGGAGCTTGAGGCCGTCGCGCTCGACAGCACCAAGACCATCGATATCGACGAGTTCGTGCCGAAGGATGAGATCGACGAACTCTACAATATCCGGCCCTACTACATCGCGCCCGACGGTAACGTCGGCCAGGACGCGTTCGTCGTCATCCGCGACGCCATCGAACAGATGAAGATGGTGGCGATCGGCCGCGTGGTGCTGACAAGTCGCGAGCACGTTATCGCTATCGCGCCGCGCGGCAAGGGTTTGATGGGCATGCTGCTGCGCTATCCTTATGAGGTGCGCGACTCCGGTGAATATTTCGACGACATCCCGAACGTGAAGCTGACCAAAGACATGATGGATTTGGCGCGGCATATCGTCGAAACCAAGCGCGGGCATTTCAAGCCGCAGGAATTCGAGGACCATTACGAGCATGCGCTGAAGGAGCTGATCGAGAAAAAGGCCAAGGGTCTGAAGATCGAAGCGCCGAAGCAAGAGCCGACTGGTAAGGTCATCAATCTGATGGATGCGCTGCGCCGTTCCGTGCAGGCCGAAAGCGGCCGGGCCCCCCGCGCGGCGGCAGCACCGCGCGCCGCTCCCGCCAAAAAGGGCCGCAAGAAAGTCGAGGGCCAGAAGGAAATGCTGCTGCCGATCGCCGGCAAAAAAGCCGCCCGCGAAGAGCATCGCAAACCGGCGCGCTCTAACGGCCGGCAGAGGAAGGCCGGCTAGCTTTCCCTCCCCCCGAAGGCACGCGCCGACAATGTCGCGTGCCGCGGGCTCGTAAGTGCCGCTGACGCAAGGCGTTTTACGAAGCTGTGAACCCGCCCCAGTGCCGCCGCATTCCGACCCTTCGCTGGGCAACCGATGGGTGGGTGGCGGGACAGGGTAATCGTGGCAGCGCTCGCAGCCGCTGTTGCTGTTGGCGAGGGTTTTGACGCGGTTGCAGAGCAGCAGTCGCAACCGTCGAGCACGTGCGGTGGCGACATCATGGCGCGCGTCACCGCCAGCCGGGTCAGCGATGGCCGGACTTTCGTTCTTGCCGACGGCCGCGAGGTCCGCTTGGCGGCAATCGAAGTGCCGCCGCTGTCGCAGGAATCCGGCGCGGCGCCCAACAGCGCTGCAGCGAGAGACGGCCTTGCCGCGTTGCTCGCCGGCGCCGAAACTGTACTCAAGCAGGCCGAACCGCAACAGACTGATCGTTACGGCCGGATCGTGGCCTACGCCTTTGTCACCCGCGACGGCAGCGAACGCTTGGTGCAGGGGGACCTTCTCGCTAGGGGCTTTGCCCGCGTGGCGCCACGCGCCGGTAGCCACGCCTGCACTATGGAACTCCTGAGCCGGGAAAGCGCGGCCCGCCGGGCCAAGCTTGGCCTTTGGGCCGGTTCGTATTATGACTCGCTCGACGCCGAGAACCCCGCCGCGGTGCTAGCTGAACAAGGCCGTTTCGCGCTGGTCGAGGGTAAGGTGGTTTCAGTCCGCGAAAGCGGAGCCACCATCTACGTAAACTTCGGGCGGCGGTGGAGCACCGATTTCACCGTTACTATCCTGAAGAGAAATGAGCGTAGTTTTGCGGCGGCGGGACTTGAACCGAAGAAGCTTTCCGGACGCCGTATCCGCGTGCGCGGATGGATTGAGGAGCGCGGCGGCCCGTGGATTGAGGCGGTGCGGCCGGAACAGATAGAGGTGACCGACCGCGAGTGAGTACGAGAGGCTTGCAGACGGGTTTATGGACAGAGCGATGACCAATTGGCGGTTCGCAGGACTGGGGAAGCTTCGGCTCCCCCATTCGGGCATTGCCATGCTCGCGCTGGTTCTTGCCGCTCTTGCGCTTGCCGCCTGCACCGCATCGCCTCCGGCGGTCGAGCCGCAAGCGTCGCTGTTGGCGCCGCCGGCCAAACCGGCCGAAACGAGCGACATGGCGCCTGCGGTGCTGCGCGAGCACCAGCGCATCCTCGCCGCCTATGGCGGCGTCTACAACGATCCGCGATTGCAGGGGATGATCGAGCAGACCGTCGAACGCCTGGTGGCGGCCTCAGAGCGGCCCGATCTGCATTACAAAGTCACCATGCTCAATTCGCAGTCGATCAACGCCTTCGCGCTGCCGACCGGACAGCTCTATGTGACGCGCGGTCTGGTCGCGCTCGCCAACGACGAAGCCGAGCTCGCCTCGGTGCTCGCCCACGAGATGGGACACGTGGTCGCGCGGCACGCCGCCATCCGTGAGGAGCAGGCCAAACAGGCCGCGCTGGTCGGCCGGGTCGTCACCGACGTGATCACCGATCCGGAACAGGGCGCGCTGGCGCTCGCCAAGTCGAAGCTGGCGCTGGCGAGCTTCTCGCGGTCCCAGGAATTCGAGGCGGATGCCATCGGCATCGGCATGGCGGCGCGTGCCGGCTACGATCCCTACGGCGCGGTGCGCTTCCTCACCTCGATGGAGCACAATTCCGAACTCAGACCGCAGCAAAGCGGCGATATCGACCCGCGTGCGCCGGACTTTCTGTCGTCGCATCCGGCGACACCGGAGCGGATCACCAATGCACGCGCCAACGCGCGGCAGTACACCATACCGACCAACGCCGTCGGGCTGGACAAGCGGTCTTATCTCACTGGCATCGACGGCATCGTATTCGGCGAGGACCCGAGCGAAGGTTTCGTTCGCGGCCGCCGCTTTCTGCATCCGCGGCTCGGTTTCACCTTCACCGCGCCTGAGGGATTCACGCTGGAAAACACCGCCGAAGCCGTGCTCGGCGTCAAGCATGGCGGCGGCCAAGCGCTGCGCCTCGATGTTGTCCGCGTGCCTTCGGAACAGACGCTTGCGGGATACCTTACTTCGGGCTGGATCGAGAACATCGATCCCGCCACCGTCGAGGACATCAGCATCAATGGCTTCGCTGGCGCCACCGCAGCCGCGAAAGGCGATCAGTGGGACTTCCGCCTGTATGCTGTCCGCTTCGGCAGTGACGTCTATCGCTTCATCTTCGCGTCCA
Organism: uncultured Alphaproteobacteria bacterium; assembly: GCA_963727325.1. GTDB lineage: Bacteria > Pseudomonadota > Alphaproteobacteria > Rhizobiales > Xanthobacteraceae > BOG-931. The sequence continues at coordinate 8,530 of CAVSFV010000023.1, forward strand.
AGCACCGCACACCCGAGACCGACCGGCTGTTCCGCGAGTCGGTCGGTACGTTCCGGCGCATGAGTCTGGCCGAGATCGAAGACGCCAAGCCGCTGCGGCTCCAGGTGGTCACCGTCGCCCCCGGCGATACCGTCGAAAAACTCGCCACCCGCATGGCCGTCGCGGATCGGCAGGTCGAACGCTTCCGCGTGCTCAATGGCCTCGAACCGGGCGAACGGCTGAAGTCGGGCAGTGAAGTCAAGATCGTGGTTGAATAACGCGACCGGCCGCAATTCCGAGTCAGTGCCGCGGTCAGTTCGAGGCGTGCGAGTCTAAGTCTCGTCGGTTGGGGCCTTGCCCGCCCAAGTTTCGCGCGTGAGTTTGGCGATCGCTTCGCCGGCCAACTGCAGGTTCTGGACCGGGAAAAACGCCGCGACATAGCGGTCGGGCCGTAACAGATAGAGGCCCGCCGGATTAGCCGGTGAGCAAGCCGGCGAGGTCGCCGCGCAGGTCGCGGGCGGCGACAATCGGAGGATCGACCGCCGACGCGTCCTCCTTGTCCAATACCGCGACACGGCGGATCGCGAGCGCGTTCGTCTTTTCGAGGCAGATTTTCTGGAGCGTTTGCGGCGGTGTTCCCGGTGGCGCAAACAGCGCGAAGCCGTCGCCGAGCACGTCATCGAGCAGCGCAAAGCCCGATGCTGTCATTACCAGCGCTTGCGGAAACAGCTTGCCGACCAAAGATTGCCTGGACCCGGACTTTGATTCAACTTCGGGAGCCAGCAAAAAACCGCGATGGAATTTCGGCTTCGGCTTGTACTTCATCTCGGCGAAGTAGGAACGGGCAGCGGGAAACAGCGCCAGCGCGCGGAAGAATGTGCGCACGGCAAATCCCTGCACGCGGCCGCGCGGCATCATCACGTAGCCCATGCGGATCGCGAGCTGAATCATCTCCGCCGCGTGATCGCGCCGCTCGGCTTCATAGGTGTCGAGGAGCCGGTCGCCGAGACGACCCGCCACAACCGCGGCAAGCTTCCAGGCGAGATTGTGCGCGTCGCGCACGCCGCTGTTCATGCCCTGGCCGGCAAACGGCGGCGTCAGATGCGCTGCATCGCCGGCCAAAAATATCCGATCCGCACGCCAGCGGTCGGCCATGCGCGCATGAAAGGTGTAAACCACTTTGCGGCGCAGTACCGCCTTGTCATCGGTTCCGTACATCCTCAGCAAAGCTGAAACGTTGTCTTCCGCCAGAACGTCGGCATCCTGCTCGCCGTCGTGGAGCATCAGCTCGAAACGGCGCGTGCCGTTCGGGCCGGGCAGCGAAAGGCAGGGCCGCACCGGGTTGCAATAGACCTTGGTGTCGCGGGTCGGATCAGTGGTCTGTTCCAGATCGACGATGAGCCACCGTTCCCTGAAGGTCGAGCCGTGCATCTCAATGCCAAGCTTCTGGCGTACGAAACTGCGACTGCCGTCGCAGCCGACCAGGTAATCGCACGACAGGTCAAACGTCTCGCCGCCGTGACGAACGTGCGCCGTTACGGCTTCCGCTGACTGCGAGAATTCGACCAGCTCTGCCTCGAACACGACGGTCGCGTTGCTCAGACCATCGAGCTGTTCGCGCAACAGCCGCTCGAGGACCGGCTGCCGGAACGCGTTGCGGCGCGGATAACCGTATTCCAGCGTTTTCGGCTTGACCTTGAGAAACCGCCGGCCGCCAGGCGAAAAATATTCCGAGCCGTAGCCAAGCACGATCTGCGGCACCAGCGCGTTGATGATACCGGCCGCCTGCATGGTGCGCAGCGATTCGTCGTCGATCGAAACGGCGCGCGGCTCCTGCACGGTCTGCGGATTGCGCTCGATGACGAGAACATCGATGCCGTAGCGGGCCAAAAGGCAGGCGAGAGTCAGTCCGGTCGGACCGGCGCCAACGACAATGACCGGCCAGTGCTTGCGTGTGATCATCTTCGCAAGGGTAGTCTTAAATTGAGTAGTCGCAAAATGTCAGAAATCAAAAATTGATGGCGCGCTTGGCGACCGCGAGCGCTGCTTCCTTCATCGCCTCGGCCAGCGTCGGATGGGCGTGGCAGGTGCGGGCGATATCTTCCGATGAAGCGCCGAACTCCATGGCGATCGCAGCTTCTGCGATCATGGTTTCGGCGTCGGGCCCGAGGATGTGCACGCCAAGCACGCGATCGGTTTTGGCATCGGCGAGGATTTTGACAAAGCCATCGGTCGCGAGATTGGCGCGGGCGCGGGCGTTGGCGCTGAACGGGAATTTGCCGACCTGATAGGCGACGTTGGCCGCCTTCAGTTCCTCCTCGGTCTTGCCGACCGAGGCGATTTCCGGACTGGTGTAAACGACGTTCGGGATCACATCGTAATTCACGTGGCCGGCCTGGCCGGCAATGATCTCTGCCGCAGCCACACCTTCTTCTTCCGCTTTGTGCGCGAGCATCGGACCGGCGATGGCGTCGCCGATCGCGTAGACGCCGGCGGCGGCAGTGCGCAGATGCGCATCGACAACGATGCGGCCGCGATTATCCTTCTTCACGCCAACCGTTTCGAGGCCAAGTCCTTCAGTGAATGGCACACGGCCAATCGCCACCAGAACGACGTCGGCTTCCAGCGTCTCGGCCGCGCCGCCGCCCGCTGCAGGTTCGACTTTGACCTTTAGCGTCTTGCCGGCGTTGTCGATTGCGGTGACTTTCGACGAAAGCTTGAACGCCACGCCCTGCTTCTGTAGCAAGCGGTGAAACTGGCGCGCGACCTCGCCATCGATACCCGGCAGTATGTGATCGAGGAACTCGACGATCGTTACCTGGGCGCCAAGCCGCCGCCACACCGAGCCCAGCTCAAGACCGATAATTCCGGCGCCCACGACAAGAAGTTTCCCAGGCACGTTTGCAAGATCGAGCGCGCCGGTCGAAGACACGATACGCTTTTCGTCGATGTCGATGCCGTTGAGGCGAGCCACATCCGAGCCGGTCGCGATGACAATGTTCTTGGCCTCCAGCGTCTGGGTCTTGCCGTCGTCGCCTTTCACTTCCACCTTGCCCGCGGCGACGATGCGTCCGGCGCCGTGAAACGCTTCGATCTTGTTTTTCTTGAACAGGAAGTCGACGCCCTTGACGTTACTGTCGACGTTCTGCTGTTTGTATTTGAGCAGCGCGGCAAGGTCGACGCTCGGCTTGCCGACCTTGATACCCATTTGCGCGAAATTGTGCCCGGCCTCCTCGTACAGCTCCGACGCATGCAGCATCGCCTTCGACGGGATGCAACCGACATTGAGGCAGGTGCCGCCAAACGTGGCGTTTTTCTCGACGACCGCGGTTTTCAGTCCGAGCTGGGCCGCGCGAATCGCGCAGACATAGCCGCCGGGGCCGGTACCGATGACAATGAGATCGTAAGACATGACGGATGCACTTCTCGTCGTGACAAACTACAAATCCAGCACCAAACGCGCCGGCTCTTCCAGAGATTCCTTCACCCGCACCAGGAAGGTCACCGCTTCGCGGCCATCGACGATGCGGTGGTCGTAGGACAGCGCGAGATACATCATTGGCCGCGCCTCGATCTTGCCGGCGACCACCATCGGCCGCTCCTGGATTTTGTGCATGCCGAGGATGCCGGACTGCGGCGCGTTCAGGATCGGCGTCGACATCAACGAGCCATAGATGCCGCCATTGGTGATGGTGAAGGTGCCGCCCTGCATCTCGTCGATCTTGAGCGTTCCGTCGCGGGCACGCCGGCCAAAATCGGTGATCGCCTTCTCGATTTCCGCGATCGATTTTTCGTCGCAGTCGCGCACCACCGGCACCACCAGCCCGCGCTCGGTGCCGACCGCAATCCCGATGTGATAGTAGTTCTTGTAGATGATATCAGCGCCGTCGATCTCGGCGTTGACGGCCGGGATTTCCTTGAGCGCCTGCACGCAGGCGCGAACAAAGAAACCCATGAAGCCGAGCTTCACACCGTGCTTCTTCTCGAACAGATCGCGGTACTGGCTGCGCAGCGCCATAACGTGCGTCATGTCGACCTCGTTGAAGGTCGTGAGCATCGCGGCGGTGTTCTGCGCGTCCTTGAGCCGGCGCGCGATGGTCTGGCGCAGCCGCGTCATGCGCACGCGCTCCTCGCGGGCGGCATCGTCCTGCGGCGACGGCGCGCGGACCTGCACCGCTGCAGCAGGCGTGGCAACCGGCGTCGGTTGCGCGGCGGCGCGCTCAATGGCTGCCAGCATGTCGCCCTTGGTGACGCGCCCGTCCTTGCCCGTGCCGGGCACCGTCGTTGCATCCATCCCGGTCTCGGCCGCGATCTTGCGCACCGAGGGCGCCAGCGGCGCGTCGGCAGCCGGAGCTTTGGGTGCCGGCGCGGGCTTCGGAGGCGCGGCTTGTGGCGCAGCTTCGGCGGCTTTCGCCGCAGGCTTTGCCGCCGTCGCGCCGGCGCCTTCCTTGATGGCGCCGAGCAGCGCGCCGACGGCGACGGTGTCGCCATCTTTCACGGCAACGTCGGTGAGCACGCCCGCCGCCGGCGCCGGCACTTCGATCGTGACCTTGTCGGTCTCAAGCTCGACCAGCGGTTCGTCGACGGCGACCATGTCGCCCGCCTTCTTGAACCACTTGCCGATGGTCGCCTCGGTCACTGATTCGCCGAGCGTCGGCACGCGAATCTCAGCCATGGTCCCTGCCTTCCGGTTCGCCGCCTCGGGATGACGTTGAGAAACTACCCCAATGCCTCGTCAAGGAAATGCTTGAGCTGGGCCTGGTGCAGCGACATTTGCCCGACCGCCGTTGATGCTGCGGCCGGTCGCCCGGTGTAACGCGCACGACGGTGCTTGGCGCCGATCTGATTGAGCACCCATTCCAGGAAGATGTCGACGAACACCCAGGCGCCCATGTTGCGCGGCTCTTCCTGACACCAGACGATCTCCGCTTGTTTGAAGCGTGACAGCTCCAGCATCAGCGCCTTGGTCGGGAACGGGTAGAGTTGCTCGATGCGCAGGATGTAGGTGTCATCAATGCCGCGCTTTTCGCGCTCGTCGTAGATATCGTAGTAGACTTTGCCGGAGCAGATGATGACGCGGCGGATCTTGGCGTCGGCGACGAGCTTGATCTTTTCGTCCGGGGACAGCTGTGCGTCATCCCATAAGAGTCGATGGAACGAGGTATCCGGCCCCATCTCGTCGAGCCGCGACACCGCGCGGCGATGGCGGAGCAGCGATTTGGGCGTCATCAGGATCAGCGGCTTGCGGAAATCGCGTTTGAGCTGCCGCCGCAAGATGTGAAAATAGTTCGCCGGCGTCGTGCAGTTGGCCACCTGCATGTTATCCTCGGCGCACATCTGCAGGAAGCGCTCGAGGCGCGCCGACGAGTGCTCCGGCCCCTGCCCCTCATAGCCATGCGGCAGCAAGCAGACCAGCCCGGACATGCGCAGCCATTTGCGTTCGCCGGAAGAGATGAACTGATCGAACAACACCTGAGCGCCGTTGGCGAAGTCGCCGAACTGCGCTTCCCACATGGTCAGCGCACTGGGTTCGGCAAGCGAATAACCGTACTCGAAGCCGAGCACGGCCTCTTCCGACAGCATCGAGTTGATGACTTCGTAGCGCTGTTGGCCTTCACGCAGGTGATTGAACGGCGTGTAGCGCTGCTCGGTCTCCTGATCGATAAACACGGAATGGCGCTGCGAAAACGTGCCGCGCTCGCTGTCCTGGCCGGACAGCCGCACTCTGTTCCCGTCAAGCAGCAGCGAGCAGATCGCAAGCGCCTCGCCGGTCGCCCAGTCGATGTTCGCGCCGGTCTCGATCGATTTGCGCCGGTTTTCCAAAAAGCGGTTGAGCGTGCGGTGCAGATGGAAGCCGGCCGGCAGCGTGGTGATCTTCTCGCCAATGTCTTTGAGCTCGGCAATGTCCACGCCGGTCCTGCCGCGGCGTGGATCGTCGGCGTCTCCCGCCGTCGTGAAACCGGACCAGCGGCCGTCGAGCCAGTCGGCTTTGTTGGCGCGGTAGCCAAGCGCGGCTTCAAGCTCGGCATCGAGCCGGCTGCGCCAGTCGGCCTTGATCTTCTCGACTTCGCCGGCGGTCACCACACCCTCGGCGACCAGCTTGTTGCTATAGATTTCCAGCGTCGTCGGATGCGCCGCGATCGCCTTGTACATCAACGGCTGGGTGAACGACGGCTCATCGCCTTCGTTATGGCCGTGGCGGCGGTAGCAGAACATGTCGATGACGACCGGCTTCTGAAACTTCTGCCGGAATTCGGTCGCGACTTTGGCGGCGAACACGACCGCCTCCGGGTCGTCGCCATTGACGTGGAAAATCGGCGCCTCGATCATTTTGGCCACGTCAGACGGGTACGGCGATGACCGCGAAAACCGCGGGTTGGTGGTGAAACCGATCTGATTGTTGACGATGAAGTGAACCGAACCGCCGGTGCGGTGACCACGCAGGCCGGACAGGCCAAAACATTCCGCGATCACACCCTGCCCGGCGAACGAGGCGTCGCCGTGGATCAGGAGCGGCATCACCATGGTGCGATCTTCACGCGTGGCGTGGCGCTGATCCTGTTTAGCGCGCACTTTGCCGAGTACGACAGGATCTACGATTTCAAGATGCGACGGATTGGCCGTTAGCGACAAATGAACCTTGTTGTCGTCGAACTCGCGATCCGAAGAAGCGCCGAGATGGTATTTGACGTCGCCCGAACCTTCGATTTCGTTCGGTGTCGAAGAACCGCCTTTGAATTCATGGAAGATGGCACGATGCGGCTTGGCCATCACCTGCGACAGGACATTGAGCCGACCGCGGTGGGCCATGCCGATGACGATCTCGCGCACGCCGAGCGCGCCGCCGCGCTTGATGATCTGCTCCAGAGCCGGGATCATCGACTCGCCGCCGTCAAGACCAAAGCGCTTGGTGCCGGTGAACTTGACGTCGCAGAATTTCTCGAAACCTTCCGCCTCGACCAGCTTGGTCAGGATCGCACGCTTGCCTTCGCGCGTGAAAGTGATTTCCTTGTGCGGCCCCTCGATGCGTTCCTGAATCCAGCCTTTCTGCGCGCCGTCGGAGATGTGCAGGAATTCGACGCCGAGCGTCTGGCAATAGGTCCGCTGCAGGATGCCGACGATCTGGCGGATGGTGCCGAATTCGAGACCGAGCACCTTGTCGATAAAGATCGGCCGATCGAGATCGCCTTCACCGAAGCCATAGGTGCCTGGATTGAGTTCCTCTTCGTCATTCGGCGGCTGCAATCCGAGCGGATCGAGTTTGGCGTGAAAATGTCCGCGCGCGCGATAGGCGCGAATGAGCATCAGCGCGCGTATCGAATCGCGCGTCGCGCGCTCCACATCGGCCGTCGAAAGCTCGACGCCTTTGGTCTGCGCTTGCGCCTTCACTTTGGTGCCGAGAGCTTTGGCGGTCTCGGTCCAGTCGCTGTCGAGTGCCGCGGTCAGTTCGGTTCGTTCCGGGCGTGGCCAATCCGACCGTCGCCATGACGGGCCGCGGGCGTTTTCGGCAACATCGCCGGCATCGTCCTTCAAGCTCTGAAAGAACGATTGCCATTCGGCGTCGACCGATTTCGGATCGGCTTCGTAGCGCGCGTAAAGGTCTTCGATGTACGGAGCATTGCCGCCGTACAGAAACGAAGTGAGGGCAAAGGTAGCGTTTGCGTCCTGGCGAGACATCGGCGAATCCCGAGCTTGGGGTGTGGGAACTGACGGCAGATCCGACAAGTACGCACTAGTACCGAATCAGCCCGGCCCGGCGCGGGGCGATCCCTTTTAGCCTATTTAATGCGTAGATACGGCAAGCGAAAGACGCAAAGAGTGAATCAGGATTTCCATATTTCAGCCAACGTCTTTCCAAGACGCGCTGGCGACGGCGAGACCTTAATGCCCGCACTTTCCATAGCCGTGATCTTTGATTCGGCGTCGCCTTTGCCGCCGGCGATGATGGCGCCGGCATGGCCCATCCGGCGCCCCGGCGGCGCTGTACGGCCGGCAATGAAACCAACCGTCGGCTTGTTGCGGCCTTTTTTTGCCTCGTCCTTGAGAAACTGAGCCGCGTCCTCCTCAGACGAACCGCCGATTTCTCCGATCATAACCAAAGCCTCGGTCTCTTTGTCGGCGAGAAACATCTCGAGGACCGCGATGAAATCGGTGCCTTTCACCGGATCTCCGCCGATGCCGACCGCCGTCGTCTGGCCAAGACCCTCCTGGGTGGTCTGGAACACCGCCTCGTAAGTCAGGGTGCCAGAGCGCGAGACGATACCGACTTTGCCGCGCTTGAAAATATTACCGGGCATAATGCCGATCTTGCATTCGCCGGCCGTCATCACACCCGGGCAGTTCGGTCCGATCAGCTGTGATTTCGAGCCGCACAGCGCGCGCTTGACCTTGACCATGTCGAGCACGGGAATGCCCTCGGTGATGCAGACGATCAGAGGAATCTCGGCGTCGATCGCCTCGCAGATTGCATCTGCAGCGCCGGGCGGCGGCACGTAGATGACGCTCGCATCACAGCCGGTCTTCTCGCGCGCCTCGGCCACCGTATCAAACACCGGCAAGTTGAGATGGGTCGAGCCGCCTTTACCGGGCGACGTGCCGCCGACCATCTTGGTGCCGTAGGCAATCGCCTGCTCGGAGTGAAAGGTGCCGTTTCGGCCGGTAAAACCCTGGCAGATAACCTTGGTGTTCTTGTCAATCAGGATGGGCATGGCTCAACGGCTCTTGTTCATTGAATGCAACCACGTGAGGTAAATGCCCGGAATCATCGCCGCCGTTCCGTCGGCAAGGAATAGCTCATCGTCGTCCGCATATTTCCACGTCGTCAACCGCTGCATGCCGTCGACCGACACGGTTTGACGCAGCGGCGCGCCGAGCTTCAACGCCTTGATCAGTTCCTGCCTCATCTCTTCGCCGTCCACGTCCTCAGCGCCGACGCCGCAGGAATCAAGATCGCCCTTGGGACTTCGCGCCTCGGTGGCGACGATCTCATGCCGGCCGCTCGTGAGCGCCACCACCCAGGATTTTACGCGTCCGTACTGATCCAGCCGCGGCGGCGACGTCACGTCCTTGCGGACGGACAGATTCATGCCGGTCGCCTTGGCATCGAGCGCGGCAAAATCCGGCGGCCCCGGGGTGCAAAAAGTTTGAAAAAAGTTCACCAAATCCGCGGCTCTCTCGTTTGCATGGACCGCACCGACTGCGCACGCTGCGCCCGCGAAACCCAGACCGACGCATATCGCCAGCCGAAGCACCTCACGCGCCCTTTCTTACCGCCTTGACGATCTTCTGCGCGGCATCGTCGAGATCGTCGGCAGAAATGACGTTGAGGCCGGATTTGCTGATGATCTCCTTGCCAAGCGCGACGTTGGTGCCTTCGAGCCGCACCACCAGCGGAACGCGCAAACCGACCTCTTTAACAGCCGCGACCACGCCCTCGGCGATGATATCGCAGCGCATGATGCCGCCGAAGATGTTGATCAATATTCCCTTCACGTTCGGATCGGAGGTGATGATCTTGAACGCGGCGGTCACTCTGTCTTCGGTGGCGCCGCCGCCGACGTCGAGGAAGTTCGCCGGCGTCTCGCCGTAAAGCTTGATGATGTCCATCGTCGCCATGGCAAGACCGGCGCCGTTGACCATGCAGCCGATGGTGCCATCGAGCGCCACGTAATTGAGGTCGTAGCGGGAGGCTTCGATTTCCTTGGCGTCCTCTTCGGTTGGATCACGCAAGGCGGCGATATCGGGATGCCGATAAAGCGCGCTGTCATCGAAGCCGATCTTGGCATCGAGGCAGATAAGCTGCCCCGACTTGGTAACGACGAGCGGATTGATCTCAAGAAGGCTCATGTCCTTGGCGACGAACGCCTGAAAAAGCTTCGGCAGCACGCTCGCGGCCTGCTTGGCGACTTCGCGATTAAGTCCGAGCACATGCGCCACCTCGTGGGCATGATGCGCCATGAAGCCGGTTGCCGGGTCAACCGAGAAGCTGAGGATTTTTTCGGGATGAGTTCGCGCGACTTCTTCGATATCCATGCCGCCTTCCGTCGAGGCGACGAAGGCGATGCGCGAGGTGGCGCGGTCGACCAACGCGGAGAGATAATATTCGCGGTCGATGCTTGAGCCTTCTTCGATGTAAAGGCGGTGCACCTGTTTGCCGTGCGGACCGGTCTGATGGGTAACGAGCGTCGAGCCGAGCAGCCGTGCCGCTTCGCGTTTGACGTCATCGACCGATTTCACCACTTTCACGCCGCCAGCCTTGCCGCGCCCGCCGGCGTGGATCTGGGCCTTAACCACCCACACTGGCCCGCCGAGTTCATTGGCGGCGCTTACGGCTTCGTCGACGCTCATCGCCGGAATGCCGCGCGGCACCGGAACGCCGAACTCACGCAGTACAGCTTTAGCCTGATATTCGTGGATGTTCATGCGGAAAAGCTCGGGTCCACGTCCATCATCCTGGAGATGCGAGCAGAGCGAGCCTCGTGGGATGCGGCCGAGGTGCCCGGGCCGTCGCCCTTCGAGGGCCGCTTCGCGGCCGCCTCAGGCTGACGGATCATTTTACTTGCCTAGATCGGGAGCAATCTTCTTGCAGGCTTCGACCAGGCCTTCCACCGCCTGGGCCGACTTCTCGAACATGGTACGTTCCGTGCCGTTGAGTTCGATCTCGACCACCCGTTCGACGCCTTTACTGCCGATCACGACAGGCACCCCGACATAAAGATCTTTCACCCCATACTCGCCGTTGAGCCAAGCCGCGGCCGGCAGTACCCGCTTCTTGTCGCGCAGATAGCTTTCCGCCATGGCGATCGCCGAAGTGGCCGGCGCGTAGAAAGCCGAGCCGGTTTTGAGCAGGCTGACGATCTCGCCACCGCCGTTGCGCGTGCGGTCGACGATCGCGTCAAGCCGCCCGGCGGTCGTCCAACCCATTTTCACGAGGTCGGGAAGCGGGATGCCTGCGACCGCGGAATAGCGGATCAGCGGCACCATCGAATCGCCGTGGCCGCCAAGCACAAAGGCGGTGACGTCTTCGACGGAGACATTGAACTCGTCGGCGAGAAAATAGCGAAAGCGCGCCGAGTCGAGTACGCCCGCCATCCCGACAACCATGTGTTTGGGCAGGCCGCAGCATTTCTGCAGCGCCCAGACCATCGCATCGAGCGGATTGGTGATGCAGATGATAAAAGCGCCGGGAGCGTATTTCTTGATGCCGGCGCCGACCTGCTCCATCACCTTGAGGTTGATGCCGAGGAGGTCGTCGCGGCTCATTCCGGGCTTGCGCGGCACGCCGGCGGTGACGATGCAGACCGCCGCGCCCTCCAGCGACTCGTAGGAATTGGTGCCGGTGAAACGGGCATCGAAGCCTTCGACCGGGGACGCCTGGACAAGATCGAGCGCTTTGCCCTGCGGTATCCCTTCCATAATGTCGAACAGAACGACGTCGCCAAGCTCCTTGAGACCCACCAGATGCGCCAGCGTACCGCCGATCTGCCCCGCGCCGATCAATGCAATCTTGTTCCGCGCCATCAGAGAAATATCCTTGGTTGGCCAATAAAACGCCCCGGCTGCCGGGGTCATTAACGCTTTCGGCGCGCCCATTCAAGCCGCTGCCGGGACGTGCGCACCGGAACCGGTGTGACCTTTTGAACATTCACCTTATGGCTGAGGCGGCTTTCTGGCCGCGGCGAGAATTGAAATGACAAACCGGCGCTCGCGGTTCGTGACAAGAATATTACGCACCCTCGCGCCCGGGTCGATGGCGGACACCGCCGATGCGGCCGCAGCAGATGAGCCCGATCAATCCGATCACGATGCGGGTGTGGAGTGCGGTGTTCAATGGCATCGTCGTCGTAGCATTCTTCCTGACTGACGCGCCGGGCTAGGAACAAGCGCTCGCGGCAACGTCAGGTTTCCACGATGCCGGTCGATGCGCCCGAAAGCTGCGAATGGGCGACGCCGTGCGGGCGCGCCAGATAAGCCTGCGAGCGCATTTCGATAAGACGCGAGGCGGTCCGCTTGAACTCTTGCGCCTCATAACCCTCGTCGCCGCGGTAGAGCGCTTCGGGCTCCGCTTCGGCCGAGGCGATCAGCTTCACGTTCATATCGTAAAGGGTGTCGATCAGGATAATGAAGCGCTTGGCGGCATTGCGCGTGTCGAAAGTCATCACCGGCACCCGATCAAGAATGATGGTGTGGTATTCACGCGCGATGCGCAGATAGTCGGCTGCGGCAAGCGGCTCTTCGCACAGATCGTGGAAGGAAAAACGCGCGACCCCCATGGCGGCGCGCGGTACGTGCACGGCGCGCCCTCTGACGGGAAGCTCCTGAGGCGCCCCGTCGTGCCCGGGCGCGAGCCGTCGCCACGCGTCGTTCAGCGCGGCATCGGCGGCGGCGTCAGCCGGCACATACCACACCGGCATCCCGGCGAGTTTTTCCAGACGGAAGTCGGTGCGCGAGTCGAGCCGCACGATCTCCATGTGCCGTTCGAGCATGCGGATGAAGGGAACAAATAACGCACGGTTCAGGCCGTCCTTATAGAGATCGTCCGGAGCTACGTTCGAGGTCGCGACCACGACCACGCCGCGTTCGAACAGCTGCGTGAACAGGCGGCCGAGAATCATGGCATCGGCGATGTCGGTGACGTGGAATTCATCGAAGCAGAGGAGCCAAGCCTCCTGTGCCAGATCGATCGCCGTGCGTTCGATCGGATCTTCGCCGGCATGTTCGCCGAACTTCATCCTTTGCCGGAACGCATGAACGCGCTCGTGCACGTCGATCATGAACTCGTGAAAATGCGCGCGGCGTTTTCGCACCACCGGACTAGCCTCGAAGAACAAGTCCATCAGCATGGTCTTGCCGCGTCCGACCTCGCCATGGATGTAGAGACCCTTGACCGGCGGCTGCTTCGTTTCACGGCTGCCGAATAGCCAACCCAGCGATGACGACTTGCGTGCGAGGCGATGTTCGACGATCCGCGTTTCAAGTCGCGCCAGCAGGTCGACGACTGTCATTTGCGAAAGATCATGCTCGACTCGTCCGCCGGCCACGCTGGCGGCGTATCGCGCAGTGATTGAGCTCGCCATGATTCTGTTAACCGGTGCGGGCAAAACGTGGCGGGAACGCTAATTGTCCAACGACATTGCACTTCGTATGCCAAATGCGGTCGCTAAACGGTCAAAGACTCACATTATTGATCCATTATAGTCATGCGTATACGGGATGCGGCCATGTTGCTCAATGGTTCGGCTTGCTAAAACTCGGCGGCCCACAACATGATGGTTTGATTCGAGGCGCCCGCGAAAGACGGACGTCACGATCAGATGGTTAAGCGGAGGACGCGGTCAGGGGGTATTTGACGATAATGTCAGGAGACCTCTCGAATGCAGGACGTTCTTCCCGAAGGCGGCGTGATCCGCAAATTGTGGATCGGTGAGACCGACAAGTATCGCGATCATCTGCTGCGGCTCGATCCGTCAAGCCGGCATAACCGGTTCGGCGGCGGCGTATCCGACTATTTTGTCAGCAACTTCGTTGATCTGTCGATTTCGCTTGAAGCCGTCGTGCACGGTTTTTTCCTTGACGGCGTTTTGCGTGGCGCTGCCGAGTTGAGGCAGCTCGGCGTGCGTTTTCCGCGTCAGGCCGAAGCTGCGATCAGTGTGGAAAAGCCGTGGCAGAGTCACGGCGTCGGCTCGGCACTGCTGCGCCGAACTCTGCTCGCCGCCCGCAACCGAGGCTTCCGGCAGCTGCACATGGCGTGTCTCGCCGACAACCACCGCATGCAGCAACTCGCCCGTAAATTCGATGCCGAACTGTCGTTCGATTTCGGCAGTGTCGTTGGCGAAGTCGAATCTTCGCGAGCAAACCCGCTGTCGGTTATGCAGGAGATGACTCGCCGATCAACACGGCTTTGCGACCGCCGTGCTTGATCTGCAATCAAGATTGCTGCGAGCGTAAACGCGCCCTCGCTCTTGCGAGAGGGCACACATAAGCGGTCGGCATTATCCGAGACTTTGGGCGAAACGGAGTTCCGGCACGCTGAGCGGATAGGCTGCCTCGACGAGATAAGGCCCGCCGCCGACCGACGAGCGCGACGAGAACAGCACGAAGCGCGAGACCTCGAACGAGGCCGAGCGGTAATGCGCACGCGCGTGCAAATAGTCGGCGACTTGCCGGCTTGAGGATTCGCGCAAGCGCGCCAGCGTGACATGGGGGATATATTTCCGCCCCTCGGGTTCGAGGCCCATCCGCTGCAGCAGCCGCTCCTGTTCGGCCTGCAATTCGATCAACGCCGGGATCGGCGCGGCCGTAGCCACGACCGCGCGCGGCTTGCGGCCACCGAAAGAGGTGAGCCCATCCAGGCGCAACTCGAACGGCCGCCGCTGTACGCGGCCGAGCAGACCGGCGATGTCGCGGGCCAGCGCATCATCGATGTCGCCGATGAAGCGCAGCGTCAGATGATAATTTTCCGGATCGATCCAGCGTGCCCCAGGCAAACCGCCACGCATGATGGCGAGCGATTCACCGACGTGCCGCGGTATTTCGAGACCTGTGAACAGACGGGGCATGACACAAGCCAGGGTCGGGACAGCGAATCGCAGCGGCGCCAGCATGCGGAGATCGCACGCGACGCGCAACCCTTAAGACGGGTGCAATGCGCGAACGCGGCCGATGAGTTCCTCCACTTTGGGCAGAATAGCCGCAACGATCCTATCCACGCCCGCGGCGGTGGGATGCAGACCATCGCGTTGGTTGAGACTGCGGTCGCCGGCAACGCCGTCAAGAAAGAACGGATAGAGCAAGGCGCCGTACTTGGCCGCAAGCTCGGGATAGATCGTCTCAAAGGATCGTCCGAAGTCGCCGCCGAGATTGGGCGCCGCGCGCATACCGCAAAGAAGAACCGCGATATGGCGGTCTTGCAGGCGCTGCAGAATCGTATCGAGGGCTTCGCGTGTAACCTGCGGCTTGAACCCCCGCAGCATATCGTTGGCACCGAGCTCGAGGATTACGGCTTCGGTGCCTTCGGGCACGGACCAGTCGAGCCGCGCCATGCCGCCCGTGGCGGTATCGCCGGACACACCTGCATTCACGATCGCCGCGGCGATCCCTTTGCCGGCTAACGCCGCCTGCAGCCGCGGCACGAAGCCATCCTTTTCCGGCAGGCCTAAACCCGCGGTCAGGGAATCGCCCAATGCAACGATCTTGACCGGCGTCTCGGCAATTGCGGCAGGAATGGCGGCAGCAGCGACAAAGGCCGCGCTACAAACCGCCGCACGCAAGATTTGGCGCAGACTTCTTCCGACCCCATATGAACCGGCACCAACCGATCGGGCACGGATCGGTGCCGCGGGGAAGCGATCAGCAAGAAACATGAATGACACGTCGGGGCATCCTTTCGCCGGCAGCGTTATCGCGCTGACCGGAGTCAATCTTTCGCTCGGCAGCGGCGCCGCGCGTGTTCATATCCTCAGAGACATCAATTTAAATATAGGACGCGGCGAAGCGATCGGCCTGCTCGGACCGTCAGGCTCGGGCAAATCGACGCTGCTCATGGTTATGACCGGACTTGAGCGGCCGGAAAGCGGAGCAGTCGTCGTTGCCGGAAAAAACCTGCAGACGCTCGGTGAGGACGCACTCGCACGCTTTCGAGGGAGCCATATCGGCATCGTCTTCCAGGCTTTTCATCTTATTCCAACCATGACGGCGCTGGAGAACGTCGCCGTGCCGCTTGAGCTTGCGGGCGCGCACGATGCGTTTTCGCGCGCCGAGCGCGAACTGACCGCGGTCGGGCTGAAACATCGCCTCGGCCACTACCCTGCTCAACTGTCCGGCGGCGAGCAGCAACGCGTCGCGCTCGCCCGCGCGCTTGGGCCTAATCCCGCGATCGTCGTTGCCGACGAACCGACCGGCAATCTCGACGAAGCGACCGGAACGGAAATCATCGAGCTTCTGTTCCGGGGCCATCGCGAGCACGGCACCACGCTGGTGCTGGTCACCCATGACACAGCGCTGGCGGCGCGGTGCGATCGTGTGCTGCATATGCACTCCGGACGGCTCGAAAGTCGAATGGGCGCCGACGCCGCACCATGACGCAGACCGCATCACGCGTGCCGTTGGCGTTGAAGGCCGCTTACACGGCGTACATGATCGTGCTGATCCCGGTCTATTGGCATTATTACGGTCCGACCAACTTCCTCTATTTCTGCGACGTTGCGCTGATCCTTACCCTCATCGCGATCTGGCCGGAAAACGCGCTGCTGATTTCGATGTGCGCGATCGGCATTGTGGTGCCGCAGGCGCTGTGGGTAGCGGACTTTCTCAGCAATACAGCGGGCTTCTCGCTGCTCGGCATGACGGATTATATGTTCGACGCCGACCGCTCGCTGTTGCTGCGCCTGCTTTCGCTGTTTCACGGCTGGCTGCCGTTTCTTCTGGTCTTTCTGGTCTGGAAAACCGGCTATGACCGGCGCGCTTTTTGGTCATGGACTGCACTCGCCTGGGTGCTGCTGTTGATCTCGTTTTTCTTGTTACCGCCGCCGACAGCTAGTCCCGGATTGGTTCCGGTCAACGTCAACTATGTCTGGGGGATGAGCGATTACGCCGCACAAACCTGGGTGCCACCTTATGTTTGGTTCGCCGGACAGCTGATCGGACTGCCTTTGATCGCTTACGCCCCGACGCATTTCGTGCTGGCGCGCATCATGCCGGAAGCTTTGCCCAAAACTTTGCGCAAAACCTCGTCCGAAACCTTATCCAAGGCTTCATGATGCTTGCACCGGCGGCAAAGCCAAGCCTCCTGCTGCCGCTGCACTTTGCCTGGCGCGAGCTGCGCGGTGGCTTGCGCGGCTTCGGCGTCTTCATCGCCTGCATTGCGCTTGGCGTGCTGGCGATTGCCGGCGTCGGCTCGGTCGCCAAAGGGCTCGCCGATGGCCTCGCCGGCGCCGGCAGCGTGATCCTGGGCGGTGACCTCGCATTTTCGCTGGTGCAGCGCGAAGCCAATGAAAGCGAGCGCGCCTTCCTCGCCGCCCATGGCACGGTCTCCGCAATCGCCACATTCCCGACCATGGCCCGTACCGGAGACGGACAAACAACTTTGGTGGAAGTCAAAGCCGTGGACGACGCCTATCCGTTGCTGGGGACGCTTGTAACCGATCCTCCGATGACGCTCTCGGCACTGTTGGCGCGACAAGGCGACACATTCGGTGCCGCCGCGGATCCGGCCTTGTTGTCGCGACTCGATCTCAAGCCCGGCGACCGCATTACGATCGGCAATGCTGTGATTGAACTGCACGCGGCGCTGACCGCCGAGCCGGACAAACTCGCCGGCGGAATCGGCTTTGGACCACGCGTCCTGATGAGTAACGCTGCATTGCGCGCCACCGGCTTGCTGCAACCCGGCAGCCTGGTTCGTTGGCAATATCGGCTTCGGCTGCCCGCAACGGCATCGGGCGATGCCGCACTGGCGTCGATCGAAAAACAGGCGCAGGCAAAGTTTCCCGACGCCGGTTGGGATATCCGCAGCCGCAACAAGGCGACGCCGCAACTCGAGCGCAATGTCGAGCGCTTCAGCCAATTCTTGACGCTGGTCGCTTTGACCGCGCTCCTCGTCGGCGGCGTCGGCGTTGCCAACGCCGTCGCGAGCCATCTTGCCCGCAAGCGCGAGGCGATCGCGACGATGAAAACACTGGGCGCTACGGGAGCCGGCGTCTTCGCCGTCTACTGCACGCAGATCATGATCGTCGCACTGTTCGCCACGCTTGTCGGCGCCGGTCTCGGCGCAGCCTTGCCATATGCAATCGTGTCGATCTTTGGCGCGATGATCCCGCTGCCGGTCGAGCTGTCGCTCAGTCCGGCCGTGCTGATGCTGTCGATCGCCTACGGCCTGTTGACCGCATTCGCATTCGCCTTGTGGCCGCTCGGACGTGCACACGATATTTCAGTGTCGAGCCTGTTCCGCGATCAGATCGCCGCCGAGCGAAGTTGGCCGCGGCCGCGCTACGTCGTCGCGACGGTGATCACCGTTGCGGCTCTCGCGGGATTAGCGATCCTGTTTTCCTACGACCGCCGCCTCGCTGCGATCTTCGTCGGTTCGGCCGGCCTCGTCTTTATCGCGCTTTGGCTGATCGCCATGTTGACTATGGCGATAGCGCGCCGCTTGCCACGCGTGCGCTCGACCGTGCTGCGGCTTGCGATTGCCAACATTCACCGGCGCGGCGCCTTGACGCCGAGCGTGGTGCTTTCGCTGGGTCTCGGCTTGTCGTTGCTGGTGACAGTGCTTGAGATCGACGGCAATCTGCACCGTCAGTTCGCGTCGGCCTTGCCGGAGCATGCACCGTCGTTCTTCTTCTTGGATATTCCATCGGCCGATGCCGATCGCTTTGACGCGTTCGTGCACGAACACGCCCCGCACGGCGCGATTGAGCGCGTGCCGATGCTGCGCGGCCGCATCGTCGCAGCAAACGGTGTCAAAGCCGGGGATCTCAAGCCTGGCGAAGGGTCGGCTTGGGTGCTGCGCGGCGACCGCGGCATCACCTATGCGGCGACCGTTCCGGAAGGTTCGCGCCTCGTCGCCGGCGAATGGTGGGCGGCGGACTATGCCGGCACGCCGCTGGTCTCACTCGAGAACCGAACGGCGACCGATCTGAATTTGAAGATCGGCGACACCGTTACGGTCAACGTGCTTGGCCGCAATGTCACGGCTCGCATCGCCAATTTGCGCGCCGTCGACTGGCAAAGCCTTGGCATCAATTTCGTAATGGTGTTCTCACCCGGTAGCTTCGCCGGTGCGCCGCATACCGACATCGCGACGCTGACTTTCGGCAACGGCGGCTCGGCGGCGGAGGAGACGGCGCTCATCAAGGCGCTTGCCGATATTTTTCCGAGCGTCTCCGCCGTGCGCGTGAAGGAGGCGCTCGATGCGGTCGATCGTCTTGTCAGCAATCTGCTGGCGGCGTTGCGCGGCGCAAGCGCGGTGACGCTGGTCGCCGCGGCCCTGGTCCTGGGCGGCGCACTCGCAGCCGGGCAGCGGTTTCGGATTTATGATGCGGTGATCCTCAAGACCTTGGGAGCCACGCGGCTACGCCTGCTCGGCGCCTATGCGCTTGAGTATTTGTTCATTGGCCTTGCCGCGGTTGTGTTCGCTGTCGTCGCCGGCACGCTCGCCGCCGCGCTTGTCGTCACGCGTGTTATGGATTTCCCGTTCGTATGGGCGCCAGCCCAGGCAGCGGCAGCGGCGTTCGGCGCGCTTCTTGTTACTGTCATATTAGGTCTGGCGGGGACTTTTACGGCACTGGGCGACAAGCCCGCGCAGGTATTGAGGAATCTCTAGCGCGCCGGAATTATGAACACTCGGTAACCCGGCTTAAATATCGCGGTGAGCCATCTGGCGTCCAAGACCCTTTGCCATTAGATTCTGCCGACAACTGCTACCGGTGTTCCCGGCGGCAACGACCCGGCGGGTGCCGGGATAACTCAGGGGTAATTTCCATGTCGGACTTCGACCGGAATGTCGCGAGCGCCCGGACTGGCTACCGAACGGATCAGGTAGCAATCGACGCGGGCCTGCGCGCGCATATGATCCGCGTCTACAACTACATGACTGCCGGCGTGGCGCTGACCGGACTAGTCGCCTGGTTCACGTACTCGGCGGCCGTCGTTCAGACCGGCGCCGGACTGCAGCTCACCTCCTTCGGCCAGCAGATCTTTCATGGCCCGCTGATGTGGATTCTGGTGTTTGCTCCGCTCGGCTTGGTGATGCTGCTCAGCTTCGGCATCAACCGCCTGTCGGCGGGAACGGCTCTAACGCTATTCTTTGTCTACGCTGGTCTGCTTGGACTATCGTTGGCGTCGATCTTACTTGTGTACACTCATGAATTGATCGCTCGCGTGTTCTTCATCTCGGCGGCGACGTTCGGCGCGATGAGCCTTTACGGCTACACCACGCAGCGCGATCTGACCGGGGTCGGCTCGTTCATGTTCATGGGCCTGATCGGCATCATCATCGCAAGCCTCGTTAACATGTTCTTGCAATCGAGCGGGCTCGGCTGGGCGATCTCGGTGATCGGCGTGCTCATCTTCGTCGGGCTCACTGCTTACGACACGCAGAACATCAAAGAGATGTACTCATCGATGGATGACGGCACCATCGCCGGCCGCAAGGCGGTGATGGGCGCGCTGCGGCTTTATCTTGACTTCATCAACCTGTTCCTCATGCTGCTGCGTCTGTTCGGCGATCGGCGAGGCTAAGGACGACGGATACGCGACGCACAACGCCCCGGCCAAAACCGGGGCGTTTGCTTTTGCGGGACTGTTAGTCGGGCCGGGCAGCGGGCAGAAAGAGCAGCGCGGCGAAGGCTGCGAGGCACAGCCCACTCGAAACGATAATGACCGAAGCGCCCATAGCATCGAGCAACAGACCAAACAGCAGCGGCGCCAGTGCTTGCGCCGCGCGCGCCGGTGCGCCGAGCAGGCCGGTGCGCTCGCCATAGCCGTGGGGACCAAAGACGGCCAGCGGAACCGTACCGCGCGCAATCGTCAGGAGGCCGTTGCCGGCGCCATAGAAAACCGTAAACGCCACTGCCGACGCTGGTCCGAGGACGGCGAAAACGGCCGCACCAAGCGGGTGAAGCAGCGCGGCGACCCGCGCTGAAATTAGCGGATGCGCCCGGCGCAGGAGGAAGAATTCCACGAGCCGTGCCGCTACTTGCGCCGGTCCGACCAGCGCCGCAGCCGCGATTGCCTGCACCGGCGTGACGCCGGCCCGCTCAAGCAGTCCCGGCAGGTGTGCCGCCATCGATCCGGTGACGAACCACGCAGCCGCGAAGACGAAAGCGAGCAGAAACATCTCCTTGTGTGGCTTCCAGCCAATCGAGCGCTCCGCTGTGCGGGGGACGTCCGCCGGCCGCCTGGCGACCGGCAACAGCAGATTGAGCGGAATGCCAACGATGACATTCAGCGCCGCCCAGACCAGCAAGGTCTCGCGCCAGCCCAATGCGTCATTTAGAACCGTCGTTAACGGCCAACTCACCGTCGACGCAAAACCGGCGAACAGCGTAATGCCGGTGATCGGCCCGCGCGCGTTATGACCGTAGAGCGCCGCGAGCGCGGCGAAGCCGGCATCATAAAGTCCAAGCGCCATGCCGATGCCGAGAATGGCCCACGCCACAGCGAGCACGACTGCGCCGTTCGCCGCTGCAAGCACAACAAGGCCGCCGGCCAATACCACATTCGAAAGCACCAGCACGCCGCGTCCGCCGCGACGGTCGATGACACGCCCAACGGCCGGGCCGGCGAATGCGGCAATCAGCAAGGCGCCGGAAAAGGCGCCGAACACCCACGATCGCGGCACGCCGATGCTGGCGCCGATCGGTTCGGCGAGAATTGCCGGCAAATAGTAGCTCGACGCCCAAGCGAGCGTCTGCGCGATCCCGAGCGCGGTGACAACAAGGCTGCGCGAGCGGACGGACCCGGTTTGTTGGTGAGCGTCAGTCAAACAGACTCGTCAATTCGCTTGCAATCATCGGGCGGGCAGACCGAAAGCCGCGCCGCGACCCGCGGCGTCTGAGCAGACGCCCGGTCCAAACCGCCCCGTTCAACCGGCGACGACGCGGAGCGAGCGATCAAGCGCTTTTAAAACCCGGTCGAGCTCATGGCCGCGGCGCAGGATGTGACCCGTTGCCGAGATCACGCTGTAGGCGCCCTGCCGGCGTCCCAGCCGTGGGTCCTTCTCGATCCGGTAAATGGGGAATTCGCTTGCCCTGCGGAAAACAGAAAACACCGCGCGGTCTTTGAGGAAATCGATGGCGTAATCGCGCCATTCGCCGGCGGCGACTTTGCGCCCGTAAAGACTGAGAATGCGGTCAAGTTCTCGCCGATTGAAGGTAACCTTATTTGCGGGGGCGGGCGCGCGAAGCTCGCCCCCGCGCCACGCGCTCGGTTCGGTCTCGCCGAATTCCATGCGGCGCCTCCCTTGTCATTGAAGGTTCACGACGACTTCATGATCGCGCCGGAGGCATGCGCGGGCAAGAGGCTTAAAAGCACTAAAACGAACTCTGGACGGCAGCGGGCTGGTGGGGAGTACGGGATTTTACGGACCTGCGGCATTTTTGCCTGCCAGAATCACGGTTTCGTTAAGGGAATCATAATGCGGCCCCATTTCGGCCCATCACGCGCCAAGCTGGGATGCGAAATAATTCATCGTTGCCTCAAGGCCCGGTCTGGATCGCATTCCGGATTCCTCAGCCCCCCAGCCCCCCGGGGTGTGGACGGACCGGGCCAGAGTTTTCAGTAGCGTTGAGTTCGAGTTGCTTGTTTCGAGTTGCGTAATGGCCGGCTGTTCGCCGGCCTTTTTATTTGGGGAGAGTTATTTACCCTGAGGCGCGCGAAGAATGCTGCCTATTCGTTTTTCGGAGACTGATCGCCGGACACTGGCTGCCTGACTTCGGTCGTACGCGCACCCAGCGGCACAAAGGCGGCGCCGAGGATCATTCCCGGCTTTTCGCGGGAGCCTTGCTGGACCATGACGGCGGCGGCATCGACCTGGTCGGTCATGAAATCTGCAATCGGCACATTCCACGTGGCGTCGTTTCCGGTCCAATCTCCGAGCTTCAGCCAGCGCCGCACAACGTTGTAATAGGTGACTGTGTGCCCGCTGTTTTCGCCGCGGCCGATTGCGATCGGTATCGATTGCGACAGCGGGCAAAGCCAGACTTCGCCACCGAGATGTTCTTTGCCGGCAGCGACCTTGACGTTCAAATCGCCGCCACCGACCGACACCAGCACGTGCGTGGACATGATCGCGGTGTTGCGATCCGTTTGTACGATGGCACGCTCGATGGCAGTGCGATCGCTGCCGAGGACGTGGGTCGTGCCATTAACAACGATTTGCGGCGTATAGACCTGCCGATCGCCGCGCACGCGCGAATAGGCGCGCTGCCGCGACGAATGCCCCGGAATTGCGAGCGTGTCCTTCCAGCCGAGATAGTCCCAGTAATCGATCGGAAGGCTGATGACGACGAGCGATGGATCCTCCGCCAGTTCGCCGAGCAATTTGTCCGCCGGCGGACAGGAGGAGCAGCCCTGGCTGGTGAACAGTTCCAGAAGCGCGCGCGGCTCGCTTGCGCCTGCAAGCCCGCAGCCGGCCACCAACAGGCCTGCAACGAGCGATGCCGACACAAAGCCGCGACGCAGCATTCCGTTCTCCACCCGGCCGGCCTCCTCAGTATCGATTTAGCGAGTACGCATTGATATCGAGCGCATTGCTCACCCGCTACTCACTTCGCGGTGAGCCACGCATAACGTCCAAGCATGAACTTTTCGGAAAACACCGAGACCTTTCAGATCATGCTTTAGGCCGCAAGATGGCGCAGGACATACTGCAGAATGCCGCCGTTGCGGTAGTACTCAAGCTCATCGAGAGTGTCGATACGGCAGATCAGTGGGACGCGCTTGAGGCCGCCGTCAGCCGCGATGATCTCGGCAATCAGCCGCTGGTGCGGCTTGAGATCACTGTGCAGCCCGCGGATGGTGACCAGCTCGTCGCCTTTCAGGCCGAGTGTTTGCCACGTGGTGCCTTCTTCGAACACCAGCGGAACAACGCCCATGCCCACCAGATTGGAGCGATGGATGCGTTCAAACGACTGCGCGATCACTGCACGCACGCCGAGCAGCACCGTGCCCTTGGCAGCCCAATCGCGCGATGAGCCGGTGCCGTATTCCTTGCCGGCCAAAACCACCAGCGGCACGTGCTCGGTCTTGTAGCGCATCGCCGCGTCGTAGATCGTCATGCGCTCGCGCGACGGATAGTGGATCGTGTAGCCACCCTCTACGCCGGGCACCATCTGGTTCTTGAGCCGGATGTTGGCGAAGGTACCGCGCATCATCACCTCATGATTGCCGCGGCGCGTGCCGTACTGGTTGAAATCGATCGGCTTGACCTTGTGATCGACCAGATATTTTCCGGCCGGCAAATCCACCTTGATCGAGCCAGCGGGCGAGATGTGGTCGGTGGTGATGGAATCGAGGAACAACCCCAACACCCGCGCATCGATGATGTCGGTCGGCGGCTCCGGCCGCCTGGACATATGGGAGAAGTAGGGCGGATTCTGCACGTAGGTCGATTTGTCGTCCCACGGGAACGTCAGTGCGCCTTTCACGCTGATCTTGCGCCAGTTGGCGTCGCCCTTGAACACGTCGCCATATTTGCGCGTGAACATTTGTTTGTTGATGTTCTTGCGGATGAACTCGCCGACCTCGCGGCTCGACGGCCAGATGTCGCGCAGATAGACCTTCTTGCCTTTTTGATCGGTGCCGAGCGGCGCCCTGGCGACATCGATCTGCATGGAGCCGGCGATCGCGTAGGCCACGACCAGCGGCGGCGAAGCCAGGTAATTGGCGCGGACGTCGGCGTTGACGCGGCCCTCGAAGTTGCGATTGCCCGACAGCACGGCGGCGGCGACCAGATCACTGTCGTTGATGGCCTTGGAAATTTCCGTCGGCAACGGACCGGAATTGCCGATGCAGGTGGTGCACCCGAAGCCGACGAGATTGAACCCGAGCTTATCGAGATCCTTTTGCAGGCCCGATTTGGCCAGATATTCGCCGACCACCTGCGAACCGGGCGCGAGCGAAGTTTTAACCCACGGCTTCACAGTGAGGCCTTTTGCGATCGCCTTGCGGGCAAGAAGTCCCGCCGCAATCATCACGCTGGGATTCGACGTGTTGGTGCACGACGTAATCGCGGAGATCACAACGTCGCCGTGACCGAGCGTGTGGGCGCGCCCCTCGACCGAAACGCGCTTGTCCATTTCGGCCGCCTTGCCGAATTCCTTGTCCATCGCGGCGGCAAAGCCGCTTTTGACCTCTTTCAGCGGGACGCGGTCCTGAGGGCGCTTCGGCCCCGCCAGCGAAGGCTCCACCGAAGCGAGCTCAAGCTTGAGCACTTCGGTAAAGATCGGATCGGCCGTCGTCTTGGTGTGGTACATGCCCTGCGCCTTGGCGTAGGCCAGCACCAGCGCGACGCGGTCCGCGGCGCGGCCGGTATCGCGCAGATAACGGATGGTGTCCTCGTCGATCGGAAAGAAGCCGCAGGTGGCGCCGTACTCGGGCGCCATATTTCCGAGCGTCGCCCGGTCGGCGATCGACAGGTTGGCCATGCCGGGACCGAAATATTCGACGAACTTGCCGACCACGCCGCGCTTGCGCAACATCTGCGTGACGGTCAGAACGAGATCGGTCGCGGTGACGCCTTCCTTGAGCTTGCCGTTGAAACGCACGCCGATCACTTCCGGCAGCAGCATTGAATAAGGCTGGCCGAGCATCGCGGCTTCAGCTTCGATGCCGCCGACACCCCAGCCGAGCACCGATAAGCCGTTGACCATGGTGGTGTGCGAATCGGTGCCGACCAGCGTGTCCGGATAGGCAAGCTCGGTGGCGACGGACTTGTCGGCGAATTTGAGCTTGGCCTTGGCCGTCCAAACCGTCTGCGAAAGATATTCGAGATTGACCTGATGGCAGATGCCGGTGCCGGGCGGCACCACGCGGAAATCTTCAAACGAGCGTTGCGCCCATTTGAGGAACCGGTAGCGTTCTTGATTTTGTTTGTACTCTTCGTCGACGTTCTTTTTGAACGCGGTGTCGCTCCCGAAATAATTGACCACGACCGAATGATCGATGACGAGATCGACCGGCACCAGTGGATTGATCTTCTTCGGATCGCCGCCCAGCATCTTCATGGCGTCGCGCATGGCGGCGAGATCGACGACCGCGGGCACGCCGGTGAAATCCTGCATCAGTACCCGTGCCGGCCGGAAAGCGATTTCACGGTCGGAGGTCTTGGTTTTGAGCCATTGCGCAACCGCCTGGATGTCCTCCTTGGTGACGGAGCGGCCGTCCTCGTTGCGTAGCAAATTCTCAAGCAGCACCTTGAGCGAGAACGGCAGCCGCGAAATGCCCTTCAGGCCGTTCTTTTCCGCCACCGGAAGGCTGTAATAGGCATAGGTTTTGGAGCCGACTTTGAGCGGCCGCAGACATTTGAAGCTATCGAGGGAGGTCATGGATTATTTTCCCATCCTGCCGGCCGCCGACCGGCACAAGTAGAGGCCATTAATTGCCGGAACAGGCTCCAACAGACCGTTGGTGGCAGGGCGCGGCAGGCGTCCTGAACGCGCCGTTTACCCGTCGTCCGGCTTATAGGGCGTTTTCAAGATTTGTTCCAGTTCGACAAAGGAATGGCCGATATGATGCTCGAAATTGCTGGATTGTTTGGAAACGTCAATGCGGCTTTCGGCCTTTGATCTCGCCTGCCGGCGCGGCGGCCGCGACGTTTTCGGCGGGATCAGCTTTTCCGTGGCGGGCGGCCAAAGCCTGATCGTCGCCGGTCGGAACGGCGCCGGAAAATCATCGCTGCTGCGCATGGTGGCCGGGCTTCTTCGCGTCGCCGCCGGCCGCCTCGCCCTGGAAGGGGGCGATTCGGAATTGACGGTCGGCGAGCAGGCCCACTACCTCGGGCATCAGGATGCGCTGAAGCCGTCGCTCTCGGTCGGCGAAAATCTTCGGTTTTGGTCCGGGTTTCTTGGCGGAGACTCCGCCGAAATCCGCGGCCCGCTGGCGGCGGTCGGGCTTGATTCGCTCGCCGACCTGCCGGCTGCTTACCTTTCGGCCGGGCAGCGCCGCCGCCTTTCGATCGCACAACTCCTTGCCGTCAAACGTCCGATCTGGCTGCTCGACGAGCCAACCAGCGCGCTGGACACCGCGGCTCAGGAACGCCTGCGCGAAATCATGGGTACCCATTTGGCCGGCGGCGGCCTGATCCTCGCCGCGACCCATGGGCCGATCGGGCTCGACGGCGCGTCCGAATTGCGGCTCGATCACGCCCCTGCCCCGCACGACGAGGAGGCAGAGCAGCAATGACCGCGCTTGCCGCCATTCTCGTCCGCGATATGCGTATTGCCGTGCGCGTCGGCGGCGGCGCGCTGATGGGCGTGCTGTTTTTTCTTGTCGTCGCCACGCTCGTGCCATTCGCGCTCGGGCCCGATCTTGCGCTGCTGCAGCGGATCGGCCCTGCAATTCTGTGGCTGGCGGCACTGCTGGCGAGCCTGCTCGCGCTTGACCGGTTGTTTGCCGCTGACCACGAGGATGGCTCACTCGATCTCATTCTCACCGGCCGCGCGCCACTCGAACTTGTCGTTTTGGTCAAAGGCATCGCCCATTGGCTTACGACCAGCGTGCCGCTGGTCATCGCTGCGCCGCTGATCGGGCTGATGCTCAACCTTGATGCGCACGCCGCAGGGGCCTTAGTGTTAACGCTTCTCGTCGGCACGCCAGCGCTGACGTTCATCGGCCTCATTGGCGCTGCGCTTGCCGTGACACTGCGTCGCGGCGGACTGCTGCTCGCTGTCTTGGTATTGCCGCTCGCAGTGCCGGTGCTCATTTTCGGGGTCGCCGCGGCTAATGCGGCCGTGACCGGGCCGGTGCCTTTTGGCACTCCGTTTACGATCCTCTGCGCACTGACGCTTGCCAGTCTGGTGGTTGGGCCGTTCGCAGCGGCGGCCGCGTTGCGGCAAGAAATTGAATAGTAAAAACGAAATAGCCATTGTGCTCAGGCAAAGTTGGAAGCGCGCGACTACCGGCAACGTTGTGCAACAGCGCCGAACTCATTAGGAAACCTGCGATGGCCATCGCCGATCTCGCCAACCCGTCGCGCTTCCTGAACTTTGCCGACCGCACGCTGCCGTGGCTGAGCGGCCTGACGGTGATTGCGTTTGCGTTCGCCATCAATCAGGCGACGATCGCGCCCGACGACTATCAGCAGGGCGCGACCGTCAAGATCATGTTTCTTCACGTCCCTGGCGCCTGGCTTGGCATGCTGGCGTGGGGCGTGATGACGCTCGCCGCGCTCGGCACGCTGGTTTGGCGTCACCCGCTCGCCGATGTGACCGCGAAAGCGGCAGCGCCAATCGGCGCCGCCTTCACCCTGATGTGTCTCGTCACCGGTTCGCTATGGGGGCGGCCGATGTGGGGCACCTATTGGGTGTGGGATGCGCGACTCACATCGGTGCTCCTGCTTTTTTTGCTTTATCTCGGCGTCATCGCGCTGTGGCGTACAGTGGAGGATCCTTCGCGCGCGGCGCGGGCGGCAGCGATCCTGACGCTGGTCGGCGCGATCGACCTGCCGATCATCAAATTCTCGGTCGATTGGTGGAATACCTTGCATCAGCCGGCGTCGGTATTTCGCCTCGGCGCGCCGACCATCGATCCGTCGATCCTGATCCCGTTGCTCACCATGGCGATAGCCTTCACGTTGTTGTTCTTCACGCTGCTTCTCGCCGCCATGCGCAACGAAATCCTGCGCCGCCGCGTGCGGACGCTGCGGCTGTTGCAAGCCAACGCCGCGAGCTGACGATGCAGGCGACCAATCACATGGACTTCATCTTGGCCGCCTACGCGAGCGCCATTGTGATCGTTGGCGCGCTCATCGGTTGGGTGCTGCTCGACTACCGCGCGCAGCTGCACAAACTCGCGGACCTGGAGAAGCGCGGTTTTACACGGCGTTCGGCGATGGAGCGCGCCGGGACGACGATAAAACAGGCGAAGGAGGACGCGTGACCGACGTTGCGAAAGACAACGCGAATGTTGGACGCCGGCGCCTCCTGGTGCTGGTGCCGCTTCTCGTTTTCCTCGGTCTGGTCTCGCTCTTTCTGATCCGGCTTTATGCCGGCGACCCTTCGCGCATTCCTTCAGCCCTCATCGGCCACCCGGCGCCGCAAACCAATTTGCCGCCAGTCGCGGGACTTGATCGCAACGGCGCGGCTGTGCCCGGGATCGACCCGGCGACCTTCAAAGGCGCGGTGACCGTCGTAAACGTCTGGGCGTCGTGGTGCGTGCCCTGCCATGACGAGGCGCCGCTCCTGATGCGGTTGGCCGGAGACACCCGCGTGCGCGTCGTTGGCATCAACTACAAGGACGACCCGCAGAATGCCCGGCGTTTCCTTGGCCGCTACGGCAATCCGTTCGCCGCCGCGGGCGCCGACCGCTCGGGCCGCGCCGCCATCGACTGGGGCGTCTACGGTGTGCCGGAGACCTTTGTCGTCGGCCGCGATGCCCGCATTGCCTATAAGCTTGTCGGGCCGATCACGCCCGAAAATCTCAGCGCTGTACTCAAGCCCGAGATTGAGAAGGCTTTGGCGGCCGCCGCACCGTCATCCTGACGGATCATTATTCCGCCGGCTCGACGGCGTATTTCCTCAGCAGCGGATATTGCAGCGCGCCGAACAGGAAGGTCAGCGGCAGAAAGCCGAACACCTTGAAGTTCACCCACATGTCGGTCGTCGTGTTACGCCACACGATCTCGTTGAGCACCGCTAGCACGAAAAAGAAAATCGCCCAGCGCACCGTCAGCTTGCGCCAGCCTTCGTCGGTGAGATGGAACAGCGAATCGAAGATAATGCCAAGAAACGATTTGCCGAAGAAAAGTCCGCCGAGCAGCACCGCACCGAACAGCGCGTAGAGAATAGTCGGCTTGATCTTGATGAACAGATCGTTGTGCAGGACAAGCGTCAGTCCGCCAAACACCAGCACAATGACGGCGGTCACCACCGGCATAATCGGCAAATGGCGCGTCAGCACATAAGAAGCCGCCAGGGCCGCCAGCACCGCGACCATGAACGTGCCGGTCGCAACAAAAATGCCGTAGCGGGAATTGGCGAAAAAGAACAGCACCAGCGGCCCAAGATCGAACGCGAGCTTGAGGAGTGGATTGAGCTGCGGTTTAGCCGTTGCGGTCATCGCATCTGCGCCTTCAACATTACGTCTCCAACTATGAATCGAGCCCGGCGACGGCGCGGGCGAAATCCCGCGCCGAGAACGGCGCCAGGTCGTCGACACTTTCGCCGACGCCGATGAAGTGGACCGGCACGGAAAATTTCGCGGCGATGGCGACCAAAATGCCGCCGCGTGCGGTGCCGTCAAGCTTGGTCATGACGAGGCCGGTGACGCCAACAGCTTTGCGGAACAGTTCGACCTGCGAGAGCGCGTTCTGCCCGACCGTCGCGTCGAGCACGAGCAACACCGCGTGCGGCGCGCTTGGATCGACCTTCTTGATCACGCGCACGATCTTTTCCAGCTCGCTCATCAATTCGGTGCGGTTCTGCAAACGGCCAGCAGTATCGATCAGAAGAACATCGGCGCCGCTCTCCTTTGCGGCCCGCACGGCATCGAACGCAAGTCCGGCGGCATCGGCTCCGGCTTCCCGCGCGATCACGGGCGCGCCGGTCCGCTCGCCCCAGATTTTCAGTTGCTCAATGGCGGCGGCGCGAAAGGTATCGCCGGCCGCGAGCATCACGCTGCGACCCTCGGCGCGGAACTTTGCGGCGAGCTTGCCGATCGTCGTGGTCTTACCGGAGCCGTTGACGCCGGCGACGAGAATGACGAACGGTTTGTTCGCCGCATTGATCACCAGCGGCAGCGCGACCGGAGTGAGCGCGGTCTCGATTTCAGCGGCGACCACGGCTTTAACCTCTTCGGCGGAAATCTCCGCCGCGTGGCGGCTCTGGCCCAGCGCGGTGCCGATGCGTTCGGCCGTTTCGAGACCGAGATCGGCCCGGATCAGCACGTCCTTGATCTCGGCAATGGTTGCCGCGTCGAGTTTGCGTTTGACAACGAGATCCGAGATGGCGCTGCCAAGCGCAGACGACGTGCGCTTGAGCCCGCCGGTGAGGCGCTGCCACCAATTGCGCTTCGTTTGTGTCGCGGTGTCGTTCATTTCACTAATGCTGTTGCCGTTAAGGCACTCGTGATAGCGGTTCCGTCAAGGTACGCAACCATGACCCCAGATGAGATGGTGTCGCGGCTTCTCTATCGCGACGGGCTGATGTTGGTGCTCGACAAGCCGGCAGGCTTCGCCGTGCATCGCGGCCCCAAAGGCGGCGAAAGCCTGGAGGATCATTTCGACGCGTTGCGCTTCGGCCTGCCGCGCGCGCCGGCACTCGCGCATCGGCTCGACCGTGACACCTCCGGTTGCCTTGTGCTCGGCCGCCATCGCAAAGCGCTGGCGCAGCTTGGCAAGCTGTTCAAGTCCGGCGCCATCGACAAGACCTACTGGGCCGTCGTCGAGGGTTCGCCCGAGGCTGACGAAGGCAGGATCGAGCTTCCGCTCGGCCGCCTTGATGCGACGCGCGGCTGGTGGATGAAGCACGATCCTCAACAAGGCCAACCGGCGGTGACGCGGTGGAAGGTGCTGGGGCGTTCGCAAATCACCTCCCCCTGGAGGGGGGAGGTCGCCGGCCGAAGCGCGCAGCGCGAAGGCGGGCGGGTGGGGGTGAACGGCCTCACCGCTTCACCCCACCCCGACGCCGCGCTCGTGCGCGCCGTCGACCCTCCCCCTCCAGGGGAGGGTAAAACGTTGACGTGGCTTGCGCTTGAGCCGCTGACCGGCCGCACGCATCAACTCCGCGTCCATTGCGCCGAAATGGGCTGGCCGATTTTGGGCGACGCGATCTATGGCACCGCACCGCGCAACGGCGGTCCAATGCTGCATCTGCAGGCGCGCGAAATTGTTGTGCCGCTGTACAAGAATCGCGCGCCGATCCGCGTTAGCGCGCCAGTGCCGCCGCACATGCGCGCCGCCTTGGCGGCGTGCGGATGGACCGGTGAGCCTGATACTCAGGCCGCCGAATGACGCGGCCGTCACGACGCCAGCAATCGCTTGCCGTCGTGCCCGACCATTTTTAGTTCGGCGATCGCGCCGGGTTCTGCCGGCGTCCCGAGCGAGACTTGCGTGAACTGCTCGGTACGTCCTTGCGCAGCGCGACTCCACCAAAACCCGCCGCGTCATGCCGATCTCGGCATCGAGATACCGCCGCAGCGCTGTCGCGCCGCGCTCGCGCAAACGCCGCGCGCGTTCTTTGACGATGGTGCGGGAAAGCTGCGGCATGCGCGCAGCCGGCGTTCCTTCCCGCGCCGAGAACGGAAAGACATGCAGGTGCGTCAGGCCGCACTCATCGACCAGGGCGAGCGAGTTTTTGAACATCTCCTCGGTCTCGGTCGGAAAGCCGGCGATGATATCGGCGCCGAACACAATGTCCGGCCGCAGCCGGCGCAAGGTGGCGCAGAATGCGATCGCGTCGTTGCGCGCGTGGCGGCGCTTCATGCGCTTGAGGATCAAATCATCCCCGGCCTGCAGCGACAGATGCAGGTGCGGCATCAGCCGCTCGTCCCGGGCGAACGCATCGATCAAATCGCAGTCCGCCTCAACCGAGTCGATTGATGAAAGCCGCAGCCGCTTCAGCTCGGGAACATGCTTGAGGATTTGCTTGACCAGCGTGCCGAGTTTCGGCCCACCCGGCAAATCGGCGCCGTAGCTGGTGATATCGACGCCGGTTAGCACGACTTCGCAACAGCCGTTGCCGACCAGACGCCGCACGTCGGCGACCACCGCCCCCATCGCCACCGAGCGCGAATTGCCGCGGCCATAGGGAATGATGCAAAAGGTGCAGCGATGGTCGCAGCCGTTTTGCACCTGGACGAAGGCGCGGGTGCGACCGGAAAAACTTTCGATCAAATGCGGCGCGGTCTCTCTGATCGCCATGATGTCGTTGACGACCGCCTTCGGCGCATCGCCAAGATCGAACGCCGTGCGCGCGTCGTTCCACGCCGCAGTATCGAGTTTCTCGGCATTGCCGAGCACGCGGTCAGCCATGCCATCAAAAGTCTGCGGCTCGGTTTGCGCCGCACAGCCGGTAACAACGATCTTTGCTTGCGGCCGTTCGCGGCGGAGCGCCCGGATGGTTTGCCGCGCCTGGCGAACCGCTTCGGCCGTGACAGCGCAGGTATTGACCACCACCGTATCGTCTAAGCCGGCACGTTCCGCTTCGCGGCGGATCACTTCGGACTCGGCGGCATTGAGGCGGCAGCCGAAAGTGACGACGTCGACGCTCATCGCCTCACGCCGCCCCGGCGCCAGCAAACAAAGCCGCATCGAAACGTCCGGCGTACTCGTATTCAGCCGGGCCGGTCATCAAGACGTGATCGTCGCTCTCCCGCCATTCGATCAAAAGCTCGCCGCCGGGCAAGGTGACCGCAACCTTGCGGCCGGTGCGGTCGAGCCGGGCCGCGGCGACTGCCGCCGCACAGGCCGCAGATCCGCAGGCTTTGGTCAGGCCGGCGCCGCGCTCCCAGGTGCGGATCACCACACGATCACGCGAAGGCGTCGCGGCGAGTGTGATGTTGGCGCGCTCGGGAAATAGCGGATCATGTTCGATCTGCGGGCCGATCTTCGCCAGGTCATAGAGTTGCGGCTTCTCCACCCAGAAGATCGCGTGCGGATTGCCCATGTTCACGACTGAAGGCGACCTCAAAATCGGCGCACCAGGAGGCCCGAACTGAAAGTCAATCGCGCGTGTGTCCGGCATTTCCCTCGCCAGCGGAATGTCCTTCCAGCGAAAACGCGGCGCGCCCATATCGACTGTGAACAAACCTTCATCTTCGCGCCAACAGGAGACGGCGCCCGACGCGGTATCGAAATTAAGACGCGATTTGCCGGTCTCGGCGCTGATCAAAGAGGCCACACAGCGCATACCATTGCCGCAGGCGCCGGCCTCCGAACCGTCGCTGTTATAAATCCGTATTGACGCATCGGCACCGTCGCGCGACGGATAGAGCGCCATAAGCTGGTCGAACGGCTCCTGACGCGCCGCAGCGCGCGCTTCGCCCGCTTCGATCGGGTTTGGCGCTCGCCGCAGATCGACGATCACTATCTCGTTGCCGAGACCGTTCATTTTGACGAAATCGCAGTTCGCCAAGGTGCCCATGATTATGCCCGAATGTAAGGACTTATATGAGGACTTGGGTGTTGGACGCCAGTGGCACGATTTCGGTTGGGGCGCCGGCCACAGGGTGTCGTGGCAAAATTATCTGTAATGGCAAACAGAGGGACGGCACCAACCAAGCGTGCCGGCTCACATACGGGAGTCTCTGATGTTTCTCCGCTTCGCCGTTTGCATCGGTGTGGCAGTCACGGCCATCTCCTTTGCCGGGCCGCAGTCTTCTCAAGCGCAAACATCGACGCCAGCGGCCCCCGCTGCCCCGGCGAAACCGGATGCCGCACCCGCGCCGGCAACCGCCGCTCCCGGCGATCCATTCGGTGAGGAAACGACGCTCACCGCCAAGCCGATTGTATACGTGAAGGGCAGCGGAAACTGGGACAGTGCGTTCCAGACCATTACCGGCTCACTCAAGACGCTCAAAGCCTACATTGCCAAGGAAAACCTCAAGGCCGACGGCGAGCCGATGACTATCTTTACCTCGACCGACGACACCGGCTTCCAGTACCAGGCGGCCATCCCGCTCGCCGCGGCGCCGACGACACCGCCACACGGCGACATCAGCGTTGGTACATCGCCGGAAGGTCATGCACTGAAATTTGTCCATCACGGATCGTATGACGGGCTGGACAACACCTACGAAGCGATCACCAATTATCTTGACGAGCGGCGGCTCGAGGCCAAGGACATGTTCATTGAGCAATATGTCACCGATCCTCTGTCCACCAACGAGGATCATCTGGTCGTCAACGTTCTGGTGTTGATCAAATAATTAAAAGGCGTCACAGCTCCCACACCTCGCCGGGGCGCAAGGCACGGAATCGCTCGGGAGCGATTGCGGCACTCTCTAAAGCCTCAGCGAGCGCGCTGAGCGGCGCATCGATCGCTTCGTCGGTCAGTTGAAACGTGCCGAAATGATGGGCGAGCGCGAGCTCGGCGCCGCAATCGATCAACGCCTGCACCGACTCGGCCGGGTTCATGTGTTGGTCGCGCATGAACCAGCGCGGCTCGTACGCCCCGATCGGCAAAATCGCCAGTTTGAATGGTCCGTGGCGCTCACGCGCCTCGCGGAAATGCCTGCCGTCGTCATAACCGGAATCAGCGACGAAATAGATTCGTCCGCCCGGCGTCTCGATCACAATCGACGCCCACAGCGACATGTTGCGGTCGGACAGGCTTCGCGCCGACCAATGCCGCGACGGCAGCAGCGTCACCGCGACGCCAGCACCGAGCTCAACCCGATCGCCCCAGTCATAGGACTCGGCGGCGATGGCGGGATCTCGATTGCGCATGATGGTGTCATTGCCAAGCGGCGTGATGACCCGCGGACGATGGGCGGCGGCAAGCCGCGACAACGTAACAACGTCGAGGTGATCATAATGGCCATGCGAAACCACGACGGCGTCGATGGGCGGCAATTTTGCGAATGCCACGCCGGGATCGTTAACGCGTTTAGGCCCGACCAGGCGGAACGGCGACGCGCGCTTCGACCAAACCGGGTCGAGCAGCAGATTGAGACCGGCGGTCTGAATGAGGAAACTTGCATGCCCGATGTAAGAGATGCGCCACCCGGCGCCTTCGACCCGCGGAGGCGGTTGGTCGGCGTAAGGCGACGGCGCCCAGGCGGGCCACTTGGCTCTCTTGCCCCGCCAGTATCGGTCGACCATCCAGCGCAGCAGATCGGGCTGGCCTCGCGGCGGCGCGCCGCGCCGGTCGAAGAAACGCTCGCCGTCGAAATGATCGGAGACCGGACCGTTGTAATAGCGCGACATTCGGGCGTTTATACAGCTTGGGCCAGCTTGGGCCATGACGGCGGCGGAGCCATAATGCCACGGTTGACGTAAGCCGGGCGCGCACCTATTTTCCGCCGCACTCTCGTAAGAGACTAAAGTTAATGCCCGCCGACCGGCCCATGAGACCGGAGGCTACCGCCCGACAGCGCGATGCGCCCTCGGGCGTGTTTGTGTTTTTACCTCTTCCCGCGCGCGGGGAGCGGTGAGAAGGGAAAAATGTTCGACAGTCTTTCCGAACGTTTGAATGCAGTCCTCGACCGGCTGACGCGGCGCGGCGCACTGTCTGAAGCCGACGTCGCGGCGGCCTTGCAGGAAGTGCAGCGCGCGCTGATCGAGGCCGATGTGGCACTCGATGTCGCGCGCGCGTTCACCGAAGACGCAAAGAAGCGCGCGGTTGGCGTTGCGATCATCAAGTCGGTCACGCCCGGCCAGATGGTCGTGAAGATCGTGCACGATCAGCTCATAGAAACATTGGGCGCGGAGGCCCAGCCTATCGATCTCAATGCGCCGGCCCCGGTCGCCATCATGATGGTGGGACTGCAGGGCTCGGGCAAAACCACGACCACCGCGAAAGTCGCAAAGCGTCTTGCTGAAACGCAAAAGCGCAAAGTGCTGATGGCCTCGCTCGACACCCGGCGTCCCGCGGCGATGGAGCAACTTGCGGTCCTCGGCCGTCAGGTCAATGTCGACACTTTGCCGGTCGTCGCTGGCCAGACGCCGGTTCAGATCGCGACGCGCGCGCTGCAGGCGGGGCGACTGGGCGGCTATGACGTGGTGCTGCTCGATACCGCCGGCCGCATCACCCTCGATGAGGCGATGATGAACGAGGCCGCTGAAGTGCGGCGGGCCGCATCTCCGCACGAAGTGCTGCTGGTCGCCGATGCTTTGACCGGCCAGGACGCCGTCAATCTCGCTCGGAGCTTCAACGAGCGCGTCGGGCTCACCGGGATCGTGCTCACGCGGGTCGACGGCGACGGCCGCGGCGGCGCGGCGTTGTCGATGCGCGCGGTCACCGGGCAGCCGATCAAGCTGATCGGCACCGGCGAAAAACTCGACGCATTGGAAGATTTCGATCCCGCACGGATCGCCGGCCGCATCCTCGGCATGGGCGACATTGTCGCGCTGGTCGAAAAAGCGCGCACGACCATCGACGCGGAGAAGGCGGCGCGTGCGGTTGAGCGCATGCGCAAGGGCGCATTCGATCTCTCCGACCTGCGCGAACAGCTCACGCAGATGCAAAACATGGGCGGCATGAGCGGACTGATGGCGATGCTGCCGGGCGTCGCCAAGATCAAGAACCAGATCGCCGAGCGCAATCTCGATGAAAAGCTGCTCAAGCGGCAAATGGCGATCATTGATTCAATGACGCCGCAGGAGCGGCGCAATCCGGACGTGTTGAAAGCAAGCCGCAAGCGGCGTATCGCCGCCGGCTCCGGCACCAAGCCCGAGGACATCAATCGCCTCTTGAAAATGCACCGCACCATGGCCGACGTGATGAAGGCGATGGGGGGCGGCGCCAAGCGCGGGCCGATGGCCGGGCTTGCAGGCATGCTCGGCTTTGGCGGCGGTCTTGGCGGCGGCATGCCCAGCGCGGAAGAGATGGCGAAGCTTGCGGCGAAAATGCCGGGCGGGCTCCCGGCGGGAATGCCGGGTGCGGGCGCGGGCGGCCTGCCGCCGAATTTTCCCGGTCTGCCGGGTGCGCTGCCGAGCGGACTCCCCGGACTTGGGCCGAAGCTCCCCGGCGGGCTTCCGCCGGGATTCCCCGGTTTCGGAAAAAAGAAATAATGCGCACCCATCCGCACGAGCGTTTCTCTGCTCAAGTTTCGCTCGATCCGAATTCGGTCAGCGCGTTCGCCAGTGCAGTCGGCGACACAAACCCGGTGCATCACGACGCCGAGCTGGCGGCGAAATCACGCTTCGGCCGATTGATCGCCAGCGGGCCGCAAACGACGGCGCATTTGCTGGCGCTGACCGCCTCGCATTTTTCCCAACGCGGCGCGATGCTCGGGCTGGAATTCTGGATTCGCTTCCGGCGGCCGATCTACGCTGACGAAACGATCACGCTCGAATGGTTGGTCGTATCGGTTAAACACAACGAGCGCCTCAAGGGCGACGTCGTCGATTTGCGCGGCCGTATCCGCAAGGAGAACGGCGAAACCGCAGTCGGCGCCAAAGGCCGTGTTCTACTCACCCAAACTCACTGACTCGTTCAACCAAGGAAAACCAAAATGCCCGTTGTTATCCGTATGGCTCGCGCAGGAACCAAGAAACGGCCGTTCTATCACGTCGTCGTCGCCGACAGCCGCGCGCCGCGCGATGGGCGCTTCATCGAGCGTCTTGGCTTTTTCAATCCGCTGTTGCCCAAGGACAACGCCGAGCGGCTGAAGCTTGACATGGACAAGGTCAAAGCCTGGGTCGCCAAAGGCGCGCAACCTTCCGACCGCGTCATGCGGTTTCTCGACGCCGCGGGCATCATGAAACGGGAGAAGCGCAACAATCCGGAGAAGGCGGTGCCGCGCAAGGAACGCAAGGCCAGGGAAGAAGCCGCCAAGACCGCGGCGAGTGCTGCTCCTGCCGCCGCACCTCCACCGGCGGCGTAACCGGCGCGCGTGATGGCAGGCGCCGCCCGCATTTGTGTTGGGCAAATCGGCGCCGCCCACGGCGTGCGCGGAGAAGTTCGGCTCCGCTCGTTTACGTCCGACCCGCAAGCCATCGCCGGCTACGGCCCGCTCGAAACCGAAGACGGCCGCATTTTCGAAATCGAAACCATGCGGCCGGCGAAGGATCATTTCGTGGCGAGGCTCTCAGGGATTTGCGATCGCAACGCCGCCGAGCAACTGAGCAATATCAGGCTTTACGTGCCGCGCGAACGCCTGCCGGAGCCCGACGAACCGGATGAGTTCTATCACGCCGACCTCATTGGCCTGGCCGTGCTCGATCCGGCGGGCAAAAGTCTCGGCACGATCATCGCCGTCCATAATTTTGGCGCCGGCGACCTGATCGAGGTGAAAGCAGACACCGGTGGAAAGACCGAACTGATCCCGTTCGACGCGGCCCATGTGCCAGTCGTCGATGTTGCCGCAGGGCAAATCGTGGTTTCGCCGCGAGGCTAAGATGTGGCGAGCGAGTGTGCTGACCATCTTCCCGGATGTTTTTCCGGGCCCTTTGGGCGCAAGCCTTGCCGGCAAGGCACTGGCTTCAGGCGCCTGGTCGCTCGATGTTGTCGACATCCGTGCGTCCGCGACCGACAAACATCGCACCGTGGACGATACCCCCGCCGGCGGTGGTCCGGG
Organism: uncultured Alphaproteobacteria bacterium; assembly: GCA_963727325.1. Taxonomy (GTDB): domain Bacteria; phylum Pseudomonadota; class Alphaproteobacteria; order Rhizobiales; family Xanthobacteraceae; genus BOG-931. Next base: position 47,401 of record CAVSFV010000023.1, read on the forward strand.
GATGGTGATGAAGGCCGATGTACTCGGCCGTGCTATCGACACGACGGCAGCCGACCCACGCCCACGGCTTTTCCTCTCCCCCCGTGGAACGCCGTTAACCCAAGCGCGGGTGGAATCGCTCGCCCAGGGGCCCGGCGTGGTGCTGGTTTCGGGCCGGTTCGAAGGCATCGACGAGCGTGTGATCGCGGCGCGCGCCCTCGAAGAGGTCTCGATTGGCGACTATGTCCTTTCCGGCGGCGAGATCGCGGCGATGGTGCTGATTGATGCCTGCGTACGGCTGCTCCCGGGCGTGATGGGCGCGTCCGCTTCAAGCGCCGAGGAGAGCTTTACCGAAGGGCTTTTGGAGTATCCGCACTTCACCCGGCCACAAACCTGGGAAGGCCGGCCAATCCCCGAGGTGCTGCTTTCGGGCGATCACGGCAAGATTGCCGCCTGGCGGCGATCCGAGGCCGAACGGCTGACCCGCGAGCGCCGGCCGGACCTGTGGGCGGCCTATTTACGGCGCTTTCGGACCGGTTCGCATACCGGGTGACGAGAAGGTGACAAATCCGGCGCGGTAGCGTAGAAGCTGCGCCAACCCGTTTAACCCCGGCCGAAATCGCGCCGCAGCGCAGCCGATGCGCAGCCGTTGGAGACTTGCCATGAACCTGATCAAAGAAATCGAAAACGAACAGATGGCGAAGCTCTCCGCCGGCAGGGAAATCCCCGAATTTCAGCCGGGCGACACGCTCGTGGTGAACGTTAAGATTATCGAAGGCGAGCGCACCCGCGTGCAGGCCTATGAAGGCGTCTGCATCGGCCGCTCCGGCGCCGGCCTGAACGAGAATTTCACCGTACGGAAGATTTCGTACGGCGAAGGCGTCGAGCGCGTATTCCCGCTCTATTCGCCGATGATCGACTCGATCAAGGTGGTGCGCCGCGGCCAGGTGCGCCGCGCCAAGCTCTATTATCTCCGCGGCCGCCGCGGCAAGTCGGCGCGCATCGTCGAGCGGCAGGATCACAGCGCGCAAAACGAGGCCGCTGCCGCGGCCAAAGCCGCGAAGTAATATCAAGCTCGCATCGTGATTATATGCTCCACATCGTTGCTGGAGTTTCTTGACCATGGCCAATCCGCGTACCCTCTACGATAAAATCTGGGACGACCACCTCGTCGACGAAGCCGCCGACGGGACCAGTCTGATCTACATTGATCGCCATCTCGTGCACGAGGTGACCAGCCCGCAGGCGTTCGAGGGGCTGCGGCTGTCCGGGCGCAAGGTCCGCGCGCCGGAGAAGACGCTGTGCGTCGTCGACCACAACGTACCGACCACCGATCGGCGGCAGAAAAATCCCGACCCGGAGAGCGAAGCGCAGATCGCCTACCTCGCGGAGAACGCCAAGTTCTTTGGTCTGGAATATTTCAACGAGTTCGATAAGCGCCAGGGCATCGTTCACATCATCGGTCCCGAGCAGGGCTTTACGCTGCCGGGCGTGACGCTCGTCTGCGGCGACAGCCACACCGGCACGCATGGCGCTTTCGGCACGCTTTCGATCGGCATCGGCACCTCTGAGGTCGAACACGTACTGGCGACGCAGACGCTGATCCAGAAGAAATCGAAGAACATGCGCGCCGTCGTCGACGGCAAGCTGCCGGAAGGCGTCACCGCAAAAGACATCATCCTCGCCATCATCGGCGAGATTGGCACTGCCGGCGGCACCGGCTACGCGCTCGAATATGCCGGCGAAGCCATTCGCGCACTGTCGATGGAAGGCCGCATGACCGTCTGCAACATGTCGGTCGAGGGCGGCGCCAAGTCCGGGTTTATCGCGCCGGACGAGAAGGCCTATGAATATCTGAAAGATCGTCCGCGGTCGCCGAAGGGTAAAGCCTGGGACGAGGCGATGCGTTATTGGGAGACGCTGCGTTCCGACGATGGCGCCCACTTCGATCGCGAGATCAAGCTCGACGCCGCCATGTTGCCGCCGCTGGTGACGTGGGGGACAAGCCCCGAGCAGGTTATCTCCATAACCGGGCGCGTGCCGCGCCTCGAGGACATCGTCGACGCCAACAAGCGCGAGGCGGCGGAACGCTCGCTGGCCTATATGGGATTGCAGGGTGGCGAGAAGATCGCCGAGATCGCGATCGATCGCGTCTTCATCGGCTCCTGCACCAACGGACGGATCGAGGATCTGCGGGCCGCAGCCCGCGTCGTCGACGGCAAGAAAGTCAGCGCCAACGTCGGCGCCATGATCGTTCCCGGCTCGGGCCTGGTGAAGGAACAAGCCGAGGCCGAAGGATTGGACAAGATTTTCGTCAAGGCCGGCTTCGAGTGGCGCGAGCCGGGCTGCTCGATGTGTCTGGCGATGAACCCGGACAAACTGGCGCCGGGCCAACGCTGCGCCTCGACCTCAAACCGCAATTTCGAGGGCCGGCAGGGCTACAAGGGCCGCACCCATCTGGTCTCGCCCGCGATGGCCGCCGCCGCCGCGATTGCCGGGCATTTCGTCGACGTGCGGGAGTGGCACTAGTCTAAGCCTCGCGAGGAGCCAACGGGTCCGGCCCAAAATGCCCGGTCCGATGACAAGCTCCGCGACGAAGCCGTCCAAAACCGCGTGGCCGGACTGGATTGCTTCGCTTTGCCCGCAATGACGGCGCGCTAGCCTCGGACCCACCAACAATGCTGTTCCGGGAACAGCACGCGCCCGCTCGGCCGGTATTGGATCACGTATCGATCGGCGCAGCGCCGGTAGAGCAATCGGCGCGGATTGACCTCAATGCGCGGCGGCCCGCCGGGCAGCGTGGCCGAGGGGCCGGTTCCAGTCGGCGTCGGCATTTGCGCCAACGCAGGCGATGCCGCCGATAACAGCAGCGCGAAACCGGCGATGGCGTTGACCGATCTTGCAGACATAATCGTTCGGCTCCGTTGCCCGCCTCCGCGCCCGCTTTGAGCGTCCCGCATGACGCTCCGTCCGTCAATCATGGCCGAGACACATTTGCCGCTCATTCCCGCGCAAGCGGGAATCCAGATCGCTTGCTGGCAGAACGGGGTCCCCGCTTCCGCGGGGACGAGCGGAAGAGCGTAATCTGCGCTAAAACATCCGCATGCCCGATCCGTCCTCCGATCCGCTGGCTTGGCGGCAGTTGAAGGCGCCTTCGCTCGCCGAGATCGAAGTCCTTGCCGGCGAAATCTTTCGGCATTTGCCGCACCGGTTTCGGGACTTGTGCGTCGATCTGGTTATTCAAGTCGACGATTTTGCAACCGACGACGTGCTCGATCAGATGGCCGCCGAGAGCGAGTTCGATCTGCTCGGCCTGTTCCACGGCGTCGGCCTGCCGTTTCGCAGCGAAAGCGCGCCGGTGCAGATGCCGAATATGATCTGGCTCTATCGCCGGCCGATTCTGGATTATTGGGCCGAACATGACGAGACGCTGGGCGCGATCGTCAGACACGTGTTGGTGCACGAGATCGGTCATCATTTTGGCCTTTCGGACGCCGACATGGCCGCCATTGAAGAAACCGCGGAACAAACAAAGGGAACTGTCTCATGAAAGTCGATGGTCGTTGCCATTGCGGCTTCATCACAATTGAAGCCGAAGTCGATCCCGCGAAAGTCACGATCTGTAACTGCACCGATTGCCAGTCAGGCACCGGCTCGGCGTTTCGCATCTCGGTTCCAACGCCGGGCAGCGCCTTTAAAATGACGGGGCAACCGACGCTCTACGAAAAAATAGCGGAGAGCGGTAACCGGCGGGCGCAGGCGTTCTGCCCAAAATGCGGCTCGCCGATCTACTCGACCACGCCCGGCGACGGCCCCAAGGATTCATACATGTTGCGGGTCGGTATTTTGCGCCAGCGCGATCAACTGCCGCCCAAGCAGCAGATCTGGGCGCGCTCGGCGCAGTCCTGGGTCAACGAACTTGGCGGCTTGCCAAAGAGCGAGACCCAGCAGGGCACAGCTCACTTGCGCTGACTCGGACGGGGTACTCATAAACAGCAGCCAGGTTGCTGTCGTACAAGGACGGCGATATCTGCTTTTGCGGTCGAAGTGGACATATCGAGCTGCTCTTGATCGACGAAAAGGGTGACGGCTGTGCCATATCCGAGAGGTACTCCGGAACGTCTCAGCATGTTCTCCGATGGCGTTTTTGCTGTCCTTATAACCGTGCTGGTTTTGACTCCCGCCCGAAGTCCCCACTTTTAAAGGCTTATTTTTGCTTTGGCCTACCTGGCTCAGTTATGCCGTGAGCTATCTTTTCATCGCCATCGTTTGGGTCAATACGACCATGCTGGGTTTGTATGTCCTTGACCGAAAGCCCGTCCGAGAGGTTGTTCACCCAAGGCGCTTTGTAGCTCCATTGCGGCTTCAAAGGCCCGCTGTTCGCTTTGCCGTCAGGACCGAGTTGCGCTCCGCCGGTGATGCGGGTTGGCCTCTAGTGCATCACCATCTTTTACGCTATGCCACTGAGGCCACCCCACGTTTGATGTGGTTCAATTTCGCGCACCTTTTTTCCGTGTCGCTGCTGCCGCTTTCCACCGCTTGGATGGCCGTGAGCGAATTGGCACCGCAACCAGTTGCCTTTTATGCTGCAGTCTTCTTCCTGGTGAACGCAACGTATATAGCTTTGATCTGGGAGCTTATGGAGCGGGCCCCGGGATCTCAAAGGAGGCTCTCGCCGAGGGAAGCGCAGGATCATGCGCTTCCGGTCTGATTACGACCTTATGTGTCTTCGGCATCGCCGCGAGCGTGGCGTTGAAATATCCGCTGGTCGGGCTCGGAATGTGTATTTGTTGCCTGATTGTTTATCTGAAGCCTGAGGCGCCAGGAGCCTGAAGATAAAACGAAGATCCGGCCAATCTCGCGCCGGTAGCACATGGCAGACTTCCCTCGATATTCGCGTGAAGTCCGCTTTTGAGGGCAACCAAAACTTACGAGCGGCGCGCCCCAGTCTGCCGCGACCATGCTGGATGTAACGTTAGCCGGTGGGGCTGAAACATGGAGCAATGCCATGATCGTGACGGTGTTTCGCTCCCGCCTGAGGCCGGGATTTCGAGACGAATACGTTGCCTTGGTCGATCGCATGGCCGCGATCGCCGCAACCATGCCCGGCTATATCTCGCACAAGGGCTTTTTTGCCGACGACGGCGAGCGGGTCACGATTGTAGAGTTCGAACACGAGGCAGGTATGCGCGCCTGGCGTACCAACCCCGAGCATCTCGCAGCCCAAAGACTGGCGCGGCAGAAGTATTACACCGAGTATCATATCCAGGTTTGCACGCTCGACCGTGAGTCGAAGTTCAAGGCGCAAGAAACTCCCGAAGAAACTGCAAAAGAACCCGTGAAATCTGCGGTAGCGGCAAAGGGTTGACCCGCGCCCGGAGCCGCGCCATTTAGCGGCTACGGAAGCGTTTCGCGCAGGATCGATACAATGGAAAAGTTCACCGTGCTTGAAGGCGTCGCGGCGCCGCTGAAGATGATCAATGTCGACACCGACATGATTATTCCCAAGCAATTCCTGAAAACCATCAAGCGCACCGGGCTTGGCGCCGGCCTGTTCTCGGAAAAGCGCTATCGCGACGATGGCAGCGAGAATCCGGACTTCGTGCTCAACAAGCCGGCCTATCGCAAGGCGAAGATACTGGTCGCCGGCGACAATTTCGGCTGCGGCTCCTCGCGCGAGCACGCACCCTGGGCGCTCAAGGATTTCGGCATCACCTGCGTGATTTCGACGTCGTTCGGCGACATCTTCTACAACAATTGTTTCAAGAACGGTGTGCTGCCGGTCCAGGTTTCGCCGGAAGATCTGGAGAAACTGTTCGATGATGCCGAGCGCGGCGCCAACGCGACGCTGACGGTCGACCTTGCCAAGCAGGAAATCCGCGGTCCCGACGGCGGCGTCGTGAAATTCGAAATCGATCCACATCGCAAAGATTGCCTGCTCAACGGGCTCGACGATATCGGGCTCACCATGGTGAAGGACCAACAGATCGGCAGCTTCGAGCAGAAATCCAAGGCCGCCCGGCCTTGGTTGTGAAGACAGCTCCGTCATTCCGGGGCCGAGCGCAGCGAGGGGCCCGGAATCCATAACCGCCATCCGTGAATATGGATTCCGGGCTCGCCGCTTCGCGGCGCCCCGGAATGACGAAAGAAAAAGCCGTTATGACCCCCGCCATTACCGTTTCGCATCTCAACAAGACTTACGCGTCCGGTTTCCAGGCGCTCAAGGACATCAACCTTGAGATTCGCCATGGTGAGATTTTCGCGCTGCTCGGACCGAATGGCGCCGGCAAGACCACGCTGATCGGCATCATTTGCGGCATCGTCAATGCGTCGGGCGGCAAGGTCCTGGTCGACGGCCACGATATCATTGCCGATTACCGCATCACCCGCTCGCTGATCGGCCTCGTGCCGCAGGAAATCTCAACCGACATGTTTTCGACGGTGTGGTCGACGGTGTCGTTCAGCCGCGGCCTGTTCGGCAAGCCGCCGCATCCGGCCTACATTCAAAAAGTGCTGAAAGACCTGTCGCTGTGGGACAAAAAGGACAACAAAATCGTAACGCTTTCCGGCGGCATGAAACGCCGGCTGATGATCGCCAAAGCGCTGTCGCACGAGCCGCGCATTTTGTTCCTCGATGAACCGACCGCCGGCGTCGATGTCGAATTGCGCAAGGACATGTGGGAGATGGTGCGCACGCTACGGGCGTCCGGCGTGACTATTATCCTGACCACGCACTACATCGAGGAAGCCGAGCTGATGGCCGACCGGGTCGGCGTGATCAACAAAGGCGAGATCATCCTGGTCGAGGACAAGGCCGAGCTGATGCGGAAGCTCGGCCAGAAGACACTGATGCTGGAGTTGCGGGAGCCGATCGTCGCGGTGCCGCCGGCGCTTGCGAAACATAATCTGACGCTTGCCGGCGACGGCAGCAAGCTGATCTACAACTACGACACCCAGCGTCAACAAACCGGCGTCACGGACCTCCTCGACGATCTGCGCAGCGCGGGATTGCCCTTCAAGGACCTGATGACGACCGAGCGCTCGCTGGAAGAGATTTTCGTCGGTTTGGTGAGGCAGCAGCAATGAACCTTCATGCCGTCGGCGCGATTTACCGCTTCGAGATGGCGCGCACCCGGCGCACCTGGCTGCAAAGTATCGTCTCGCCGGTGATCTCGACCTCGCTCTACTTCGTGGTCTTTGGCGCGGCATTCGGCTCGCGCATCAGCGCGATCGAGGGCGTCACCTATGGCGCTTTCATCGTGCCCGGTTTGATGATGCTGATGCTGCTCACCCAAAGCGTCAGCAATGCCGCCATTGGCATCTACTTTCCCCGGTTCTCCGGGACCATCTATGAAGTCCTTTCGGCGCCGGCCTCGGCGTTCGAGATCGTGCTCGGCTATGTCGGCGCCGCCGCCAGCAAATCGATCCTGCTCGGCATGATCATTCTGGCCACGTCGGCGCTGTTCGTGCCGATGCACATCGTGCACCCGCTCTGGATGCTCGCCTTTCTGGTTCTCACATCGCTGAGCTTCAGCCTGCTTGGCTTTATCCTCGGCATCTGGGCCGACAGCATCGACAAACTGCAAGTGGTGCCGCTGCTGATCATCACGCCGTTGACGTTTCTCGGCGGCACTTTCTACCCGACCAGCGTACTGCCGCCGTTCTGGCATACGGTGACGCTGTTCAATCCGATCGTTTATCTGATCTCAGGATTCCGCTGGAGCTTCTTCGATCTCTCCGACGTTAACGTCGGCATCAGTGCGGGAGCGATTTTGGTTTTTCTCGCCGTCTGCCTGACCATCGTATGGTGGATCTTCAAGACCGGATACCGGTTGAAGACGTAAAGCGGGCTGGCTTTTTCGGGCGCCAACAATCGCCCGTTACTTTTCAAGCAACGTATTGGGCAGCTTGAACCGCTGGTGCTCGTTCGGGCGTGGATGAAATACCTTTGAGGCGCCCGAACCGACACACTTGGCCGCAGCGGCATAATGGACGTCAAACCGGGAGCCCTCGTACAACGACCTTGCATGCGCCATCGCGTGCCGGCGGCCGGCCTGATCGACGTGAAGGCGAACCATCTGCTGGCAGATCGGGCATTGGGCGACCAAGGGATGAAGCCGCCGTCCGCCGAGAAGCTTGAAGAACTCCAAACCCCATACGACCAAGTGCCGCATAGCCGCTGCCCCGCGATTTCGGACCAGTACACCGCCCCATTGGAACTTTATTGAGGCAGCATCGCTCGTTATCCCCCATCGGATTCGCGCCCGCACCATCGCAGGCGGCGAGTTCACGCGGGATTGAACGAAAAGCTATGCGGCCTGGCTCCGCGCAATCGCGTCGGCGATCGCCACCGTCCGCCTCGCCATCTCGGCATGCAGGATCTCGACCATGCGGCCATCAACCTGGATGACGCCCTTGCCTCTGTTCTCGGGCAGCTCAAACGCGGCGATGATCTTCCGCGACCATGACACTTCGTCGGCACTCGGCGAGAACGCGTCGTTGCAGGCCGCGATCTGCTGCGGATGAATGAGCGTTTTTCCGTCGAATCCGAGATCGCGCGCCTGCCGGCATTCGGCGGCGAAACCGTCGGCATTGCCGAGTTCGTTATAGACGCCGTCGAGGATATCGAGGCCGTAGGCGCGCGCCGCGGCAACACAATTCATCAACCACGGCAGCATCGGCGCCCGGCCCGGCACCAGGCGGGCGCGTGTGTCCTTGGCGAGATCGTTGGTGCCCATGACAAAACCGGAGAGGCGCGTTTCCGGATCGAGTGCCGCCGCCGCGATCTCACCCGCGTTGAGCATGGCGAGCGGCGTTTCCATCATCGCCCAGATGCGGACGTGTTTCTCCTTGCTGACGCCGACGAGGTGCTTGCCGACCTCACGGAGCTGTTGCGGCGTCGAGACCTTCGGCACCAGGATCGCGTCGGGGTTGGCGGCCGCGACGCCAAGGTCGTCCAGCCACCACGCGGTATCGAGCCCATTGATGCGGACCAGGACCTCGCGGCTGCCGAAGCCGCCTTTCTGCAGTGCCTGAACGATCAGCTCACGCGCCTTGGCCTTGGCGTCGGGCGCCACCGCATCCTCGAGATCGAAGATCACGGCGTCGGCGGGAAGCTCGCGCGCCTTCTCCATGGCGCGCGCGTTCGATCCGGGCATGTAGAGCACGCTGCGGCGCGGGCGCATGGTCATGGCTCGTTCCTCTCTCGATCCGGCCTCAAATTAGCGGGCCTGCAGGCTGCGTGCCAATGCCTCACCGGCGCTGGTTGCCAAATGCAAAGGCGGCATGATTGAGTGCGCCGCATGCCGTTCCCCGAGCGTTTGATTGACGGATACCGCGCCTTTCGCGACGGCCGGTTGCCGCGCGAGCAGGATCGCTATCGCGAACTCGCCGAAGCCGGGCAATCGCCGGAAGTGATGGTGATCGGGTGCTCCGACTCGCGCGTCTCGCCGGAAGTCATCTTCGACGCACGCCCGGGCGAGCTGTTCGTCGTGCGCAATGTCGCCAATATCGTGCCGCCTTACGCGCCCGACGGGCAGGCGCACGGCGTCTCCGCGGCGCTCGAATTCGGCGTCGCCGCGCTGAAGGTCAAGCACATCGTCGTGCTCGGCCACGCCCATTGCGGCGGCGTCAAAGCCTTTGCCGAGAAGGCGGAGCCGCTGTCGCCCGGCGATTTCATCGGCAGATGGATGCGGCTGATGGCGCCGGCGGCGGATAAGGTCGGCACGCCGGACGGCATGGCCTGGCCGGATTATCTGGCGCGGCTCGAACAGGCCAACGTCGCCAACAGCCTCGACAATCTCCTGACGTTTCCGCGGCTGCGGAAACTGGTCGAGCGCGGCGCAGGTCGCTATCCACGGCGCCTATTTCGGCGTCGCAACCGGGCAGCTCTCGGTGCGTGATAACGCGACCGGTGAATTTTCGCCAGTTACGGCGGGCAGTGCTGCGGCGTTATTCGCTTCACCGCAGCGCTCGTCATCTTGAGGTGCGAGCCAACGGGTCCCGCCCGAAGTGGCCGGCCCGATGACAGGCTCCACGAGCCTCGAAGGATGCAACCCGGGCGTCTGTGCTGCCGCCCTTCGAGGCTCGGCGCTTCGCGCCGAGCACCTCAGGGTGACGGCTTAGGAGTTATGCCGCTTTCTGCTTGGCGGTGATCAGCTTGCGGTTGATCAGGCACTCGGCGATCTGGATGGCGTTCAGCGCCGCGCCTTTGCGCAGATTGTCGGAGACGATCCACATCGCGAGCCCGTTCTCGACGGTGGCGTCTTCGCGGATGCGGCTGATATAGGTCGCGTCCTCGCCCGCGCACTCGTAGGGCGTCACGTAGCCGCCCGGCTCGTGCTTGTCGATGACGATGCAGCCCGGCGCGTTGCGCAAGATCTCGCGGGCCTCGTCGGCGGTGATCGGGTTCTCGAACTCGATGTTGACTGCTTCAGAATGTCCGATGAAGACCGGGACCCGGACGCAAGTAGCGACGAGCTTGATCTTGCGGTCGAGGATCTTCTTGGTCTCGACCACCATCTTCCATTCTTCCCGCGTATAGCCATCCTCCATGAAAGTGTCGATCTGCGGGATGACGTTGAACGCGATGCGCTTGGGAAACTGCTTGGATTCGACCTCGTCGATCTGAAACACCGCCTTGGTCTGCGAGAACAGTTCGTCCATCGCCTCCTTGCCGGCGCCGGAGACCGATTGATAGGTGGCGACCACGACGCGCTTGATCCCGGCGCGGTCGTGCAGCGGCTTTAGCGCGACGACAAGCTGCGCGGTCGAACAATTCGGATTGGCGATGATGCCGCGCTTGCGAAAGCCGACAACCGCGTCGGCATTAACCTCGGGCACGATCAGCGGCACGTCGGAGTCGTAGCGCCAGCACGACGAATTATCGATCACCACCGCGCCGGCAGCGGCAATCTTCGGCGACCACTCCTTGGACACGGCCGAGCCCGCCGACATCAGGCAGATATCGGTGCTGGAGAAGTCATAGTGTTCGAGCGCTTTGACCTTCAGCGTCCGATCGCCATACGACACTTCGACGCCCATGCTGCGGCGCGAGGCCAGCGCAACGACCTCATCGACCGGAAACGACCGCTCGGCGAGAATATCGAGCATTTGGCGGCCCACATTGCCGGTCGCCCCGACGACTGCGACGGTGAAACCCATCGTCAAACTCCATCCAGATTTGGCCTGCGCCCGTTGACGGTGCGTCAAGTTGGGGCGCTTTTAGGCCAGAAATGCCGCCAGCACAACGCCGGCCAGGAATAGCCGCGATCGCTTTACGAGCTGAGCAATGGGCTATCGCCGACGGCACAAAACGGCTATCGTGTGCTTCGCCGAAAAGCGAGGAGTCATGCGCGGATTTGTATGTGTCGTCGGTGTTGCCGCTCTAGCCCTGGTTTCGGCCGTGCCGATAGCCGCTTTCGCGCAAGACCCGACCTACGCCCGAACCCACCCCAAAAAGAAGCCGGCGCCGGTCGAGCTTCGGTCAGCGAGCGGCACACTGATTCAGCCGACGCGCACCATCATCCATAATCCGGACGGCACCACGACAATCATTGTCGTGCCCCGGCGCTCCTACCTCGACGTCGGTAACGAGGTCCCGGTGGGCTACCCCCGGACAAATGACTACGCCTTCCCGCCGGGCGGCGACCCGGGCCGGCCTTATTGGTATTTCGGACCTGATACCGCGGGCGTTGGCGGCACGCCGCTCGCGCAGCCGTGGCTGATCCCCGGATTTAGCCCCGGCTACCCGACGCCGTACTGAGCTTTAAGCCTCGATAGTACAATCTCGGCGGCGGTCCAAGGCGCTGTTAGTGCTTGGTCGCGAGCGTTTCCAGCTCGCCAACAATCGCCTCGCCCATTTCGGATGTGCTGACGACCTTGGTGCCTTCCGACTTGATGTCGGCGGTCCGCAAGCCCTTTGCCAGCGTGGCGGCGATGGCCGCATCGATGAGATCGGCCTCCTTGCCCATGTTGAAGGAATACCGAAGCGCCATGCCGAACGAGGCCAGCATCGCAATCGGATTGGCAATCCCCTTGCCGGCGATATCGGGCGCGGAGCCGTGTACCGGCTCATAGAGCGCTTTGCGCCGCTTGGTTTTGGCATCGACCTCGCCGAGCGATGCGGAGGGCAGCATGCCGAGCGAGCCGGTCAGCATCGCCGCGATATCCGACAGCATGTCGCCGAACAAATTGTCGGTGACAATGACGTCGAACTGTTTTGGCCAGCGCACCAGCTGCATGCCGCCGGCATCGGCCAGCATGTGCTCGAGCTCGACATCCTTGTACTCGCGCGCATGCACGTCGGCGACGACTTCGCGCCATAGCACGCCGGTCTTCATGACGTTGCGCTTTTCCATGGAAGTGACCTTGTTGCGCCGCTTGCGGGCAAGCTCGAAGCCGACCCGCGCGATGCGCTCGATCTCGTAGGTGTCATAAACCTGGGTATCGATGGCGCGCTTTTGGCCGTTGCCGAGGTCAGTGATGGTTTTGGGCTCGCCGAAATAGACGCCGCCGGTGAGCTCGCGCAGGATGATGATGTCGAGCCCCTCCACCACATCGCGCTTGAGGCTCGAAGCGTCCGCGAGCGCCGGATAGGAGATCGCCGGCCTGATGTTGGCAAAAAGCGCAAGCTCCTTGCGCAGACGCAGGAGGCCCGCTTCGGGGCGCACGTCGTAGCCGACATTGTCCCACTTCGGCCCACCGACCGCGCCGAAAATGACGGCATCGGCGGCGTGCGCCTTCGCCATCGTGTCCTCGGTGATGGAGACCTTGTGCGCATCGTAACAGCCGCCGCCGACAAGCCCTTCCTCGGTTTCGAACGTGGCAATTCCCGCCTTGGCGAGGAAGCCGAGAAGCCGCTTTACTTCGGCCATCACCTCAGGACCGATGCCGTCGCCGGCAAGGAGAAGAAGCTTGTAACTGGCCATTAATCACGCCTCCGAAATGACAGCGGCAGGATTGCTAAAGCCCGTTGGGCGGCTTGGCAAGGTCAGGGCCACGCGAATGAGAAGGTGATAAGGAAATAGGGTAATGGAAGCGCGCAATCAGCGGAGAGCTCAGACCATGCGAATGTTTTGCCTATTGATGGCGCTCGTGCTGGCGGCCGCCTTCGGCGACCGTGCTCGCGCGGACGACACGCCCTCGCCGGAGGCCGTACAAGCGGCGAGCCAGCTTTTCACGATCGTATCCGGCGACATGCTGAAACAGCTCACCGGTCAGATCACCAGCGCCTTCTGGCCCTCGGTCGAGCAAAGCGCGCGCGCAGAAAAAATCGACGACGCCACCATTGCCGAATTGCGCAAGGAGTTCGATCGCGTCGAGCTTGCCTTCGTGACCGACGCCTTAAAGCAGGCACCCGTGATCTACGCCCGGCATTTCACCGTTACCGAGCTCAACGAATTGTCAGCGTTCTATCAAACGCCGGTCGGCTCCAAAGCGCTACGCGAAATGCCGCAGGTGATGGGAGAATTCACCGCCACGCTGGTGCCGCGCCTCCAGGAGGTACAGAAAGAAGCGTCGGCGGCGTTCGACAAGATCCTGCGGGAGCACGGTTATAAGAAGTGACGCGAGCCGCGCCGCGATGATACCGCCGAGCCAATAAAGCGTCAGAGCCCGCTGAACCAGTTGTAGCCCTGGTTCTCCCAGTAGCCGCCGGCATCGTTGTTCTGCACCCACATGGCGGTCACGTATTTCGGATTCTTGAAGCCGAGCTTGGTGGGGATGCGAATCTTCATCGGGAAGCCGTAGGCGCGCGGCAGCACCTGATGGTCGAACTTCAATGTCAGCTGCGTTTGTGGGTGCAGCGCGGTCGGCATGTCGATGGTGTTCGAATAACCTTCCGCGCACTGGAACCACACATACTTGGCGGTGGTGTCGGCGCCGACCAGCTTGAGGAAATCTGAAAACTTCACGCCCTGCCAGGAACCGATCGCGCTCCAGCCCTCGACGCAAACATGGCGCGTAATCTGCGAGACCTCCGGCAGCTTGTTAAGCTCCGGCAGCGTCCATGGCTTCTTGTTGTCGACGAGGCCGCCGATTTCGAGCTGCCACTGTTCGGCGTCGATATCGGGCGCCTCGTCCTCACTATAATAGGCGTTGAACGGGAACGGCCGGGTGATGGAGCTCTCCGGATATTCCGGCGCCAGCGTGTTCGGGTTGAACAGCAAGGCTTGAACGCGATCGTTGAAGGTCGAGATAACGCGGAGCGCCTTCTCCGAGGTTTCGCCGTCGACGATATCGCAACCCGACAGCACCGCGAGCGCGCCCAGGCTCGCGGCGCCGCGCAGGAAGAGCCGCCGCGACGGTTCGGGCAAAAGCTTCGCCGCGTCCTTGATGAGGAGCTTCGGATCGACGCCGGGCGGTTGTTTGCGGGAACGTGACACGTTTTGGCTCCCCGTCCTTCAGCGGCCGATGATCATTGCGCGCAAGGTCTTCGGAACAAGCGCGGCAAGCGCCACGTGCACGACCAGGAACGCCACGATCGCAGACATGGCGGCGAAGTGCACGTAACGCGCGGTGTCGTAGCCACCAAAAAAGCTGGTCAAGGCATGGAATTGAACCGGCTTCCAGATCGAGAGACCGGACAGCACGATGACGACGGCCGTCAACAAAACGCCGAGATAGAGAAGCTTCTGGACCGCGTTGTAAACTGAAAGATCATCATGGGCGAGATGGCCGCGCAGTGCGGCGAACAGATCGTGCAAGACGTCACGCGGATAGATTGGGAAAAGTTTGCGGCGGAAGCGACCGGAGGCGATGCCAAGCGCGACATAGACGGCGCCGTTGACCATCAACAGCCACATCGCCGCGAAATGCCATTGCAGCGCACCGCCCAGCCAATTGCCTAACGCAAAACCTCTGGGAAATGTGAAGCCGAACAGCGGCGAGGCATCGTAGATTTGCCAGCCCGACCCGATCATCAACAGCATCGCGAGCGCATTAATCCAGTGCGTCACCCGCACCCAGCCCGGGTGGATGATCAGCCCCGTCCCGCGATGCGGCGTGAGCGGTTGGCGGATGGTGGCTTCGATCGTCATGGCACCGGTCTGATATCGCTCAACTATAACAAGCTCGTTGCTTCGAGGCCGCTCACATTCGTGTCACGCAAACAGCGAAGTCGCAACACGGTGGCGTGAGTTCGCGGGCGTGAGTTCATGCGCCGAGGAAAACCCCTCTCCCCACGTTGGGGGAGAGGGTCGTGGGCGCGGGAGCTTTCCTTAGGGAAGCAGCACGGTATCGATGACGTGGATCACGCCGTTCGACTGCAACACGTCGGCGATCGTGACCATAGCGACATCGCCCTTGGCGTCGGTGACGGTGAGTTTGCCGGGACCGGCTTGCTTCACCCAAATCTCCTCGCCGGCGACGGTCTTGAGTTTCGCCGCGCCTTCTCCGTCCTTCACGGCTTTCATCAAGTTGACGGCGGTCATGCGGCCGGGGACCACGTGATAGGTCAACACCTTGACCAGCATGTCTTTGTTTTCCGGCTTGAGCAGATTATCGACGGTGCCGGCCGGCAGCTTGGCGAAGGCGGCGTTGGTCGGCGCGAACACGGTGAACGGGCCGGGACCGGAGAGCGTATCGACGAGGCCGGCGGCCTTCACCGCCGCGACCAGCGTGGTGTGATCCTTCGAATTCACCGCATTCTGAACGATGTTCTTCGACGGATACATCGGCGCGCCGCCGACAGTGACCGTCTTCTCCGACATCGTCTCCGCGGCGAGCGGAGCGGTCACACTGGCAGTGAGCGCGAGAGCCGCCGCGGCGGCGAGCAAAGTGAAACGCTTGGACATGAGGAGCTCCATCGTTGGGATCTGCGAGGGTTGCGATCGAGGTTGCCGGTGAGACCGCCGGCAAGACGCGCAGCATCTGCGTCTCACAGCGAGATACGGGGGCACTTCGGATCGGTTTCAGCCTGCCCGTCACGGCTGCGTGAACGTGCCATCCGGAAAGCCGTCGGTTCGAAAGTCTCACCGCCTTGCGCCGGACTGCCGTTCGGGTATGAAACGCGGGCTATGCCGGGCGATGATGCAAAGGGTTATTGATGCCTAAAACGAGTCCCGGCAATTTCTTTGAAGATTTCCGCATCGGCCAGGTCATGCGGCACGCGACGCCGCGCACCGTCACGACGGGCGACGTTGCGCTCTATAACGGGCTGTTCGGACCGCGCTTCGCCGTGCAGTCGTCCGACGTTTTCGCCAAGGCGATTGGTTATCCGCGCGCGCCGGTTGACGATCTGCTCGTGTTTCACATCGTTTTCGGCAAGACCGTGCCTGACGTGTCGCTTAACGCCGTCGCCAATCTCGGCTATGCCGGGTGCTATTTCCGCGCCCCGGTATTTCCCGGCGACACCCTCAGCGCGCTCTCCGAAGTCATAGGCTTGAAAGAAAATTCAAGTCGCAAGACCGGTATAGTCTACGTGCGCACGACCGGCTCCAATCAGGATGGCACCTCGGTACTCGAATATGTCCGTTGGGTGATGGTGCGCAAACGCGACGAAGCAGCGCCCGCGCCCGGCGATCACGTGCCGCGCCTGCCAACAGTGCTCGATCCCAAGGTTTTGAGCGAAGCCTGCCCGCCGATCGACGTATCGGCTTACGATACGGCGTTGTCCGGCAGCCCTTACCTCTACGGCGACTATGAGGTCGGCGAGCGCATCGATCATGTCGACGGCATCACCGTAGAAGAGGCGGAGCACATGATCGCCACCCGCCTCTACCAAAATACCGCCCGCATCCACTTCAACCAATACATCGAAGGCAAAGGGCGCTTCGGCCGCCGGCTGATCTACGGCGGCCATGTGATTTCGCTTGCCCGCGCTCTCTCCTTCAACGGCTTCGCCAACGCTTTTCATCTCGCCGCCATCAACGGCGGACGCCACGTTGCGCCGCTGTTTGCGGGCGGCACCGTGTTTGCCTGGTCGGAGGTGCTCGCGAAGTCGGAACTGCCGGGACGGGATGACGTCGGCGCGCTCCGGCTTCGCACCATCGCCACACGCGACCGCCCCTGCGAAGATTTTCCGCTTAAGTCGGGCGACGACTACGATCCGGCGGTTTTGCTCGATCTGGATTATTGGGTGCTGATGCCGCGGTGACGAAACAGCGCGCGAGCGCGTGTGATTTGAAACGCGGACGCGGCTTCAAGGACGGGCGCCTTTGACCTCCTCGCTGGTCACCGCGTCCTGATAATTGTTGCCGAAGTGCGTACGCACATAATTCACGACGGCGGCGACTTGATCGTCGCTCATCATCAGGCCGATCGGCGGCATGCCGCGCTGTCCGTTGACGACGACGAGAACCGGATAACCGCGCGCCGCGAGATTTTGGTCGCCGGCAAGCGACGGATAGGTGCCACCGCCGCTCGCGCCCTTGCCGTCAGGCATGTGGCAGGCCTGACAGACGTTAGCGTACAGCGCCGCACCGCTTTTCTCAGCGAATCTGAAGCCCGTGCTCAACGTCGGTTCGGCGGAACCTGGCGCGGCGCCGTCGGTTTTGGATTGCGCAGCCAGGGGAGCGGGAGCGGCCGACCAACACGCAACGAGCGCGACAGCGGCAAACGCACCGAGAAACAGTATTCTGGACATGGAACGCATCGGCCCACCGTGAGGGAGACTGCCTTAGCAGACTCTTGCAAGGTGTGCATGCCATCGGCATCGAGGCGCAGCCGAATTTCGGAACGCGCGTCTTTGCTCGAATTTGGCGACCGAGCGCTCTGATCAGTACCGACGGTGTCTGACCAGTACTGACAATGTCTGCGTCGCGTTCGGATCGGAACGCGGCGCAGACAGCAGAAACGGGTCGGCCGGTCATTTCGCCTCTTTGGCCGCTTGCTCGATCAGCTTGGCGACGGCTGCGGGCTGCGAGGCGTAAATGGCGTGGCTGCCCTTAACCTCGATGGTGGTGCTGCCGGCACGCTTGGCCATGAAGCGTTCCAGGTCTGGATTGATCTGGCGATCCTCGGTCGCGACCGCATACCAACTCGGCTTATTGTGCCACGCCGCGTTGGTGATCGGCGCGCCGATCGCGCTGGCGGCAATCGGCACCTGTGAGATCGCCATGAAGGCCGCGTCCTTCGCCGGCAGGTCGGCGCCGAAATCGGCATGGAAGGACTTCGGATCGAGCATCAGAAAACCATCGCCCGCCGGGATGATGCTGTTGGCCGGGGGCGGCGTCTGGTGCAGCAGGCTGCCGAGCGATTCGCCGGTATCCGGCTGGAACGCCGCGATGTAAACAAGGCCGCGCACCTGGGGTTCGTTGCCCGCTTGGGTGATGACGGCGCCGCCATAGCTGTGGGCGACCAGAACCACCGGCGCCTTGACACCGGCGATCACGCGTATGGTGGCCGCGACATCGTCCGCCAGCGAGGTTTCGGGTTCCTGCACGACGGACACCGCATAGCCGTCGCGTTGCAGGATCTCTGTCACGGCGCGCCAGCCGGAGCCGTCGGCGAACGCGCCATGGACCAGGACAATGTTCTTGACCGGCTCGGCGGCCCGCGCCGGGGCGACAGCAGCCGACAAAAGGGCGACCGCTGCGGCGGCGGCAGCAATAGATTTATTTGGCATCACGCTCTCCTTTGCTGATCGAAAGATTCAACTAATCGGTTGAATAATCGCCGCCTTGCCAGATTGTCAACCTCCAGGTAGAATATTTTTGGAAACGAGAACTGAGCGGGCAGATCGCCATGATTGAGATCGAAGCCCGGAAGGAAGCTGCTTCGCGCACCGCGCGCCTCGACGCGGTATTTGCCGCGTTAGCCGATCCGACCCGCCGGGCAATTATCGAACGGCTCTCGCGCAGCGAGGCGCGGGTGACCGAGGTCGCCGAACCTTTCCGTATGTCTTTGAACGCGGTGTCGAAGCACATCCGCGTGCTGGAATTAAGCGGCGTGGTCGAGCGGCACAAGAAAGGCCGCGACCACTTTCTCTCCATCAACACCCGTTCGCTGGACGAGATCGACGGCTGGATCGTGCGGGTGCGCGGCTATTGGGAAAAACGGCTCGACGCCATGGAGCGCCTGTTGGGCGAACTCAGGAAGGACCACAAGCCGGCGCCAAGGGATCGCAAGCGTGGTTCGCGCTGAGATGCCGGGCGCGGTCGTGATACGCCGGCGTGTGAGCGCCACGGCGGAACAAATCTTCGACCTGTGGACCAAACCGGATTTGATGGTGCGGTGGATGAGCCCCTATTCGGGTGCAGTCGATTGCACGGCGAGCTGCGACCTGCGCCCTGGCGGACAATTCAGCCTTGTCATGTCATCGCCGGAGTCGAACCGCGAAGTATCCGGCACCTATGTGCAAATCGACCGGCCGCGGAAACTTGTGTTCACGTGGATCGGCCCGCTGACGAACAACGTCAATACCCTGGTAACCGTCGAACTCGATCCGCGCGGCGATGAAACCGACCTCGTGCTGACCCACGAGCGTCTACCAACCGCGGCAATTCATGACGGTCATACGAGGGGCTGGGGAAATATCCTCGACCATCTGGCGGACGCGATTGCAAAAGGTCTTTAGTTGTATGGGCGCTAGTTGTATGGGCGCCGCCTGTCCGGGTCGCGTCGCGTGGCATTCGATCTTTAAGTCTTCACCACGCGATCATGCAACCGCGTGATGGCGTCGAGCGAGGAGAGAATCGCGCCTTCCTGCCATGCCGGAAGGTACGATGCGTGCTCGCCCGCGAGCACGATCCTGCCATCGATCTGGCAGAGATCGTCGTAGTGCTCGGCTCTGGTCTTCTCGGTCCAATAACCCGCGCAGCCGAGCGTAAACGGCACCCGATGCCATGCCACGGCCATGCCGTTCTCAAACTCAGCCGGGTATTGCGAATGAATGCGGGCGCCCAAAGCGACGGCGCGGGCAACGCGTTCCGCGGGGGGCATCGACGCAAACTCATACGCATTTGATCCTTCGAAGATGTAAGCTCCGAGCAGGATTCCCCGGCCATCGCGATCCAGGTCCATGCTCGGATAGGCGATCTGCCGGATCGGCAGATCGGTGAAGCTGATCCCGCCGTAGATCGCCTCGTCTTCCTCCCAGAACCGGCGCTTGAATTGCAAGCCGATTTTGACGGCCGAGGCATAGGGCACCGCGGCGATGGCCGCTTTCAGGCGAGGACCGACGTTGATCGGGATTTGACTGAGAATGGACAGCGGAATGGTGCAAACGCACCAATCGGCCCGTGCCGTCTGCACGACCGCCGGTGCCTTGGCGTCTTCGTAAGTGACGGTGACGCCGCCATCGTCCTGTGCGATCCCGACGACTTTTGATTCGTAGCGAATGAGGTCGCCGGTTTCGCGTGCGAACGCCTTGCCGATCATGTCCATGCCGCCGACCGGCTGAAACATCGTGGTCTGGAACAAGTGCATCGAAAAATTCTGCAGATATCGCCATAGCCGCGACTTGAGAATCTCCGAAAGATCGATCGGTTCGCCGGGAATTGGCGCCGCGCCAAGACCGCCACCGGGGCCTTTCGCATAGCCGCGCACCTCGGCCGAGATCAGGTTGGCCTTGTAGGCGTAATTTTGATCGAGCGCCCCCCAAGACCGCAGCGCCTGCAGCAGCATCTCTTTGTCGTCCGACGAAACCGCTTCGTCGAGTTTGCCCTGCGTGGTCGCCTTGCTCAAAAGCTCGGCGATCTGTCCCTGAAAGTCGGCCTGGACATCGCGGATGCGTTGCGGCTTGCCGCCGAACGCTCCTGACGCGTGCAGCAGCGCGTTGTGATTGAGTTCGACGAACGGTTCGAGCGCAACATTCAGGCGCTTGCAGTAATCGAGCAGGGCGCGATGGTGATACGGAATCCGCCACGGCCCGGGATTGAGATATAGCCCCGGTGCGAATGCGCAGGTCTGGGCGAACCCGCCAAGCTCGGTAAACGTATCGCCGCCGCGCAGCGTCCAGTTGCGGCCTCCCGCGCGGCTGTTGAATTCCAGGACCTGAACTTTGTAGCCCGCCTTGCGGAGCTCCAGCGCCGCGGTCATCCCGGCAAGGCCGGCGCCGAGAACCAGGACCGAGCGACCTTTGACATCCCCGCTAAGCTTGATCGGTCCTTGGTACGCCGAGTCTGCGGCGAACCCGAGATTGGTCATCGCGTGATACATGGCCGCGCTGCCGGCAACCGTGCCGATCAGCGACAGAAGATCGCGACGGCTCATAGAGGCGGCGCTGCTATCCCGCGTCACCCGTCTGTCCTCGGCTTTTGCATCAACCCATACTCCTGCAAACGTCATCACGCAGAAAGTCCAACGAAAGCATCTCCTTTGAGAACGTCAGCCGGGGCCGAATTTCAGATAATAATCCCGTTAGGCGAGATCAAATAGAACGCCCGCACGCGCTATTGGACCACGGCCTTGGTGACCAGAACGTAGCCGCGCGTTTTGTTGTTATTGGAAGCGTCCGTCGTGTTCATCGCGGCGAACAGGTCTGAGGCCTTAACCCAGACCGGCGGATATTTGTAGCGCGCGACGTCGAGGATCAGGAACCGGTCTGATTTGGCATCGTAGGCCGCGAGCGGCGAGATATGGCCGCCGCGCTCTTGTCCCATCGCCTTGCGCAGATAGTTTACCAGCACAAAGTGGTCCTTGGTGGCGAGATAATCTCGTGCGCTTGAGCGGAACGCGTCGAGCCCTCCGTCTTCAGCGTGATGTACCTCGATCGCCGCGGGATAAAGGCCAAGCAACGCGCCGAGTTGATCGAGCGTCATGCCCTGCCGTGCGAGAACCTCGCGCGGCAGGATCGCGTCGGTGTGGTCGTCGAGCAGGTTGTCCTGCGTGAACGTGTGGTAGGGCTGATATTCCGGCGTCGTCGGCGCCGGCGTGTGGAGCGCGTTAAGCACCATGACGATGCTCGCAACGCCGCAATAGGCTTGGGTTTTCTGGGTGACGAAATTGTCGGCGACGGCGAAATAGTTTTGGAGCGCACCGCTCTCGAAAAAGAACTTTTCGCCCTGCTCCGAATTGAGATCAGTCAAATTGTCCGGTAGCGGCAGGGTCTGGGCGCTTAGGCTCGTGGTCCACAGACAAAACGCAAGCGCGAACAATCGAACAAGACGGCCGGACATTGTTGACCTCGGTTTACAGCCCAAATCTGCACTGGCTGCGGGTTTCTAGCAAGTTCGAGCCGTCACCCGGCCTTTCAAAAAGATAAGGTTCACCCCTGCGCGCGCAAGTGCTCGACGAGCTGTCGCGCGTGGAGCGGCCGCTCCTTCACGCTGCGGATACAGATCGTCAAATCGCGCACGCGGTGCGTTGCGTCGGAAACTTATTGACGATCGAACGCCGATCACCAACGCGTTCTTTCGCAAGCTGCCATCGGGATTGAGGAGAAGCGGGTTTGCCATTCACTTCGATAATGCGACGATCGAGCCGCAGCACGGTCTGCGACGAGCTGCTTGGGTCTTCGTTCGCGCGCGGTACGGTCTGTGCGCGATTTTGCGACGCCGTAGAAGCCGAACTCCTTACCTAGTCTTACTAAGTCAGAAAATATAGAGTGCTCGTATGCGTGCGCCCGCCCCTTGCGGCAGAGGGCTGTTCAGCGCTTCAACGACACAGCTGGATGCGGGGTCTGGGACCGCGGCCCCTTACCGGACCTGGTTTGTTAAGAGGCCGGCGATGCCCTCTCCTGCAAGGGGCGAGGGCACAGCTGGCAGCACTGAGTTTCTGACGCAGTAGTGCTAGGCGCCTTCGCCCACCTTCAGCGTCGTCGAAAGCATGAAGGCGGTCAATTAGGCCGGGGCGTCTGCGCGCGCGCGCGTATTCGATAGAAATTGATCGCCTTTTTCGCCGTTTCCGCCTTAAGCTGCATGAACGTTTCGAAGTGCCGGTCGAACTTGTGCGTCGAGCGATCGTTCGTGCCGACTTGCAACGACAAGATGAACTTGGTGGTCTCCCACGACAGGCCGGTGGCCTTGGCCAGAACGATGATTTGCTCCGACCGCTCATCGACGAACGCGCGCTCAATCAGCCCCATGGGCAGATCGCAGATCATCGACAGCGCTACGATCGTCTCGTCGAACTTTCCCGCGCGCGCAAATTCGGCCAATTGCGGCTCGCCGAGACCGCCCTTTTCGCGCAGCGATTGAACGATGGCCTGCGCCGCGACAAAACCAGCGGACTTCGCCCGCGTTCGCGACTGGATTTGGTCCGCTGCCTGGGCGACGACTTCTTGAATAACGGCGGCTTTATGGGGATCCTTTTTTGTCAACTCGCGTTTCACGGATTCCGAAGCTTCGACGAACAATTTCAGCAGATGCTGGCGGGGAATTTCGGGGCGCAACCAGACGCACGCCGCGAGATCGCCGTCATTCGAAGAGCGCTGAACGAGCGTCGAATAACCGAACTCGGAGAACGCCGCGCCGGGATTACCTGCTGTGCTTAAAACGACGTTCTGGTTGCCTCTTTGCACAAGGACATCGGTTACCAATACAGCGAGCGCCTTGCGACGCGAAATGGCGAGAAGATGCTCCTGGCTCTTGGTCTTGGCGCCCTCGACCAGCGTCGTATCGTCGACCCGTCCGGAGTGCGAAAGAACGGGTCCGGCGACATTGATCGCATCGTCCAGCGCCAGCCGGCGAATGACCTTGGGCGGCGCGTCGGGAAACATCGCCAGAACATCGCCGAAAGTCGCGCGCGCGGCGGTGTCGATTTTTTCGACCAAGCGGTCCATGACGTCGTCGAAGAGGGCTATTTGCTCGGCGGACATTTTGCCCGACCCGAGCGCGAACAGGTCGGTCACGCGTCGCAACATCATGGCTCGACGCCCGATGTCCTTGCCGGCGATGACTTCCTCGAGCTGATCGATCAGGTTTTGATGGTCAAGTTGGTCGATCAATTTTTCATGCACACCGGTCATTTGCCTCCCCTTCGGTTAAGGGTTTGGGCCGCGGCAGGCAACGCTCGACGGCTTCGATTACGCGGCTTCCACTGTCCGCGCCTTTTGTTCCAGGGCGAAAAAATCGAGTTCAGCCGCGGGCACCGGCCGGCCGAACAAGTAACCTTGCAGCTGATGTATGCCGGAGGCACACAGCAGCTCGAATTGCTGCGTGGTTTCGACGCCCTCGGCAGTCACCGAGATATTGAGCCCGCGGGCGAGCGTGAGGACCGACGCCACAACCGCCGCGCAATCGGCGCGATTCGAAATTCCCTGCGTGAACGACCTGTCGATCTTGATTTTGTCGAACGGGAATTTTGTCAGGTAGCTGATCGACGAATACCCAGTCCCAAAATCGTCGAGAACAATTGCAATGCCGATATTTTTGAGTTGCTAAATCATGATGCGGTTGCTCTCCTTATTTTCCAGGAGCAGCGATTCGGTAATCTCCAATTCCAAGCGTTCCGGCGACAGCCCAAATTCCACCAGCGCGCACAAGATGACGTCGAACAGCTTGCCCGAGCGGAATTGCACAGCCGAAAGATTGACCGCGACTTTGATATTTTCCGGCCATGCTGTGGCGTCCGCGCACGCCCGCTCCAGAATCCATTCGCCAAGCGGCCCCATGAGGCCGGTTTCCTCCGCCAGCCAGATGAAGCGATCCGGCGAGATCAGCCCTTCCACCGGATGCCGCCACCTGACCAGCGCCTCGACGCCGCAGGGCCGCGTCGTCTTGGCGTCGATCAGCGGCTGATAATGCAGCTCGAATTCACCGCGCGACAGCGCCATGCGCAAATCGTTGAGCAGCCGGCGTCGTTCCGTGGCGTCTTTGCTCATTTCCTCGTCGAAGAAGCTAAAGCCATTACGTCCTTCCGCTTTCGCCCGGTAAAGCGCGAGGTCGGCTTTCTTCAACAACTCCCCGGCGTCGGCGCCGTTTTCCGGCGCGACCGCAATGCCGATGCTGGTGTAGACGGTCACATCATGATCGTCGAAAGTGAAAGGCTCAGCGATGGCATCCAGCACCTTGACCGCGAGCGCGATTGCTTCCTCGCGCCGATTAATCACGCCGCTTTGAATGATCGCGAATTCGTCGCCGCCGAGCCGCGCCACGGTGTCGGTTCCAGGCAACAGAGCTTGCAGGCGAAGCGCCACCTCCTTGAGCAGATGATCCCCGGCGGCATGGCCGAGCGAATCGTTGATATATTTGAAGCCGTCGAGGTCGAGGATGAAAACCGCAAATCCTTCGCCGCCCGACTGCAGACGCGCCAAGGCCTCCTCCAGCTTCTCGCGCAAGACCGTGCGGTTAGCGATGCCGGTCAAAGCATCGTGCCGGGCCAGGTGAAGAATTCGCGACTGCGAATGCCGGCGCTCCGTCACGTCTTCGACAACGCCGATCAAATATTGTGGTTTCCCATCGGCGCCGTGGACCAGGAGCCTGTTGGCGACGACCGTGCGAGTACCGTTGCCGGGCGTATGAATCTGACGCTCATTATATGACGGTTGACCCGAATATGACGGTTGACCCGAACGCAACAATTCCGCATCGCGCGCACCGATCAGATCGGCTTCCTCTTTCGGGAAGATATCGTGCGTCGTCATGCCGATTATCTCGGCGCGACGAACGCCCCACAACTTCTCGGCGGCTTGGTTGACCAGCAGATACCGCAGATCATCGGCGTTTTTCACGAAAATCGGTGCGGGCACATGCTCGAGGATCATATCCAGAAACTTTTGGCTTCGATCGCGCTCTAATTCCGCTTGCCGGCGCTCGGTAATGTCTTCCGAAGCTGTAATGAGAAATTGCGGTTCGCCGTCGGGGCCGAAAATTGGAACTTTGACCGTATTCACGCGACGCATTTCGCCGCTGGCGAATTCAACATTGTGCTCGAACGACACCGACTTGCACCCTGTGAAGACTTCACGATCACGCGCTTCCAGGAACGCGGCCTCTTCCGGCACAAGAAAATCGCGCGAGCGCTTACCGATCATTTGTGTGGCCGGCACCTTGAAGAGTTTTTCCGATGCGCGGTTGGCCAGGATGTAACGTTGATCGCTTGCGCTTTTGACGGCGATCATCAGCGGCAAGTTATCGATCACAGCGTCGAGGAATGCTCGCGCGCGGCGCAACTCGGCTTCGGCTTTTTTGCGTTCGGTGATGTCGATGCGGATCGCCATGTAGGCGATGGGTTTGCCGGCTGGACCGAGTTGCGGAACGATCGTCGTATCGACCCAGTATAGCGAGTCGTCTTTTGCCCTGTTGCACAGTTCGCCGCGCCACACTTCGCCGGCCGCGATCTGGCGGTACATGTCGCGGAAAACGTTCTCGGCATGAACGCCGGATTTCAGGATGCGATGGTTGGCGCCGACCAGTTCCTCGCGGGAATAGCCGCTGATCCGGCAGAAATTGTCGTTGGCGTAGGTGATGCGTCCTTTCACGTCGGTAATGGCGACGATGACCGCCTGATCGATCGCATATTGCTTCTCGATCAGTTCCTGATGCGCCGCGGCCGCGCGCGCTTCGGCCACTGCAAGCTGGCGCACTCTCGCGGCACGAACAGCGATCACGATCAGGATTATGACGGCGATTCCGGCGGCGGCGATCAGAAATAAGCGGCGATCGCGCCAATACCACGCCGGCTCGACGGATCGAGCAATGCGCTCTTCCAAGGCGCCGGTGAGGTTGCCGGGTTGATTGGCGGCCGCAACGCCGCGCTTGGCGTCCACTATCTGATGCAGGGCGAGGTCGGCCCAAATAACGCCGAAGATCACACCGCACCGAATAAGACGCCGAGGCGCGGCCCGCAACCATTGCCGTAAGCGGTCATCAGCGTACCGCACCTACCGCTCCGGGAATCATGACGCTCACTTCCGAGGTTCGCGCCCGGCGCTCCGGGCCATCCCCGATTTTCTCTATGTTAGTAGGATGCAATTGTTGGTTCGGAGTTAAAGCGAATGTTCCGGATGGGGCGTTTATTCACAGATGGATTATTAATCCAAACATATGAGTTGCCTGATCTGAAGTGCCGTCGTTGTCGCTTCGCTGCCGGGCTCGCGTCGCCGCCGCGCGCGATGCTTCATCGAGTGCTGATGGCTAAATCGGAATCGGCGCGAGCGTCACGCAATCGAGTTGCCGTCTGTCCTTTATTCCCGCTGCCGCAAGTGCTCGACCAGTTGCCGGGCGTAAAGGGGCAGCTCCTTCATGCTACGGATGCAGATCGTCAAATCGCGCACCGCCCAGGAATCCGTGAGCGGCACGATCGCAATCGCCATCGTCTTGGCGACGCGGTGCGCGGTCGTCTCCGGCACGATGCCGATTCCGACCTTGCATTCGACCAGCCGGCACACCGCATCGAAGCTCCGCAACTGCACCCGCAGACGCAGCGGCCGGCCGATGCGCACCGCCTTGGTGGCAAGGAAGCGCTGCAACGCACTGGCACGGTCGAGCCCGACCAGATCGTGCTCGAGCACATCGTCAAAGCCGATCTTGGCCCGCCTTGCCAGCGGATGACTGCGCGCGACCACGAGCACGAAGCGGTCGCGGCGAAACGGATAGGTTTCAAGCGTGCCGGCATCGACCGTGCCGGCAACGATGCCGAGATCGCCGACGCCTTCGGCGATCAAGCCCACGATCTCGTCGCTCAGGCGTTCTTCCAGATCGACGCTGACCGTCGGATGCGCAGCAAGGAACGAGCTGAGCGCCTCCGGCAAAAACTCCGTCAACGCATTGGTGTTCGACAACACCCGGATTTGCCCGGCAAGGCCGCCGCCGTACGCACCAAGGTCTTCGTGCAAGCGCTCGGCCTGGCGCAGGATGGTCCGCGCGTGCTGCAGCAGCGTTCGGCCGGCCTGCGTCGGCGTGATACCCTGCCGGCCGCGCGTGACCAAGGCGACGCCAAGCGCATCCTCCATATTGCGGATGCGCGTCGAAGCCGCCGCCAAAGCCAAATGGGCGCGCTCGGCGCCATGGGTAATGCTGCCGGCCTCGACGACGTGACGAAACAGGCTGAGATCAGCAAGATCGAACCGCATAACAGCCTCCTTCCTTCGTATTTGACGAAGCCTGCCTTTACGTAATGCCAATTGATCCGCGAGAATCTAACACTATTCTTTCGCGTCAAGCGAAGTAAAGATGATGAAGCAGCGTGGACAGCGATGATCGTTCCGTTGCGGCCCGCGCCGAGATTGGCTAGGAAAAGCTTTAAGCTTGGCATCCCCGCCGAGTGAATTCGGATGATCTCAATGGCCGAAACCAAGGCCCCCGCCGCACGGCCACTATCGCCGCACCTGCAAATCTACCGGCCCATGCTGACGATGATGATGTCGATCGCGCATCGCATCACCGGTGCCGGCCTCTACTTCGGTACCGTGCTGCTGGCGTGGTGGTTTCTGGCCGCCGCTTCCGGTCCGAATGGCTATGCGAAATTCGAATGGTTTGCCGGCTCCCTCATCGGCCGGTTGATCCTGTTCGGATACACCTGGGCGCTGATCCATCACATGCTCGGCGGCATCCGCCACCTGATCTGGGACACCGGGCGCGGCTTTGGACCAAACGAGCGCGAATGGCTCGCCGCCGCCAACCTGATTGGCTCGATTGTGATTACAATTCTGCTGTGGGTCGTTGGCCTGTTGGCGATGGGAGGCCCGCGATGAGCGAGACGTCACTCAAGCACATTCGAACCCCGCTCGGGCGCGTGCGCGGCCACGGCGCGGCGCATTCCGGCACGGGTCACTTCTGGCGGCAGCGCTTGACCGCCGTGGCCAATATTCCGCTGACCATCGCTGTCGTGATCATCATGGTCATGCTGCTCGGCCGCAACCAGGCCGCTGCAGCGCAGATTCTCGGCTCGCCGCTTGTCGCCATCATCATGCTCCTGTTCATCGTCTCGATCTCCGCCCACATGCGCATCGGCATGCAGGTGATCATCGAGGATTATGTCCACGACGAAACCGCGAAGCTTATTTTGATTATGGCCAATACGTTCTTCACCATCGCCGTGGCCCTGGCATCGGCCTACGGCATCTTCAAGCTTTCGTTCGGGGTATAGGCATGGCGGCGAATGGAACCAACGGAGGAAGCGCCGCGCCCGGCGTCAATGGCCGCGCTTATCCGATTGAGGACCACATTTATGACGTCGTCATCATCGGCGCCGGCGGCTCCGGCTTGCGCGCCGTGGTCGGCTGCAGCGAAGCGGGCCTGCGCACCGCCTGCATCACCAAGGTATTCCCCACGCGCTCGCACACCGTGGCGGCGCAAGGCGGCATCGCCGCAGCGCTTGGCAACATGGGCGAGGACGACTGGCGCTGGCACATGTACGACACCGTCAAGGGCTCCGACTGGCTCGGCGACCAGGACGCGATCGAATATATGTGCCGCAACGCGCCGGAAGCGGTCTACGAGCTGGAGCACTGGGGCCTGCCGTTTTCGCGGCGCGAGGAGGATGGCAAGATTTATCAGCGCCCGTTCGGCGGCATGACCACGCACTACGGCAAAGGCACCGCGCAGCGCACCTGCGCTGCCGCCGATCGTACTGGCCATGCCATGCTGCACACGATGTACGGGCAAGCGCTGCGCCATTCGGCTGAGTTTTTCACCGAATATTTCGCCATCGACCTGATGATGGACGACGAAGGCCGCTGCCGCGGCGTTGTTGCGCTAAACCTCGACGATGGCACGATCCATCGCTTTTCCGCGCAGATGACGATGCTGGCGACCGGCGGCTACGGGCGCATCTACGCCTCCTGCACTGGCGCGCACACGCAAACCGGCGACGGTAACGCGATGGTGTTGCGCGCCGGACTGCCGGTCGAAGACATGGAGTTCGTGCAATTCCATCCGACCGGCGTCTATGGCGCCGGCGTGCTCATCACCGAGGGGGCGCGCGGAGAAGGCGCCTATCTGGTCAACTCCGAAGGCGAGCGGTTCATGGAGCGCTATGCGCCGTCGGCCAAGGACCTCGCTTCGCGGGACGTGGTCTCCCGCGCCATGACCATCGAAATTCGCGAAGGCCGCGGCGTCGGGCCGAAGAAGGATCACATCTTTCTACACCTCGACCATCTCGATCCGAAGATTCTGGCGGAACGGCTGCCGGGCATCACCGAGTCGGCGCGCATCTTCGCCGGCGTCGATCTCACCCACGAGCCGGTGCCGATCGTGCCGACGGCCCACTACAACATGGGCGGCATCGCGACGAACTATCACGGCGAAGCGCTGACCAAGAAAGACGGCAATCCCGACTACGTCGTGCCCGGCATGATGGCGCTCGGCGAAGCGGCGTGCGTCTCGGTCCATGGCGCCAATCGGCTCGGCTCGAACTCGCTGATCGATCTCGTCGTGTTTGGCCGCGCGGCGGCGCTGCGCTGCGCCGAAATCCTCACCCCTAACGACAAACAGCCCGAATTGCCGAAGGATTCCGCCGAGCGCTCGCTGTCGCGGCTTGACAAGTTCCGCAACGCCTCGGGCTCGACACCGACCGCACAACTGCGCGCCAGAATGCAGCATGTGATGCAGAGCAATTGCGCCGTCTTCCGTACCGGCGAGGTGCTGCAGGAAGGCTCCAAGCTCATCCACCAGGTATTTGACGGCATCGCCGACGTCCGCGTCAGCGACCGCTCGCTGATCTGGAACTCAGACCTGATCGAGACGCTGGAATTGGCCAACCTGGTCGAACAGGCCGTCGTAACGATGGACTCCGCGGCCAATCGCACCGAAAGCCGCGGCGCGCACGCGCGCGAGGATTTCCCCGACCGCGACGACAAGGAATGGATGAAGCACACGCTGTCGTGGCTCGACACCAACACCGGAAAAGTCACGATCGATTACCGGCCGGTGCACACCTACACGCTCACCAACGATGTGTCCTACATCGAGCCGAAGAAGCGGGTTTATTGAGGTCTCAATGGTCCAGTTTACGCTGCCAAAAAATTCCAAGGTCGGTGAGGGCAAAACCTGGCCGCATCCGGCGAAAGCCAAAGCCGAGCGGGAGTTTCGCATTTATCGCTGGAACCCGGACGACGGCGCCAATCCGCGCCTCGACACCTATTACGTCGACACCGGCGATTGCGGGCCGATGGTGCTGGACGCGATCATCTGGATCAAAAACAACGTCGACGCGACGCTGACCTTCCGCCGCTCCTGCCGCGAAGGCATTTGCGGCTCGTGCGCGATGAACATCGACGGCACCAATACGCTCGCCTGCACCAAGGCACTGAGCGACATGACCGGCGCGGTGCGCATCTACCCGCTGCCGCATATGCCGGTGGTCAAGGACCTGGTGCCCGATCTCACCAACTTCTACGCCCAGCACGCTTCGATCGAGCCGTGGCTGCACACGGTTTCGCCGACGCCGCAGAAGGAATGGAAGCAGAGCCACGACGATCGGGCCAAGCTCGACGGGCTCTACGAGTGCATCCTGTGCGCCTGCTGCTCGACCTCATGCCCGAGCTATTGGTGGAACTCGGATCGTTATCTTGGCCCGGCCGCGCTGTTGCAGGCGCAACGCTGGATCGTGGACTCGCGCGACGAGGCGACCGGCGAGCGGCTCGACGACCTGGAAGACCCGTTCCGGCTCTACCGCTGTCACACCATCATGAACTGCGCCAAGGCCTGCCCGAAACACCTTAATCCGGCGAAAGCCATCGCCGAAATCAAGCGGGCGCTGGTCGAGCGGCAGGTTTAGAAGGCGCGCCGCCACACGGCAGAGCTACGGCGCGTTCGTACTCGATCCGGATGGTCACAATGTTGAGGCCGTCTGTCACACCGCGAAGTGACGGACGCTGCCGCGGCTTTCTCCGGACACCAACGCAGCGCGCCGACGACGCGGGAACGACTCCACGTACCGACACGTTATCCGGCATCGACCGCGGCCCGAACCTCGGCGAAACCGAAAGGTGGCGATGCGATGACCCCGATTACGAACGATCAGCCGCTCAAGCAGCCGTTAAAGGAACCGGAGCTCGGCCCTAAAGGCGCGCCCATGCGGTACTCGGTCGATGAGCCAATCAATGCCCAAAGACAAGGTTCCGAGCCGGATTACTTTCCCGGAAAGCCGGGCAGCGATCCACCGAGGTTCCGACCGTCGACGCGGCGTCCGCGCCTGATTGTCGGTTGGCTTCAGGCTCACTAATCGAGTTTTAGTTTTCTTTTCCGCTGCCCGAGCGTACGAAGCCGCAGCGCGTTGAGGCGAATAAAGCCTTCGGCATCGCGCTGATCATAGGCGACTTTGCCTTCATCGAACGTGACCAGATCCTGGTCGTACAACGAATATTTGCTCTCGCGTCCGACCGCGCCGACGTTGCCCTTGTAAAGCTTCAGCCGCACGCTGCCCGAGACGAATTGCTGACTTCTGTCGATCGCCGCCTGGAGCATTTCGCGTTCCGGCGCAAACCAGAAGCCGTAGTAAATCAGCTCGGCATATTTCGGCATCAGCTCATCTTTCAGATGCGCCGCGCCGCGGTCGAGCGTGATGGATTCAATGCCGCGATGCGCGGCAAGCAGAATGGTGCCGCCCGGCGTCTCGTACATGCCGCGCGATTTCATGCCGACGAAGCGGTTTTCCACGAGATCGAGGCGGCCGATACCGTGTTTCCGGCCCAGCGCGTTGAGGTGGGTCAGCAACGCTGCTGGCGACATTTTTTTACCGTCAATCGCGACCGGATCGCCACGCTCGAATTCGATCGTGACGTAAGCGGGCTGATCCGGCGCATGTTCCGGATCGTCGGTGCGTGAATAGACATAATCCGGCACTTCAGTGGCCGGATTTTCCAGAACCTTTCCCTCCGACGAGGTGTGCAGAAGATTCGCGTCGGTTGAAAATGGCGCTTCGCCGCGCTTGTCCTTGGCGATCGGAATCTGGTTCTGCTCGGCAAAAGCGATCAGCGCCTCGCGCGATTTAAAATCCCATTCGCGCCACGGCGCGACGACCTTCACGTCGGGCTTTAGCGCGTAATAGGCGAGTTCGAAGCGCACCTGGTCGTTGCCTTTGCCGGTGGCGCCGTGGGCGACCGCGTCGGCGCCGACTTTTTCGGCGATCTCGATCTGCTTCTTGGCGATCAGCGGCCGGGCGATCGAGGTGCCGAGGAGATATTGCCCCTCGTATAGCGCGTTGGCGCGGAACATTGGAAAAACGTAGTCGCGCACGAATTCTTCGCGCAAATCCTCAATGAAGATATTTTCCGGCTTGATGCCGAGCATCATCGCCTTGGCGCGCGCCGGCTCGAGCTCTTCGCCCTGGCCGAGATCGGCGGTGAAGGTCACGACCTCGCAGCCATAGGTGGTCTGCAGCCACTTGAGGATGATCGAGGTATCGAGACCTCCGGAATAGGCCAGTACGACTTTCTTCACATCGCCTTTAGGCATCGGGGAATCCTGGGTGGGGCGAACCGGCCGCCCGAAATGCGCGCGGACTATAGGCGGGCTTGGCGACGACGCAAGCAGTCTGCCTCCGCGCGGGCGTTTGATTTATCGGCGGCTCAGGAGCTTTGGCTTTTACGCCCGGTCAGCCTCGCCAGCGCCGCGCGAAGTCTGTTGCCCGCCCGTGCGAGTGGTCGTTCCACCGCTTCGTCGGTCAATCGCGTCGGCCGCCAGCGGTAGATCAGCCCATGCAGCGCCCAAACCACCAGGAACATGAAGACCCCGGCGAAGACCACATCGCTGAAAAAATGCCCGCCGCCGGCCATGCGGAGCACGCCCATTCCGGCGCCGAACAAGCAGCACGCCCGCATAAGCAAGCGGCCGCCATTGTGGCGGCGCGAGCGACGCCGGCGCGAAGGTCCAGAACGCGGCCGACGGTTCGCCGGCGATGAATGAACAATTATCCGGACACGGTCCGGTCGGGTCCCACCATGCCGTTATCTGCTCGTTGCCGCCGAACTGAACCATGTCCGTCGGGCGCATGCGCGCCCAGTGGTCCTTCAAAATCGCGTTGGCCACGAGGAACGGTCCTACTGCCAGCGTGACACTGAGAAACAGCGCCGCACGCCCGGGAATAAGCATCCGCCGCCGTGGCCAGACAAGTTTGCCGACGATCGCAAAGAACGCCGGAGCGGCCAGGCCCGTGATCAGCAAAGTCGCCGCATCCCGCACGTGCGGGACCCAATCTTCATAGGCGATGAACCGGTGGGTGGCGGGATCATAGAACAACGCCGCAAGCTTCAGATCGAGCTGCGGCCAAACGCCGAAGATGACGCCGACAACGATGCCGACGCCAAGCGCGACGGCGAGCGCGATGCGATTCATGCCAATCGCTCGCGCCGCGCTAGTCCGTGATCGCCATCGCCCTCAGCGCGAGACGCTCGCGGGCCGAAAGCTGTTCCGTCGCGCTCTTGAGCTGACCGCAGGCCGCCAGGATGTCGCGTCCCCGCGGCGTGCGTACCGGAGACGCATAGCCGGCGTCGAAAATGATCTCGGAAAACTTCTCGATCTGGGCCCAGTCCGAGCATTCGTATTTGCTCCCCGGCCACGGATTGAACGGGATGAGGTTGATCTTGGCGGGAATGCCTTTGACCAGACGCACCAGCGCGCGCGCTTCGGCAAGCGAATCGTTGACGCCCTTGAGCATGACATACTCGAAGGTGATGCGCCGCGCGTTGGAGAGGCCCGGATAGTTGCGGCAGGCGTCGAGCAGTTCGCGCAGCGGATATTTGCGGTTCAGCGGCACCAGCTCGTCGCGCAATTCGTCGGTCACGGCGTGCAGCGAGATCGCCAGCATCGTGCCGATCTCCTCCCCGGCGCGGACGATATTGGGGACGACGCCTGACGTGGAAAGGGTGATGCGCCGCTTGGAAATGCTCAAGCCCTCACCGTCGGCGACGACATTGAGGGCATCGCGAACGGCGTCGAAATTGTAGAGCGGCTCGCCCATCCCCATCATGACGACGTTCGAGACGAGCCGCTTCTCCGGGTCGGCGCCGGCCGGCGCGGCCGCCCGTTGCCAATCGTTGATACGATCGCGCGCAAGCACGACCTGGCCCGCGATCTCGCCCGGGGTCAGATTGCGCACCAGGCGCTGCGTGCCGGTGTGGCAGAACGTGCAGTTGAGCGTGCACCCGACCTGGCTGGAAATACAAAGCGTGCCGCGATCGGTTTCCGGAATATAGACGCATTCGACCTCGTGCGGCCGATCGGCGAATTCGCCCGGGAGCCGCAGCAGCCACTTGCGCGTTCCGTCGACCGAAACCTGCTCGGCGACGATTTCCGGCCGTGCGAGCGTGAACCGTTCCGCGAGTTGCGACCGCAGTTCCTTCGACAACGTGGTCATCGCATCGAAGTCTTGGGCGCCTCGTACATAGAGCCAATGCCAAATTTGCTGTACGCGCATCCGGCGTTGCCGCTCCGGCACGCCGGCTTCGGCCAGCGCATCGGTGAGCGCGCCGCGCGAGAGCCCGACCAGCGACGGCTTGGCCGGCGCCACGTAACGCTCTAGCGGACGCTTCTCAATGAGAGCGGCCGAAACAATGTCCTCCGGCTGGGTGGCGGCAAGCGGGCTGGTCATGGTCGATCCGAGTAAGAACCGCCAACGCGGTTCAAGCATAAATGGGGCTAACACCGCGCTGCCGGTAGAAGAAGACCGAAACGCGCATCCGACCCAGCTTCGGCAGCAACAACCCTACTTGCAGTCCCGGTCAGTGCGATCGAGCGCTTGAGCGAGACCTTTCAGGGAGAATGTGTCGGTCGTCCGCGTGCCCTTCGTCGAAGTACCCTTAACAACTGCGCTCTGGCCCGCGCGCATGGCCTCGACCAACCGGGCTTCCTCGGTGGCGTTCTTGATCCAGGCGCCATCCTGCTGGGTATAGAGCGCAAACGACGTCGCGCCGACCTCCACCGTTGCATCGGCGCTCGATTTGAACGGATAGCCGATGATGATCGACACCTCGTTGTTGACCTTGTCGCCGGGCCGCGACGAAATGAATATGTAGGTCGGGTTGCGCGGCCGGCCGGGCGGCGTGGTTTCGGAAGTCGCGGGCTTGGCGATGGCGAAGCAAACCTTCTTGCCGCCGGGCGTAGCCGCGTAGGCGCCCCATTCGCCATATTGACCCAGCAACGTCGGTTTCGCGCCACCAGCGGCTGCGGCCGGGACCGCGGCAGGCGCTGCAGCCGCAGCCGACTTGGGCTTGGGAGGCTTTTTCGCCGGCGCTGGGGTGTCAGCCGCAGCCGCCGGTTCCCCGGCCGCCGGCTGCTCGGTTGCCGCTGCAGGCTTGGGTTTATGTGACTTCTTTTTTGCGGGCGGAGGTGCGGCGGGCGGAGCCGGAGGCGCCGGCGCTTGATCTGTCGCCGGCGGCTGTTGAGCGAACGCCGGAGCGGCAAAAACCGCCGCCGCCAGCAGCATTAAAACCAGCCGCTTTGGTCGATTGATCAACATCCGGCCCCGGGGGTTACAACGCGAGTTTGAAACCAAGCCCTTCAAGTTTAATCCATTTTGCGGTCATAGGGAACGAATTCGGCAGCCTAGGGGCAGCCCGCGAAACACCGCATAACGGCCGCCCGGCCGAACCACCTTCCCTCGTCCCGACATTTCGTGGTTATGAATGGCCCCGAAGTCGACTGACAGTCCCGCCGCGCCCCACGACCGACCAAGGCCGCCATGAAAGCTATCCTGTGTACCCATTTCGGCACGCCCGACGAGCTTGAGCTTGCAGACATCGCGCCGCCCGTCGCGGGGCCCGGTCAAGCGGTGGTGCGGATCAAGGCCGCGGCGCTGAATTTCTTCGATCTTCTGATCATCGCCGGCAAATACCAGTACAAGCCGCCATTCCCGTTCTCGCCGGCCTCGGAATTCGCCGGCATTGTCGAAAGCGTCGGCGCCGGCGTAACTGACTTTGCGCCCGGCGACCGCGTGATGGGATCGACCGGCTGGGGCGCAGCGCGCGAAGTGCTCGCCGCCAGCACCAAACAGCTCGTCAAAATTCCCGACGATCTTGATTTCGAGCGCGCCGCCGGCCTGACCGTCACCTACGCGACGACGCTTTACGGACTTCGCGAACGCGGCAAGCTCAAATCCGGCGAAACCCTCGTCGTGCTTGGCGCTTCCGGCGGCGTTGGTCTCGCCGCCATCGAGATCGGCAAGATCATGGGCGCGCGCGTCATCGCCTGCGCGTCATCAGACGAGAAACTTGCCTTCGCGCGCAAGCACGGTGCCGACGAAACAGTGAACTACGCCAGCGAAGACCTGCGCGGCGCATTAAAGCGGCTCGGCGGCGAGCGCGGCGTCGACGTGATCTATGATCCGGTCGGCGGCTCTTACGCCGAGCCGGCCGTGCGGGCGCTGGGCTGGGAGGGCCGTTATCTCGTGGTCGGTTTTGCCGCCGGCGAGATTCCGAAGCTCCCGCTCAATCTCGTGCTGCTTAAAAGCTGCGACATCCGCGGCGTGCTTTGGGGAGCATGGGCGTTGCGCGAACCGGACGGCCAGCGCGCATTGATGATCGACATCGTTCGCTGGTGCGCCGAAGGCAAGCTCAGCGCGCATGTGCATGCGGCCTATCCCCTGGCCGAAATTGCGACAGCTTTGAAGGCCATCGCCGACCGCAAGGTCATGGGCAAAATCGTGCTGAAGCCTTAAAGGCCGATTACCCGCGTATCCGTGCAAGCGCGCGCTGCGCCGCTTCACGATGGTCGGGCGTGATGTGCGACGATACGAGTTTGAACGCGGCCGCAAGCACCGCCGCATCGTCGGTGTATCCGATCACCGGCAGCACGTCGGGAATGAAGTCCGCGGGGAGCACGAAATAGGCGAGCGCACCAAGGAGCGTCGCCTTCACATGGATCGGCGTCTGGCGATCGAACGCGCAATAATGGGCGGCAATCAGATCTTCGGCGAACGGCAACCGCGCGGCAAGGCCACGCAGCTTCTTCCAGAAATTGCGCCGCAGCCCGGATTCATCCGCGGTAAGACGGCGGGTGAGCGCTTCAACATCGGCCCACGAAGGGACCCATGAACCAGACCATGACGCGGAAGTGTATCTAAACGACACGGCAGATCCTCAACACCGCTGCGAAATCGCCGCCAAAAACATGGTAGCGAAAGGCGGCAATCGCAAGGCAGGCCGTTTGTAGCGGCGAATTGCGCGGCGCACGATCAGCCAGTAAATTGATCCATTGCCTCGGCGAGCTTGATGTCGAGTTCGGTGAGGCCGCCGGCATCGTGGGTCGACAGCGTGACATCCACGGTCTTGTAAACATTGAACCATTCGGGGTGATGGTCGAGCTTCTCGGCCATCAAAGCGGCCCGCGTCATAAAACCGAACGCCTCGTTAAAATCCGCGAACACGAATTTCTTGCTGATAGCGTCGCGGCCCTTGACCTCGCTCCAGCCCTTGAGCCGGGCGAGCGCGCGGCTGCGCGCCTCTCCGGAAAGCTTCTGCGCCATGTGTGACCTCTTTGGTGCCCGCGATCCCGGGCCGCTCTCGCAAACAGGTTGAGAGATAGTTACCTAGCAAGCTACGCGGCGACGCGCGAGGTTTCTTGGAAACCCCAACTGGAAACCCCAAAAGAGGCTGCAATGTCCTGGTCGTTCAACATCGGATCGGTCGCCGGCACGGCGGTGCGTATCCACGTGACGTTCCTGCTGCTCCTCGCCTGGATTTTCGGGATGAACTATTTCTCGGCAGGACCGCAGGCAGCCTTGAACGATCTGTTGTTCATCGTGCTGTTGTTCCTGTGTGTCCTGTTGCATGAGTTCGGCCACATTTTCACGGCGCGCGGTTTCGGCGTCCGAACACCCGACGTCATTCTGTTGCCGATCGGCGGCGTAGCGCGGCTGGAACGCATACCGGAGAAACCGAGCGAAGAATTTCTCATTGCCATTGCGGGACCCGCCGTCAATGTGGTCATCGCTTTGCTGCTCGTTTCGATCGGCGGCGCCAGCCTTTCCACCGAGCATCTGTCAGCACTTGAAAACGGCAACGTCAGCATGATCGACCGGCTTGCCGCGGTTAATCTGTTTCTCGCGCTCTTTAATCTGATACCCGCCTTTCCAATGGATGGGGGACGGGTGCTTCGTGCGCTGCTCGCCTCCCGCCTGGGCTACGTCCACGCCACCGAAATTGCCGCCACGGTCGGGCAAGCGGTCGCATTCCTGCTCGGATTCCTCGGCCTGTTCGGCAATCCGCTGCTGATCTTTATTGCGATTTTCGTCTATCTCGCCGCCGCGTCGGAAGCGCATCTGGTGGCAACCCGCGCCATGTCGCACGGCGTCCCGGTCACCGCCGCGATGCTGACGCAGTTTGCGACGCTGACCCCGGACGAGCACGTCGATGCCGCGGTCCAGACGCTGCTACGCACCAGTCAGGGCGAGTTCCCGGTGGTGGACGGCCAGGGCATGCCGCTCGGTGTGCTGATGAGGAACGATCTCATTCGCGCGCTGAAGGAACGCGGACCCGATGCGCGGGTGGGCGATGCCATGACGGTGAGCATTCCGACCGTCAACAAAAATCGCTGCCTCGACGAAGCGTTTCGTTTGCTCCAGGAAAAGTCAGTGCCGGCGGTCGGGGTGGTCGACGCCTCCGGACGGCTGGTCGGGCTCATCACGTCTGAAACCATCGGCGAAATGCTGATGCTGCATCGGGCGCTGCCGACCGGCGTGCGCTTCGGGCCATGGGGCCCTTCGAGCCGCAGCGCAGCCTAAAACGTAAGCCGCGCTCCATCGCTCCGGGGCCCGGCGCCCACGATCGCTTTACTCGCGAGCAAAGCCTCAAGCGGACTCGCCCAACAAATGCGCGGCTTCATCGATCGGCGCGCTTTTGTGCTCTTTGGTCGAATAGAACGAGGCGTTGTGATCGCCGCGCAGCGCTTCGCGCGTGAATTCGATCAGGTGATAGGCCATGAAGCCCATCGACAGCACGGCGTCGATCCGGCCGCGTCGCAGCGCATGGCGCGCCGCCCGCCAGAACGCCCGCCGATAGTCGGCCTTCAGGCCCACCTCGACGAGCACGTTATAGCCGAGCACCGCGCCGCGCCGGAGGTTCGCGAAGCTGAGCTGACCGCGGGCCGGCGGACTGATGCGCTTTGCGTACGTGGCGTCGATTTGATGCCGGAACCGCTCAAACAACCGATCGGGGTCGTTGGCGTAGCCGATCGATCGGTGCCAACTCGCGACCACTTCCTCGTAAGGGCGCATGAACACGACATTGCTTTCACGCCGCGGATCTTCGTGGAGGCGTCCGGATTTTTTCAGCCGGTCCCACAGCGCCGTCTTCGGCAGCGCCTGCAGCAGATTGATGGTCAGCGTCGGAATATTGGACAGATCGATGAAATCCTTGAGCCGCGCTTCGGTATCCTCGCTGTCGGTATCAAGACCGAGGATGATGCCGGAAATCACTTCCAGACCATAGTTGTTGAGCGTCTTGATCGCGTCCATCATCGGCAGCGAATTGTTCTGGTCTTTGCGCATCGCCTTGAGCGCGTCGGACTCCGGCGTTTCGATGCCGACAAATATTCCGACAAACGCCGCTTCGCGCATCAGCGTCAGAATTTCAGACTGCTTGGCGATGTTGAGCGTCGCCTCGCACGCAAACTGCATCGGATAGCCGCGCCGCTTCTGCCATTCGACGAGATGCGGCAACATTTCGCGCGCCGCCTTGCGGTTACCGATGAAATTGTCGTCGACGAAATAAACGCTCGGCGGGTATCCCGTCTGCGCGCACATGGCATCAAGCTCGGCCGTGATCTGTTGCGGCGTTTTGTACCGCGGCTGCCGGCCATAAAGATTGGGGATGTCGCAGAACTCGCAGAGATAGGGGCATCCGCTGGAGAACTGCAGCGTGCACATCAGATAGCGCGGCAGTGGAATGAGGTGATAGGCCGGAACTGGAAAATCGGTGAGCGGCAAACGCTCGTTGGTTTCAAATCGCACCTGCGCCGGCGGCGGCGCGCAACTCGCGTCGAAAGTGGCGATGAGGCGGTCGGTTCCATCGCCGAGTTCCCCGATGTGCAGATAGTCGAACTCGGGATACATTTCGGGGGCACCCGAAACTGAAGGACCGCCGAGCGCAGTGATTTTGCCAGCTTCTTTGGCGCGGCGGGCAATGTCACGAATTTGTCGCGCCTGAATGTGCATGCCGCTGACCAGGACGACGTCGGCCCAGGCGAAATCTTCGGCGGTCGCCGGGGCGATATTCTCATCGATGACCCGTATCGGCCATTGTTCCGGCATATACGCCGCAATCAGCAGCAGCCCCTGCGGCGGCATGAACGCCCTTACATCGTGCATGAGGCGGTAGGCGTGGGCGAAAGTGCCGAATGACGGCGTGTAAGCCGGGAAGACGCAGAGAATCCGGCGCGTGTTGCAGGTGGACTGCGAGAAACGCAAGCGACCTCTCAATCTACCCCGCAGCGATCCTAGCTACCCCAGGGACCAGCAGCGGCGTTAAGGAGACTTCAGACTAACACATTCATTGTGGCGACAGCGCATTGCGAACCGCGCGCGGCTGACTATATTGCAGAGCAACATGCGGGCCCCTTGGGGGCCCGTCGCAATTTAACACCGCCCTCATGAACCTGCGCAACATTGCCATTATCGCCCATGTCGACCATGGGAAGACCACCTTGGTCGACCGTTTGCTGCAGCAATCGGGCGCTTTCCGGGAGAATCAGCGCGTCGCCGAACGGGCGCTGGATTCAAACGACCTCGAGCGCGAGCGCGGCATTACCATCCTCGCCAAAGCCACCTCGCTGGTCTGGGCTGATACGCGAATCAACATCGTCGACACGCCTGGCCACGCCGATTTCGGCGGTGAGGTCGAACGCATCCTCAATATGGTGGATGGCGCATTGGTTTTGGTCGACGCCGCTGAAGGGCCGTTGCCGCAGACGAAATTCGTGGTCACCAAAGCCCTGAAAATGGGGCTCAAGCCGATTGTGGTCATCAACAAGGTTGATCGGCCTGACGCGCGGCCCACCGAAGTCGCCAACGAAGTCTTCGACCTGTTTGCCGCACTTGATGCGACGGAGGAACAGCTCGATTTTCCGATCCTTTACGGCTCGGCCAAACAAGGTTGGATGGCCGACAAGCCTGAGGGTCCAAAAGATCGCGGGATGGCGCCGCTATTCGACTTGGTCATCCGCCACGTCGCGCCGCCGCAAGTCGAGGACGGCCCATTCCGGATGCTGGGCACGATTCTCGAAGCTAATCCTTATCTTGGCCGCGTCGTTACCGGGCGCATTTTCTCGGGCAGCGTAAAGCCGAATCAGCCGGCCAAAGTGCTCGATCGGCACGGGACCGTTGTGGAAGTCGGCCGCGTGACCAAGGTCCTCGCCTTCCGCGGCTTGGAACGCACGCCGATCGAAGAAGGCTTTGCCGGCGACATTGTCGCCATTGCCGGCCTCCCCGAAGCGTTCGTTTCGCATACTTTGTGCGCCCCTGAAGTCACCGAACCGCTGCCGGCGCAGCCGATCGATCCGCCCACTTTGGCCATGACCTTTCGCATCAATGATTCGCCGCTCGCCGGCACTGAAGGCGATAAGGTGCAGAGTCGCATTATCCGCGAGCGCCTGTTGCGCGAGGCGGAAGGTAACGTCGCGCTTAAGATTTCCGAATCGACCGAGAAAGATTCGATGGAGGTCGCCGGCCGCGGCGAACTGCAACTCGGCATTTTGATCGAGACCATGCGGCGCGAGGGATTCGAGATTTCGGTGTCGCGGCCGAAAGTGCTGTTTCAATATGGCGCATCGAATGAACTGCTCGAACCCATCGAAGAAGTCGTCATCGACGTCGATGAAGGTCATGCCGGCGTGGTCGTGCAAAAGCTGGCCGAGCGCAAAGGCGAGATGGTCGAGATGCGTCCTTCAGGCGGCGGACGCGTGCGACTGATCTTCTACGCACCGACCCGCGGGCTGATTGGGTATCAGGGCGAGCTTTTGACCGATACGCGCGGCACCGCGGTGATGAACCGCTTGTTTCATGCCTATGGGCCACATCGGGGCGAAATCATCGGACGGCGTAACGGCGTACTGATCTCGACCGACCAGGGCGAAGCTGTCGCCTACGCCATGTGGAATCTGGAGGACCGCGGCCCGATGATGATCGAGCCAGGCTGGAGGGTCTACCGCGGCATGATCATCGGTGAGCACACCCGCGGCAATGACCTCGAAGTCAACGTCCTCAAGGGCAAGAAGCTCACCAAT
The DNA here is from genome assembly GCA_963727325.1 of uncultured Alphaproteobacteria bacterium. Lineage (GTDB taxonomy): Bacteria > Pseudomonadota > Alphaproteobacteria > Rhizobiales > Xanthobacteraceae > BOG-931. The sequence continues at coordinate 90,360 of CAVSFV010000023.1, forward strand.
ATCCGCACTCATTCCAAGGATGAAGCGATCCGGCTTACGCCGCCGATTCGCATGACGCTTGAAAAGGCGTTGGCCTATATCGAGGATGACGAATTGGTCGAAGTGACACCGAAATCGATTCGGCTGCGCAAGAAACTGCTCGATCCGAACGAGCGGAAAAAGGACGAAAAGCGCAAAGAAGCCGAGCGGGTCTAAACCGCGCCGGCCGGATGGCCAACCAGGGGGAAACCCGTCACCCCCTCGCCACAACTAAAAATACGCGGAAGCGGTCGCAAAATACCACGCGACCGTGTCGCTCTTGCAACAGCTGCGCAGATTATGGGCCGGCCTAGAGTTTTTTTGGCCGCCACGATGGCGCGCGGGCCGCGGTTCCGCTAATAATCCACATCGTTAACGAAGTATGAATCTCGGCACTTGAAGCCCGCAGAGTCGCTTGCTTTGATTGCATCATGAGCACAGTCCTCATCGAAATCCGCCGCGCCAAGGCGCACGATGCCGGCGCGGTCGCTGACGCCCACGATGAGGCATGGCGGACGGCGTACCAGGGCATCATCCCGAGCACCGAGCTCGACCGGCTCATCAATCGCCGCGGCCCAGCGTGGTGGGACAGCGCCATCCGCAAGGGCAGCCGAATCGCGCTGCTGCAATTCGGCGACAAGGTCGCGGGTTACGCCAATTACGGGCGCAATCGCGCGCGCAGCCTGCATTATGACGGCGAGATCTACGAGCTCTATCTGCGGCCTGAATTTCAGGGATTGGGATTCGGCCGGCGGCTGTTCACTGCCGCACGCCGCGATCTGGCGCAAAGCGGGCTCAAATCGCTGATCGTTTGGGCGCTGTCGGAGAACGACACCGCCGTAGAATTCTACCGCGCGCTCGGCGGCAAGACCGTCGCCCGCTCATCGGAAAAATTCGGCACGCGGGTGCTCGATAAAGTCGCCTTCGGCTGGAATAGCTAAAGTCGCTATCGGACGGCCAAAGTCCTTGGACGCAAAGTCGACGGCTATGGCGTGCCACGCACGCCTATTGAGCGATCCGTCGTCGTAACAGCGCGACGAGATCGCCCGGTTCGCCGATAACCCGAACGCGCTTCACGCGGGACGTGGCGCCTCCCGCCACCGTGACATTGCGCGGAGCAACACCAAGCGCTTCGGCGACAAGCCGGCACAATGCGGTGTTGGCGGCACCTTCCGACGGCACGGCGCGGACGCGCGCCTTGATGACGCTGCGCCCGTCGGCTCGCCGCTCCGTCCCTTCAATCGCGTCGCGGCCGCCGCGCGGCGTCAACCGCACGTCGATGACAACGCCATCACTCGTTGCCGTCCACGGCTCGGCAGCCACGGCAGATCAGTAGACGTTCGGCAGAATGTAGAGAGCGATCACATAACGAATGAAGATGATGATCAGGAACAGGACTACCGGCGAAATATCGATGCCGCCGAGATTCGGCAGAAAATTACGAATCGGGCGCAACGCCGGCTCGGTGATCCGGTAGAGAAATTCTCCGATCATGCCGACGACTTGGTTGCGCGTGTTCACCACATGGAATGCCACGAGCCACGAGAAGATGGCGGCAATGATCACGATCCAGATATAAAGCTCGAGGGCCAGATCAATGACGAGAAAAAGGGCGCGCATGGGTGGCTTTCGCGAGTGACGACGCCGGAACCTAGCGATTTGCCGGCGCGCTCACAAGCCGATGCGCGCGCGTTGAGGTAGCCCAAACGGCCGTCTCCTTGACACCACTCAGGCGCGGCCCTAAATGGCCCCGAACTCGCCTAAAGTCGGCACTTTTCGCGTTATTGTGCCTGCGGCGGGGCCGTAGCTCAGTTGGGAGAGCGCCGCAATCGCACTGCGGAGGTCAGGGGTTCAAATCCCCTCGGCTCCACCAGCCTTCGCTCGCTGCGCAAGCTACGGCTCGGCAGGCCGCTCGGGGCGTAACGCGCGGCGAGCGAAGGCTGCCGCGGCGCGGCTGGTAACAGAAACCATAATAGCGTTTAGCCCACCAGTCCTCTAGAATAAACCTCACTGTCGCAGCGTCATGTTCGCGGCCCGATTCACTGAATTCATCATTGGCGGCAAGGTTCGACAAGGCATGAGACCGATCGTCCTCCGACTGGCCTGTGCATTCTTGTTGTTTGGCTGCGTCTCCGCGCCCGCAGTTGCGGCCGCTCCCTGCGGCGGCGATTTCGCCGCTTGGCTCGACACCTTCGAGCAGGAGGCAGCAACGCAAGGCGTTCCCCAGCAGGCGATCCAGTCCGCGCTCGCCGGCGTAACCTATGATCCCACGATCATCTCACGCGATCATGCGCAGGGCGTGTTTCGCCAGAGCTTCGAGCAATTTTCCGGCCGAATGGTGCCGCCTCGACTGGCGCGCGCCAAACGGCTCCTGACCCAATACAGCGCAATCTTCAGCCGGATCGAGCAGCAATTCGGCGTCCCCGGCCCGGTGATTGTCGCCATATGGGGCCTGGAAACCGACTTCGGCGCCGATGTTGGCAAGTTCCCGACCATCCGCGCGCTGGCGACGCTTGCCTATGACTGCAGGCGCCCGGACAAGTTTCGCGGTGAGTTGCTCGCCGCCCTCCGCATTGTCGAACGCGGCGACATGGCGCCCAACGAAATGCGCGGTGCCTGGGCCGGCGAGATTGGACAGACTCAGTTTCTGCCGTCGTCGTATCTAAATACGCCGTCGACTACGACGGCAACGGCCGCCGCGACCTCATTCACAGCGTGCCTGACGCGCTGGCTTCGACCGCCAATTATCTCAAAGGCTATGGTTGGCAGCGCGGCCAGCCGTGGGGCGAAGGTACGCCTAATTTCCAGGTACTGTTGCAGTGGAACGCGTCGCAGGTTTACACGCGCACCGTCGCCTATTTCGCCGAGCAGCTTGCGGCCGGCCAGTAAGTCTTCCCCGCCGTCGTGAATGCGTGTTTCCGGCGCCGCTGATGTCGTTGCGCTTGTTGAGATCAAACCCAACCGCGGGACTGGACTTTTTAATATCCGATCCAGCGATCGAGAAAATGGCTGAGCCAGGCGCGCGCGCTGTAATCGTAGACCGCGCGGTCGGCAAAGTGCGCGGCGTAGGGCTTCGCTCCCGGCAACTCCAGGCGAAGATGGCCGAGCGTGGTCCATTTGTGCATCATCAGGCTTGTCACGTCCGGATGAAATTGCAGCGCATAGCTACGCCCATAGCGGAACGCCTGTACCGCGAACATGTCGCCTGAGGCCAAAAGCTCGGCTCCGCTTGGCAGATCGAAGCCTTCGCGGTGCCACTGATAGACCTGCTCGGGCCACGGATTGACCACGGCAAGGCCGGCGGAGGTAGGCCGGATCGGGTAATAGCCGATCTCGGCGTGGCCATCGGGATGAGGAAAGACTTTGCCGCCCAGCGCCCGTGCGCACATCTGCGCGCCGAGACAGATGCCGAGAAATGGCTTTTGCTCCTTAAGCGGGACGGCGATCCAGTCGATTTCCCGACGGATGAAATCTTCCTGATCGTTGGCGCTCATCGGGCCGCCGAAAATGACGGCGCCGGTATGCTCGGAGAGCGTCGCCGGCAGCGGATCGCCAAAGCGCGGCCGACGCACATCCAACGCAAAACCGAGTTGCTGCAGAGCGTAACCGACCCGTCCCGGGGTCGAATGCTCCTGATGGAGGACGATCAGAATCGGCTGTCGCATGACGAAGGAGAATCGGAAAGCGCCCCTTAAGCTTGGTATTGCTTTCGCAGGTAAATTCAAGCCGACACGACGCTTGGCCGCTATGAATGGCGCTCCGCCCAGCGCGTACCGACATACATCAGCGGCAGCAGCAGCACGTTGGGCATCATTCGCAGTACGGATACCGCGACACGGTTGCCAAATCCGGCAACGACCACACGCTTGCCCCGCATAAATCCATCGTAGCCGATCCGCGCGACACGCTCCGCCGAGAGCGCGAGCAGCGTCTGGGCCCGATCGCTACGAAGTCCGGCACGCTGCTGAAACTCGGTCGGGACCATCCCCGGGCACAGTGCCGTAACTTTGATGCCGCGGCGTCCGAATTCCTGGTGCAGTGCTTCGCTGAACGAGAGCACATAGGCCTTGCTGGCGTAATAGACCGCCATGCCGGGCCCGGGCATGAAGGCGGCGATCGAAGCGACATTGAGTATGCCGCCGCGATGACGCGCGAGGCTGTCCACGAAGGTGAGCGAAAGCTCGGTAAGCGCGCGCACATTCAGATCGATCATCGCCAGCTGTTCGTCACGGCCGAGCCTTGCGGCCCGGCCGACGAGTCCAAAACCGGCATTGTTGACGACGATCGCGGGTTCGAGACCGCGCTCGGCCAGTTCAGCGGCGAGCATGGGGACGGCATCGCGGCGCGCCAGATCCATACTCAGCACCGTCGGCCGCGGCCCGCCGGCGGCCGCGATCTGATCGGCGAGGGCCGCAAGCTTATCTTCGCGCCGCGCGATGAGGACGACCTCATGGCCGTGCCCGGCGAAAACCCGCGCCAGCTCGGCGCCAATTCCGGCGGAAGCGCCCGTGATAAGGGTGACAGGTTTCATCTGCCGCCGTTGTTTTCGCCTGCCTTTGCGGCGATGCGCTGACGCAACTCTATCCGCTGCCGCTGCGACACGCCGAGGAGGTCGGCGGCACGCCACAACAGATTATCCTCAAGTTCATCGCGGCGCCCATCGGCATAAACAATCTCCCACATCATTTCGATAACCCGGGCGCGGCCTTCGTCGTCGAGCACGCGGTTGAGGAGGCTCGTGAAATGATAAAGGTCGACAGATTCGTGCTCGGCTTGCGTCGCCTTGTCGATCAGCTCGTCGGCGACGGCATCATCGAGTCCGAAGCGCTGCTTGACGATGGCATGGAGCTTGTCGCGCTCGCTCGATGACATTTCGCCATCAATCGTCGCAGCATGTACGAGCAGCGCCACCGCGGCGAGGCGGTAGTCATCTTCGGCGAATTGACCTGGATGTTTGCCGCCATCGACGAATTCGGCGACGAAGTTCCGAAACGCTTCGAGCATGAGCCCGTTCCGTATAGTGAGCCTTCAGTGCTATGCTCATATGCGAGATAACGCAGGCCATTCAAGCCCGGATCCGCTGCGGCGGCATCGTAGAAAGATTACGGAAACGACAGGATTTACTGGATGGACTTGCCTTCGCGGTAGCTTTCCTGAAGCAGGCGCAGATTGGCCGCTACGTAGGGATTGGCGGGATCTTTGGCCGCGGCCTCTTCCAGCTTCTTATGGGCGCGCGCGTAGTCGCCGCGCAGCATGTACGAGAAGCCCTGGTTGTTGAGGATCACAACGGTCGGGCCGATGATGCGAATAGCCTCCTGATAGGCGCGGTCGGCAAGATCAAAACGGTGCAGGCGATCGTAGGAAGCCGCAAGCCCCAACCACGCTTCTGCATCGCGCGGATGTTGCTGGACAGCGGTGCGGAAGGCCTTTTCGGCGAGGCCGTAATTGTTGCTGCGGAAGTATTTCTTCGCGAGTTGCAGATCGTCGTGCGGGTCATCGCCAAGAAGCCCTGGCTTTGCACCCGGTGCGATCGGCTCGCCGCTCGGACCCGGCTCGGCCGGGGTTATGGCAACGGATCCTGTTGTGTCGGCGGATTTGCTGTCGGGTTTGCCGGTGATCCAGTTGGTACCGTCGGCGCTTTTGGGCGCCCACAGATCGTTCATCCTAAACCCGGTATCGGAGGCGGGCGCGTCGGAGGCGGGTGTGTCGGAGCTGGCGGCCGTGTTCGAGGCGCCGCTTGTCTTCGGGGCCCACAGGTCGCTGAGCTTGGTCGATGAGGCGCAGCCCCCGAGGCCCGTCAGGCACGCCGCCATGACGATCAACGCCCGAGTTACACGGATACTCATCAACGCGCTCCGGACTACGACGCGTCCGGCCGATTCCGTCGCCCCAAAATTGCGCTGGCGCGCCGGCGGATCGGAACGCCCCGGACGCGTAAAACTAGGCGACGATAGTTAAGGAATCCCTCGCCGGCTGGCGGTTGCGCTCGCTGCCTGCGTTTGGAAACGAGGCCGTCAGCTCAGAACCAGCGTCGACAGCAGGATGAGCGCCGCCGCAGCGACGAGACCCTGCAGCAAAGTCCCGACCGTCAACGCCGCCAGCCCGCGCAGCGGCCGAAACCCCGCGCTCGTTGAAACCAGCCAAAAAAAATCGTCGTTGACGTGAGTCAGCGTCATGGCGCCCGCACCGATGGCAAGCGTGGCGAGCGCCTTGCCGTTCTCGCCGCCCAGCCCAAGTGGCATCAAAATCGGCTGCACCATGCCGGCTGCCGCGATAGCCGCAACCAGCGACGAACCCTGCAGGGTCTTGATCACCGCCGCGATCAGAAACGGGATCAGCAGGCCGAAATATCCGCCAAGGCGCCAATCCAGCAGACGCTCGCCAAGCAACTCCGCCATGCCGGTCTCCTGACACAAGTGCTGCAGCCCGCCTGCGGCGCCTACGATCAGCAGGATGCCGGCGACATTGCCGAAGATACGATTGGTCCAATCGGGTTCCGCTAGACGCAGGAAGCTCGGCCGCCACAGTCCGATGACCATAATGCCGACACCGGCTATAAAGAGGATCAGCGGGCGTCCAACGCCAAGAACCAACTCTCGCGCCAGGCCGCCGCCAAGCGGCTCGCTCGGTATGGTGCCGATAGATTGCTCCATCAGCATCAGAAGCGGAATCGCCATCGCCAGGATAAAGACAATCGCAGCCCATCCAGCGGGTTTCGGCGCGGGCGGAAGTGGCCGTTGAGGCAACGACGGCATCGCGGCGGCTGCAGCCGGATGCCAGCCGGCCCATCCGGCGCCAATCACCATAAGCAACAGCGCGACCGGCAACCCGAATAGAACAACGCGTCCCCAGGCAGCGTCGAGAATGGAAGCCGCCGCAATCACCACCGGCGAAAACAGAAGCCCGTGGCTCGCCGAAATCGCCAGCGCCAGCGCGATCGCAACCGGCCCGCGCGTCTGAGGCTCTGGGCCACTGATCGGTGGAATGAGCGGCGTCAACACCGCAAAAGCGGAGGCGGGCGAGGCGCCAACGCCGGCGATCAGGCCCAAAAGCGCCGCAATCCTGGTGCGCCCAAGCCATCGCCGACGGCCGATTGCCATCCCGATCCAATCGGCAGCTCCGGTATCTTCGGCCAAGCCGGAAACGAGACCAGCGGCAACAACCACCAGTCCGGGAGAATACAGCGCTTGAGAAAACCCGGTGCCGAAGTCCCTGCCGAGAAGACTGACGGAGAGCCCGGCCGCCAAACCGAAAGCCGAGGCTACGAGCACGATGACGAGGAACGGATGGAAATGACGCCGCTGTGTGGCTGCGACGATGATGACGACCGATGCGAGCAAGAGGAGGCAATGGAGGAAAGGCATTCCGGACATCGTGGGAGGCTGACCTTTATTTCGTGGCGCGATATCGTCGCGCGCATCTCGCCCCTAGCTCAATGGCGGCGGGACTTTTGCATCCTAGTATGACTTTTACGATTTGCGCTTGGGAACAGCATTGAAGATGAGCCGTCGCGGCTTAAGGATCGGGTTTTGCTGCCGTTGGCTAAGCGCGCTGTCGCTTCTCACCGCGCTGATCATCGTGAACGGGCCCGCACCAGCTGCGCCGCAAGATTTCATCCACGCCGAGGGGACGCACCTCGTCGATGGCAACGGCGCGCGTTTTGCCATCAAGGGAATCAATCTCGGAAATTGGCTGGTCCCTGAGGGCTACATGTTCGGGTTTAAGCGCGCCAGAGCCCCCCGCGAGATCGCCGATGTCATCGAAGCCCTGATCGGTCCGCAGGACGCCTCGCGCTTCTGGATCGAATTCCGCGACGTCTACATGAGCGAAGAGGATATCCGTTTCATCAAGGCCGCCGGCTTCAATACGGTTCGCGTACCGCTGCACTGGCGGTTGTTCGTCGAAGAAAGCGATGGAGGCGGCGACCGGTTCGACGGACCCGGCTGGCGCCTGATCGACCGCCTCGTTGGCTGGTGCCGGGAAGCCGGGCTCCACGTCATCCTCGACCTGCACGCCGCACCTGGCGGCCAGACCGGAGTCAACCACGATGACGGCCCGGGCTTCCCGCTGATTTTCTACGTGCCGCATGATCGGCAGCTTACCGTTGCTTTATGGCGGGAGCTCGCAAAGCGCTACCGCGACGACCCGACCATACTTGGCTACGACCTTTTGAACGAACCGATCTCGCCCTACAACGACATGGATTATCTCAATCCGCGATTGGAGCCGCTCTATCGTGAAATCGCAACCGCCATTCGCAGCGTCGATACCAATCACGCTTTGCTGCTTGCCGGCGCGCAGTGGAGCATAAGCTTCGCCGCTTTCAGCCGGCCGTTCGACACCAACACGATTTACACGTATCACAAATTCTGGGCCAACCCGACCCGCGACGCGGTGCAGAGCTATCTGGATTTCAGCAATCGCTGGAAGGTGCCTCTGCTGATCGGCGAGACCGGAGAATACAACGACGCCTGGAATCAAACTTTCCGGGAGCTCAATGAACGCTTCGGCATCGGCTGGTGCTTCTGGCCCTACAAGAGTCTCGACACCACGACTGCCGTTGTTTCCATCCCGAAGCCGGAGGGATGGGACTTGATTGCCGAAGCCGGCAGCAGAGACGTCAGCACGCTGAAGGCGACTCCTTTGCCGCCGCGCGCCCAGGCCAAAGCCATCCTTGACGCTTATCTGGACGCTGCGAAGTTCAAAAACGATCGCATCAACGCCGGGTATCTCAAGTCCCTGGGCCTGAAGGCGCCATAGGGCAGCGAGGTTCTGGAACCTTGCCGGTTGCGCCAAGGCCGGCGATCTCGTCGAATTCATGGAGCGGCGCCGGTCGAGCGCCCTTCGCTGCTGACTTGACGGCGAGCTGTCGTCGCTACCAGTTGCCGGTCACCATCCGGACGATGACGGGGCACAGGATGACGACGAACAGCACCGGGAAAATGCATACCATCATCGGCACCGACAACTTGGCCGGCAGGGCGTAGGCCTTTTCCTCGGCGCGCGACAATCGCTTGTGCCGCATGTCGTCGGAATAAACCCGCAATGCGTCGCTGATGCTGGAACCGAGTTCGTCCGATTGTTGAATGAGCGTGGCAAAGGACCGCGCCTCTTCCAGGCCGAGTCGGTCGCCGAGGTGTTCGAGCGCCTCGGTCACGGTGCGGCCAGCGCGAATTTCGAGATTGGCCATATGAATGTTGGCAGAGAGCGACGGGTAGGACTCGCCGAGTTCGCGACCGATCCGGTCGAGCGACGCCTCAATCGCCAGGCCCGCGTCGGCACACACGACCATGAGGTCCATGAGGTCGGGAAATCCGGAACGATGCTCCTGACGCTTTTTCTTGATGATCTGGTCGAGATAGAACGTCGGGGCCAAATATCCGCACACGCCACCCGCCAGCACCAGCAGCCAAAACGTCGACGTGCCGCTGAGATGGAACATCGGCACCACAAAGAACGTCGCGACCGCCAAGCCCAACGCGAGCGCCATCCGCGCGAAGAAGAAATAAGCCGCGGCTCGCGGGTTGTAGATACCGGCTTGAATGAGCCGGTTCTGCAACATCTTGAGATCTTTGTTGTCGGCGGTCGAGTAATGCTTGGTCGCATAGTCGATCAGTTTGTGCGCGGCACTGACGCCTGAATATCGCAGTGAGCGCCGCCCGGCGTTTTCCTCGTCGTCGATGCCGACCCGGACGGCCCGGCGGCGTACCGCCTCGCGCGCCCGCACGCCGATCATCACCGCAAACGCAAGCGTACCGGTGGCGAGGAAGACCAGGATGCTCAGCATCGTCGTCTCGTTGCCGCCGAACATGGAAAATGTTGAGGGTGCGTCCATGAACCAAGCCCTGGTCAGATCTTAAAGTTGACCATCTTGAACATGATCAGATTGCCAAGCAGCATCCAGCCTGCCGCGGAACCCAGCAGGATCATCGTAAGGTGCTCGTGCCAGACCGCGGCGTAGAACGTAGGCGCCACCACCTGGACAACGATGAACAGGCCGATTGGCAGCGAGGAAAGGATCATCGCCGAGGCGCGGCCTTCCGACGCCAGCGCGCGGATTTTTCGCCGCATCTTGAAACGCTGACGGATGACGCCGGAAAGGTTTTCGAGGATTTCGCCGAGGTTGCCGCCGGTCGAACCCTGGATACCGACGGCGGTGATGAAGAGTGGCAGATCGTCCGAGCCAAGGCGGGCGTAGAGATTGCGCATCGCCGTTTCCAGGTCCGCCCCATAAGTGATTTCGTCGGACACCATGCCGAATTCGCTTCCGATCGGGTCGGCCATTTCACGCGATACCATGTTGATGGCGATCGGTACCGGATGTCCGGCGCGCAGGCTGCGCACGATCATATCGAGCGCATCCGGGAACTGGGCGCCGAACCGTTTCTGCCGGCGGGAGCGCAGCAAACGCAGCACGAGGTAAGGCAGCGCCGTCGCGCTGAACAAAGTAGCCCCGGCTGTATAGACGACATTGCCGGATAGAACGAAAGTCGCGACAGCCGCAAAGACGGTCGTCACTGCAACGATCAAAGCGAGCCGCGCGAACCCCATGGTGAGGCCCGACTGCAGGATCAGCCGGTTTAGAGCCAGAAAGTTGAGCCGATAATTGCCGCCACTGGTCAGCCCGCGCTCGCGCCGCAGCTCGATCAGGACGCTCTCGCGATCTTTCCGATCTTTCGACAGCATCAGCCGCCGGTTGATCGTGCTGCGATACGAACCCGCTTTGAAGCAGAGCAGATAGACGGCCTCGAAAATCAGCGCCGCCGAGGCCGCGACCAGCACCCAGATCAGATAGATGGGATCGAAGTCAACGGACATCGGCCCTTCCGATCACAGCGGTTGCGACGGATCGAAGTAGGCACCGGGAACCTTGATTCCCAGGGCGACAAGATCGGCCAGAAAACGCGGGCGTATTCCGGTGGCCTGAAAATGACCCTGCACGGAACCGTCGGGCGCGGTGCCGGTGCGAACGTATTTGTAGATTTCCTGCATCTGGATGATGTCGCCTTCGAGCCCGGTGATCTCGGCGATGCTCATAACCCGCCGCTTGCCGTCGGACAGCCGCGACAGTTGCACGATGACCCGAATGGCGGCTGCGATCTGGCCGCGGATGCTTGCCACTGTCATCGGCATGCCGGCCATGCCGATCATCTGCTCCAGGCGCGAGACGGCGTCGCGCGGGGTGTTGGCGTGGACCGTCGCCATCGAACCTTCGTGGCCGGTGTTCATCGCCTGCAACATGTCGAAGGCTTCCTCGCCGCGGCACTCGCCGAGGATCACGCGATCGGGCCGCATGCGAAGCGCGTTCTTGACCAGATCGCGCTGGCGGATCTCACCTTTGCCTTCGATGCTGGGTGGCCGCGTCTCCATGCGGCCGACATGCGGCTGTTGCAATTGCAATTCGGCCGCGTCCTCGATGGTGAGGAGCCGTTCCTTCTCGGAAATGAAGGAAGAGAGCGCATTGAGCATCGTCGTCTTGCCGGAACCGGTACCGCCGGAAATGATGAGCGTGATGCGCGCCCGCACGGCGGCCGCGAGCAATTCGGCCATTTGCGGCCGCAGCGCGCCGACCTCGACCAGCTTGTTCAGATTGAAAGGCTTCTTGGAGAACTTGCGGATCGACACCAGCGGCCCGTCGATCGCCACCGGACGCACCGCGACGTTGACGCGCGAGCCGTCAAGGAGCCGCGCGTCGCACATCGGATGCGCTTCATCGACGCGCCGGCCGACCGCCGAAACGATCTTGTTGATGATGCGCAGCAGATGCGACTCGTCCTTGAAGCGTACACTGGTCGGTTCGAGCATGCCGGCGCGCTCGACGTAAACACACTCATGGCCGTTGATCAGGATGTCGTTGACGCTCGGGTCCTTGAGCAGCGGCTCAAGCGGCCCGAGGCCGGTCATCTCATCGAGAATTTCGAGGACGAAATCGTTAAGTTCCTGCGTGTTGAGCGCAAGCCGCTCGGTCAGGACGTATTGCGATACCAGCTCTTGAATGTGGCCGCGGATTTCGTCTTCGGGAAGCTTTTCCAAAGCCGACAGATTGATCTCCTCGATCAGCCGGCGGTGCAACCGCACCTTGGCGTCGAGTAGCTTGTCGGTAAGCAGCGGATTGCCCGCCGCAGGCGTCGCCGCTTCGGGCACGGCGTCTGCAGGCGTTTCTGGAAACACCGTCCAGGAAACGCCCTCAAGCGCACTATCGTCCGCAGCCGGAGCCAACTCTGGAGCAGAAACGCGGCGCGTAGAGAAACGACCTGCCATAACTTTCTTCCTACGACGCCAGCGCGCGCTTTGCCTTCGCTCTTGTCACGATCGCCCCGACCTACGAGCGCGCCCAAGAGAGCTTGAATTTTTTGCCGTCGGCCGCCACGGCCTTGGCAGCTTTGCCGCCACCCTGTGGAAGGATGATTTTTTTGAGCTCGAGCGTGATCTTGTTGCCCGGCCTGACCTCGTCCAGCGGTACACCGCGATCGATGGCCTCGCGAACGAGGGCGTAATCGTTGGGCACGCAGGTCAGAAACGCGTCGCCGATCGCCTTTTCGATGTCGGCTCGGCGCAAGCCGGAAGAAAACATTTTCTGCGCGAAACGATTGATGATGACCTGCGGCTGGGGACCGTCACCCATCCGCTCGCGGATGGCCTCAACCAACTGCTTGGCGTGGCGCAGTCCCGGCACCGTCGTCTCGCTGACAATGAACAACCTGTTGGAGCCAAGCAGCACGCTGTCGGTCCACGAGAACCACGTGCGCGGCATATCGAAGACCACATAGTCGAAATTCGACGACACGAGATCGAGAAGCCGCGTGACCACGTCAGGATCGAACGAACGCATCTCAGCCGGCCGGTTAGGCGCCGCAACCACGGCGAGCCCCGACGAATGATGCGACAGCATGACTTCGAGCAACTGCCGGTCCAGCCGCTCCGGGCGCGGCTCGATCTCGCCAAGATTGAGGCGGGGCTCGATGTCGAGGTAATCGGCGCAGGCGCCATGCTGGAAGTCGAGGTCGACCAGGCAAGTCGCGGTTTTCGTGCGCGTGCCGCTGTTGAGGAGAAGCATCGCGGTCTGCACCGCGAGCGTGGTCACGCCGGCGCCACCGACCGCGGGCAGGAAAGTGAATATCTGTGACTCTTTGCCATTCGCATCGGCCGGCGGCTTGGCAACGCGCGCACAGGTCTGGACCAAATCGACCGGCGGCACCGGCTTCACCAGCAGGTCTGCTACCCGCATCTGCATGAGACGCCGGGCGACATTGCCCTCGAAACTCCGCGTTACGGCGACGACCGGCGGCCAACTGCCGACACGGGTCATGAATCGTTCGAGGGCCTGCAACTCCAATTCATCGCCGGGATCGAGATCGATGACGATGACACTGGCGCCATCGACATCAATGTGATCCTGATCCGACAGCGTCCCTTTGATGAGGTCGAGCTCAATTTGCGTGCTGGCGCCGAACGTCGTGCGCACGCCATCTTCGAACGCGGCATCGGCGGTCACGACGACCACGCGGGTCCGAACCCCGGAGGATGCAGATCGGCCGATGCGCATTCTTCAAACTCGCATCATGGGGGCGCCGTTCATTGGCCACCGCTGGAGTTTGACGTCGGATTGGCGATCGTCACGTTTTGGGTCTGCGCCGGTGCTACTGATCCACCTTGCAGCGACATCGGATCCGCCGGCGGCGTGACTTTGTCGAGGCGATAACGCTCGATGGCCGACTGCATCTTCTGGCCGTTGAACGCGATGTTGGTGTTGCCACTGTAAGGCGGCCACGGATCGATCGTCTGTTCCGCGGCATTCGCGGCAATCGAGTTGCCGGCCGCCAGCGAGATGGAATCGCGCCGCGCGAAGTAGAGGTCGGAGCAGCCGGCGAGCGTGGCAGCCAGCATCGTGCTGGCCGCTATCGTGCGCACGACACCCTGTGTCGTCTGCCTAGTTTCTCGCTGAGACATAAGCCCCTCCGGTCCTCGGCAGATCGAGGATGTGACCGACATACGGCCGGTTGATTGCACCCATGGCCACCCGCGCCAGCGCTGGACTGACTTCAGCCTGACCCATCAGGAAAAAGTCGATGTCGTTTGCCGGCACGCTCGAATCGAGCGGCGTGTGAATGGGAGCGCTCGGCGGCAGCGGACGCACAATGTGCGGCGTCACCAGGATCACCAGATCGGTCTCATTCTTCTGGTACTGGCTGGAGCGGAACAGAGCGCCAAGCACCGGCGTGTCGCCGACCCATGGCAACTGGTCCTGCGCCGTCGAGCTCTGGTTCTGCAACAAACCGCCGAGCATGAAGCTCTGTCCGTCGCGCAATTCGATCGTGGTCGACGCCTTGCGGGTGATGAGTGCCGGGACCGAGGTGCCGAGGACGGTCACGGTATTGGTGGGGTCGATCTGGCTCACCTCCGGCTTGATGACGAGGTTGATCACCCCGCCACTGAGCACGGTCGGCGTGAACGAGAGTCCGACGCCGTAGGGTTGGTAAGCGAATGCGATCGTGCCAAGGCCGCTGGCCTGCGGGACCGGAAACTCACCGCCGGCAAGGAAGCTCGCGGTGTCTCCGGACAAGGCCACCAGATTGGGTTCCGCCAGGCTGCGGGCGAGACCTTTCTGTTCGAGCGCGTTGATCGACACGTCGAGTGTGTTTTTTCCGCCAAACAATTGACCGACCAGGAAACCGAACGGCGCGGCGCCCGACAGAACGCCGGCAGCAACCGTTGACGACAGCGGTGTGCCGGAAGTGCCGGCGGGAAGTACGCTTGCCCCGCCGATACCGCTGTTGGCAAAGGCCGGCTGCTGGAAAGAACCGCCCGCGGCGGTTATCGGCAATTGCTGAGCCGGGACCTGGTTGCCGATATTGGCTACGGCGCCGCTGCCAAACATGTTCCACTGCACGCCCAACTGGCGGCTTGCCGAACGCGACACTTCGATGAAACGAACCTCCAGCATGATCTGCTGCGGCCGCATCACCTGAACGGCGTTGATGACGTCGGGCACGAACTGGCGAGCGATCTGCACCGTTTTGTCGAGCGTCACCGCATCCGGCGCCAGTACCGCTCAACATGATGTGGCCGTTGACCGAGGACACCTTGATGCTGCCGCCGGCGACGCGCGCGATCTCTGCATCGAGCCGCGAGACGTCGTAGGCGACCTCGACATCAAAGATGCCGATAACCTTTTTGCCCTCGCCATAGGCCGTGACCCGCGTGGTGCCGATTTTTTTGCCCAGGATCGACACCGTATGATCGGTGAGCGGATTGACGTCGGCGACCTCCTGATCGCCGACGGTGACATCGACCAGAGGTTGGTCGGTATGCACGTCTTCCGACTTTCCGATCAGCACCATCACCGTCGCCGTGTGCGCCGCATTGGTGAACGCGACCCGCTGTTGCGCCTGCGACTTGTCGGCCGTAAGCGCCAGCGCCGCGGCAATCACCATTGCCGGCACTGCCGCAAAGCGACACACCTGCGACAGCGCGGCGGTGATGCCCCTGTTTCCGCGCCGGCGAACGCCGGCGGATTCATTTTCGCTGCTGTACTGTTTGCTCACGTCGGCCTCCCCGCCGCTGCTCATTGTCCCCAAACTCATGTCAACGCCCCAATCTTTTGTTGATCCCATTCCGTCAGTCGTGCGCCGGCTCCCGTTCCGGACGCATGGCTGTTTGCGCTCCCGTCCGCTCGACCGGAACGCTGTAAGTGTCGCGCTTGAAAGTCTCGTGCTCATGCTTGAATCCGCGCGTCACGCTGACAGTCACGGCATGCTGATCGCGCCATGGATGTAAATGTCTTGCTCAGATCGGACAGCGTCACGCGCCGCGAATTGTCCGCGGACATTTCACCGGCCTTGCGCAGCAACAGCGACAAGGTTCCGACCTGCGAAGCGAGCGAGAGCTTTTGCGCGTCGGCGACTTCCACTTCCAGAGTCACCGCCTTGACCACCGAAGGCTTCAGCGACATCGCATCCGCGGACTGATCGACGGCAAGCACCCGCGCGTTCTCGATGACGACGTCGTTGGTCGCGTTCTCCTTGTCGATCTGGCGCGTCAGCACGACATCGACGTGATCGCCGGGAAACACGAAGCCGGCGACGCCCTCGACATCGTTGACGCGAATCGTGACGGCCTTCATGCCTTCCTGAAGCACCGCCGAAAGGGTCGCGCGTTGGCCCGGACCGGTGATCTTGGAAGCCAGCACCGCTTCGTTTTCATGCATCGGTAGAACCACGGCGCGTTTTGCCGTGGCCAGGTCGGCGATTTTGCCGAAGGCGCCGGCTGGTAAAGCACCCTGCGCCCACGGCATCTCGCGCAACGAGGCGGCAACGATCTCGTCGCCGAACCGCAGCGGCTTGCTCGCGACCACGATCGTGCGTGCCGGTGCTTCCGGCTTCTTATTGGCTTCGAGACTCCGCATTCGCATCTCGGCCTGATTATTCAGCCAAGTCTGCGCCAGGAATACCGCGAGCAGCCCAAACAGGACTGCAAAGCCGA
The DNA here is from genome assembly GCA_963727325.1 of uncultured Alphaproteobacteria bacterium. GTDB lineage: Bacteria > Pseudomonadota > Alphaproteobacteria > Rhizobiales > Xanthobacteraceae > BOG-931. The sequence goes on from CAVSFV010000023.1 coordinate 106,860, forward strand.
TCATCACGATAGTGCTCGTGCGCACGTCTGTCCCCTAATGACGCGTCCGTTATTCTTGGTATCGCGTCCGCAGTAATGGGACGCCGGTGGTGTTGAATTGGTGAAGCGGACCGTCAGTCTTTCACCAGTCTTCGGCCTATGCTGAAGATTGCTTGAAGCGGTATTCTTTACGAGGCGTGTATCGCTTTGCTTTAAGCAAACAGATAACCTTTACGAAAATTCAGCCTTTGCAATAATTCCCCGCGATCACTGCAACGAGGTTCGACGCGCATGCCCGCCACCGCAATCGACTCCGCCGTATTCCGCAACATCTTCTCCACCGAAGCCATGCGACGGGTGTTTTCCGATGAAAATCGCGTGCAAAAGTACCTCGACTTCGAGGCGGCGCTGGCGCGGGCGCAGGCGCAGCTCGGAATTATTCCGCGGGATGCCGCCGAAGAAATCGTTCACCATTGCGACGCCGGCGAGATGGATTTCGTTAAGCTTGAAATGCAAACCGCGCGCATCGGCTATCCGGTGCTGCCGGTGGTGCAACAGCTTGTCGCCCTTTGCCGCGATGGGCTCGGCGAGTGGTGCCACTGGGGCGCGACGACACAGGACGTGACCGATACCGCAACCGTGCTCCAGATCCGCGAAGCGCTGACGCTCGTCGAAGCGGATATCGATGCAATCGCCGATGCTCTCGCCGGATTGGCCCGCAAATACCGAAACACGCCGATGGCCGGCCGCAGCAACCTTCAGCAAGCGGTGCCGATCACCTTCGGTTACAAGATGGCAACCGTACTGGCCGCATTCGAGCGCCACAAACTCAGGCTGCGGGAATTGCGCGCCCGCGTGCTGGTCGGCGAGTTCGGCGGCGCCGCCGGCACGCTCGCCTCGCTCGGGGGTCGCGGTCTCGAAGTGCAGGCCGAACTGATGAAGGAACTGCAGCTTGGCGTCCCGGCGATCGCCTGGCACACGGTGCGTGACACCATCGCCGAGGTCGGCTGCTTCCTCGGCCTCGTCGCCGGCACCTGCGGCAAGATCGCATTCGACGTGAAGCTGATGATGCAGACCGAAGTGGAAGAGCTTTACGAGCCGTTCCACGAGGGCCGCGGCTCATCGAGCACCATGCCGCAGAAGCGCAATCCGATCTCGTCAGTCTATATCACCGCGCTTAACTCCGTGGTGCGCCAGCAAGTCGCTGCGCTGCTCGACGCCATGGTCGAGGACCACGAACGCGCCACCGGCCCGTGGGAAATCGAATGGATCGTGCTGCCGGAGATTTTTTGTCTTACCGCCGGCGCGTTGGCGCAAACGCTGTTCGTGCTCACCGGCTTGCAGGTCGACGAAAAGAAAATGCGCGGCAATCTCGATTTGACCAAGGGCTTGATCGTCTCCGAGGCGGTGATGATGGGGCTCGGCCCCTACCTCGGCCGGCAATACGCCCATGATCTGGTCTACGACATCTGCCGCAAAGTCATCGCCACCGGCCGTCCGCTGGTCGATCTGCTGGCCGAGGACGAGGAAGTCTCCAAGCATCTTAACCGCGAGGCGCTGGTAAAGCTCTGCGATCCGGCGAATTACCTTGGCGAAGCCGGCGCGATGGTGGATCGCGTTCTGGCCATGCGCGGGCAATGAGGCGGATCGTGCGGCGGATTGCGTTGAGCCGGCACGCGGGTTTGCATCATCCGCTTATTTGCCGACCAATACTTTTCCGTCCCGCACTTCGACCGTCAGCTGTTGCGGCGGATTTGGCGCCGGGTCCGGAAATAACCTTGCCGCCATTGGCGACATCAAAGACGCTGAAATGACATGGGCAGCCGAGCACGGGATTTTTGGCTGCAACGTCGAAAGTATCTTGCGCCACGGTCACATCGCGAAAATATTTCGCGACGCACTTGGCGTGAGGGCAAATCAAGCTTGAGGCATACCAGCGCTCGCCGGGCAGCCTGACGACGATGCCCGGTACACGCTCGCCCTCGAGCTCAAAACTGAACTCCGCGGCCGCCCAAGGTTCTGCCAGCGCCTTTTGATCTATGACCGCCAATGGCGGCGCATCTGCCGCCGTCGGCCCGGCCCGCAGCGGCCAACACCGGCAAAGAAACTACGCCCAGCAGCACCTGCCGCCTGTCTTGCCAGGTTTGCTCCGTCACAGGGATGCCACCCGAATTGGAAATGAGCGCGCGCCGGCGGCGTTAGCGCGTGGCCTCGCTACGTTCCAGCATGGCAAGCCAATCGTCGTTGCCGATCACTTTCGACCACATCGGATAGGTGTTTTTGAGCATCAGCTCAGACTGCTCCGGGAAATACCCGGCCATCGCGTCGCGCAGCGCATACACGTGGTAACCCAGATCGTAGGCGTTCGTGACCGCCGCATAGACGCATACGTCGGTGGTGAAGCCGCCGATGGCGACGTTTTTGATGCCCTTGGCGCGCAAAATCTCGTTCAGGCCGGTGCCGCCAAACACGCTGATTTGATTCCGCGGCGGCGAGGAAAAGATCTTTGTCGCCTTCGCCGGGCAACAGCGGCGGAAAGTAAGATGCCTCCTTGGTGCCGATCTTCCACGCCTGGCGCAAAATTTGACCGCGATGGAAGCCGCCCGGATTGGTCGCGTCGACCTCGCGGTAATCGCTGGTGTAGCCTTCGGTGACGTGAACCACCAGTACGCCGAGGCTGCGGGCCTTTTTCACCAGTTCGACCGTTCTGTCGAGCAGGTGCTTTTCCTCAAGCTCCTTTTTGACGGCGCGATAATTTCCGCCATCGGGATTGGTGAACGGATATTGAAAGTCGATCAGGATCAGAGCGGTTTGCGCGGGAACCAGCTCCTTCGCCAGCGGCGGCAGTCCCTGCGCCATTGCGTTCGGCGTGCCGAGCAGAGTTACGCAAGCCATCGCTGCCGCCACGGCAATAGAGCGTGCCGTGGAATTGCGAAGGATAGAACGCGCAGTGATGGCGGGCATGGTCCGGTTCCTTGTGGCTGGCGGCGAATTTCTCCCTATGAAGAGCCATTCTCCATATTCAGTGTGCGGCCGCAACACGCGCGAGGTGCATTCACCTATTGCTCAGCGCGCTTCCGCGTCGTGCAATGTCTTCAGCATAGCGCTGCCCTGGTTGGCCGGGCCGAGCGCACCGGTTGTCGAGGCGAGTTCGACGACTTTATGCAGTTCCTCCCAAGTAGCGCCGGCGCGGCGCGCTGCGAGCGCGTGCATCTGCGCTGCGGGATTATGCTCAACAAGCAGCATGCCGAACAGGATAAGGTTCGTGGTCTTGACGTCGAACACGTTCGAATAAAAAGCGTGCGCGCGCAGCGCCTCGGCGCGCCGTAAGAACTCGGGATTGATTTTTCCTGAAAACTCGAACCGCGCCGCGGGCAACGGCGGCAAAGATCCGAACAGCTTGACGTAGCTGTCGCGAAATTCAGCCAGATCGGCCGGCATGTCGTTTTTGGGGAGCGTGTCTTCTTTGGGGGGCATGACGGAGAACCTCGTCGCGTTACTGTCCATCATCGGAGCGGGAACGCCGCTCAATCGACTTTAACATTCGCAACCCGGATCACGCGCTGCCATTTCTCCGCGTCGGCTTTGATAAAGTCGGCGAAGTCTTGCGGCGAGCCCGGCATGGGCTCAAAGAACTGCGGATCAAGTACTGCGGCACGAAATGCCGGTTCGTTCAAAACGCGTTGGGTCAGCGCGTTAAGCTGACCGACGATGGCTGACGGAGTGCCGGCCGGAGCGAATAAACCAAACCATGAGACCGCCTCGAAGCCAGGCAGGCCACTCTCGGCGATCGCAGGGATGTCCGGAAGGCCCGCCAGCCGCTCTCTTGCTGCCGACCCCCAGCACATTCAAGTCGCCGGCCTTCCAGGGCTGGACCGCGCTGCCGACGCTGATGAACATCGTCTGGATGTGCCCGGCGATGACATCGGTCAGGGCCGGCGTCGCGCCCTTATAGTGTATGGCCACCATCTGCACGCCGGCCATCGCCTGGAACATCTCCATGTTCAGATGTCCGGTCGAGCCGACGCCATAGGTCCCGTAGTTGAGCGTGCCCGGCTCCTTTTTTGCGAGCGCGATCAGATCGGCGACGCTGTGCGCGGGCACCGACGCGATTGGTAACAAGGGCCTGATGAATTTTGACCAGGCCGGCAACCGGCACGAAATCCGTTGGCCGCATTGTAATGAAGCCTGCCGAACAAATACGGATTGATGGCGACCGTCGCTTCGGGACTGACCAAAAGGGTGTAGCCGTCGGCGGACGCGCGCGCGACGTATTCGGCGGCGATCTGGTTGCTGGCGCCCGGCTTGTTTTCAATCACAACCGGCTGGCCGAAACTTTCGCCGAAACGCTGACCGAGCGCGCGCGCGATAAGGTCGGTGACACCGCCCGGCGCCGCGGGCACGACGAGCGTGATCGCCTTGGCCGGAAATTGTTGCCCCGTCGGCGGATGCGAGCGCCGGCAGCAATGACTCCAAGCACCAACACATATCGCGACAAGGCAAACATCATTCACCTGACAGGCATTATTCGGCGGGCCGAACCGGCGCGTGCTGCGCGTCAATTCGATCGAAGCGATATCCGCGGCGCCGGCGTTCTCGACAGCAGGTATCCAGTTCCGCTTTTGCGCCGCGCAGCCGGAAATAAATCTGCATGCCGACCAGCCCGACGCACAGCGCAACGAACACGGCGCTGATCGGACGCTCGACAAATACGCCCAGATCGCCGCGCGAGATCAACATGGCGCGGCGGAAGTTTTCTTCGAACCGCGGTCCGAGCACGAAACCGAGCAGGATCGGCGCCGGATGAAAGCCGAGGCGAAGCAGCAGATAGCCGAATGCGCCGATGACGATCACCTCGCCGACCTGGAACATGTCGTTGTTGGCGGCATAGACGCCGATGCAGACGAAGAACAGCGCGCTCGGGTAAAGGTAGCGGTACGGGATCGCCAGCATCTTCACCCAGATGCCGATCAGCGGCACGTTCAACAGCACCAAGAGGATGTTGCCGATCCAGAAACTCGCGACCAGGCCCCAGAAAATATCCGGGTGCTGCGAGATCAGCTGCGGTCCGGGGACAATGCCGTGGATCATCAGCGCGCCGAGAAGCAGCGCCATCACCGCGTCGCCGGGAATGCCGAGGCTCATGGTCGGGATGAAATCGCCCTGCACCGACGAGTGGGTCGCGGCCTCGGGGCAGGCCACGCCTTCGAGCGCTCCGGTGCCGAACCGCTCGGGCGTCTTCGAGACGCGCTTTTCGGTCGCGTAGGCGACAAACGATGCGATGGTCGGGCCGGTGCCGGGAATCAGCGAGCAAAGACTGCCGACCAGCGTGCCGCGCAACATCGGGAAAATCGACAGCTTGAGATCGGCTTTGGTCGGCCGCAGATCGCGGAGCCTGACTTTGGTGTATCTGGTGCTGATCGGCGCGACCTGATTGATGCTGTTCATGAACTCGGCGATGCCGAACAGGCCGAGCGCCAGCGCAACAAGCGCGATGCCGTCATCGAGCTCGGTCAGTCCGAACGTGTAACGCTCGGAGCCGAGTTCAAGATCGGTCCCGACACAGCCGAGAATAAGGCCGAGCACCGTCATCGCCACGCCCTTGAGCGGCGAGCCGCGCGCCAGCGTCGAGCCGGCGAGCAAGCCGAGCAGCATGAGCGAGCAGACCTCGGCCGGGCCGAACTCCAATGCCGCCTTCACCAGCACCGGCGACAGGAAGATCATTTCGGTGATGCCCCAGGACGCGCCCACGAACGAGGCCAGCACGGTGATGCCCAGCGCCACGCCGCCGCGGCCTTGCTGGGTCAGCGGAAAGCCGTCGAGGCACGTCACCGCGTGCGGCGGATGGCACGGCAGGTTGAGCAGGATCGAGCAGATCGCTCCGCCATACTGGGCGCCGTACATAACGCCGGCCAACATCAGCACGGCGCCGACCGGCGGGATGCCGAACGTCAGCGGCAACAGGATCGAAATGGTCGCGAGCGGACCCATGCCCGGCAACACGCCGACCATGTTGCCGACCAGAACGCCGATGAAGCACCACATCAGGTTATGCGGCTCAAGCGCGACGCCGAAGCCGTACCAGAGGTCCGTGAGTGCGGTCGCAATCACAGGCCGCCCCTCCACGTCAGCACCGGCATCGGAATTTGCAGGAAATAGGAGAACAGCCCGACGCCGAACACCGTCACGATCAGCGCGAGGACGAACGAGCTTTTCAATGTCGCGGTTCGGTCACCCAGCGCCGCCACGAACACGCACGCGAACGTTCCCGGCATGAGCCCGAAGTAGCGGCCGAAGAGGATAAAGAGCGCCGGGCCGGCGAGGATGCAGAACCAGCCCCACCATTGCGGATGATCGGGCAGGATGCGCTCGTTGGCCTCGCCTGGCGGCCCGCTTGCCGAAGCCGCTGCGCCGGCAATCGCGATCCCGATCAAGGCCAGGATCACGCCGAGCGCGGTCGGCAAAAAACCGGGGCCCATGTGCATCAGCGTCCCCAGCCGGTAGGACGACCAGCCCTTGAGCGCGACGCCGAGACCGATGAGGAACATCAGTCCGCCCGCGTAGAAGTCGCGCTTGCGCGTCAGCTCGCGGAAAGGACCAGCGATCGATTGCAAGATTCCTCCGGCTCACTCAGGCCCGCCAGTGACTTAAGAGCCTATCGCCTGATGGCGTACGGTGTCCATGCGACGCGCAGCCCGCGCGAGAGCCCGTTCACTCGGCCGCGGCAACCTTGGCCTCTTGGTAGTCGCGCACCAATTTCTGCAACGCCTGCAGATCGGGCTTGCCGGAACCCAGCAGCGGGAGCTTGTCGAGGATGATCACCTGGGCCGGCGACATCAGCTCGGAAGCGTGCTGACTGCGCGCATAGGCTTGAAAATCGGCGCGCGTGGCGCCGTGCTTGTCGGTCACGAGAATGAGGCGTTCGCCCTTGCGGTCGTCGGGAACCGCAACCACCGCGGAGACATAGTGCGGCCATAGCTCGGCGGCGAGCATCTCGACGGCAGCGAGCGAGATCATCTCGCCGCCCACTTTGGCGAAGCGCTTGGCGCGGCCTTTGATGGCGACGTAGCCCTGATCGTCGATCGAGACGATATCACCGGTGTCGAACCAGCCCTCGGGCGGCGGTTCGAGCACGCCCGGTTTGTCGGCACGCAAATAGCCGAGCATCACGTTCGGCCCTTTCACCCAGAGCCGTCCGCCGTCGTCGACGCCCTCGACCTTCTCCAGCCGCGCCTGCATGCCCGGCAGGATGCGGCCGACGGTGCCGAACTTGTTGAACATCGGGGTATTGAGCGCCAGCACCGGCGAGGTCTCGGTCACACCGTAGCCTTCGAGGATACGCATGCCGAACTTTTCCAGATAAATCCGGCGGGTCGATTCCTTGATCGGCTCGCCGCCGGAAATGATGTAGCGCACCGAGCGGAAGTCGTACGGATTGGCCATGCGGGCATAGCCGGCAAGGAACGTATCGGTGCCGAAAATGTAAGTGGCGCAGATGCCGTAGACCAATTCCGGCACGGTGCGATAGTGCAGCGGCGATGGATACAAATAAGTCGGCACGCCGGAAATCAGCGGCAACACGATGCCGCCCATGAATCCGAACGAATGGAATGCCGGCAACGCCATGAACAGCCGGTCATCACGTCCGAAATCAATGCGGGCTTCCGCCTGCGCCACATTCGCCAGCACATTGCGGTGGGAGAGCACGACGCCCTTGGGCACGCCCTCGGTGCCTGACGTGAACAGGATGACGCCCCAATCGTCCGCCTTGCGATGAACCAGCGGCTTCTTCGCGCGCAGCGCCCCGCGCAGCTTGTCGGAGAAAGTCACCGTCTTGCGGATGTCTTCCAGATAGATGATCCGCACCTGCTTCTCGATCGCGGTGACGAGCTTGTCCAGTCGCGCTTTATCGACGAACGCGTGCGCGGTGAGGATGGTGTCGACCTGCGCCGCACGGCAGGCGCCCAGGACATTCGCGGCCCCGGACGTGAAGTTGATCATGGCGGGAACACGCCCGCCGGACATCAGCGCGAGCACGGTCACGGCCGCGCCATTGGAGGTCGGCAGCATGACGCCGATGGCGCGCCCTTCGGGCGCCAGCGGCATCAGCTTGTCGCCCAGTATCCGCGTGGCCTGGAGCAGCCGCTTGTAAGTCAGCTGTCCGCTGGTCGGATCTTCGATGGCGAGCCATTTGCCGCCATGCTCTTTGGCCGCCTCGATGACGGCCTCGACACGGTGCGGTCGGTCGGCGTCGTGGTGAAGATCAGATTGGACATGATGTCGTAGAGCGCGGCGCCGGCGGCGAGCCGGCGCTTTCGGCCCTTGAGCTGCCGGATCGACGTTGAGCTTCACCGGCTCAAGGATCGTCACCTTGATCTTCGGGAAACAGCCGCCGGCGCACCTGGGTGTCCTTCAGGCGGCTGAACATGGTCTTTTCCGGTCCTTCGATGCGGACCGGAACCACCATCGCGTCCGACTTGTCGGCGATCATGGCGGCGCCGTCGTAGACCTTCATCAGGCTGCCGGTGATGGTGATGCGGCCTTCCGGAAAGATCACCAGCATGTTGCCGTCTTTCACGGCGTTGATGATCGTGCGCAGCGCCATCGGCTTCAGCGGATCGAGCGCCATGGTGCGAACGAACGGCAGGAACGGCTTGATCCACCAGCGCTGCGCTATACCGGTATCGACCGCGAACACCGGGCGCTTGGGCAGGATCGCCATCGCCACCGGCGGGTCGAGGAAGCTCACATGGTTCATCGCGATGATGGCGTTGTGGCCGGCCTTGGCGACGTTCTCCAGTCCCGTCACTTCGAGGCGATAGAGCGTGCGGAAAACAATCGAGAGAAGATCATTCAGCCAGCTCGACGGCATCGTGCGGGCGATAACGACAGCGACAATCAGGTTGGCGACGCCGATCAGCGCGAACAGGAGCGGCGTGGAGAGGCCGAGTTTTTGCAATACGGCAAGAACGATCGCGCCGACCACCATGAAGACGGCATTGAGAACATTGACGGCGGCGATCACGCGGGCGCGCTGGTCGGCGTCGGCCCAGGCCTGCACCGCGCTGAAAGTCGGCACGATGAACAGGCCGCCCGAAATCGCGAGCCCCGCCAGGTCGATCGCAACATGGATGCTGTGAGGCGCCGCGAAGAACTCACCGATGGTGAGCGGGCTGCTCGCCGCCACAATGACAGAGGATGTCCAGGCAAGATCGAGCGAAAACAGGCCCAGCAGCACACCGCCAACGAGCGTCGGCAACAGCACGATGCGCCCATGCGCCAGCCACGCCGCCAGGCCTGAGCCGACCGCCACCGCGATCGAGAAGATCGTGAGGAAAATGGTGACGACGCCCTCGCTGCCGCCGATGTTGAAGGTCGCGAGCGGCGGCAAGCAGCGAGAGCACCAGCGCGCCGACGAGCCAGAACCAGCTCGACACCATCGCGCCCCACCACAAGCGCGGTTCGCCGCGGATATATTTGATAAGCGCCCAGGTCGACGCAAAAATGTTGCGCCTGACCACCAGGTGTGGCGCGCCTTCGCCGGTCGGCGGAATGAACCGGCTTGCAATCCAGCACGCCACCGACGTCACCATCATCAGCCAGGCGAAATGGATCGGATCGCCGCCGTCCCTTGCCGCAATACCCGCGACGATGGTGCCGATGAGAATGGCAAGGAAGGTGCCGCCCTCGACCAGCGCGTTGGCGGACGGCAATTCGGAGCGGGCGAGATGATCAGGCAGGATGCCGTATTTGATCGGTCCGAACAGCGAAGCGATCGTGCCGTAGAGTCCCACCGCGACAAACAAGAGAGCGATGGAATGAATGGCGAAGCCCAGCACCGCCAGCGCGGCAACGGCGATCTCGAACAGCTTCAGGCGTTGCGCCACCAGCGCTTTGTCGTAGCGGTCGGCGAGTTCGCCGCCGAGCCCGGAAAGCAAAAAGAACGGAAAAATCAGCGTGGCGCCGGCAAGCGTGATCAGCACCGCGGAATCGGCGCCGCCGATCTGAAACAGAATCAGAAAGACGAGCGCGGTCTTGAGAAAGTTGTCGCCGAACGCCGAAAAGAACTGGCACCAGAACAATGGCGCGAAACGTCGCGTCGTCATCAGGGACGTGGACATGGTTCTCTTACTGGCTCTCTTGCGGTTGTTTGCCGATCAGCACGCGCCGGGAGTTTAAACGGACGCGGCTATCTTGGCGACGCGGGAATTGGACCACTATTCCGATACCCGAACTGGCGATAATTCCAAAGTCGAATCATCACTTTAGTACCAGAAGCCGGTCTGACTCGTCCTTGAGCTGCACGCCCGACAGACGGCGCAGCCGCATGGTGCGCAGCAGGTAGCCGAGCTTTGCAGCCGCAACGTCATAATCGACACCTTGCGGCCGGATATTGGAGATGCAGTTGCGCTCGGCGTCGGTCGTTTGTCCCTGTGGCCCGAAGGTCAGGTAAGCACCCATACTGTCGGAGGCCGACAGTCCCGGACGCTCGCCGATGAGCACCGCGACGCTGGCGGCGCCCAGTGCGGTCGCGATGCCGTCGCCGATGGCGACGCGGCCGTGGCGCACAATAACCAGCGGAGCGATCTGCCAGCTTTCGGCGCGCAGCACCGTTATCACTTTCGACAGAACCGGTCGCGCGTGCAGCGCAACGGCGCGCGCCGACAATCCATCGGCGATCACGAACACGACGTCATAGTGGCCCTTATGCCCGGCCAGCGCGATGTCGGCGTTCGCCGCCATCCGGCGGCCGAGATCCGGACGCATCAGATAGGTCTGCCGATCGTCCGCCGCGCTCGCGATCGAAACCACAGGCAGACCAAGTCCCGCCAGTTCAGCCGCCAACTTCGGCGCGTCCAGAGCCTCGTAAACCGCATCGCGCGCACGGGCATGCGCCAGCTGGAAATCGAGCAGCGGCCCGGTCGCGACCGAGGCGCCCGCGCGCTTCAGTCCAATGCGCGCCGCGGTCAGCCGGCGCAGGCTCGTCCAGAATTCCTGCTCACGCTCCATGAACGTTTCCGAGACGGGCTTCGGGTTTTTCGGAATCGTCAGTCAGGAGCACGCGGAAGCGGTCGGGCAGACCGCGCGCGCGAATGCGATCGGCGGCATCGATCAAGCCTTGGCGCGCCAGCCATGCCTCGAATTCCGGAGCCGGACGGCGGCCAAACAAGTCGCGCATGGCAAGGACATCGTGGAACGAGGTGCTCTGATAACCCAGCATGATGTCATCGGCGCCGGGCACGCCCATCACGAAATTCACGCCCGCCGTCACCAGCAACACCAACAGCGCATCCATGTCGTCCTGATCGGCGTCGGCGTGATTGGTGTAACAGACGTCGACCCCCATCGGCACGCCCATGAGCTTGGCGCAAAAATGGTCCTCCAATCCGGCCCGGATGATTTGTTTGCCGTTGAACAGATATTCCGGGCCGATGAAGCCGACGACGCTGTTGACCAGCAGCGGCTTGAATGCGCGTGCCACGGCGTAGCTGCGTGCCTCCAGCGTTTGCTGGTCGGCGCCATGATGGGCGTTGGCGGAGAGCGCACTGCCCTGCCCGGTTTCGAAATACATGACATTGTCGCCGACGGTGCCGCGGCGGAGCGACAGCGCGGCATCGCGCGCCTCGTTGAGCAAAGCGAGGTTGATGCCGAAGCTTTTGTTGGCGGCCTCGCGTCCCGGCAATCGACTGGAACACCAGATCGACCGGCGCGCCCTTGCCGATCAGATCGAGCGTCGTGGTGACATGCGCCAGCACGCAGCTTTGCGTCGGGATATCGAGTTTGGTCCGGACCTCATCCAGCATCACGAGGAGCGCGTGAGTATTGTCGGGGCTGTCGGTCGCCGGATTGATCCCGATCACGGCATCGCCGGCGCCAAGAAGAAGCCCGTCGAAAATACTGGCCGCGATGCCGCGCGCATCGTCGGTCGGGTGATTGGGCTGGAGCCGTACCGACAGGCGGTCCGGCAGACCGAGCGTGTTGCGGAACGCCGTCACCACGCTGCATTTCGCCGCCATCACGATCAGATCCTGCTGCCGGCTGATCTTGCTCACCGCGGCCGCCATTTCCGGCGTGATGCCGGGCGCGAGCGCGGCCAGGACCGCCGTCGTCGTATGCATCCGACAACAGCCAGTCGCGAAAGCCGCCGACGGTCAGATGTGAAACCGGCGCAAAGGCCGTGCGGTCGTGGGTGTCCATAATGAGCCGCGTGACTTCGTCGGTCTCATACGGAACGACTGATTTCGTTGAGGAACGCGGCAAGCGGCAAGTCGGCGAGCGCATATTGCGCCGCGACGCGTTCCTCGCCGGTCGCCGCCGCTACGCCCGCGAGCTGGTCGCCGCTGCGTAACGGCGAGGCCTTGGCCAACAGGGACTTGAGATCGGCGAAAACATAGCGGCGTGCTCCGATCGTAGCGCTGTACATTGCGAGACCCTGCGGACGGCCTCGCGACTATAGGCCATCGGGCCATCCGACGCAGCCGAGCTCCCATTCAGGAGCCGGTGAAAACCCGTAGGGCGGATTAGCGAAGCGTAATCCGCCATTCCGTGTTGTCTTGCTTTCTACAGCCCTCCGGACCCTAACGAGCTTTGCGCGTCGCCCAACTAAAACCTACGTCCGAGCCGCCGTGGTATTTGTCCTTGAAACTCGCCATGGCAGCTACAGCCTGACCAAGCATCAGCACCGCGTCACTGTTTTGAGGTAAATCGTCCTCATCAAATCGATCAAGGTACGCCCGGTTCGGTTCCCCATCAAGAACCACAAAAACATCGACCAATAATCGATTAGCGATTTTGACCTTGCTCTTGTTAAGAACACCGTCAGGCTTCTTTTTTGAGAGCTCCTGAAATTCGCGAAAAATCGCCTCTAGCAGTGGCATGACTGCTTCGTACGGCATCCTCGTAGCGCTTTTCTCCCTTATCTTCAGTTCAGAGGGCAGCTTCTTTATTTCAGCCAATTTGCGCCGCGCAGAAAGCACGGGGATTTGCCGAAATAACGGATCATTGTGGCAGTCTGCGGAAGTGCGCTCTTTCGCCTTAACATAATCAGCGACCATGCCGTAATTGGAGCGGTTGTATGATAAGACGTGGACGCGTTCGTCGGAGCCTTGCTTATTGACAACATCGTCTTTCGGGCATGCGGTCGCAAATAATCATCAAAGTTAATCCACGGAACAAAGCGAAGCCAAGGCTTATTATAGAAAAAGAGCATTATTCGTGGGAAAAGTGTGTAAGAGAGAATTTTGAAACTCTAATGAAGTTGGCCCCCGAATGGCTCGTTAAAAAGTAAAGGACACTCAATACGAACTAATCCTGGGCCATTTCGCGACTTGGGTTGATTATGCACGGGGTAATTTGTTGCTTGCGACCGTGGGCAGCATCATTGCTTTTTTCGGTTCTTTGTTGGCGTCCTTGCAGCTGGTGCTTTTTGGAATAGTTGGAGTGGGGATGATGCTTTGATTACAAATACTGTATGCCGCGGCACAGGACGCTGGTGTGTTTAGTTCAGTGGTGAGGCCGACTGACTTAAACAAGCGAGTTGAAAGCGGTTCGGAAAAACCAACACGTGATACAATTGCAGATTCTTATTGAACGAGCGATTATTGGCTGACGGCGCCAAGCCAGCTTCCTCGACGCCAAGACATTTGAGCGCGCTCGGGCTGACGCACGTAAGATTGTGGCGCGTAACGAAAGCCTTTCGGCCGCCACGAGACGCTACCAGCTTCGCAAGGGTTCGAAGCTTTTGTAAATCTTGGGCCTTTACAACGATGCCCAGTCTTGTCCCGCAAAATGGCTCTAGTTCGTCCTCGACTGACTGACTTTCACGGCATTTCTGTCGCGCAGACAGAGATGGACTTCGCGATCCCCTTTGCCAAACGCCATACCTAAAAATGCAGCCTTCACACCTAAGGCGCATTTAATATCGCGGTAGTTGGCTGTCAATTATCGCGCGCCAGGCAGATCAGAATCAAGCGCGCCGCTCACGGTTTGACCAAATCGCGCAAGGCGGAAGG
>CAVSFV010000024.1:0-70495 GCA_963727325.1 uncultured Alphaproteobacteria bacterium
TCGATTATTCCTTCGTGCATAAAATGAATGTACCGGGGCGGCTTCGCTTTATCCAACACGACAAACCCACGGCGCGAATGAGGCTCCATGCCGCCTACAATAGCGAACGGAGTTTCGTCGTTGAGTTTGATGCGCACCAATTCTAACGGAGCGCAATCCTTAAGAAACTTAAATTGATGAGACATACCTCGATCCCCGTCCGGCAATCAAACGCTGAGCCGCTTGCCGACCGCCAACGCGCGTCCTATTCTCTAGTGCTACTCGTAATCTTGTACGTACACCGATTTGGTTCGTAATCTCCGGCCCCGGGACCACCCTTCATGCCCAACCCGAAAAAGTAGTCCTCGGTCGCTCTTGCCTCGTCCGAACTGCCGCATGGTCGGTAAATCCAAGCACCATTGGCCTTATCGACGTTATGGGCTTTAAAGAGCCGGTCGGCCGAATCTGCTGCGATTCCGCAGTACCATTGCGAATAATTCCCGCCCCAGTTCCGAACATAGTTCGCGATGTCGTTGATAACGGTCGCGTTGGCTAACGTCACGGTCGCGCTCATTTCCATATTCTCCTGCGTCAATTTCCTTTCCATCCACGTCACGGCGTACGCCGCGACGAATCGAAGCTTATCGCTGCCGTCTCTGGAGTCAATGACCTATTTTATATGTCATTAATAATGACAGTCATCAGTATTTAACTCTCGGGTGCCGTATGCATCAAGATGGCGGACCTGACGGCACCAATTCGTTTGCCCCCAAATGAGACGACCCCGCTCTGACAAGAATCGGAATTTCTACGCAGCGGTGGGACGTCAAATCGCGAAAGTTCGATTTGGCAAGCTCACGCAAGAGGCGCTTGCTACGAAGACTGCGCTCACTCGAACGTCGATAATAAATATCGAAAAAGGTCGACAACAGATTTTGCTCCACACAGTCGTCGACATTTCACGCGCGTTGGATGTCCCAATATCCGATCTAATTCCGAATACTGATGACTTTGAGGTTGCCTTGCGTAACAAACCGCAAAAGGGAGTCGATTCGATCAAAAGCTCAACGAAAAGAGTTGAAAAGCTAGGAGGCAAAATGGCGGTCCGCAGAAAACAAATCCGACAATTGGTGGAGAGGCTCTTGGCGCAGCACAAAGTCAAGAGTGGGGAGGTGCCCGTTGAAGTGATCGCGCGCTCCCTTGGAGTAGAAATTAAATTAGATAAGAGTCGATGACGATTTGTCGGGCTTTATCGTTCGGGATAAGCAAAGTCGAAAGGCAATTATAGGAGCCAACAAGTCACACCACGCGCACAGGCGGCGGTTTACCATTGCTCATGAGCTTGGTCATTTTCTTTTACATGAAGGACACCTCGTGCATTTGGATGAGAACATCGGAGCACTGTCAAAGTCAATCTCCGCAACTCTGAAATCTGCCGCGGGGTGAGGACAACGACGAAAAGGAGGCAAACTTATTTGCGGCAGAACTGCTAATGCCTGCAATATTCTTGAGAGAAGATCTGGCGAAAAAGGAGGTCGATCTCGGAAGCAGCGATTTTCTTGATAAGCTGGCAAAAAAATATACGGTGAGCGTGCAGGCTCTAACCTATAGATTGGCATACCTCAACTACATCACACTGTGATATTTCGTTTGTACGGCGCGTCCCAAAAAAATAGAGCGCGTAGTAGGGCGATTAGCGAAGCGTAATCCGCCATTTCGTGTTGCCGCGCTTTTTCGGCGGGTTACGCCTTCGGCTAACCCGCCCTACAATGCCACACAGAGGCCGCCAAAGAATCAAGCGCGGTGCGCACTCGCTGCAGAAAAACACGCGGCGCCAAACACCCTGATTCATCGGCACAAATGCAAACCCTTTGACTTTGCCGCCGCGATGACCATAACCGCGCCGTCTCGCTCACGTCAGGGACGTCGACCGGTGACAGCCAGTTGATGGAGCGAGTGCGGTTCCTGCGGGCGGGGCTTGTAACCCCGCTCCCGGGCGGTCTGGGCATCGACCCCTCCGGCATCACGACCGGGGTGCGAGGTGCCTCGCTTAAGCGCGATTCTAAGCGGAGGTAACGCCTTCGCATCGTGTTTCGCGTGAAGCGCGGCCTGGGCTGAGTCCTGGCGTTCGCTCGCCGGGGCAAGCGCCGCAGCGGAGCGCCGGAAGGCGAGCGGTCCCCGAGCAGATAAGTTGCGCAGACTGCGCAAGCTTGTCTGCGATGGATCGCTTCCACACCCCCTCCCCATGGGAGGAACGGTGCGGACACTGGATGCATGCGCCTTTCGGCGCTTCGCCTCCCTTTTTCTTTAGCCGTCATTGCCGGACTTGATCCGGCAATCCATGCGGAAGAGAGGCTTGATCGGATCAGCCGATTAGGTCTTTCAGAACCGCAGTCAGCATGGACCGCCGGGTCAAGCCCGGCGGTGACGCGGAGTATTTGCGGACGCAATCGCGCCGCGAGAACGGGACAGGTTTGCGCTCGTCCCTGCGAAGACGGAGACCCGGCGCATGAAGGATCTGGATTCCCGCTGGCGCGGGAATGAGCGGATGAAAAATCACTCCGCCCGTTTGCCGCCCGTTTCGCCCTTGGTGAGAGGCGACGACGAACGCCGCGCGCCGTCGTGCGGCCTCAAAGCCTCAGCCGGTTTTGCGCCCGAAGCGCCGGGGGCCGGTGTCGGTGACGCCGAGATGGATTTCGAGGGCGCCGCGATCGTTGAGCAGCGTTGCGCTTTCGGCGGCATGCACCACGGCGCCGCGTTCGATGATGATGGCGTGGTCGGTAACGCCGAGAATTTTTTTGGCGTTTTGCTCGACCAGAATGGCCGACATGCCTTCGTCACGGATGATGCGGCGCAACGCCGTCAGCAATTCGTCGACGATAATCGGCGCCAGGCCCTCAAGCGGCTCGTCGAGCAGGAGGACGCGCGGATTAAGCACCAGCGCACGCGCCACCGCGAGCATCTGCTGTTCACCGCCGGAAAGCTGATTGCCGAGATTTTGCCGCCGCTCATTGAGCCGCGGAAACAACGTGTAGATTTTGTCCGTGGTCCAGCGGCCCGGGAGCGCAACCGCGGTCAGATTCTCATGCACCGTCAGCGATTTGAAAATGTTGCGTTCCTGCGGCACCCAGCCGACGCCGGCATGCGCGCGCTGATCCGGACGCAGGCGGGTGATGTCGACGCCGGCGAGCGTGATCGTGCCGGAAAAATAGCGCGTAACCCCGACGATGGTGTTGATGAGCGTGGTCTTGCCCATGCCGTTGCGGCCAAGCAGCGCGAGCGACTGCCCCTCGGCCAGCGACAGCGAGATGCCGGAGAGAACCACGGCCTCGCCATAGCCCGCCGAAAGATGTTCGATGCTGAGCAGTTCAGGCATCGAGTTCCTCGCCGAGATAGACCGCTTTGACCCGCGGATCGCGCGCGACCTCTTCGGGCGGGCCGTCAACGAGCAATCCGCCATTGACCAGAACCGAGATGCGGTCGGCGAACGAAAACACGAGGTCCATGTCGTGCTCGATCAGCAGGACCGTGACCTCCGCCGGCAGCGCTTCGATGGTGGCCAGAAGTTCATGGCGCTCCACGTCCGGCACCCCGGCGGCAGGTTCGTCGAGCAACAGCACCTGCGGCCGGCACGCGAAAGCAAGCGCGATTTCCAGGAGACGCTGTTTGCCGTAGGGCAGGATCCCGGTGCGCGCGTGCATCACGTCGACCAGGCGAAAGCGTTCGAGAATTTCCACGATCTCATCGGTCACCGCGGATTTGCTGCCGATGACCCGCCACCACTGGGCGCCGGTGCCCATGCGTTCTGAAATCGCCTGACCGATGGATTCCAGCGGCGTGAGGTCCGGAAACAGCTGGTTGATCTGGAAGGTCCGCGCCATGCCGAGCCGAACGCGCTGATGCGGCGCCAGCGCGGTGATGTCCTTGCCGTCGAGAATGATGCGGCCGTCGGTCGGTTTCAGGACGCCGGTCAGAAGGTTGATCACGGTGGTCTTGCCGGCGCCGTTCGGTCCGATCAGCGCGTGGCGCGCGCCCTTCTCGATCGCCAGCGAAAGATCATGGGTGGCAACGATGCCGCCGAAGCGCTTTTCGAGGCCGACGGTTTCGAGGATTGGCATGATTTCAGCGTCCGTCCGGCGCAGCACCGCCGATTGCCGCGGGACGCGTCACGAAGCGGGCGCCAAGGCGAACGATGGTGGCGCGCACCAAGCCGGTCCATTCCTCGACACGCTCGCGGCCGACGAGAACGATCACCACCAGCACAAAGCCGATCCAGAACTGCCAATATTGCGGCGTGAGGCTTGCAACCCAGTCCTGCAAAAATTTGTAGATCACGGCGCCGATCAGGCCGCCGTAGAGATAGCCGGAGCCGCCGATGATGAGAACGAGGAGCAGATCAGCCGAGCGTTCGAAGGAGAACACGTCAAGCGAACAGAACGCGGTCGTCTGCGTGAGCAGCGCGCCGGCAATGCCGGCCAGTCCGGCGGAAAGCGTATAGATCGCGACCATGCGGCGCTTGACCGGAATGCCGATCGCGGACGCGCGCAACGCGTTGCCCTTGAGTGCGCGCAGCGAGAGCCCAAACGGGGAATACACGACCCGCCGCGCCAGCAGAAAACAGATAAACAGGACGACGAGACAATAGACGTAGCCGGTGTGGCCATAGAGATCGAACCGGAACAGGCCGAGGACCGGCGCGATATCGACGCCCTGCAGGCCATCGGCGCCGCCGGTAAGATTGGAGTAGCGGTTGGCGATCTCGCCCAGCATCAGCGATACGCCGAGCGTGACCATGAGCCGGGTCAAGTCCGAGCCGCGCAAGACCAGAAAGCTCGTGACAAAACCGAGCACCGCCGCAACGAGTCCGGAACAAATAAGGGCGATGACCGGCTCGTTGATGAAACCGTATTTGGCGATCAGACCGGAAAAATATCCGGCCAGACCGAAAAAAGCCGCCTGGCCGAGCGAGATGATGCCGGCATATCCAAGAATGAGATCGAGCGACAGCGCAAACAGCGCCAGGATCGCTGCGTCCTTCATGATCAGATGCTTGCCGGGAAACAGCCAGATCGTTGCGAATACGAAAACCCAGAAAACCACCTCCGCCGGCGACCAGCGCGAGCGGCGGCTGAGATAAGTCGAGACCTCATCGAAGACCGGGCGCATCGCGATCACCGTGCCGTGCTGCGGGCGAACAAGCCTTGCGGCCGCCAGATCAGCACGACGATCATGATGGTGTAGATGACGAATGCGCCCAGCTTCGGCATG
The DNA here is from genome assembly GCA_963727325.1 of uncultured Alphaproteobacteria bacterium. Taxonomy (GTDB): domain Bacteria; phylum Pseudomonadota; class Alphaproteobacteria; order Rhizobiales; family Xanthobacteraceae; genus BOG-931. Next base: position 5,248 of record CAVSFV010000024.1, read on the forward strand.
TAGTACTTGCCGGCGACGTCGGCGATGCCGAGCAATATCGAGGCAAGAAACGGCCCGGTGATGCTGGTGGTGCCGCCGACGGTCACGACGATCAAAAAGTAGATCATATATTTCAGCGGGAACGTCGGGTCGAGGCCGAGAATTTCAGCACCGAGCGCGCCGCCAAGTCCGGCGAGCCCGGAACCGAATGCGAAAGTGACCGCAAAGACCGCCCCGACATTGATGCCGAGGCCCCGCGCCACGCGCTGATCGTCGACAGCGGCGCGCAGGCGGCTGCCAAAACGCGTCCTGGCGACCGTCAGTTGCAAGCCGAGCGTCAGCAGGCCGCAAATCAGGATGATGAGCAGCCGGTATTTGCTCATGCCGATGCCGAACACAATGAACTGGCCTTGCAGCGCTTCCGGAATCTGGACGAACTGCTGCGACGATCCCATGACGTAATCGACAGCGGCAACCGACATGAAAACGAGACCGATGCTGAACAGCACCTGGTCAAGATGGCTTCGACGATAGACGTGAATGTAGAGCGTGCGCTCCAACAACCCGCCGATTGCCGCCGTCGCCAGAAAGGCCAGCGGCAATCCGACGGCGAACGGGACGCCGAGACGGTTGACCAGGATCACCGTGCAATAGCCGCCCGCCATGGCGAAGGCGCCATGGGCAAGATTGATGAAATTCATCAGGCCGAGCGTGACCGAAAGGCCGCAAGCCAGCACGAACAGCAGCATGCCGTAGGCGACGCCATCGAACAGAATGGTCAACATGATCGCCCCAAACGCCCCCACGTCACCCCGGAAGCCGCAGCGTGGTTATACGGTGTCGATACCGTCGCCCCGACATTATTGCACGGTTTTGAGGCTATGGACTCCGAGTTTGCGGGAACGCGCGGCGCCCGCGCCCCGAATGACAAGCCTGACGCCCTACGTGCTGATTGTCTGTCTACTTCGGCATCGCCGCCGCGGCCTTGACCGGGTCCTTGACGGCGGGGAAGGTCGCGAATTCGACGTTATAGAGCTGGCCGTTCTTCTTCTCGACCTTGCGGATGTAGACGTTCTGCACGATGTCACGCGTCAACGGGTCGATCGAAATCGGGCCGCGCGGGCTCTCCCAGGCCATACCCTTGATCGCCGCGATCAGCGAGTCGCCGTCGGTCTTGCCGCCGGTCTTTTTCAGGGCCTCGTAGATCAGGTGCATGCCGTCGTAGCCGCCGACCGCCATGAAGTTCGGCCGCATGTTGTTGGCCTTTTCAAAGGCGGCGACGAAGGCTTTGTTGGTCGGCAAATCGTGATCGGCCGAATAGATATGAGCCGTCACGGTGCCGATCACCGCGTCGCCCATGCCGTTGAGCAGATCGTCATCCACCACATCGCCGGGGCCGATGATCTTGATGCCGGCTTTGTCGAGCCCGCGCTCGACGAATTGTTTGACGAAGGTGGCGCCCTGTCCGGAGGGAACGAAGACGAAGATGGCGTCGGGCTTCTGATCGGCCGCACGTTGCAGGAACGGTGCGAAATCGGGACTGGCAAGCGGAAAGCGGATGCTCTCAAGCACGTGCCCGCCCTTCTTGGTGAACTCGCCGGTAAACGACTTCTCGGCATCGACGCCGGGCGCGTAGTCGGAGATCATCGTCACGACTTTCTTGATCCCGTTGTCCGCCGCCCAGTCCGCCATCGGCACCGTCGATTGCGCCAGCGTGAAGCTCGTGCGCGCGATATAAGGGGATTTCTCGGTGATGATGGAGGTGCCGGCCGCGGTGACAATCTCAGGGGTCTTTGATTCCACCGACAGCGGAGCAACGGAAAGAGCGGCCGGCGTGACGCCGAAACCTGCGAGGAAATTCACCTTCTCGTTGACGATCAATTCCTGCGCGATGCGTTTGGTATTGTCTGGAATCGCCGCGTCGTCGCGGATGATCAGTTCGATTTTTTTGCCGGCAACCGTGTCGCCGTGCTGCGCCATGTACAGCTTGACCGCGGCGGCTTCCTGCTTGCCGGTCGATTGCTGCTGCCCGGTCATCGGCAGGATGAAGCCGATCTTGACCGAGTCTTGAGCCAACGCTGCGTTGGCCGCGGACAATCCCAGCGCGGCGACTGCGCCAATAAGGAAACCATTGCGGACCATGAGCGACCTCCCGGAACTATGCTGATTTTCAACAACTAAAATTGGCATAGCGACTCAAGGAGGCTCTTGTCCAGTTACAGGTTGTCTCAACCTGATCGGGAGCAGCCTTTCAGGCCGAAGCGAGCCGGTGACGCGGCGCGACAGGATCGGCCCAGTGCACAGAACTGGCTAAAGCACATCGGCAGACAAAAAAGGGGCCCCGGCTCGCGCCAAGGCCCCCAACGATCGGCTGTTACCGGGCTTTCCGCCCGGCGTCAGCGCGTTAACTATTGGATGGTCTCTCCGTGCAGAGCGAGATCGAGACCTTCGCGTTCAACGTCCTCACTGACGCGCAGCCCGATAACCATGTCGACGACTTTCAGGATGATCAGAGTTACGATCACGTCGTAGACGAACACCGTGCCGACGCCGATGAGCTGCGTCACCACCTGGCCGGGATTACCCTCGATCAGTCCGGCGGTGCCGCCGTACGCCGCCACCGCGAATACACCGGTCAGGATGGCGCCAGTCGCGCCGCCGACCGCATGGACGCCGAAAGCGTCGAGCGCATCGTCATAACCGAAGAAGTGCTTCAGCCCGGTGCAGCCCCAGTAGCAGACAATGCCGGCTGCGATACCGATGGCGAACGAACCCATCGGTCCGACGAAACCTGACGCCGGCGTAATGGCGACAAGCCCGGCAACGGCGCCGGAGCAGATACCGATGACCGTCGGCTTACCGCGCACCATCCATTCGAGGATCATCCAGGTAAATCCTGCAGTCGCGGTGGCGAGATGGGTGACGGTCATCGCCATGCCGGCCTGCATGCCGGCGCTGACGGCCGAACCGGCGTTGAAGCCGAACCAGCCGACCCACAGGAGCGAGGCGCCGATCATCGTCAGCACCATGTTATGGGCTGGTGCGGTGTCTTTGCGCTTGCCGAGCATGAGCGCGGCCATCAAGCCCGCCGTGCCCGAATTCACGTGGACCACGGTGCCGCCGGCGAAGTCGAGGACGTGGAATTTGGCGTCGGGATTGGCGCTGTTAAAGATGCCATCCGGCCCCCACACCCAGTGCGCGACCGGCGAATAGACAAAAATCGCCCACAAGCCGATGAACCAGAGCATCGCCGAGAACTTCATCCGCTCCGCGAACGACCCCGCGATCAATGCCCCGGTGATGATCGCGAAGGTCAATTGGAACATCGAGTAGACGGTCTCAGGAATGGTCGGCGCCAGCGGATTGGGCGTGCCGATGTTCAAGCCGACACCGTCGGCGTTGAACGTGTTGCTGACGATGCCCTGCAGAAACGCGCGATCGAGCCCGCCGATGAATGGCGTGCCGGAACGGAAGGCGATGCTATAGGTGAACAACAGCCAGAGGATGCTGATGAGACAGGTAATGGCGAAGCTCGTCATCACCGTGTCGCCGACGTTCTTCTTGCGCACCATGCCGCCGTAGAACAGCGCCAGGCCCGGAATGGTCATCATCAGCACGATGGCCATCGAGGTCAGCATCCAGGCGGTGTCGCCGGAATTGGGCGTGCAGTTTTCGAGCACCGGCGGCTTGGCGGTGCCATCGCAAGCGGGCGGCGCTGCAGGCGCGGCCGTCGCCGCGGGTGCCGCCGCCGGCGCAGTTTCCGCGTAGGACGCATGCCATGTCGGCAGGCTCAGCACGATCGCAAGCAAAATCGCTCCGGCGAGAGCGAGCAGCCCCCCGCGAGAAATCTTCGTCGAATTCATCGTTCACTCCTGTCCGTCGAAATGGAGGTGCGGGGTTCTTAAAGAGCGGCGTCGTCGGTTTCGCCGGTGCGGATACGCACGGCGTGGTCGAGACCGAACACGAATATCTTGCCGTCGCCGATCTGGCCGGTCTTTGCCGCCGACGATATCGTCTCGATCACCTTGTCGACCTGATTGGCCGCGCAGGCGATTTCGAGCTTGATCTTTGGCAGAAAGCTCACAGCGTATTCGGCGCCGCGATAGATTTCAGTATGGCCCTTCTGGCGGCCGTAGCCTTTCACCTCGGTGACAGTCAGTCCCTGAATGCCGATTTTGGTCAGCGCGTCGCGGACCTCGTCGAGCTTGAACGGCTTGATGATGGCCATGACAATTTTCATTGAAACATTCTCCCCTCGCTCTCCTCGTGCATCGCTTCGAGGAGGCGACCCTAAGCTGGCCCGGACCGCTGCAAATTGCCGCCTCACGGTGTGGCCGTAACCTAGGGAATCAAAGGCCGTGCCAGTTCACCGAAATTGGCTGCAACGCCCTGATATCCAACGTCAATTCGGCCCCTTCCCCGTCCAGCGATCGAACTGTGCCGTGCGGTCCCCAAGACGCGGGCCAACCTATGCCTAAGAAATAGGCGGATTGCTATGCGCACTTTTGAAGCTGGCTGCTAATCGCCTGAATTGTTCACGCAATTTACGGGCAGCGGAGCGCAAGGAGCATCACAAGGCGTCCAGGTCCGTTTCGCCGGTGCGGATGCGCACCGCCCGCTCAATGGGCGTGACGAAGATCTTGCCGTCACCGATCTGTCCGGTTTTCGCCGAAGCGCGAAGCGCTTCGACAACCTTATCGGCCCGATCTTCGGTAACGGCGACTTCGATGCGGATTTTCGGCAAAAAATTCACGACATATTCGGCGCCACGATAAATCTCGGTGTGGCCCTTTTGCCGCCCGTAACCCTTGACCTCGCTCACCGTCATGCCGTGCACGCCAAGGGCAAGGAGCGCGTCGCGAACCTCTTCGAGCTTAAACGGCTTGATGATCGCGGTAATGAGCTTCATGAGGACACTCGGTTCAAAAGTGGTGTGCACACCATATCGGCATTACCGCCGAGAATTAAGTCACTTCTCGCTTCGGCGTGGACGCAGCAGACCTTCCTGAGCAACCGACGCGACCAAAGTGCCATCGCTTGAGAAGATCGAGCCGCGTGCGAAACCGCGCGCGCCGCCGAGATTCGGGCTGTCCTGGGCATAGAGTAGCCATTCGTCGGCGCGGAATGGCCGGTGAAACCATAACGCATGGTCGAGGCTCGCGGCCATGATGTCTTCGTTGAAGACAGTTTTGCCGATTGGGATGAGCGCGGTATCGAGCAGCGTCATATCCGAGGCATAGGCCAGCACGCATTGATGGATCGCCGGCTCATCCGGCAGGCGTCCGGTGGCGCGGATCCAGATGTGAAAACGGTCGCCCTCGAGCTTCTCACCGAGATAACGTCCATATTCGACCGGCCGCAACTCGATTGGCCGCTCGCGCTCATAGTAACGACGCACGGCGTCGGACATCAGCGGCAACAGCTTATCCCGAACCTCGGCTTCGTTTGGCAGCTGGTCCGGCCTTGGCACGTCCGGCATGGCGAACCTGTGTGTCCAGCCTTCTTCAGTGACGTGGAACGAGACCTCCATGGAAAAGATCGCTCGGCCATGCTGGATCGCCATCACCCGCCGCGTGGTGAAGCTTCGGCCGTCACGGATGCGATCGACCTCGTAGATGATCGGCACCTTGGGATCGCCGCCGAGGAGGAAATAGGCGTGCAGCGAATGCGGCGGCCGCGTCGCAACGTCGTCGACTGTACGGCAGGCGGCGACCAGGGCCTGTCCGATGACCTGGCCGCCGAACACGCGTTGCCAGCGCGATTGTGGCGAGCGGCCGCGAAATAGATTCACCTCCAACGGCTCAAGGTCGAGGATAGCGACAACGTCCTGAATGGCGGTCGAGGCCATGAATTCGATTCCAATCTTCATCCCGGGAGGGAAAAACGGCGATGCGGGCCGTGCCGAACGGGTTCGCACCTTTGCCGCCCGATGCTATGCTGCCCGGAACAGGCGTACCTGTACAGGGTTTGCGTGTTGCGATGCGCCGGGATGGTCAAATCGACGTGTTGATTGCGGGCGGCGGCTTTGCCGGCCTCACGCTTGCTATCGCGTTGCGCCAGGGGCTCGGGCCGACGTTTTCCGTAACAGTCGTCGATCCGATGCTCGGCAAAGGTCATTCCGACGACGAGCGCGCTTCAGCAATCGTTGCGGCCGCGCGGCGGCTGTTTGAGACGCTTGGGGTTTGGCAGGCCGTCACCGACCAAGCGCAGCCCATCCTCGATATGGTGGTGACTGACAGCCGGCTCGACGACGCGGTGCGGCCGGTTTTTCTCACCTTCGCGGGTGACGTGGAGGCCGGCGAGCCGTTCGCCCACATGATCGAGAACCGCTTCCTCATTGCCGCGCTCGAGGCGAAGGCGCGCGAGGCTGGCGTTGAGCTTCGCGCGACCGCCTTTGCCAAATTCTCGCCGGAGCAAGCAGCAGCCTCCGATCATTTCGATGTTCAGCTTGGAGACGGCACCTCGGTCACGGCCGGGCTGTTGATCGCCGCCGATGGCGCACACTCTTCAATCCGCGAGCGGGTCGGCATCGCCTTGCACGGCTGGGACTACGGCCAGTCGGCGATCGTCATCAATGTCGGGCACGAGCGCGATCATGAAGGCCGCGCCGAGGAACATTTTCTGCCGTCCGGCCCATTCGCCATCCTGCCGCTGAAGGGCCGGCGCTCTTCGATCGTCTGGACCGAGACCAGCCGCGAAGCCGAGCGCATCGTCGCGTTGCCCGCGCACGAATTCCATGCCGAACTCGAGAAGCGTTTCAAATTGCACCTCGGCGACATTACGTCGGTGAGCGCGCGGCGTATTCACCCGCTTGGGTTCCACGTGGCGCGTTCGTTCATCGCCGAGCGCGTCGCGCTGATTGGCGATGCCGCCCACGTCATTCATCCGATTGCCGGCCAGGGATTGAATATGGGGCTGAAGGACGTCGCGGCGCTCGCCGAGGTGATCGTCGACGCCGCGCGGCTCGGCCTCGATCCCGGCGCAACGGATGTGCTCGAGCGTTATCAGCGCTGGCGGCGGTTCGACACGATGGCGATGGGGCTTGCCACGGACGGGCTCAATCGCCTGTTCTCCAACCGCTCCGCGGCATTGCGGCTCGTTCGCGACGTCGGCCTCGGCATGGTGGACCGGGTGCCCGGTCTCAAGCGGCTGTTTATCCGCGAGGCTGCGGGACTGGTCGGCGACGTACCGAAATTGCTCCGCGGCGAACTGCTATAGTGGCGGCGCGTTCGAAGCCGTCACACTTGAAACCATGGCATTCAAACACATCGCGGTCATCGGCGCCGGCGCCTGGGGCACGGCACTCGCGCTGACCTGTGCGCGCGCCGGGCGCCAGGTCACGCTTTGGGAGCCCGACGCCGGTCAGGCCGCGCTGCTTGCCGAGCAAACGCGAAAGCCAATTCCTGCCCGGCGTGCCGATCGATCCCGGCATCGCAATCGCCTCCGATCTCGCTGAAGCCGCGCGCGCGCCGGCGATGCTGGTGGTGGTGCCGGCGCAGGCGATGCGCGCGGTCACAAAATCGCTGGCGCCACTGATCGCTCCCCGCACGCCGATGATCGTCTGCGCCAAAGGCATCGAGCGCGGTACCGAAAAATTCATGACCGAGGTGATCGCCGAATGCGCACCGAATGCGGTGCCGGCGATACTGTCCGGACCCAGCTTTGCCGCGGACGTGGCGCGCGGCTTGCCGACGGCGGTCACGCTCGCCGCGACCGACGACAAGATTGCCGGCGAACTCGCGCAGGCGATCGGCTCGGCGAGTTTTCGTCCTTACCACTCCACCGACGTGCGCGGCGTCGAGATCGGCGGCGCCGCCAAGAATGTGCTCGCCATCGCCGCGGGGATCGTTGCCGGGCGCGGTTTCGGCGCCAGCGCGGCGGCCGCGCTAACAACGCGTGGCTTTGCCGAGCTGGTGCGTTTTGGCAAAGCGTATGGCGCGAAGCCGGAGACGATGATGGGGCTTTCCGGCCTCGGCGATCTGATCCTGACCTGCTCGAGCCCGCAATCGCGCAACTTCACTTTCGGAGTTAATCTCGCCCGCGGCCAAAAGCCCGAGGCCATTCACGGCGGTCTGGCGGAAGGCGCTTTCACCGCATCGGTGCTGGTGCAGATGGCGCGAGAGCGCGACGTCGATATGCCAATCTCCTTTGCCGTGGCAGCGCTTCTTGACGGTAAGATGAGCGTCGATGCGGCGATCGAGTCTTTGTTGTCGCGGCCGTTCAAGGCGGAGGGGTGAAGCTCATGGAGGGAAGTTCATGGCGTACTGGCTGATGAAGACCGAGCCGGAAGAATTTTCCTGGGACGATCAGGTCAAGCGCGGCGCCAAGGGCGAGGTGTGGAGCGGCGTGAAGAATTTTACCGCGCGGGGGCATCTGAAGGAAATGAAGGAGGGCGATAAGTTCTTCTTCTATCACACCGGCGACGAAAAGCAGGTGGTCGGCATCGGCGAAATCATCAAGGAGCACTATCCCGATCCAACCGCGGCAAAGGGCGAACCATGGGTCGCTGTGACCACCGCCGCGCTTGAACCGCTGCCCAAACCGGTGACGCTCGCTGCAGTCAAAGCGGAGCCGAAACTGAAAGACATGGCGCTGGTGAAATATTCGCGCCTGTCGGTCCAGCCGGTGTCGGCCGAGGCGTGGAAGCTCATCTGCAAAATGGGTGGCGTGACGGCGCGGTAATCGTCATTGCGAGCAAATCAGGCCGTGATGTCTCTTGCAGTCCGCGCCTGCTGCTTTAGTCGCATTGCATCCGTTGATTCATATCAAAACCTTGCCGGGCGCATTCATTCTTAATCGATGCGGCAATTTGGGCGGCCGGGAGGGCCTCGCCCGCTTGTCCGCAACGACGGGGATGACAATAATGGCTAATCAGGGAGCAAATGCGCGCGCAATGCGCGTGGAGGATGTAATGCCGGACAAGATTTACGATGTTCCCGCCGCGTGGGCCAAGCGCGCCTACATCGACGACGCGAAATACCACGCGATGTACCAGCGCTCGGTCGGGGACCCGAACGCATTCTGGGCTGATGAAGCCAAGCGCATTCACTGGTACAGGCACTTTACCAAGGTCAAAGACACTTCGTTCGATCCGCATAACGTTTCGATCAAATGGTTCGAGGACGGCACGACCAACGCGGCCTACAATTGCATCGACCGTCATCTCCATACCCGCGGCGACCAGGTCGCGATCATCTGGGAAGGCGATGATCCCAAGGATTCGAAGAAAATCACCTATCGGGAGCTGCACGACGAGGTTTGCCGCTTTGCCAACGTGCTGCGTAACCGCAATGTCGAAAAGGGCGACCGCGTCACCATCTACCTCCCGATGATTCCGGAAGCGGCGTACGCCATCCTCGCCTGCGCACGCATCGGCGCCATTCATTCCGTGGTGTTCGGCGGCTTCTCTCCGGAATCGCTCGCCGGACGCATTGAGGACTGCCAGTCAAAAGTCGTCATCACCGCCGACGAAGGTTTGCGCGGCGGCCGCAAAGTGCCGCTAAAGGCCAACACCGATGCCGCGATCGACAAAGTCGGCGGTGTCGATCACGTCATCGTCGTCAGGCGCACCGGCGCACCCGTCAACATGCTCCCGGGGCGCGACGTTTGGTACGACGAGGCCGCCGATATGGTGACGGCGGAGTGTCCATGCGCCGAAATGAACGCGGAGGATCCGCTGTTCATTCTCTACACCTCAGGCTCGACCGGAAAGCCGAAGGGCGTGCTGCACACCACCGGCGGCTATCTGGTCTACGTCTCGATGACCCACCAGTATGTGTTCGATTATCACGACGGCGACGTTTACTGGTGCACCGCCGACGTCGGCTGGGTGACCGGCCACAGCTACATCGTTTATGGACCGCTCGCGAACGGTGCGACGACTTTGATGTTCGAGGGCGTGCCGAATTATCCGAACAACTCGCGGTTCTGGGAAATCATCGACAAGCATCAGGTCAACATCTTCTACACTGCGCCGACCGCGATCCGCGCGTTGATGCAGGCAGGCGATGAGCCGGTGAAGAAAACATCCCGCGCGTCGCTTCGGCTTCTGGGTTCGGTTGGCGAGCCGATCAATCCGGAGGCGTGGGAGTGGTATCACCGCGTCGTCGGCGACGACCGCTGCCCGATCGTCGATACCTGGTGGCAGACCGAGACCGGCGGCATTCTGATCACGCCGCTGCCGGGCGCGACTCGGCTAAAACCCGGCTCGGCAACGCTGCCGTTCTTTGGCGTCATTCCCGAGATAGTCGATGCCGAAGGCACGGTGCTTGGCGGTGCGGTGACCGGCAATCTGTGCATTGCAAATTCATGGCCTGGCCAAATGCGCACGGTCTATGGCGACCATCAGCGCTTCGTCGATACTTACTTCCGAGCCTATCCCGGCAAGTATTTCACCGGCGACGGCTGCCGCCGGGACGACGACGGGTATTACTGGATCACCGGCCGCGTCGATGACGTGATCAACGTCGCCGGCCATCGTATGGGCACGGCGGAAGTTGAATCGGCGTTGGTTGCACATCCGAAAGTGTCGGAGGCCGCCGTTGTCGGCTACCCCCACGACATCAAAGGCCAGGGCATCTATGCCTACGTCACATTGATGGCCGGCGAGCAGCCGACCGAGGAGCTGCGCAAGGAACTCACCAACTGGGTGCGCAAGGAAATCGGTCCGATCGCCTCGCCCGATCTCATCCAGTTCGCGCCGAACCTGCCGAAGACACGCTCCGGCAAAATCATGCGCCGCATCCTGCGCAAGATTGCCGAGGACGAATCCGGCAATCTCGGCGACACGTCGACGCTGGCCGATCCGGCGGTGGTCGATGATCTGGTCAGCAACCGGCAGAACAAGAAAAGCGCGTAAACACAGTCATTGCCGGGCTCGACGCCGTCCCTTGGCTCCGGGGCGCGCACCGCTGGTGCACGCCGGCCACACCTATAGAAAAACTTTAGAAAGGATGCGGTGTTACTCGTGCGGAGCTGCACGAAACCGCTCACTGGCATAAAATGTTGATGGGCTGGCGGAGATGCGCGCGGCGTTCGCCGCGAGGTGTTTGGTCGTTGTCGGCAGTGGGATTGTGATCATGAACGGGAAGAGTCCTGTTTGCGGCGGCCTTGGCCGCCATCGTGTTTTCGTTCGTACTTGCGCCGAATGCAGCCCGCGCCCATGGCGCCATGGTGATGATGAATGCGACCTACACCCCGGGCACCATTATCGTGCGCACCAACGAGCGGCGGCTCTATTACGTGCTCGGCGGCGGACAGGCGATCGCCTATCCGGTCGGAGTCGGCAGGGCCGGCAAGCAATGGTCAGGCGAATCCTACATCGACGGCATGTATGTTCGCCCGGCGTGGTCGCCGCCGGAAGTCGTCAGGCATGACCACCCTGGCTTGCCGAACGTCATTCCCGGAGGTTCGCCGCGCAATCCGATGGGCGTCGCGGCCATGTCGCTCGCAGGTGGCGAATACGCCATTCACGGCACCAACCAGCCCGGCTCGATCGGCCATTTCGTCTCCTATGGCTGTATCCGCATGTTCAACGAGGACATCACGGATTTGTTTGGCCGCGTCAGCGTCGGCACGCGGGTCGTGGTCCAGTAATCGCGGCGGAAACAGGCATCGGGCATTCGAGATCCACTTGATGCCCGAGACCCGCTTTTAGGGATCAGCAATCAGCACCAGCTTCCGCGGCGCCCACCGTCGTAGCCGCGTGCCCAGCCTCCGCTCAGCAGCGCCGCGGACACATCGGCGGTGTCGTTCGTGGCAACGAGCGCATCGACCCGTCCGCCGTATTTATCGACACCGACCTGAGAGACGGTGACACCGCCCGCGCCAAGCATCGTTTCCAGCGCAGCGCGCGAAGCCTGCGCCCGGGCAAGCTCGTCAGCACAGCGCGCGTGCAATTCCGGCGCATCGATATGGCGCAGCCGCACCTTGGTACTGACGTCGAGCCCGGGCCACACCCGCACCCGGGCCTCGAAGGTATCGCCATCAATGACGCGGACGACTTCGGCCGGGTAAGCGAGCTGCGCGTTGAAACGCAGCCGATTCACACTGGCGCCCGGCAACGGCGGTGCGGCATCCCGCGATACCGTGGACCCGGCATCGATCAACGCCGCATGGTTCAGCGCGCCGGGCCGAACGATTAAGCCGCTCGCGAATCCAAGTGCAAAAATGCCGGCCGCTACGGCGAGCAAGCCGCCATATCGTCTCGGCGCCAAAGATGCGAAGGACAGGTGCGCCATGCCACCCGGAAAATGATTGTATTGGCTCAAGAATCTCTTATCGCGTGTATAGGATTATATTCTGTACACGGGAATAAAGTCAATCCGGTGTACCTTATTGGCCTCTCTCCTTGGGTCATCGGCCTTAAGCCGGAATAAGATTCAGCGATAAAATGTTGATCCGCAGACGATAGTGTGTATATGTACACACGCTATGCGCAGCCGGGAGGTAATCGCGGCCCTAGAGGCGGCGGGCTGGCGCGAGGTGGCCCGAAAGGGAAGCCATGTTCAGTTTAAGCATCCTACGTTCCCCGGTCGTGTCACAGTCCCCCATCCGCAGCGTGATATTCCCAAGGGCACGCTTCGGAGCATTGAACGGCAATCAAACCTCCGACTGAGGTGAGCCATGCGTAACTATATCGGCCTTATTCATAAGGAAACGGACAGCGATTTCGGTGTGTCATTCCCCGACTTGCCGGGATTGGCTACGGCCGGAACGTCCCTGGATGATGCCCGCGCTATGGCCGAAGAGGCCTTGGCTTTACATATCGAGGGTCTCGTAGCTGATGGCGAAGCTATTCCTGAGCCCTCCAGTCTCGAAGAGGTTATGACCGACCCTGACAATCGGGACAGCGTCGCCATCTTGGTCGCGGTCAAAACGGCGGCGCGCAAAGCCGTTCGTGTGAACGTTACTCTGCCTGAAGATGTATTAGAGCAGATTGACAGCTTTGCCGCCGCGCATGGCTTCACGCGCTCTGGATTCATCGCACAGGCCGCAAAGAAAGCAATGGAACTAGCGGAAGCCGCCTGACTGCCCAGCGAGTTTTGGCGGCTTTCAACTTAGCGAACGAGCACGAAATAACCGCCACCAAACCGAGACACGGCCGCCAAGAACTCCGTCAGAAATCTGACGTCAGTCCATTAATCTCCCAATCGCCGTAGCGGGTCGGTTCGGCTCCGTCGCGGCCTGCAATTTCCTTGGGCCGGTCGGCTGCATTGCGATCGCGTTCGGCGCGCCGCGCTGCGGCTTCCGCAAGCGCGCGCTCGGCCGCGGGCGTCAGCGGCGATTTCCCCGTCGCTGGATTGTCTGCCACGGTGCTGTCGGCAGGTTTCGCGGTGTCGGATCGGTTGGCATCGCCTATGACTTGGCGTAGCCGTGCCAAATCCACAAGTGGCTATAGCGAGAGGACAATTCGGAAATGAAGACCGCGCGCCGGCAAACGGCCCGTCCCGCCGGCCGCGACGACGTGCCCGGCCTTGCCGCCCGGCGTGTTGCGGCCGACATTCTTGACGCCGTGCTGCGGCAGCATCGTCCGCTCGATGAGCAATTCGACGGCGCCGGCGCCAATGCCGGGCTTGCCGGTCTCCCCGATCGCGATCGCGCGCTGACCCGCGCGCTGGTTGCGACCACGCTGCGCCGGCTGGGCACGCTGCGCCATCTGATCGGGCTGTTTCTCGATAGCGGCCTGCCGGCGCAGGCACGACGGGTCGAAATCGTGCTGCTGATTGGCGCCGCGCAGATCCTGTTTCTCGATGTGCCCGACCACGCCGCTGTCGATCTGTCGGTCCGATTGGCGCGCGCAGACCGCGACGCCATTCACTTCACCGGTCTGGTCAATGCCGTACTGCGCCGCGTTGCCCGCGAAGGCGCTGAGCGTCTCGCCGCGCTCGATGCGGTCGCGCTCGATACACCGGAATGGCTGTTGAAGCGCTGGACCCAAACGTACGGCGAGGCGACCGCGCGCGCGATCGCTGCCGCCAATGGCAAGGAGCCTGCCCTCGATCTGACGGTCAAAAGCGACCCCGAAAGCTTCGCGGCGCAACTCGGCGGCCGCGTCTTGCCGACCGGGACTGTGCGCACCATCGTGCACGGCACGATCACGGCGCTGCCGGGCTTCGCCGAGGGCGCGTGGTGGGTGCAGGATGCCGCGGCGGCGCTGCCGGCGCGCCTTCTCGGCGCCGTCGCCGGCCTGCGCATCGCCGATCTGTGCGCGGCGCCGGGCGGCAAGACGGCGCAACTGATCGCCGCTGGCGCCGCCGTCACCGCGGTCGATCGCGCGCCGGCACGACTTAATCGGCTGCGTGAAAATCTGGCCCGCTTGTCGCTTGCGGCCGAGCTGGTCTGCGCCGATGTCGAGGAGTGGCAAGCCGGGCCGTTCGATGCCGTCCTGCTCGACGCGCCATGTTCCTCGACCGGCACCATTCGCCGTCACCCGGACATACCGTGGCTCAAACAGGCCGCGGACATCACCAAGCTTGCCGCCTTTCAAGGCCGGCTCATCGAGCGGGCCGCCGCACTGACCAAACCCGGCGGGACGTTGGTCTATTGCACCTGTTCGCTCGAACCGGAGGAAGGTGAAAATATTATCGCCGGCCTTTTGGCGCGCGCAGCGGGCATCCGGCGGGCGCCGATCACGGCTGGCGAAATATTCGGCCGCAGCGAGTTTCTCACCAAAGACGGCGACCTGCGCACGCTTCCCTGTCATTTCCCCGATCCCGATTCGCGTTTGGCGGGGCTCGACGGCTTCTACGCCGCAAGGCTTGTCAAAGATTAGGCTTCGGCGAAAAGCCCCGCCGTTGGCCGCTGATCCGCCATTCCGTTATGGTCCGAATCGGCGGGAGCCTCGTACTTCGGCCAGGGAGGGGCGAACGCGACGATGGCGCGCGCTTTGATCGCGAACCGTGGAAAGCTGTCTTTGAATCTGTATTGGAAGCTTTCCTGGCTTGTGCTCCGTGGCGGGCTGCGGCGGCTGCGCGAGCTGTTCATCGGCCATCCGCTGCTGCGCTGGCGTTTGGGTCCCATCAAAGCCGACCGCCTGTTGATCGCGCCACAAGAGCTGCGCACCGCCGATGCCACGCGCGCCACGGAGATCTACGCCGGCCGCTTCGCGTTCGCCGGCAAGGTCGTGGTCTGCGACGAACGCTCGATCTTCGAGATGTTGCCGCCGTCCGACGAATGGGAGTCGGCGCTCCTCGGCTTCACCTGGCTCCGCCACCTGCGCGCCGCCGAATCCGGCATCACCCGGGCCAACGCGCGCGCGCTGGTCGATGAGTGGATGACGCTGCAAGGTTCGTGGCACCCGCCGGCGTGGCGAGCCGACG
Source organism: uncultured Alphaproteobacteria bacterium (assembly GCA_963727325.1). Lineage (GTDB taxonomy): Bacteria > Pseudomonadota > Alphaproteobacteria > Rhizobiales > Xanthobacteraceae > BOG-931. The sequence goes on from CAVSFV010000024.1 coordinate 20,547, forward strand.
TGTTGTCGCGCCGTATCATCTCGTGGCTCAGCCAGGCGCCGCTGGTTTTGCAGGACGCTGACGTCCGGTTCTATCGGCGTTTCCTGCGCAGCCTGGTCCGGCAGGTCCGCTACTTGCGCCACACCGCGAGCCACGCCGGCCGTGGCGTTGCCCGCATGCAGGCGACGATCGCGCTGACCTACGCCGCGCTCTGCATCGCCGGCCAGGCGCGCAGCATCAAATCCGCGACCGATCGGCTGAACAGCGAGATCGAGCAGCAAATTCTTCCCGACGGCGGTCACGCCAGCCGCGATCCAGGCGCGATCATCGAACTGCTGCTCGAATTTTTGCCGCTGCGCCAGGCGTTCAAAACGCGCAACATTCCGCCGCCGCAGCCGCTGCTCAACGCCATCGACCGCATGATGCCGATGCTGCGTTTTTTCCGGCACTCAGACGGGACGTTCGCGCACTTCAACGGCATGGCGGCGACGCCCGCCGATCTCCTGCTCACGCTGATGGCCTATGACGAAGCGCACGGCGCACCGCTGTCGAATGCGCCCTATTCCGCCTATCAGCGGCTTGAAGCCGGCGGCAGCGTCTTGATCATGGATACCGGCGGCGCGCCGCCGCTCGAAATGAGCCTCGAGGCTCATGCCGGCTTTCTCTCGTTCGAATTCTCGTCGCCGAAGCAAAGCCTGATCGTCGTCAATTGCGGCATCTCGGCCAATGCACGCGCCGAATGGCGGCCGGTAGCGCGCTCCACCGCTGCGCATTCGACTGTCACGTTCAATGAGGTCTCGTCCGCCCAATTCGTCGAAAACGCCGTCTTCCGCAATCTGCTGGGCGGCTCGCCGATGCTCGGCGGACCAAACCACGTCCCGGTATCGCGCGAGGAGCGACCGGACGGCACGCTGATACGGGCGTCGCATGACGGCTACGCCAAGCGCTTCGGCATCGTGCACGAACGCACGATAACGCTCGCCGCCGACGGCACCAAATTCGAAGGCGAAGATCTATTCCTCGCCGCCGACGGCAGCCCTCAAATACGGACCGAGCAGGACCAGTACGCGGTACGCTTTCATCTGCACCCGGCCATCAAGGCGACACGGCTGACCGATGGCCACGGCGTTCTGTTGATGACGCCGACCAAAGAAGCGTGGACCTTCAGTGCCGGCGAAGATCAGGTACAGCTCGAAGACAGCGTTTATCTCGCCAGCAACGAAAGCCCGCGCCGGACCGTGCAACTGGTTATCCGCGGACACGCGCGCTCGACGCCTCGGGTGGTCTGGCGTTTCCAGCAGGCGACCGCGGCCGCACTCGCGACCGCGGGCGGCGCGCGGCGCACGCGGGAGGAGGAGCCGCGGCTGCCGCTGTGACGCACAGGCAGCCGGCGCTGGCGCTTCGTCCTGTCCCGCTTCACTTGCGCTGTGCGGCGGAGGATGGAAGATAAAGACCATCATGACCGAACATCTTCGCCGCGCAGAGCGGGCCCTGCTCGCCGTCTCCGACAAATCCGGAATTGTCGAATTCGCCCGTGCGCTTTGCGGCTATGGCATCGAACTGGTCTCGACCGGCGGCACCCGCAAGACATTGAGCGATGCCGGTCTTGCCGTGCGCGAAGTGTCCGAGCTGACCGGCTTTCCGGAAATGATGGACGGCCGCGTCAAGACCCTGCATCCGGCCGTGCATGGCGGACTCCTCGCTGTCCGCAGCAATCCGATGCACGCCGAAGCCATGCGTGCCCATCATATTCACCCGATCGATCTTCTCGTCGTCAATCTCTACCCGTTCGAGGGAACCGTCGCGCGCGGCGCGAGCTTTGACGATTGCATCGAGAATATCGATGTCGGCGGACCGGCAATGATCCGCGCCGCGGCCAAGAACCACGCCGACGTCACGGTTGTTGTCGAGCCGACCGATTACGCGCTGGTGCTCGATGAGTTTGCCCGGCACGGCGGCATGACGACGCTCGCGCTTCGCCGCCGGCTTGCCGCCAAGGCTTACGGGCGCACGGCGGCCTATGATGCGGCGATCGGCAACTGGTTCGCCAACGAGCTCGGTGAACGCGCACCGGATTTCCGTGCCTTCGGCGGCCGGCTGATTGAAGAATTGCGCTACGGCGAGAACCCGCACCAGTCGGCGGCATTTTATGCTACGCCGGACCGGCGTTTTGGCGTCGCCACCGCGCGGCAGACGCAGGGCAAGCAATTGTCCTACAACAACATCAACGACACCGATGCTGCGTTCGAATGCGTCGCCGAGTTCGATCCGGCGCGAACGGCGGCCTGCGCCATCATCAAGCATGCCAATCCGTGCGGCGTCGCCGAGGGCGTCAGTCTGGTCGATGCCTATCGCAAGGCGCTGGCGTGCGATCCGGTGTCGGCATTCGGCGGCATTGTCGCGCTCAATCGCGCGCTCGATGCGGGTGCGGCGCGCGCCATCACCGAGATTTTCACCGAGGTTATCATCGCACCGGACGCGACCGGGGAAGCGATCGCAATTGTCGGCGCCAAGAAGAACTTGCGGCTCCTGCTCACCGGCGGCCTGCCCGATCCGCGCGGCAAAGGTCTGACGGCAAAAACCGTCGCCGGCGGTCTGTTGGTGCAAACACGCGACAATGCCGTCGTCGAAGACATGGAACTAAAACCCGTGACCAGGCGGGTGCCGAGCAACGCCGAATTGCGCGATTTGCGCTTTGCTTTCCGGGTCGCCAAGCATGTGAAATCGAACACCATCGTCTACGCCAAGGATGCCGCGACCGTCGGCATCGGCGCCGGCCAGATGAGCCGCGTCGATGCGGCGCGCATCGCCGCGCGCAAGGCCGAAGACGCCGCAAAGGAAGCTGGACAGCAAGAGCCGGCGACCAAGGGATCGGTGGTCGCATCGGATGCGTTCTTCCCGTTCGCCGACGGCCTGCTTGTAGCCATCGAGGCCGGCGCTACCGCTGTGATTCAGCCCGGCGGCTCAGTGCGCGACGATGAAGTTATCAGGGCCGCCGACGAGGCCGGCATCGCCATGGTATTCACCGGCACGCGGCATTTCCGGCACTAGGGCGAGGACACGCGAACTCCAGCGAATGTCTGCGTCAGGGGGGTGGCGCTCGCCGCCGCCGGTTGGCCGTCAATAATACTTAAACGACTTGTGATTTAAGTTCTTTGGGCAATTTTAACATGTTCTTACCCGTTTCGCATTGAGCCTCATTGATGGCCGACACTCACCTCGCCGCTGCTCTCAACAACAAGACCCGGAGATCGGCTAACCCGCTTTGCTTCATCGTGGACGATGATTTTGCGTTCCGGCGCGACTTGGCGAAAGAGCTGCGCCGAGAGAATGCCGACACCGTCGAGTTTTCGAACAGCTCCCGATTCATCGATTTCGTCGACAACCAAAACCCCGATATCGTTCTCATCAACCTGCATAGTGCTGCACCGCATGAGTGCGTGCGGGCGTTGCTGGCCCTCAAGGAATGCCGCTATTCCGGCGCCGTCCAGCTCTACGGACATTGCGAGCCGAAAACGCTGGAGAGCTTCAATAAAATTGGCGTTGATGGCCGCCTGACAATGCTGCCGCCGCTTAAGAAGCCCGTAAAAGTGGCGACCCTGCGCGACATTATCAGCGGTCTAAAGCCTGACACCGCACCAGCCAGGTCGAGAGGCGTCTCACTTAAAGACGCGCTGGCGAAGAAAATGGTCAAATTTTTTTACCAGCCGAAAATTGACTTGAAGTTGGCTGTCGTGTCCGGCGCGGAAGCCGTAGCACGGGTTGCCCATCCGGAGCTTGGCCTCCTGACGCCGGATGAATTCTTGCACGACGCCGATGAGGACGATCTTGTCGATCTGTCGCGTCTCGCGCTGCTTGATGCGCTGCGCGCGAGCTCACACTTCCATGAATCGGGAGCCCGGCTGCGTCTTGCAATCAATATCGACATGGACAATTTGTTGGCGCTGCCGTTTGCCGATTTGGTTTTGTTGCATCGTCCCGATTGCACGGATTGGGCCGGTCTGCTCGTGGAAATACCGGAACGACAGGTCATCAACAAGATCGATCGCCTGAAGGCACGAGCGCCAAATCTGCAACAAGCCGGCGTTTCGATCGCCATCGATAATTTCGGGCGAGGCGCCTCCAGCTTGGATGTGTTGAATCAAGTCGCCTTCTCTGAAATTAAAATTGACCGCTCACTCATCGAAGGCTGCGCAACCAATTCGGGCAATGAAAAAATTTGCAAGACCATCATTCAGATGGCGCACAACTTCGGTTGTCGGGCGGTCGCGGTTGGCATTTCGGCGGAAGCGGACTTCCAGACCGTGTTGAGGCATAATTGCGATATGGGCCAGGGATTTTTGCTCGGCAAACCGATGAGCGTGAAGCAAATCGATGCTTTGATTACGAGCTGTGAGCGAGCCCCCACATAACGCCGCGCCAAGGCTATCCACCGCGAGAACGCGGCCCTCACCTGTTTTGCGGGCTTGGCTACCAGGCTTGGCTATAACGGTAACGCGCCAGACCCCGGCATTGCCCGCTGTTCGCCGGCACGTCGCATTTTCGGCATTAAGCCGACGACTACGGCGATGTCGTTTAACGCGGGTTTTGGTTCAGTCCGCGCGAGTTTTGTTGTAGACTCCCGTCGGGTCAAATCGCCGATCGCACTAGCAGCATTTGCGCCAGACACGCATTCACGATGGGGCTTAGATGCAAATCTTCCGGCTTACTCCGCTCGTCATGGCAGCGTGGTTGCTCCTGACTTTGTCCGGTTACGCCGCAGACAGCGAGGCCCGGCCTTCGGGCGACGCCGCCCACGGCCTGCGCCTGGCTGAAAATTGGTGCGCTTCATGTCACCTTGTTTCAGCTGAGCAAAAACCGACGAGGAAGGCGCCGCCGTTCGCGACGATGGCTCAATCGTCTACCTTCAGTGCGGATCGCCTCGCGTATCTTTTATACGATCCGCATCCCAGGATGGCGAAACTGGCATTGAGCCGTGGGGCCATTGAGGATATCGCGGCTTATATCGAGTCGCTGAAGAAATAGATCCGGCCACCGGGCTTTTGGCAGGTCGGATGTCGGCCGGTTAACCCAAAACGCAAATGGCCGGGACAAACCCGGCCATTCAAAACGCCGTCACGCGATGGGATCAGGCCGCAGCCATCACACCGCACCGGTGATCCATTGTTCGAGTTTCTGCTTGGGCGCGGCGCCAACCTGACGGGACGCCAGCTCGCCGTTCTTGAACAGCATCAGGGTCGGGATCGACATGATGCCGAACTTCGCCGCCGTGCCAGGGTTTTCATCGACGTTGAGCTTGACGATCTTGACCTTGCCGCTGAGCGATTTGGAAATCTCTTCCAGCGCGGGAGCGATCATCTTGCAAGGGCCGCACCATTCCGCCCAGAAATCCACCACAACCGGTTCACTCGCTTTCAGCACGTCCTGATCGAACGTTGCGTCGGTTACCTTGTCGACCATGGAAGTCCTCGCTGTTGCGGTGGGGAGAAAAGCTGGGGCGACGAACGTATGAACGGCTTCCGTCAGCGTCAAGACAGGTTCACCGGGCCGTGATTTGGCCCTGCTGTTGGCCGCCGACTTTTGGCTCATTTCGTCTGTCGATTCCGGGCCGGATTCTGAGCCGCAATATCGGCCAATGCCGCCTCCATCGCCGGCCCGGGGATCTCGATCACGCTTGGCCCAGCGGTAAAGATCAATGCGACGCGAATCGTTTTCGCCGGGTAAATGCGCCCAAGGACGGCGCGGTATAGCGCCAGCTGGACGACATAAGGCTTCGGCGCCTCAGCCAGGTGCGCCGGGACGACCCGATCAGTCTTATAGTCGGCGATCAGCACCGAATCGCCGGTGACCGCCAACCGGTCCACCTGTCCGGAAACCTCGATCGGCGCAGCTCCCGCGCAAGAGATACGTCCAACGATCGGGACTTCGGCACGGCTTCCCGCCGCGAACAGTTCGGCAAAAACCAGATCGTTGAGGATTGTCAGTACCTGTTGCGCCATCGCGGCCTGTTCGGCGGGCGGAAAATCGGCGGCGGCGCTTCTGAGAAAACGCTCGATCGCCGAATGACGCGCAGCCACCGGGATATCCGGGAGAGACTGCATCAGCCGATGCACGATGCGGCCTCGTGCGAGGGCTTTTTGCCGATCCGCGGCGGAGCCCGTCTGCGCAGTGTCGGCGATTTCTTCATCAAAGGCGGAGGACGGCGAAATCCGCGTCGCCCGCGGTGCTTCGGAAGGTGCCGGATGGCGAAGCCATGAAGGTATTTCACGGCGATCGGCTGCGATTGGCTCTTCGGGCGGCACGGCCTGCCCCGCCGTATCCTCAGGGTTCTGCGTGCGAAAGCGCAAAACTTTTTCGTCGTGCTCGCCTTCGGCAATGAGCAAGGGATCGAGCGCGTCACGCACCAGATTATACCAGCAGCCTGGCGGCCGGCGGTTGACGCCGTCTGCGCCACCCACGATCAGGCGGTCGGCGGCGCGGGTCATGGCAACATAGAGAAGCCGCCGGTATTCGTGCTCCGCCTCGGCGAGAGCGGCGGTGCGCGCTGTCGCGACGCTCGGCACGTCCTCGGCTTTGCGTCCCGCCCAGACCACTGCGCCGTCGGCCAGCTGCAACAACCGCGGCGGCCGCGGCCCCTGCGGCGGCGTCATGGTGTCGGCGAGAATCACCACCGGCGCCTCGAGACCTTTGGCGCCGTGCACCGTCATCACCCGGACCTCGTCGCGGGCGATCTCCATGTCGCGTTTGACCTCGGCGCGGGCGTCCCGCAGCCAGGTCAAAAAGCCCTGCAGCGACGGCGTCTCGCGCCGTTCGTATTCGAGCGCCAGATTGAGAAACTCGTCGAGCGCATCGTTGGCTTCGGGCCCAAGCCGCGCCAGGAAACGGCGCCGCCCGGCACCTTCGCCAAGCAGCAGCGCGTAAAATGCGAACGGCGTCTCCCGCCGCGCCGCCTGCGCCAGTTCATCGAGGAGCGCGGCGGCATCAGCAAAGAGTTTTTTCCCGGGTGCGTTTTGCTTGAGGATCGTCAGCAGCGGCGTGCGGCCGCGATCGTAAGCGATCTCGAACAGATCGTCGTCCGAGAACCCGAACAGCGGACTGCGCAATACGGTCGCCAGCGCCAGATCGTCCTGGGGCAACAACAGCGCTTCGGCGAGCGCCATCAGATCCATCACCGCGATGTGTTCGGTAAGGACGAGGCGGTCGGCGCCGGCCACCTGCACCCCCACCCGTTTAAGCGCCCGGATGATCGCCTCGAACAATTCGCCGCGCTGGCGCACCAGGATCAGAATATCGCCGTAGCGCGCGCTAGCCTCATCGACCATCGTCCGCACATTTCGCGCGATCCGCCGCGCCAGCTTCACGCGCGGGCTGGTTTCGCTCACGGTATCGAACGGCGCGTCCCAGCCTTCAATCTCCTTGCGCTCATCCGGCTTTTCCGGCTCCCAGATTTCGACCATTCCGGGCGGCGTGCCGGGCAGGGCGATGTGTGGCGGAAAACCGGCCTGGTCGGAGGTGACGCTCAACGCGACGTCCTGGCGTTTGAACACTTCGTCCACTGCCTCCAGGATCGCCGCGCCGGAACGGAACGAGTGCTCGAATTTGCTGATAATAAAGTTCAGGCCGCTGCCCTCGTGTGCGCGTTGGAAAAAGCGCTGCATGTCCGCAAATTCTTTTGGCGCGGCGTCCTGAAAAGAATAGATCGACTGTTTTTCGTCGCCGACGGCGAATATCGTGCGTCTTACGCCGCGCGCGCCGGCGCCGGCGGTGAATTCAGCCGTGAGCCGAACCACGATCTCCCACTGCTTGTGGCTGGTATCCTGCGCCTCATCGACCAGCAGATGATCAATGCCGAGGTCGAGCTTGAAATGCACCCAGGCCGCTTCGACATTGGCGAGAAGCTGCAGCGCCTTGTCGATGAGATCATCATAGTCAAGGAGGCCGCGGCGTTCCTTTTCTTTGGCGTAGCGCGTGACGACCGCGTGCACGACGGTCAGCAGCGCGGCGCTGCGATCCCGCAACGAAACGCCGCGGCGGCGTTCAAGCAATTTCCAGACTCGCTCTTGCTCGTCGAGCAGACGTTCGGCCAGCGCCGCATTGCCCACGGCTTTCGATATGATGGATTTGCGCGGAGTACGTCCACTGCTCACGCTCGTGCAAAAGATATCGAGATAGGCTTCGACCCGCTCCGAGCCGCTAAGCGACGGCAGTCTCGCGAAGCACTCCGCCCGTTCACAATCGTTCTTGCCGCCGCGGGCAATGGTCTGCGCCAGTGCCGGCCACTCGGACGGTGCGATAATCGCGCCGGAAAAATATTCGGCTTCGATTTCATCGACGTTATCCGACGGCTCGACGCCGAGTGCCGGCGCCAGGTTCGCGATCGCATTCTCCACGCTACCCGCACTTTGCACCCACGCGATGATCGCATCGCTTTTTCCGATCGCCTCACGCACCACGTCGCGAAAGGTCCGATCGGCCGCGGCCATCATGGCTTGGTTCAACGCTTGCGCCAGAGCGCTACCCGGATGGCTGGCTCCTTCGAGCAGCACGCCGAGCGTCAGCCGCTCGACAAGCTGCGACTGCTCGGCGTCATCGAGCACGCTGAAGCGAGCAGCAACATTGGCTTCGAACGGGAACTGATGCAGCAGCTGCGTGCAGAAGGCGTGAATGGTCTGCACCTTGAGGCCGCCCGGGGTTTCGAGCGCACGGGCAAACAGCCGCCGCGCCAAAGCGCGCCGCCGCGCGTCCGGCACCATCGTTGAATGCTCGCGAATGGCGTTGTCGAGACCGGCATCGTCAAGCGTGGTCCATGCGGCCAGCCGATCGAACACCTGCTTCGACATGTTGGCGGCGGCGGCCTTGGTGAAGGTGATGCAGAGGATTTTTTCCGGCTCGACGCCCTTGAGCAACAAATTGATCACGCGCTGCGCCAGCACGTAGGTTTTGCCCGAGCCGGCGTTGGCGGCGACCCAGGCCGAGCTTTCCGGATCGGACGCTTCGATCTGCTTCCGCCGCACTTCATTCGGGATCGAGGCGGCGGCTCTCATTCGCCGCCCCAGATGTCATCGATTTCGCCGCCGGTCGCCGACCATTCCTTGACACGCGCCAAATGATCGTAATCGCCGTAATGCGTCGTCCACATCGGATGAACGAGCGAGCGATAGGGTTCGCTTTCATTGGCGAAGCGCCCGGCGAGAACCGTCAGCTTTTCGAGTGCCCGCTGCGCCTGGCTGTCCGCAGTACCTTCGGTGAAATTGATGAGCTTCGGTTCACCGGGCCGCGGGCCTCCTTTCAGCAGCACGTAGCCGATCTGCGCGACCGAGCTCCCCCTGGCGATATCGGAAAATCCGCCTCCGCGCAGGATCGCGGCTTCAAGTGTCAGCTGCGGCGCAAGCCCGGTCCTCACCTGCTTTTCCGTACGCGCCGAACCAGTCTTGTAATCAAGGATGACATAGCCGCCGTCCGCGTGGCGCTCGATCCGGTCGGCGATGCCGCCCAACGTGAACGCGCCGGCAGGCAGTGGAATTTCGATTTGTCCGCGGAGTTCCGCAAACAGCGCGGCGATGTCAGGACGCCGCTGCGCCTCCCAGCCGGCAAACCAATCGGCGATGCGTTTGAAGCGCGGCCACCAGAAGGCGCTTGCTTCCGGAAAATCCTCCAGCGTGGCGAAATGCGGCTTGCCCAGCTCGATGAGGTCGCGCGCCGGATCGGACGAAAGCCCGTCCTTGAAGCGCTCGGTAAAATCGCAAATCGCGGCATGGATGATGGTGCCGCGCTCGGCGGCGCCGGGGGGAAGATCGACCGCATCAAGCGGCGCCAGCCGCAAGATGTATTTGGCGTAGATCGTGTACGGATCGCGCAGCCAGTCTTCGATGTCGGTGACGGAAAGGCGCTTCGGCCGCGCTTCGCGCGGCGGCTTCGGCGCGGGCTGCGGCGCTGCTGCCACCTGCGCGGGCCGGTCGAGCGCCCGCGCCCACGACAGATAAGATTCGCCGCGATCGAGCGCGGCCTTCCAGCGCTCTTTGCCGGCGACGGCAGCAAGCCGCTGGATGAAGCGTGAGGGCACCGTCGGCGTGCCTGCGAGCTTGGCGGCGTGGCTGAGGACGACTTCGTTGGCGCCAAGAAGCTGCGTGAAATCGTGCGCGGTGAGACCGACGCGCCGCTCCGGCAGATCAAGGCCGAGATCAAGCCGCATCGGCCGGCTGAGCCACGCGTCGGCCCGGCTTTCCGGCGGCCAGGTGCCTTCGATCAGCCCGCCCAGAACGACGCGGTCGCTGTTCGTCAGACGCGCTTCGATGGTGCCCAGAATGCGCACGCGCGCGCCCGCACGCGGCGGCGGCCGCACCACCCGATCTGCGAGCGCAGCGGCGAACAGTTCGACGTAATCGGATGTGTCGACCAGCAGAGCAGACGCGGCTTTGCTCGTGGCCAGTTCGTCGAACGCGTCCGCAAGCTTCGACCCATCGGGACCGGCAAAAGCGGCTTCTTCGCCGCTTTGCCGTGAAAGCACGGCAAGGACTTGGTGATGCCGCGCGGCAACTTCGCTCAAACGATGCGGCTGTTCGGCAACGCTTTCGAGCGGAGCCAGCGCGCGCGCCAGCGCCAAGACAAATTCCGTGGCTTCGGCAAGTTCACTGTCGTGCAGTCCGATGCGCGGATCGGAACGATGCAAATCGGACTCTTGACCGGCGCGATGTCTTTCAAGCTGGGCGCGGAACGTACGCAGCGCGTGCGCGAGCCCGTCACTACCGGCACGCGGACGCGGGCCGCGCAACACAGCCCGCTCGAGCGTCGTCACGGCGCGCTCGCGATGCTGCGCACCGAGCCGCAGCAGCGGATGCTTCAGCAACGCCAGCAACGTCACCGGAGCAAGTTTGCCAAGCGCCGTTTCAGCGGCAAGCCGGGCAAAGATTCCCGCCGGCGTTTCCGCAAGCGCCACCCCGCCGGAATCCTCAGCGACGATGTTCCAGCGCGCGAGCGCGGCCTTGACGCGCCGGCCGAGCGCGCGATCGGGAGTGACCAGCGCGGCGGTCTTGCCTTGATGCACCGCCTCGCGCAGCGCTACCGCGATCGCAAGTGATTCCTCCTCGGCATTGGCCGCCTCGATCACGCTGATTTTTTCCATCGCGGCATCCGCGCGCGGGGCAAACGCCGGGTCGGTCGCGTGCTGTTGCCATAGATCCGTCGTAGCCGCCGGCCGCAATGCCTCCGACAGAAGTTGTTCGCGGCCGGTTGTGTCCGCCAGCTTCACCACGGCTCGGCGGTCAATCCCGATACGCGCGAGCAGCGCCTGGAGCGCGAATTGCGGATGCCCTGGAGCCGGCGCGACGCCTTTTCCCTCATCGCCCGCAATAAGCCGCCATGATTCTTCATCGAGATCGGTATCAAGACCCGGCAGCACGACGGCACCGTGCCGCAGTCGCGCGATGGTCGCGATCAATTCGGCTGTCGCCGGAATCGAGCCGGTGGAGCCCGCGGCAATCACCGGGCCGTCGGTCTTTCGGGCAAGCCGTGCGGCTTCGGCCTTGATCAATACGTCGCGCCGCTTCGCCGGCTCGATGCAATCGCGTTCGGCGAGCACCCTCGGCCACGCCTCGCGCGCAATCTGCAGAAACTTCAACGTCATCTGCCAGTATTGATCGAACATGTCAGGCACGAGATCGTCGAGGCGATCCCACGACACGCCGCGCGTCGTCATGTCGTCGATCAGCCGCGCAAGATCGTCGGCCAGCGCACAGGCCGCCGCAGGCGTTTGCGCGACAAGCGGGCTGCCGCTTGCTCCGTGCAAGCCGGGCGCATTCGCCCATTTGGCGACAAGCTCGGTAAGCAGCAGGCGGCGTTCGAGACCGCCAAGCGCCGGCGGCAACGCGAGCGCTGCAGCCGCGAGATCGCCAGTTGCCGCCTCGGCAAAGGCAATCTCGTCCTCGTCGATGTCGCCGAGCGCTACAATGCGGGGTAGAATCGCCGCATCGGTTTTCAGCACGTCGAGAAACGCGTCACGCATCAGCCGGCAGGCGCGCCGCGTCGGCAGATACAACGTGGTGGCGGCGAGCGTGAGCGGATCGTCGGCCACCCGGACGCCAAGCTTACCGCCGACCAACGCCTCGATCAGCGTCGGCAGAAACGGCGCCGACGCCGGAATAGTGAAGACGCGAGAAGTCATAGCTTAATTGCACTCCGTCACCCCGAGGTGCGAGCCTCGAACGGCGACAGCCGGAAATTATCCGATTCTAAAGCGCGGCGGCGAGGGCTGCTTCCGCGGCAGCGACGGCGTCGGGCGTGCCCACATGCATCCAAAGGCCTTCGAGGCGCAAGCCAAACAGGCGGCCGCTGGCACTCGGCACGATCAAAAAGCAGGTTCAGTGAAAACTCCCCGGCCGGCGCGTCAGCGAACAATGAAGGCGCGAGGATTGCGGCGCCAGCATAGACGAACGGCACGACCTCGTTCTCGGCGTGCCGGCGCAAGCGGCCATCCGGCAGCATCGCGTAATCGCCGCGGCCGGAATAGCCAACACTGCCGGCAATCGGCGCAAGCAGCAGAAGTACATCCATTTCCGACGGATCGAACGCCTCGGCGAGCCGCACGATGTTGGACTTGACGCCGTCGAGCCACACGGTGTCGGAATTGACCAGGAAGAATGGTGCGGCGCCAAGCTGCGGCAGCGCCTTGGCGATGCCGCCGCCGGTACCAAGCAAATTCGCGCGCTCGTCGGAGATGACGATCTGCGGCTGCTTGCGTCCGGCGAGATGGCTTTCCAGCGCATCGGCGAGATAATGCACGTTGACCACAGCGCGTTGGACGCCCGCATCGGCCAAACGATCCAGCGAATAATCGATCAAGGGCTTGCCGCGCATTAGCACCAGCGGCTTCGGGATCTGACCGTTATACGGCCGCATCCGCGTGCCGAGCCCCGCGGCCAGCACCATCGCGCTCGTCGGCATCATGATGTTCTCCCGCCCGTCAACATCTGCCGATTCGATCCATCATAGCCCATTCAGCGACGGCACGTTCGCGGCATACCAGGCCCTAAGCGGCGCCAGCGCGGGATGCGCCAGCGACCGCTGCAGGTAGCCCAATAGGCGGGGGATATGACGCAAATATTGCGGCTTGCCGTCCCGCCTGTTGAGCCGGGCAAAGATGCCGAGAATCTTGGTTGCCCGCTGCGCCGCCATCGTCGCGTAGAGCTGCGCGAAGTCGGCCGCGTCGAAGCGCGCGTCGGGAAGGCGCGCGCGGGCGTAGTGACTGAGCAGCGCGAGTTCGAGCTCCTCGGGTACATCCACGCGCGCATCCTGCAACAGCGACGCCACGTCGTAGGCGCCGGGACCGAGCAGCATGTCCTGAAAGTCCAGTATGCCGATCCGGGCGACATCTTCGCGATCGGGCAGCCACATCAGATTGGGCGAATGATAGTCACGCAACACCCAGGTGGGCGCCGCGCTGACCGCCGGCTCGAGAGCGTCGCGCCACAAAGCGCTGAAGCTTTCCCGCGCATCGTCCGCGGGTACCGCATCAACACTGACCAGATACCAGTCGAGCAGCAGCTCGGCCTCGATCAGAAATGCCGCCATGTCATAACGCGGGATCCGGTAGTCCCGACGCGGCGCCACCGGCAGCGTTTCCGGCAGTCGCCGGCGATGCAGCGACACCAGCACTTCGACCGCGGCTTTATAGCGCGCTTCGATCGGGGCCGGCGGATCGCCGCTCACGATTCGCTCGTTGCCGAGATCCTCCATGATGAGCAGGCCGCGTTCGAGATCGGCGTCCAGAATTGCCGGCCCGGAAAGATTGCGATCGCGCAGTCCCGCAGCGATGGCGACATAAGGCACAATGTCCTCGGCCAGATGGGCGATGGCACTGTAAGGCCTGCCGTCGCGCACCGGAGGACCGTCGGGCCGCCGCGGCGCATTCATCAGGATGGTCGTCTCTCCGCCGCGCGTCAGCCGCTCGAAGATACGCGTCGAGGCATCGCCCTCCATGCGCCATCGCACCGCGTCGCCGAAACCGGACTCATCAAGGAACGTGCGCACCTGCATCATGCGATCGACCCGCGCTGACAGCGCGCCATAGCCGACGACGCGTGCGTGGCGCGCACCCAAATCGAGTTGCGGCGCCAATGTGAAGGTGATGTCGAGCCGATCGGGCGGCAGAAAACCGGCGGCGCGGTCGGGCCATTCCACCAGCACAACGGTGCGATCCGGCAGATCGTCGAAACCGAGCTCGCCGAGTTCCGCGGCGCCCGACAGCCGGTAGAAGTCGGCATGCACGAGCGGAAATCGCTGCAGCTCGTAGCTCTGCATCAGCGTAAAGGTCGGGCTCGGCACCTCGATTGCGTCATCGCCGGCGAGATAGCGGATGACGGCACGCGCAAACGTCGTCTTGCCGGCGCCAAGATCGCCGGACAGCGTCACCAGATCGCCCGGTTCAAGCGCAGCCGCAATATCGATGGCGAAGCGGGCCGTCGCTCGTTCGTCCGGTAATGTCACGGTGAAATCAGTGCCGCCGATGGCGGTCGGAAACATCGCGCTGCTCCGATGCTCGTTCAGCACGTTATCGGCGGCGCCGCAATCGGCTCAGCCGTGCATGGCGACGACAATGCAGCAAATCCCCCAAAACAGGCAGTACTCGAAACCACCGATCTGCCAAAGCCACTTTCCTTTACTGTGGCGCCACACCGACCAGGCCGCCACAAACAGAAACACCGCCTCAATGAGCGCGACATAGCGCGTATAGATCGCAAACACCATGCCGATGGCGCAAACGATCTCGACCGCGATGCAGGAGAACACCCATCCCTTGACGGGATAGAGCCTGAAATCATCATAAATCTTGTAGGTGAGTTCGAGATCGCTGGCCTTGGCATAAAGATGCGGCAGCAGGAACAAGCCGCAAATCAGCCGCAAAATGTTGAACTCGTTGGTCAGGTCGAAAATCTGATAGAAGCTCATGCGCGACTTTGCGGTTGAACTGCCGGCGTGCGAATGCAGCCGGTGCGGTTTAGTGCCTGATTGATCTTAACAGAAACCAGCGGCCATTTTCCGGATCATGCACTAGGCCGCCGTTTGTCTGGTGGCAGCGCCGAGCGGGAACCTGCAGGTTACCGTGGTGCCTTCGCCGACGACCGAAGCGATCGAGACCGCGCCGCCGTGCAGCTCGACAAATGAGCGCACCAGGGACAGCCCGATGCCGGTGCCGCGATGGTGCGAGCCGAGCGAATTTGTCTCGAACCAATCGAACACTCTTTCGAGCACCTCGGGTGGAATACCCGGCCCGTGATCGGTCACCGCGAAAGTAAGCGCATCGGCACGCCGTTCGGCCCGCAACGTCACGGTGCGGCCCGGTGGCGAGAAGCTCACGGCGTTGGCCAGAAGATTAAAGAGAATCTGGCGGACGCGGCGTTCGTCGGCGACGAAGCTGCCGATGTCGTCGGCGGCCTGAATTTCCAGCGCAATGCCGGTGCTGACCAAGCGGTCCTGGACGCCCTCCGCGGCGGCCGCCATGGTTTGACGGATATCGACCGGCGCCAGATTGAGCTGCATGCGGCCGGCATCAATGGTGGCAAGATCGAGGATGTTGTTGATCAGCGCCAGCAGCGTGTCGGTCGAGACCGTGATGTAGTCGAGATATTCGCGCTGCTTCGGCGCCAGCGGACCGGTGGCCTGATCGCCAAGCAGATGGACGAATCCGATGATGTTGGTCAGCGGCGAGCGCAGCTCGTACGACACATGATGAACGAAATCGATCTTGATCTTGTCGGCGTCTTCCAGCGCTTCGTTGCGTTCGCGCAGCGCCCGTTCGACGTTGACCGAGTCGGTGACGTCATGGAAGGTCACAAGCGTGGCTGAAGTCAGGCAACGGCACGGTGGTGCAGTCGACCACGGTGCCGTCGCGCCGTTCCAGTCGGCCCGAAATCGCGCGGCGGCTGTCGATTGCAGTGATGACTTGCCGCAGCGCCTGCCAGGTCGGGGCGTCGCCGTGCAGCGACCGCGACGACGCCGAGATCAATTCAATATGCGGCCGCTCGGCCAGGCTCGCCGCCGACAACCCCCACATGCGTGCAAAAGCGGCGTTGGACAGCCGCAGGCGGCCGTCGCTGGCGAACACCGCGACGCCTTCGGCGAGATTGTCGAGCGTTTCGCCCTGGACGCGGATTAGTTCTTCGAACCGCCGGTCGAGATCGAGCCGTTCGGTCACGTCGTTGAACAAATAAGTGACGCCACCGTCCGGATTCGGCGTGGTGACCACTCGCAACGTCCGGCCGTCGGGCAGATGCCAGGTGTGTTCCCTCGCCTCCATGGCGCTGTAGGCGGCAAATAGCTGCGCCTTCCACTGCCGGAAGTCCCGCTCTTCGGGCAGCTTGCGCGTCGCCCGCAATTCCTCGAGCACCGCCGAGTCGCTCGGACCCTGATCGAGAAATGATGGATCGAGATTCCACAGCGCGCGATAGGCTGCATTATAGAATGTGAGCTTCTGATCGGCGCCGAACATGGCGACGCCGGTGGAAAGCTGATCGAGCGTGCGCCGGTGTGCGTCGACCAGGCGGGCGAGCGCGCTCCGCATGGTTTCGGCTTCCGTGGCATCGATGCCGAGCCCGGCGCTGCCGGTTTCGGTCTGAAAGTCGAGCACATCGAAGCTGCGCCGCGCGCCGGCAACGACAGCCGGCAGGCGGCCTGCATAGCCGCCGTTGGCGTGGCGCGCTTGCGCAATATCGGCGCGCGCTGCGCTGTCGAGCAATTCCAGGCTGCGCGCGATGGCGTCGGCCGGATCGCGCGCTTCCACCGCCTGCGCATAAGCGGCATTAACGAAGATCAGTCGCCCGGTCGCATCGCGCAGCCACACCGGCGACGGCAGTTTTTCGATCAGCGTGCGTAGCGCCGCAATCTCACCTTGCACCGCTTCGAATCGGTCGGCGAGATCGAGGAGATCGCGCTTGACGCCGCTCGCATCTTTAAGCCGCAGGACAGCACGTCCGGCAATGGCCCGGCCTTGGGCCTCGATCGGGCGACCGGACAGCGTCGTGAACGCCATCGAGAAACCTTCGCCGCGCGCGCGAAGCGCCTCGACCGCCCGCTCCATGGCGCTCGCTTTGCTGGCATCGAGCCAGGAGCCGAAGGCCAGTACGCGATGCGGCGCAGCAACGCCGACCACGGCCGGGTCGCCTTCGATGAATGGCTCATCGGCAGCGGCGGGCCAATCCACCATCACTTGCGGTTCCGACGCGAGCAACGCGTTGGCGCGGTCGAGATCGGCGCGTAGCGTTGCAATTTCGTCCTGCGACGACGCTTCCAGGCGCGCCCAGCCGGCACGGGCGCGCAGCAGCAAGATCGCCGTCACCACCGCGAACAACAGCAATCCGACCAGCAGCACCAGAACCGCAACCTCGTGGCGGTCGATGCTGCGCGATGCGCCGAGCACCAGTTGATGCAAGACCAGCGCCGGACGCTGGGCGTCGGCGTGCGCCGGAAGCGGCGCGATTGCGCCAATAGCTACAGGGAATCCGCCCAACCACGGACGAGCATAGCCCCCGCTCCTCCGGATCGTGTCCGGCATGCCCCAATTGCCTCTGCTGGCAGCCGCCGCCATGGCCAGTGCGCGAATCGCATGACTTTACTCTCAAGCGGAATCGCCCTGAAAGAGTCCAGATCGTGAACGTGACGGCCGCTTGAATCTTTCAGCCGCGCTTGCCGCCAACGTTCGGGGCTGTGCCCGTAGAACCAAGGCCGCCTGCTGCGCGCTCGGTTGCGTCGAGGCTCTGCGCTTCCACAAGTCTCGCCTGATCCACGGGGGCGATGATCAACTGCGCGATGCGCATGCCGCGCGTGACGACGAACGGTTCGGAGCCGAGATTGATGAGAATAACCTGCACTTCGCCGCGGTAATCGGCATCGACGGTGCCGGGAGAATTGAGCACGGTAACGCCGTGGCGGAAGGCGAGACCGGACCGCGGCCGGATCTGGCCCTCGTGGCCGGGCGGCAGCGCCATCGCAAAGCCGCACGGGATCAGCGCTCGCGCTCCCGGCGCAAGTTCAACCGGAGCATCGGCGGGAACCGCCGCCGGCAGATCGACACCGGCGGCCTGCGCGCTGTGATAGTGCGGCAGCGGCAAATCGGCGCCGTGCGGCAGCCGCACGATCCGAACCTCGACACCACCCTCGCTACTCATTGTTTGGCTTCCGTAAGCGCTGCGGCAATTCGTTCGACCAGCGCACGCGCAACATCGTCCTTCGATTGCGGTGGCCACGCTTCAACACCATCGGCCGTCACCATCTGAATGGTGTTGGCGTCGCCGCCCATGATTCCGGTTCCCGGCGAAACATCGTTGGCGAGAATCCAGTCGCAGCCTTTCTTCTTAAGCTTGGCTTTGGCATTGGCGATCACATCATCCGTTTCGGCGGCAAAACCGACGACGAGACGCGGTCGCCCGGATTTGCGGTGGGCGATGGTGGAGAGAATATCGGGGTTTTCGACCAGTTCGAGCGTCGGTGTGCGGCCCTGCTGTTTTTTGATTTTGCTTCCGCTCACTTTCAGCGGACGCCAGTCGGCGACGGCGGCAGCGAACACCGCCGCATCGGCCGGCAGCGCCTTCTCGACCGCTGCCAGCATTTCCTTGGCGGTCTCGATATGCACGACCGAAACACCGGGCGGATCGGGCAGATTGACCGGACCGCAAACCAGCACCACGTCCGCACCGGCCGCAGCCGCAGCCGCGGCGATGGCGTGACCTTGTTTTCCAGATGAGCGGTTGGCGATGAAGCGCACCGGATCGATCGGCTCGCTGGTCGGTCCTGAAGTGACCAGCACGCGTTTGCCGGCGAGCGCTCCGCTGCTGCGCATGATCGCTTCGGTCGCGGCGGCGATTTCCAGCGGCTCCGCCATCCGGCCGGTGCCGGCTTCGCCGCGCTCGGCCATTTCGCCGGCGTTCGGACCGATGATCCGGACGCCGTCGGCCTTAAGCTGCGCAAGGTTGCGTTGCGTCGCCTTCGCCGCCCACATGTGCGGGTTCATCGCCGGGGCGAGCAGAACGGGTTTGTCGGTCGCCAACAGCACGGCCGTCGCAAGATCGTCGGCATGGCCACCGGCCATTTTCGCCATCAGGTCGGCGGTCGCCGGCGCGACCACCACGACATCGGTGTCACGCGCCAGCCGGATGTGGCCGACATCGAATTCGCTCTGCGGATCGAACAGATCGGTAAAGGCGCGCTCGCCAGCCAGCGCGCCGGCCGCAAGCGGCGTCACAAATTGTTGCGCGGCGGCGGTGAGAATGCAGCGCACGCTGGCGCCGCGATCCTGCAGGCGCCGAATAAGGTCGAGCGATTTGTAAGCGGCAATGCCGCCCCCAATGATGAGAAGAATGCGCCGCGTATCCGAAACCACGGACGGCGCATTTTTGCGCGCGCGCCGCGCTGGCGGCTCGAAACGCTCCAGCACCTCGTGGCCGGTTTCTTCCGCCGCCTGGCGCAGGATGACGCGAATTTCGTCTTCCATCGAGCGGCCCTGCCGCGCAGCGCGCAGGCGCAGCAGCCTCTTGAGCTTATCGTCGAGCTGCCGGACGGTGAGACTGGCCATTCATCGAGAATAGCGAAGCTTTGATTGCATTGCAATCATTGCAATCACCGCAGCATCAAGATCACGATCCAGAACAGCAGGGCCGCGATCACCCACAAGGCGATGGTGGACCATCGGCTGCGCCGCCCTTCCCTCTTGTCGATGTCGGCCAGGGTTTGCGGCGACAGCACGAGACCGTCGCGGGTGATGTCGTCGATCTGATCGAGGAGGCGCGCGCCGCGGGTCAGTAGACCGGGCGCTTTGCTGATGAAACGTCCGATCTCGGCCACGCCCTGCGCCGCGCCTTCGAGCTTGCCGGCGGGGCCGAGATTGCGCGTCATCCATTCGCGCACCACCGGTTCGGCGGTCGACCACATGTCGAGCTTGGGATCGAGCGAACGGGCGACACCTTCCACCACCACCATGGTCTTTTGCAACAAGATGAGTTCCGGCCGCGTGCGCATGTCGAACAAACCGGTCACCTCGAACAGCAGCGTGAGCAGCCGCGCCATCGAAATATCTTCGGCGGCGCGATTGTGAATCGGCTCGCCGATGGCGCGGATCGCTTGCGCGAAATTTTCGACCGAATGATGGGCCGGCACATAGCCGGCTTCGAAATGCACCTCGGCGGTGCGGTGATAATCGCGGGTGATGAAGCCGTGCAGGATTTCGGCGAGGAACAAACGCTCCTTGGCGCCGAGCCGGCCCATGATGCCGAAATCGACCGCGATGAGCTGACCGTCATCATCAACAAACAGATTGCCCGGATGCATATCGGCGTGAAAGAAGCCGTCGCGCAACGCGTGGCGGAGAAACGTCTGGATCAGGGCCCGCGCCAGGCGCGGCAGATCGAAGCCTTTGGCCAGCAAGCGCGCCCGGTCGGACAACGGCGTCGCATCGATCCATTCCAGTGTCAGCACTTCCTTGGTGGTGCGGTCCCAGTCCACACTGGGGACGCGAAAATCCGGATCGTCTTTGGTGTTCTCGGCCATTTCCGAGAGCGCCGCCGCCTCCAGGCGAAAGTCCATCTCGACTGCGACGGTGCGGCGCAAGGTGTCGACCACTTCGACGAAACGCAGCCGCCGTGCCTCGGCCGAAACGCTTTCGGCACGACGCGCCACGTAGTCGAAGGCGCGCAGATCGGCATAAAACCGGCCCTCAATACCTGGCCGCAGAAGCTTGACCGCGACCGCGCGCGGGCCGTCGACACCGGCGACTTCCGCCCGATGCACCTGGGCGATCGAGGCGGCCGCGACCGCTGGGCCAAAGCTCGCAAAGACCGCGCTGACGGGCTTGCCGAAAGATGCCGCAACCGCGGCCTCCGCCTCCTGCTGCGGGAACGGCGGCAATTGATCCTGCAGCCGCTCCAAATCACGGGCCGCCGCCGGGCCAACCACGTCGGGCCGCGTTGCCAAAAACTGCCCCAGTTTGACGTAGCTCGGGCCGAGCCGCGTGAACGCTGCGGATAAACGGGTTTCGGCGGCGCCGATCGATGGCCGCTCGATCAGCCGCACCATGCCGACCAGTGGCCGGACCGCCGGCGGGATCATGGCAGGATCGATCGTGCCGAACACACCCTCGCGCGCAAACACGAAGCCGGCGCGGCCGATGCGCACAAGGTGAAGCGCGGCGGAGATCACAAACGCCAGCCGGAATGCAGCGCCACAATGCCGCCGGTCATGAGCTGATGCGAAACCCGTGCAAAACCCGCCGCGCGCATCATCGCGGCAAATGACTGCGGCTTCGGAAAACCGCGGATGGATTCCACCAGATAGCGGTAAGAATTCGGCGTCGCCGACCACCGCGCCGCCAAGCGGCGGAATAACCTTGAACGAATAGAACTCGTAGAGCGCGCGCAGTCCGGGCACGTCGACGGCAGAAAATTCGAGGCAGAGAAAGCGTCCGCCGATCTTGAGCACGCGAAACGCTTCGGCGAGCGCCACCTCGATGCGCGGCACGTTGCGGATGCCGAATGCGATCGTCACCGCATCGAAAGACCGGTCGGCAAACGGCAGCGCCTCGGCATTGCCTTCGGCGAAGGTGACCTTTTCCGCCAAACCCGCAGCGATGGCGCGCTCGCGGCCGACCGCGAGCATGTCGGGATTGATATCGCAGACGATGGCGCGCGTGCCTTCGCCGCCGGCCGCAAGCACGCGGAAAGCGATATCGCCGGTGCCGCCGGCGATATCGAGCAACGCGAACGGCCGGCGCTTCGGCGGATGGACCGCCGTGACCAGCGCGTCCTTCCAGGCGCGATGCAGCCCAAACGACATCAGGTCGTTCATCACATCGTAGCGGCGGGCGACACTGCGGAAGACGTCGTTGACCAGCCCCTGCTTGTCCGCAAGAGGCACTTCGCGCGCGCCGAATTGGGTGGTGTCGGTCTGGGTGGTGTCGGTCATGGAGATAACTTTCCCGGTTAAACCATAGCGCGGCGGCGTAACCGGCGCTATGTCTGCGGAAATTAACCAGTTTTTGTGACAGCGAACGGCCATTGCAACGATGCCGGAATTGCCTGAAGTCGAGACGGTACGCCGCGGACTTGCGCCGGCCATGGAAGGCGCCCGTTTCAGCAAGGTCGAACTTCGACGCGGCGACTTGCGCTGGCCGTTGCCGAAAGATTTTGCTCAGCGGCTCGAAGGCAAGACCGTGACCGGCCTCGGCCGGCGAGCGAAGTATCTGCTGGCCGATCTCTCCTCCGGCGAGGTTCTATTGATGCATCTCGGCATGTCCGGCTCGTTCCACGTGTTTCGCGGCAGCGGCAACAAAAAACTCGGTCGCTACCATCACGAACGGGCGCAGCATGCGGCACACGACCATGTCGTGTTTCATATGTCGTCCGGCGCGATCGTGACGTTTAACGACCCGCGCCGCTTCGGCTCGATGAAGCTTGTTGCCCGCGCCAAGCTTGATGACGAGCCGTTGCTGGCGGGGCTCGGCCCCGAACCACTCGGCAACGCCTTTGACGCCGCGATGCTGGCGCAAGCCTGCAAGGGAAAAAAAACCAGTCTGAAGGCGGCGTTGCTCGACCAGCGTGTCGTGGCCGGGCTCGGCAATATTTATGTGTGCGAGGCTCTGCACCTCGCCCGGCTTTCGCCAAAGCGCCTCGCCGCGACCATCGCGAGCAAAAGCGGCGCGCCCAACGAGCGAGCCCAGCGCCTGGTCGACGCCATCAAGGCCGTACTCAACGAAGCGATCAAGGCTGGCGGCTCGTCGCTGCGGGATCACAAACTCACCGACGGTGAACTCGGCATGTTCCAGCATCACTTTCGGGTCTACGATCGCGAGGGTGAGAAATGCCGGACGCCGGGCTGCCACGGCATCATCAAACGCATCGTGCAGAATGGCCGCTCGACGTTTTATTGTCCGGCTAGTGCCAGAAATATTTCCCGTAACGTTCAGGGGGAAGGGACCCACACCTCCGCCTTCGGAAGGGACATTGACATCATGAGCTACCAGAACATCATTGTTGAAACGCGCGGCAAGGTCGGATTGATCCGGCTCAATCGACCTCAGGCCCTTAACGCGCTGAACAGCGCCCTTGTGCACGAACTTGGTCAGGCGCTGGACGCGTTCGAGGCGGACCCGAATATCGGCTGCACCGTGATGACCGGCTCCGAAAAGGCCTTCGCGGCCGGCGCCGACATTAAAGAAATGGCCGACAAGACTTTCGTTGAGGCCTTCCTTGATGACTTCGCCGCAAACTGGCATCGCGCCGCGACCGTGCGCAAGCCGGTGATCGCCGCGGTGGCGGGTTTTGCCCTTGGCGGCGGTTGCGAACTGGCGATGCAGTGCGATCTGATCATCGCGGCAGACAACGCCAAGTTCGGCCAGCCGGAGATCAAACTCGGCATCATCCCCGGCATTGGCGGCACGCAGCGGCTGACGCGCGCCGTCGGTAAAGCCAAGGCGATGGACCTTATTCTCACCGGCCGCATGATGGACGTGCAGGAGGCCGAACGCTCCGGCCTCGTCGCCCGCATCGTGCCGCTGCAAAGCCTCGTCGAGGAGGCGCTCAAGGTCGCTGAAACGATCGCGTCGATGTCGCTTCCATCGGTGCTTGGCGCCAAGGAAGCCGTCAACACCGCGTTCGAGACTTCGCTCGCCGAAGGCATTCGCTTCGAACGCCGGGTGTTTCACTCGCTGTTCGCGACTGCCGATCAGAAAGAAGGCATGGCGGCATTCGTCGCCAAACGGCCGGCCAAGTTTGAGAACAAGTGAAGCATCACGATCCGCGCGGTATCTGGAACAATACCTCGAGGAGAGCGTTCTCGTAGATACCGAACAAATAAATAGCGAGGCACCGCCGTGGAATTGATCCTGATTATTGTTGTCTTGGTGCTGCTTTTTGGCGGCGGGGGCGGATATTACGGTCGCAGGCGAGGTTTTTGGTGATGGAAAAGCCGCACTCAGCTAAGGTACACAAACGCTTTCGCTAGCCCGCAACGGCTTGGGGCCTATCGCAGCGTCTTGCACCATGTGGCCCTGCATTGAACCCTCCATCGCGCCCATAGAGAGCAACACACATGAAAGCTGCATTGTTGGTGCTGGCTCTCTTCGCGATCCCGAGTCCCGGCTTGGCAGGCGAGCCAGCAGGAAAGCCACAAGTCACCTACAGTCTGGTCCGTGCCTACGTGATGCAGGTAGGCTTGGTCCAAGCCAAAGCCAATGCGCGTGCCGCGGGGATGACGGTGGCGCAACAGCGCCAAGCGCGGCGATGCCTTGCGAGCAAGGACTGACTTGTCGAATCGACCACTTTTTGTTCGCGGGAAACAAGCGCGACTACTTAAACCGCTACGACGCCCTCTCCCACAAAGGGAGAAGATGCAACAACAACAAGCGCCGTCACTTCCTCACGCAAACGACGCGCACCACGGATAGTTCGATCGGCGCGTGATCGGATGCCGCGGCGGCGGGGGTGATGCCGCGCGCTTGCAGGAACGCCCGGATGGTTTCGACCGGGACCAGCATGGTGCCTTGCGCGCCAGCACCAGCGACAGCCGACGGTTTGACATCCACCATGCCCGCCACGGCGCCGCGGCCGTCGGTAACCGCCGCTCCGGAGAACCCCGGCTTGGGCGCCGGCTCGATACCTTGACCCGCCCGACGGCAAACCGCGCTCGTCACGTCCGCGGCGCCGGCTTGCGCGAGCGGATCGGCAACGCCGATCAGTTTGAATTCCGTCCCGTTGCCGTCGGCAGCGAACGTCGCCGGGACGAGGTTGTGCGCGCCGTAGACGTGGATGAGCGCGAGATCGTTCGCCGTCTCGGTGGCGACGCGCTCGGCATGGCCAAGACCGGGCAGCGTGATGGCCTGGCAATCATCCGTGACGTGAGCCGTCGTGATCAGATCGCCATCGCCGCTCACCGCGATGGCGGTGCCGTATTCGACCATGCGCCGGATGCCCGGGGCCGGTGAAGCATTGGGGTCGGGAAATGCGGTGAAGGCGCCGACGACAGCGGCGGCGATACGGTCCATCGTCCCTTCGGTCGCCTGATCGTAAAGGACGGTGACGCCGCGCACTTCAGCGCCGCGCGCCGCGGCGCGGACGCGAAAATTTTTCAGTCCCTGCACGCCGCTGATGACGAAAGCATCCGCCGTGAGTTGGCTCGACACGATCTCCCGATGGGACGCCTTTTTCTCCTGTTCGAACAGCGCCGGCAGCGCGGCCTCGGTCAGACGAAAGGTCTCGATCTGTATTTGACCTTGCGCCGAAGTCCAGCGGCTGCCGGTGCGCGAAGCGTCTACGCGCGGCACAAGCTTGCCTGGCAAACCAAGCCGCGCGCCGGTGGCCGGATCCTCGATCAGCTGCCAGCCGACCGACTCCGGAAAATTCACGGGAACTGCCGACGGATCGCGCTCCAACACGCCGGCGGTGCCCGGTTCTTCTTTGTGCTTGCGCGCATCATTCCCGGTTTTGCCGCGCCGCGCGGCTTCTTCATGGTGAGGGGCGGCAGCCGGTGCGGTTGCAAGATGCGTTTTTGCCGCCCGCTCTTTGCTCGCCGTCAACTTCGCGGGCGGCGCCTTCCGGGGTTTGGAATCCTGCGCGAAAACCAGCGTCGTTGCTGCAAGGAGGCCGACGAAAGCCGCTGCCACCCTCAAATACATGATCACCCCACCTTAACGCGCACCTGACATGACCGGACGAGCGTAACCGAGCCGCACGCGGACGCCAAATCGGGGCAGCATCGGGCCGACGGCTAGCGGTGGTTCCGCGCGGCGTTCAAGCCTATCTTGACCCTATGCTTGGTTCCCCAACGCCGAGTGCCGAAGAGCTTGAGCGCTACGCGCGCCACATTGTGCTGCCCGACGTCGGCGGGCCGGGACAGGCCGCGCTCGGCCGCGCCCGCGTCCTGGTCGTTGGCGCCGGCGGCCTCGGCGCGCCGGTTCTGCTTTATCTTGCCGCCGCCGGGGTCGGCACACTCGGCGTCGTCGACGACGACGTGGTCGCACTCTCGAACCTGCAGCGGCAGGTGATCCACGCCACGCCCGACATCGGCAAGCCAAAAGTCGATAGCGCCGCGGCCTTGATCCACCGGCTCAACCCGCATGTCGCGGTCGAACAACATCGCGCCAGGCTCACCGCAAAGAATGCCCTCGCGCTGATCGAGCGCTACGATCTGATCGCCGACGGCTCGGATAATTTCGCGACGCGTTATCTGGTCGCGGACGCCTGCTATTTTGCCGGCAAGCCGCTGGTGACCGCGGCGCTCGGCCCATTCGACGGCACGCTGACGACGATCCGCGCCCACGAACGCGGCGCCGACGGCAAACCTAATCCGACCTATCGGTGCCTGTTTCCAGAGCCGCCACCGCCAGGCACGGTGCCCGCCTGCGCTGAGGCAGGAATTCTCGGTGCATTGGCGGGCGTCATCGGCTCCATGGCGGCGCTGGAAGTCATCCGCGAGATCGTCGGCTTCGGCGAGGGCCTCGTCGGCCGGCTGATCATGCTCGACGCCCGTGCGATGCGGTTTGAGACATTGCGTTACGAATGGGACCCGGCAAACCCGCTGTCTGGCGAGCAGCCGACGATCCGCGATCTGTCAGCGCATGAGCCATCCTCCGCCGCGGAGTGAAACGAAGCGGGGCAGGAAATAAGCCGCGATGAGCTTGGCTGATGGCCGGCTTTCTGAGGTGGCGGTCATGTGGCTGTCACGCAGCCGCTGCAATGTGGCTTCAAGGTCAGTTTTGGAGCTATTGGACGTGATTATACTAGCGGCGATAGTTGCGATATGGGCCCTGAGCTTGCTCAGCCTCGCCTTCACTTTGCCGATTGAATTTATTTCGCCAACTGACCCGGACGCCGAAGCGATCGAAAAAGGCGCGTGAAATTCCGCAAGCGTCGCGCGCTTACTGCGAACAACGGCCGATCGGTTATTTGCTCCACGTCGCCATGATGGTCGAGCCTTTGAGAACCGACCATTTCTTGTCGCCGACACTGACAAGAGTAAAGCAGCTATCCTTGCCTTCCTTCCAGGCGGTGCAGAAGCCGTCCTTCGAAAGCTTCCAGGTCCCGGTCGCCTCTGTTGCCCTTGCCGATCGGCACGCGTTTGATTTTACCGTCGGGCGTAAACGTCATCTTGAATCTGACGTTGGATGGGACTGGAGGCGGTGAATGGCTGGCCGTTGAAGAACGTCGCCTGAATATCGGCCGGCGCGAGCTTTACAGCCGGCGGTGCTGCCGGCGGCGCGGCAAACGCCGATGTGGCGAAGAAAACGCCGAGGACGCCGGCTGTAACTGCGCGCACAATCTGTATTCGCATCGCGAGCCTCCAAAGCGTTTAATCGCAGAGCCTAATGATACGCGATAACGCGCTCGCCGTCACCGCGGGACTTTCTCGCCACGGCCAAACAAAATATCGAGCAAATAACAATGCTTCACCGCGCTTGCCGGTGATAGACGCTGTTCGGCCGCATGTCGGTGGCGGACGCAACGCGGTTGGACATGTTGAAGAAGCCCGCGACCGCAGCAATGTCCCAGATATCGCGATCGGTGAAGCCCACGCGGCGCAACGCTTCGCGGTCTTCTTCCTCGATCAGCCAGGGCTCGGCGGTCAGCTTGACGGCGAAGTCGAGCATGGCGCGCTCGCGTCGCGACAGGCGCGCGGCGCGGTAGTTCATCGCCATCAGTTCGCCGAGCGGCGGATCGCCTGAAAGCTGTCGCACCGCAGCACCGTGGGCGACCAGGCAATAGTAACATCGGTTGTGCGATGATACCGCGACCGCGATCATTTCGCGCTCGAGCTTGCTCAGGCCCGACGGCGCCAGCATCAGATCATTGTACATGGCGACGAACGCCGAAAGCTTCGCCGCGTCGAACGCGTAGGCCTGCAGCACGTTCGGCACGAAGCCGAGCTTTTCCTCACACTTGGCGAAATAGGCGGCCATTTCCGGGGAAAGCTCGCCCGGCGGAAGCTTGAGCGCGGTAATGACGGTGTCGTCGCCTTCAACCGCCGGGGCGCGGGGTTTCGGCGCGGGCGCCCGTGCTGCCGTTTTGTTGCTGCGTTTGGCCATATTTAGTCCCTCCCGGAGACGCTCAATCGTCGGTCGGCGGCAGTGGATAGGAAGACATTATAGGTCGTTGCCATAGCGGATGTTTGCGTCGCGCAGGTAGTATCGCAGAAAATAGCGCCTGCGTGAGTCGGCAGGGGGAAATCATGGCCGTCCAGAATATTCCTCGACCGGAGGATAAGGCTGCGAGCCAAACGCTGATCGGCGAAGCCGCGGCGCTGGTGGCTGCACGCTGGCGCGATTTCCCGCCGGACTTTTTTGCCGCGCTTTACGGCCGCGCGGCGCCCGACGATCTCGAGCGTTACCGGCCCGAGGAACTGGCCGCCATCGGCGAACAAGCCTGGACTTTTCTTTCCGAGCGCAAGCCCGGCACCGCCAAGATCGCGTTTTCGCCCGCTCGCCTCTCGCCCGATGTGGCGGTACTGGAAATCCTCAACGACGACATGCCGTTCCTGGTCGATTCGGTTTTGGGCGAACTGAGCGAACGTGGGGTGGACATTCGCCTCCTGGTCCATCCGGTCTTCGCCGTCGAGCGCGATGAGGCGGGCAGGCTCACCGCCTTCAAGGGCGTGCGCAAAGGCGAGGGCCGGCGCGAAAGCTTCATTCACATTCATGTCCAGGGCATCGAGGATGCGGCGCAGCGGGCCGATATCGTGCATGCGCTGGAAGACGTCCTCGCCGACGTCCGCGTCAGTGTTCAGGATTGGCGGCCGATGCTCGCACGCCTGCAGGAAGTCGCGGCAGACCTGAAAACCAACCCGCCGCCGCTGCCCGCCGATGAAATCGCCGAGGCGATCCAGTTCCTGCAATGGATCGCGGCGGACAATTTTACCCTGCTCGGCGCCCGTAACTACGCCTACACCGACAGCGAACACGCGCTTGAACCGAAGTTCGAGACCGGGCTCGGACTGCTGCGCTCGCGCGAGATGCGGCTGTTGCGGCGCGGCAACCAGCTCGTGACCATCACGCCGGAAATCCGCGAATTCCTGCAGGAGCCGAAGCTCCTCATCATGACCAAGGCCGCGGTGCGCTCGCGCGTGCACCGGCGGGTGCATCTGGATTACATCGGGATCAAGCGCTTCGACGCCGACGGCAATCTCGTCGGCGAATGCGGGTTTTGCGGGCTGCTTGACGTCGACCGCCTACACCCGCTCGGTGCGCGCGATTCCCTATCTGCGGCGCAAGGTCGACAAGATCATCAGCGCGCGCCGGGATTCGATCCCTCAAGCCATTCCGGCAAGGCGCTGGTCAACGTGCTGGAGCACTACCCGCGCGATGAATTGTTCCAGATCGACGAAGACACGCTCTACCAGTTCGCGCTCGCCATTCTTCAACTCGACGAGCGTCCCCGCGTGCGGGTGCTGCCGCGACGCGATCGTTTCGACCGCTTCGTATCCATTCTCGTTTACATTCCGCGCGAACGCTACGACAGCCAGATCAGATCGCGCATCGGCGAATATCTCGCCGCGACTTTCAAAGGCCGGGTGCGCGCCTTCTATCCGTTTTTTCCCGGAAGGGCCGCTGGTTCGCGTTCACTTCATCATCGGCCGTTACGAGGGCGAAACGCCGATCGTCGATCGCGCCGTCCTTGATCGCGCGGTCGAGGCGATCGTGCGAAACTGGGCCGATGGTTTTGAAGAGGCGCTCGCCGGCGCGCATGCGCCGGGCAAGAGGCGCTTACTGCTGGCGAACTACCGCAACGCTTTTCCGATCGATTACCGCGAGGTCTATCCGCCGGCGACCGCCGTCGCCGATATTCAAGTCGTCGAAACGCTGACCGCTGAACATCCGCTCGGCGTCGAACTGTACCGCAGTTTCGGCGCCGAGGCGACCAGCGCCGGCCTCAAAGTCTTCAGCCACAGCCGTCCGATCGCGTTGTCCGAGCGCGTGCCGGTGCTGGAAAACATGGGCTTCCGCGTCGTCGATGAGCGCACCTACCACATCGAGCCGCAAGACGGGGCCGACGTCTGGTTCCATGACATGACGCTGGAAAGCGCCATCGGTGAAAGCGGAGCGGGCCAGCCGTTCGATCTCGATGCGCTGCGGGAAAAGATCGAGGCTTGCTTCCTCGCCGTCATGGGCGGCCGCGCCGAGAATGACGGCTATAACGCGCTGGTGCTGGCGACCGGGCTGGTCTGGCGCGACGTCGCCCTGATCCGCACGCTGTCGCGCTTTTTGCGCCAGGTCCGCGTGCCGTTTTCGCAGGACTATATGTGGACGACGTTGCGCAAGCATGCCGGCATCGCGGCGCAGATCGTCACGTTGTTTCACACCCGCTTCGACCCGAAGCTCGGCGTCGCGAGCGGACGAACGTGCGGCGCGCGAGGCCGCCATCGCCGCCGCGATCGAGACCGCATTGCAGGCGGTCGACAGCCTCGACGAGGATCGCATCCTGCGCCGCTTCGTCAACGCCGTTCAGGCGGCGATCCGCACCAACTTCTATCAGCTCGATCATCACGGGCATGCCAAAGACCTGATCGCGGTCAAATTCTCGAGCCGCAAGCTCGACGACATGCCGTTGCCGCGGCCGCTTTATGAGATTTTCGTCTATTCGCCGCGCGTCGAAGGCGTGCATCTGCGGTTCGGCAAAGTTGCCCGCGGCGGCATCCGCTGGTCCGACCGGCCGCAGGATTTCCGCACCGAAGTCCTCGGCCTCGTCAAAGCGCAGAACGTGAAGAACGCGGTCATCGTGCCGGTCGGCGCCAAGGGCGGCTTCGTGCCGAAGCGGCTGCCGCGGGGCGGCGCACGCGAGGCCATTCAGGCCGAGGGTACCGCCTCCTACAAGCTCTTCATCTCGACGCTTCTCGACATCACCGACAATATCGGAACCGGAACGACCGGCATCGTCCCGCCGGCCGATGTCGTGCGCTACGAGGGCGACGATCCGTATCTCGTCGTTGCGGCAGACAAAGGCACGGCGACGTTCTCCGATATCGCCAACGACATCGCCATCGCCCACGACTTCTGGCTCGGCGATGCCTTCGCCTCCGGCGGCTCCGCCGGCTACGACCACAAGAAAATGGGCATCACCGCGCGCGGCGCCTGGGAATCGGTCAAGCGCCATTTCCGCGAGATGGACATCGATATCGGCAAGACCGCTTTCACGACTGTCGGCGTCGGCGACATGTCGGGCGACGTGTTCGGCAACGGCATGCTGCGGGAGCAAACAACCAAGCTCGTCGCCGCGTTCGACCATCGCGATATTTTCATCGATCCCGAGCCCGATCTGGCGCGCACTTTCGCCGAGCGCAAGCGCCTGTTCGATCTGCCGCGCTCGAGCTGGCAGGATTTCGACAAAGCGCTCATCTCCGAAGGCGGCGGCGTCTACTCGCGTTCCGCCAAGGAGATCAGGCTTTCGGCGCAGGCGCAAAAGCTCTTTGGCGTCGGCAGAGAAACTCACCCCGCAGGAACTGATCCGCGCCATTCTCAAGGCGCAGGTCGATCTCCTGTTCTTCGGCGGCATCGGCACCTACGTCCGCGCTTCCGACGAAAGCGACGAGGCGGCCGGTGACCGCACCAACGATCCGATCCGCGTCGCCGGTTCGGATTTGCGCTGCAAGGTGATCGGCGAAGGCGCCAATCTCGGCATGACACAACGCGGCCGGATCGAAGCGGCGTTGCGCGGGGTGCGGCTCAACACCGACGCGATCGACAATTCAGCCGGCGTGAATACCTCCGACATGGAGGTCAATATCAAGATCGCGTTGAGCATCCCGGTGCGCGACGGCCGCCTGCAGATGAGCGCCCGCAATGCGCTGCTCGCGCAGATGACCGATGAGGTCGCCGCGCTCGTCCTCCGCAACAATTACCTGCAGACGCTGGCGCTGTCGCTGTCACAGCGTCGCGGCATGGAGGATTTCGGCTTTCTGCAGCGGCGTTATCCAGACGCTGGAAGCGCGCGGGCTGCTCGATCGCGCCGTCGAGTATTCTGGCGGACGACATGGCGCTTGCCGAACGCCGGCGCCGCTTGCAGCCGTTCACGCGGCCGGAACTTTCAGTGTTGCTCGCCTATGCCAAGCTCACGCTATACGAGGACCTGCTCGAATCCGCGGTGCCGGACGATCCTTATCTCGCCCGCGAACTCGGCCGCTATTTCCCGAAAGAGATCGCCGCGCAATTTCCCGATGCGCTCGAACATCATCGGCTGCGCCGCGAAATCATCGCCACCCAGCTCGCCAACTCGATGATCAACCGTGGCGGGCCTTCGCTGATCGTGCGCATTGCCGATCAGACCGGCGCCGCGCCCGCTGCCGTCGCTTCCGCCTTCGCCGCGGTGCGCGACAGCTACGAGATGACCGCGCTCAACGCCGCAATCGATGCGCTCGACAATCGCATTGATGGGAAACTGC
Source organism: uncultured Alphaproteobacteria bacterium (assembly GCA_963727325.1). Lineage (GTDB taxonomy): Bacteria > Pseudomonadota > Alphaproteobacteria > Rhizobiales > Xanthobacteraceae > BOG-931. The sequence continues at coordinate 52,926 of CAVSFV010000024.1, forward strand.
AACTCGATCTCTACGCGGCGGTACAGGACCTGTTGCTCGACCGCATCATCTGGTTTTTGCGCAATATCGACCTGACCAAAGGGATTGCCGATCTCGTCGTGCATTACCGCGATGGCATCGCCGCGGTCGCCGCCGCTCTCGACCACGCGCTTCCCGATGAAGCGCTGAGCGCGCGCGCTGTTGCGTCGGCAAGAACTGACCGCAGCAGGCGTGCCTGCAGAGCTTGCCGCCACGATCGCCAATCTGGGTCCGCTCGCGGCGGCGCCCGACATCGTCTTGGTCGCCGACCGCACCGGTAAGGCGATCGGCGAAGTTGCGGCTACTTATTTCGCCACCGGCTCGTTCTTCCGGCTTGACCGCATCGCCGCCGCCGCTCGCACCATTCCGATCGCGGATTATTTCGACCGGCTGGCGCTCGATCGGGCGCGCGATTCCATCGGTGATGCCGAACGCCGGCTGACCGCCGCAATGGTCGGCAACGGCGCCGCCGGCGCCGGCGCGGTCGAGGCCTGGGTGGCGCCGCGCAAAAGCGAGGTCGAGCGCATCCGCGGAGCAATCCACGAAATTGCCGGGTCCGGGCTGACGTTGTCGAAACTTTCCGTCGCGGCGAGCCTGCTCGGAGATCTGGTGAAGAATTAGCGGTGCCGCCGGCGCACAAAAAAGAGCCCCAAGCAGACTACGCGCTTGGGGCTCTTAGGTTGTTGCCTCAACTTCAGGCTTATTAGGCCGGACGGCGGGGTGTCGGGGGATGGGGAAGCCGTCCGGTCGGCCTTATGTGTAAAAAATAGGTGCACGTATCAAAAATACAATGTGGATCACGCGTTAGTGTTGACCGCTGCGGCAAAACGCCCGTTTCGCATGCGCGAGTGTGACGAAGATCACTGCTCAATTCGCGCGCACGATCGCAATGTTACAAAGTAGCAATGAGTTGCGTCGCGTGTTTGCTCTGTTCCTTTCGTTGGAAAGGCGGCAGATGAGTTTCTGCAATGCAATAATCGCCGCCGCCGAGCGAATTTGTTTCGCAATTGCAATGCGATTGCACCAATCTGAAGCTATCGGAAGAGAAAAAATTTTCACCAAAGTTTCCCGCGGCGCAATGCAACAATTTTATTTTCGTGCACAGGGTCAGTTCGGATCGTGCGCAAGCGCCGGAAATATTCTAGACTTCTACTCATGTCGTTCACGCGGGCTCTTCAGATAGAGCCGGAAGCTGTGAACGACGCGAGTAACCGGGATGAGCGCGATTAACTCAATGCAATTTCTCTACCCGATATCCGGGTTTGTCGTTGGGCTCCTGGTCGGATTGACCGGAGTTGGCGGCGGCTCGTTGATGACTCCTTTGCTGATTTTGTTGTTCGGCATCCATCCGGCGACCGCCGTCGGCACGGATCTTTTGTACGCCGCGGCGACAAAGTCTGCCGGCGGCGTGGTGCACGGCCTCAACCGCACTGTCGATTGGCGCGTGGTTCGGCGTTTGGCGACCGGCAGTGTGCCGATGACGATCATTACGATCGCCGCGCTGAGCTATTTCGACATCAAAGGCGAAGGGGCACGGCAACTTATCGGGGCGGTGTTGGCTTTTGCGTTGTTGCTCACGGCCTTCACGTTGGTGTTTCGCAACAGGATCGTCGCCAGGCTCGCACCGGGCCTCAGCGCGCTTTCGCCGAACCGGATCGCGCTTCTGACCGTCATCGTCGGCGGCGTTCTGGGAGTTCTGGTTTCAATCTCCTCGGTCGGCGCCGGCGCCATCGGCGTCACGGCGCTGGTTCTGCTTTACCCAAAGCTGCCGACGGCGCGGATCGTCGGCTCCGATATTGTGCACGCGATCCCGCTGACGCTCGTTGGCGGAATTGGCCATTGGTTCCTGGGTTCGATTGATTGGCAGGTGTTCACGGCGCTGATTTTTGGATCGGTGCCGGGAATTTTGATCGGCAGCTATGCCGCCGCCCGCTTTAACGAAACTGCGCTGCGCGTCGTGCTCGCGGTAACGCTGCTTGCCGTAGCGACAAAGCTTTCGTTTGGCCTGTTGCCGTCATCGTCGGACGTGGTGGCGGCACAGACGACCCAGCATCGCTAAGCAGCCTCACTCAACCTGTCGATTTGCCGGTCATGCCAGTCGGCCAGCACTGCTGCGCTCCGGCAGACCGTAGCGATGCAAATCGCTGCCGTGGACGTCGAGCCATGTCTTGGCCCGTTCGTGGTCCGGGAACAGCCGCCGAACCAGGCGCCAGAACCTGACGGAATGATTCATCTCGACCAGATGGGCGACTTCGTGCGCCGCGAGATAGCTCAGCACGAAGCTCGGCGCGAGGATGAGCCGCCACGAATATGACAGCACGCCCGTCGTCGAGCAGGAGCCCCAGCGGCTCGCCTGATCGCGCACCGAAACCCGTCGGATACTGACACCAAGCTCGGAGGCATAGCGCAGGCTCGCGGTTTCGAGCTCGCGCTTGGCTTCGCGCCGCAGAAAATCGGCAATCCGGCGGTCGACGTGCGGTGCTTCGCCGGCGACGCAGAGAAGCCGTCGACCTTCCGCGTCCGTTTCGGTCCAGACCGTTCCGCGCGCGCTACGGCGGTGCGTGATGCGATGGGGAACGCCGCGCAGCGGCACCATGATCCCATGAGCAAAGCTCACCGCTTCCGGCAGGCGGCCCAAACGCGCCGCGATCCAGCCGCCGTGCTTCTGCGCGAACGCGCGCGCCTCTTTCACGGTGCCGCGCGGCGGAATGGTGAGGATCACTTCTCTCGTCGCGGCGGCAATCCGCAACGTATAGCGGCGCGCCTGACGGTGCCGCCGCATGCGCACGAGATAAATGGATCGGTCGAAAATGACTTCGATGGCGTGAGGCTCGCTTGGCCGACGATAAAGCAACGCGCGGTGCGACATAACTGGCAATCCCGAACCCAACAAACCCAACCCAGCGCCGGATAGTGCCATATCCAAGGGATCGTATAGTGCCTTTGATGCGGACCATGCAGGCATACAACATATAGTGTTCAGGACCCCAAAGATGGGCCAGCTGATGCGATTTAAAAAATGAATATCACCTCATATTTTTGCGAATGGCTGCAACAAAAATTTGACAGCCGCTGATTCGAAATACTGATGGCTTTTCAGATAGTTAGCGTCACACACGCGGAAGATGGTCGGTTTTCGCCAATAATCAGGCAAATCAGTGCGGTTGCGGGTCGCGCTTGGCCGCCGCAAAGCCCTTGGTTGAAGCCGGCCGGTTGCCAAGGTCCGCCGGCACGCCGTTCTGCGTCTTCCCGTTGGCCGCCTTGCGAGCCGGCGAACCACCATCACGCCCGAGCCGCGCGCCATCCCCCATCGACAGCACGAAATCGGAAATGCGCGGCGCGATTTCGGAACGAAAGCGCGACCCGTTGAACACGCCATAATGTCCGACGCCGGGTTGCAGCCAATGCGCCTTTCGTTCGGACGGGATATTGACGCACAGGCGATGCGCCGCCTCGGTCTGACCAACGCCGGAAATGTCGTCGTGTTCGCCTTCGACGGTGAGGAGCGCCACCCGTTTGATCCGGCTCGGATCGATCCGGCCGGTCGCGATGCATCATTTCGCCTTTCGGCAGCGCGTGACGCACGAAGACGGTGTCAACGGTTTGCAAGTAGTACTCAGCCGAAAGGTCCATGACTGCGAGATACTCGTCGTAGAATTCTTTGTGCTTCTGCGCCGAGTCACCGTCGCCTTTGACGAGATTTGTGAATAATTGCCGGTGCGCCTCGATGTGCCGATCGAGGTTCATGCTCATAAAACCGTGGAGCTGCAGAAAGCCCGGATAGACATCGCGCATGAAGCCGGGATTCGGAAACGGCACCTTGGAAATGACGTTGCGCCGGAACCAATCGATGCCGCGGCGTTCGGCGAGCTTGTTGACGGCGGTTGGATTGACCCTGGTATCGATCGGGCCGCCCATCAAAGTCATGGAAACGGGCACATAGGGGTCGTTATCGGCGTCCATGAGCGCGGCGGCCGCCATCACCGGCACCGCCGGCTGGCAAACCGCGACGACATGCGTGTCGCCACCCAGCGCGTGCAAGATCGAGATCAGATAGTCGATGTAATCGTCGAGATCGAAGCGCCCTTCCGACACCGGCACCGTGCGCGCGTCGCGCCACTCGGTGATGTAGACGTCGTGGTTGGGAAGAAATGCCTCGACCGTACCGCGCAGCAGCGTCGCGTAATGGCCCGATAGCGGCGCGACGATGAGGAGCCGCGGCTGCGGCCGGCGCGGACGACGTTCGAAGGCGCGTTCGAAACGCAGCACGCGGCAGAACGGGCGCTCCCACACGCACGTGATATTCACCGGCACGCGCTCGGCGCCAACCAAGGTCGAAGAGATCCGCCATTCCGGTTGGGCGTAGCGGCGCGTCGATCGTTCAAACAGCTCGGCCGCAGCCGCAATCGATTTGCCAAAGGTGGTGTGATAGAGCGGATTGATCGGATTCTTGAGCGACAGGCGCACCGCATCGGCCCACGCCCGCGCCGGATTGAGCGCCGCGTGGGTCATCTCGTAAAGCCAGTAAATCGGCGTCGAGGCGCCAGCCGGCACGGCAGGCGCGCCGCCGAACTCACCGATAGCCATGGCTGATCCTTGCCCGGTTTGCTGCAATGCAGCAACAGTGGAACGATCTGTCATATCACCAACATAAAAGCAATTTTTTCCTCATCCGTTACGTCTGCGAAACTTCGGACAAGGTTTTTATGTAAGCAGATCAACCCGCTTCGGCCGGGTTCCGCGCACGCACTGCGGCTATTCGCCGGTCTGCATCAGTGAGCCGTTGCGCCGGGCCGCCTGCAGAAGCTTGAGAAAGCCGAAGGTGCCGCCGGCGAAGAACAAGACGTTCAGCCCCAGCGCTTCGAGCATGAGGTCGGATCGGAAAGTGTGGTCGATCAGGAGCGCCCGCATCCCCTCAAATACGTATGTGGGCGGCAGCGCCCAGGCGGCCGGCTGCAGCCAGACCGGCAGGGTGGTGACCGGGTAGTACACACAGGCCAGCGGCATGAACACGAACATGATCGACCAGGCGAAATTCTCCGCGCCTAGTCCGTTACGCAGCACCAGGCCGGAAACGAAAATCCCCACAGCCCAGCTCGTCAGCATCAAGTTGATGAAGAACGCCACCAGGGCGAAGCCCAACCCATAGAGGTTGAAACCAAAAAACACGATGGCGAGGAGAGTCACCGGCACCGCACCGATCGACAGCCGAACGATGCTCATGACCATCAGCGCGGTGATGAACTCCAGCGGCCGCAACGGGCTCATCATCAGATTGCCGATGTTGCGCGCCCACATTTCTTCCAGGAAGGCGATGGAAAAGCCGAGCTGGCCGCGAAACAGAATATCCCACAGCAACAACGCGCCGATCAGCGTGCCGCCGGCGCGGGCAAAGAAGCCGGCATTCTCCATCACGTAGTATTGGATGAAACCCCAGGTGATCATCTGCACCAGCGGCCAGTAGATGAGATCGAGAAGCCGCGGCCACGACGAGCGCAACAGGTACCAGTAGCGCAGGATCATCGCCGCCACGCGCCGCGGCGAAAAACCCTCCGCGCCAGCAGCGGACCTTCCATGTAGCGTGCTCACTGCGCGGCCTCGCTCATTTCATCGCGTCCGCGGGCGACATCGAGGAACACCTCTTCCAGCGTGCGGCGGCCGTAACGGGCGAGAAGCCGTGCCGGCGCATCGTCGTCTTCGATGTGCCCTTGCTTCATGATGATGACGCGCTCGCAGAGCCGCTCGACCTCCGCCATATTGTGCGAAGCAAGCAGCACCGTCGCGCCGCGCTCGCGGCAGTAACGCTCGAGGTGCGCGCGAACCCAGTCCGCGGTGTCGGGATCGAGCGACGCGGTCGGCTCATCGAGGAGCAGCAGTTCGGGCGAATTGAGCAGCGACTTGGCCAGCGAAACCCGGGTCTTTTGCCCGGCTGAAAGCTTCCCTGTCGGCCGATCGAGCAAATGCACGAGGTCGAGGGCCTCGCCCAGTTCTTTGATGCGATCGGCCAAGGTCTGGCACGCCGTAGAGCATGCCGAACACGGTCAGGTTCTGCCGGATGGTGAGCCGCATCGGCATTTCCACATAAGGACTTTCGAAATTCATCCGGTGGAGGACGTGATAACGCTGTTGCGGCATCTCCGCCCCGAGCACCGTCACGCGGCCGGAGGTCGGCGTGATCAGACCCATAATCATCGCGATGGTGGTGGTCTTGCCGGCGCCGTTGCCGCCCAAAGTCCGGTGATCGAGCCGTGCGCGATTTCAAACGAAACGCCGTCCACGGCCGGCACCTGCTTGTAGATCTTGACGAGGCGCTCGACTTTTATGGGAGGCGAAGCGGGCATGCCCGCGCAGATGTGGCGTGCGCGGACGACGGAGGCAAGGGGAGAACACATGGCTGCCCGGCCGGCGCCGGGATGGAAGCGCTTTATGGAAGATGGCAAAACGATGCGTGGGACTGACGAGCGCGCAATGATCGCGCCAAAGGGGGGCGGTAATAAACCATGAAAATCGGACTTTTCGACCATGTCGAGTATGGCGAGCGTCCGCTGGCGACGCTGTTCGACGAGCGCCTGACATTTGCGCAAGCAGCCGACGAGGCCGGTATCTATTGCCTGCACGTCGCCGAGCATCACGCCAGCCCGCTCAACATGGTGCCGGCGCCGGGCGTCTATCTCGGCGCCGTCGCGCGCGCCACCAAACGCATGCGGCTCGGCCCGCTGGTCTATCTGCTGCCGCTTTATTCGCCGCTGCGGATGATCGAGGAAATTTGCATGCTCGATCACTTAAGCCACGGCCGTTTCGAGCCGGGCGTCGGCCGCGGGGTGTCGCCCTTCGAACTCAAATTCCACAAGGTCGACCACGACAAGTTCGCGCGACATCTTCATTGACGCCTTCAAATGCGTCAGCGCCGGCCTGACTACCGATTCGCTGACCTACACCGGCAAATACTTCAACTACGAGAACGTGCCGATCGTGCTGCGGCCGCTGCAGCAGCCGCATCCGCCGTTCTGGTACGCATCATCCAGTCCGGTCGGCGCGACCTGGGGCGGCGAACAAGGTTTGCATTTCGTGACCCTGGGTCCGACGGTCGTCGGCAAAAGCCAATATCGATGCCTTCCGCGCGGCGCTGGCGAAGCGCGGTGCACCGGCGCAACCCAAAGCGGAGTTTTCCGGCGGCGTCGCCATCGGCGTATCGCGCTACATTTTTGTCGCCGACACCGACGCGGAGGCGCGCCGCTTCGGCGAGCCGGCGCTGGAGCGGCATGTCGCCCACGTGAAATGGCTGGGCACCAAGCACGGTGACGCGACCTTCACCTCGCGTCTGAACACTTCATTTGGCTCCAGCTACGAAGACGCCCGCAAGCAGGGCCTGGTCATCGCCGGCACGCCGCAAAACGTGCGCGCGGAGATCGAGCGGCAGGTCGCCGAGCTCGGCATCAACTATCTGCTCAGCTACCTCTTTCTCGGCAGCATGACGCTGCCCGAGGCGCTGCGCTCGCTCGCGCTGTTTCGCACCGAGGTCATGCCGCATCTGGCGAAGCTGTAGCCGCCGCTAATCCTCTTTCCGCTGGCGATCGGCGCGCAGCGCGTCCGGGTGCGGCATGGCGATGACGTTGTAGCCCGAATCGACGAAATGGATTTCGCCGGTGACTCCGGTGGAGAGATCAGAAAGCAGATAGAGCCCGGCGCCGCCGAGTTCGTCGAGCGTCACGCCGCGATGCAGCGGCGAGTGGCGCTGCTGGAAAGCAAACATTGCGCGTGCGTCGCCGATCCCGGCGCCGGCGAGCGTGCGGATCGGCCCCGACGAAATGGCGTTGACGCGGATCGCCTGCGGCCCGAAATCGATCGCGAGATAGCGCACCGAGGATTCGAGCGCCGCCTTGGCCGGTCCCATGACGTTGTAGTTGGGCATGGCGCGGTCGCCGCCGTTATAGGTCAGCGTCAGCATGGCGCCGCCGTTCGGCATCAGGATCGCAGCCCGCTTGGCGGCTTCGGTAAAGGAGAAACACGAGATCACCATGGTGCGCACGAAATTCTCGCGCGTGGTATCGGCATAACGGCCGAGGAGCTGCGTCCGGTCGGAAAAGCCGATGGCATGAACGAGAAAATCGAGCTTTCCCCATTGCCGCCCGATTTCGGCGAACACGGCATCGACCGACGCGATATCCTCGACGTCGCACGGCAGCACGAATTCGGACCCGACGGACGCCGCAAGCGGCTTGACGCGACGGCCGAGCGCTTCGATCTGATAGGTGAACGCGAGCTGCGCGCCGTGCGCGGCGAGCGTCTTGGCGATGCCCCACGCAATCGAGTGATCGTTGGCGACGCCCATAATGAGGCCGCGCTTGCCTTCCATCAGCCCGGACATTGTGCCACTCAGGTTTGAGGAAACGTTTTTTGTATTTCGTTCGGAAGTCGCCACCGGCACGACTTCGAAATCCGCGAGATCGTTCCAGTTCGCTATCCAGTCGGCAAACAAGCCCTCATCGTCACATTCCATGAGCTGAAAACACCGGTCGAAATTCGTTTCGATCCAGCTTCCCCGATAGTGGAGCCCTTCGGGCATCATGCGCCCGCGCTCGCGAAACCGCCGGTAGACCGGCGCGGCATCGCGATTGCGAAATCGCTCAATGACCATGAAGAGCATGCGGCTTACGCGTCCAGTCGCTTGAGCACGATGCGACGCGTTGGTACCGCCGAAACCGAACGAATTGGACAGGACGCAGCCAAGCCTCACATTGTCACGGCGCTCGCGCACGATCGGCATGTCGGCAAATGCGGGATCGAGATTTTCGATGTTGGCGCTTTCGCAGATGAAGCCGTTATTCATCATCAGTAGCGAATAGATCGCTTCGTGCACGCCGGTGGCGCCCTGGGAGTGTCCGGTCAACGATTTGGTGGCGGAGATCGGCGGGCATTTCTCGCCTGAGCCGAAAACTTCGCGGATCGCTTCGATTTCCTTGAGGTCGCCGATCGGCGTCGAGGTGGCGTGCGGATTGATGTAGTCCACCGGCAGCTTGATGTCCTTGATGGCCATGCGCATGCAGCGCGCGGCGCCTTCGCCCGATGGCGCCACCATGTCGGCGCCGTCGGAGGTTGCGCCGTAGCCCGCGATCTCGCCATAGATCCGCGCGCCCCGCGCCTTGGCGTGTTCAAGCTCCTCGAGCACGAGCACGCCGCCGCCGCCGCTGATGACGAAGCCGTCGCGATCGGCGTCATAGGCGCGCGAGGCTTTGGCAGGCTGATCGTTGAATTTCGACGACAGCGCTCCCATCGCGTCGAACAACACCGTCAGCGTCCAGTCGAGCTCCTCGCAGCCGCCGGCAAAGATCATGTCTTGTTTATTGTTCTGGATGAGCTCGTAAGCGTTGCCGATGCAGTGATTTGAGGTGGCACACGCCGACGAGATCGAATAGCTGACGCCCTTGATCTTGAACCAGGTCCCCAGCGTCGCTGAAGCCGTCGATGACATCGCCTTCGGCACCGCGAACGGGCCGACGCGCTTTGGTCCCTTGGTACGCGCGATATCGGCGCTCTCGACGATAGCCCGCGTCGAAGCGCCGCCGGAGCCCATGACGATGCCGGTGCGTTCGTTCGAGACTTCGTGCGGTTCAAGGCCGGCGTCGCGGATCGCCTGCTCCATGGCAACATGGTTCCACGCCGCGCCGCCGCCGAGAAAGCGCATTGCGCGGCGGTCGACCGCCTCGCTCGCATCGAGCGTCGGCGCGCCGTGCACCTGAGAGCGGAAGCCAAGCTCGGCGTATTTGTCGGCGCGTACAATGCCCGACTTCGCTTCGCGGAGCGAGGCGAGCACCTCCTGCGTGTTGTTGCCGATGGATGAGACGATGCCCATCCCGGTGACGACGACCCGTCGCATATTCGCCTCGTCAGCCTCCTGCCGCTGCCAGCCGCTGTTTGATCAGGCGCTGGTTGGCTGCGGCGCCGCGTCGTGGAACAGCCCAACCTTGAGATCGAGTGCCCGATAGATGACGGAGCCATCGGCGGAGAGCCACCCGTCGGCGATGCCCAGCACCAGTTTCGAGCGCATCACGCGTTTGATATCGATGCCGTACACGACATTCTTCATGGTCGGGAGCACCTGACCGGAGAATTTGATCTCGCCCATGCCAAGCGCGCGGCCCCTGCCCGGCGCGCCAACCCAACCGAGAAAGAAGCCGAGCAATTGCCAGAGCGCATCAAGGCCAAGACAGCCCGGCATCACCGGATCGCCCTTGAAGTGGCAAGGGAAGAACCAGAGATCGGGCTTGAGATCGAGCACCGCCCGCACCAGCCCTTTGCCATACTCGCCACCGACTTCCGCAATTTCGGAAATGCGGTCAAACATCAACATCGGCGGCAGCGGCAATTGCGGCCCCTTGTCGAACAGCTCGCCGCGCCCGCATGCAAGCAGGTCCTCGTACTCGAAGTTGGAACGTCGTTCCTGCATTGCCTTTCGTCTCCGCCCCCGCCGACCGTCGCCGCCGAATCCCTAACATATGGGACTAGGGCGGCAAAGCCGCACCCCCGCCGGACCCTTGATGCAGCGCCGCAAAACGCAATCAGCGAGCGCCTTAAGGAGTTGCAGCATGCGTAGGGCGGCGTATAATGATTTCACTTGTAACGATCAACGCTCGGCCCCTTTGAGGGGCCGTCAGGTGTAGCAATGACACAGCCGCGTCCCCCCGCCTCAGGCCCCTTCATTTTGGCCACCGGTCAACCGCGTGTGGCCGGCGATCTGACCGGATGTCCGTGGCACGACGTCAAGGCGAAGCTGCGCGAGGTAGGCTTGCGTCCGACGCGCCAGCGCATGGCGCTCGGCTGGATCCTGTTCGGCAAGGGCGACCGGCATGTCACCGCCGAGATGCTTTACGAAGAAGCCAATCACGCCAAGGTGCCGGTCTCGCTCGCGACGGTTTACAACACGCTGCACCAGTTCACCGACGTGGGTCTTTTGCGCCAAGTCGCCGTTGACGGGTCGAAGGCCTATTTCGATACCAACAATTCGGAACACCATCACTTCTTCATCGAAGACCAGAACGATCTGATGGACATCCCCGCATCCGACGTTGTTGTCGGCAAGGCGCCGGTCCCGCCGGAGGGTTACGAGATCGCCCGCATCGACGTCGTGGTGCGTTTGCGGCGCAAAGGGCGCTGACACTCCTCTCGTCGTTTGGTCGTCGCCGCCGGTTCGCGGGAGGGACGCTTTCAGTTTTGCCGCGCTCCGCCGTAGCCTGCGTCTGTCAGTCCGGACGGCAAGAATTTTGTCTCGTTCACCGCTTACGACCTGACGTCGAACCCACGTGATTGGGAGCCGTCATAGACCGTGCGACGGCGCCTGCGTCCAGGCGCTCGGTATAGGCAGCAGCAACATCATAATGCATTTGATTTTCACGAAAATGGATGTATGAAACATCACTTCTAATGCAATTTCCAATGTTATGGCATGGTTACAGCGGGCCAGCTCCGGGCGTCGCGCGCCCTTCTCGGTATCGATCAGCGGACGCTCGCTGAATCGGCCGGATTGTCATTGCCGACCATCCAGCGCATGGAAGCCAGCGACGGTGTCGTTCGCGGCAATGTCGATTCGCTGATGAAGCTCGTTTCGGCGCTCGAGACGCTCGGCATTGAGCTCATCGCCGACAATGCGGCGAGCCAAAACGGCGGCCGCGGCGTGCGGCTCAAGAGGGCATCGTCGTGATGCTGACGATCGTTCTTGTCTGCGCCGCGGTCTTGCTGGCCCTCGCCCCGCTCGCCGTCGCACTCGCGCACAGCACGGCAGCCACGCCATTCGTGTACGGCGTCAGCATGGTCGCATCGGCGATTTCGCTGGTCGCCGCCCTGATGCACCTGCTCGGCGCAGCCGCACCTGAAACCATCGTGCTGCCCGTCGGCGTGCCGTGGCTCGGCGCGCATTTGCGCCTCGACGCGCTCTCCGCCTTCTTTCTTGTCGTCATCGATCTCGGCGCGATGGGCGCAAGTTTGTTTGCTCTAGGCTACGGGCGGCACGAGACGGCGCCGGGGCGCGTGTTGCCGTTCTACCCTGCCTTTCTCGCCGCCATGACGCTCGTGCTGGTCGCCGACGACGCTTACACGTTTCTATTTTCCTGGGAGCTCATGTCGCTCACGTCGTGGGCGCTGGTGATGGCGCATCATCGCGTGCCGGAAAACGTGCGTGCCGGGTACGTCTATCTGGTCATGGCAAGTTTCGGGACGATGGCTTTGCTGCTGGCGTTCGGCCTTCTTGCCGGGCCCGACGGCCTCTACGGCTTTGCGCAGATCCGCACGGCGCATCCCTCGGCCACGCTGGGCGCGCTGGCTCTCGTCCTCGCGCTGATCGGAGCAGGCTCAAAGGCTGGGCTGGTGCCGCTGCACGTCTGGCTGCCGCTCGCCCACCCCGCAGCTCCAAGCCACGTCTCCGCTCTGATGAGCGGCGTCATGACCAAGGTCGCGGTCTATGGCTTCGTGCGCATCGTGTTCGACCTTGCCGGCGGACCGGCCTGGTGGTGGAGCATTGTCGTCCTTGCACTCGCCGGAGCGACCACCGTGATGGGCGTGCTTTATGCGCTGATGCAGCACGATCTCAAACGGCTGCTCGCCTATCATACGGTCGAGAACATCGGCATCATCTTCATCGGTCTCGGGCTTGCGCTCGCCTTCAAGGCGCACGGCATGTTGTTTGCCGCGGCGCTGGCGCTTACCGCCGCGCTGCTGCACGTCTTCAACCATTCTCTGTTCAAGAGCCTGTTGTTCTTCGGCGCCGGCGCGGTGCTGACCGCGACCGGCGAACGCGACATGGAACATCTCGGCGGTCTCATTCATCGCATGCCCAAGACCGCGTTCCTGGTTCTGATCGGTTGCGCGGCCATTTCCGCGCTGCCGCCGCTCAACGGTTTTGTCTCGGAGTGGCTTACCTTTCAGGCCATTCTGCTGAGCCCGCAGCTGCCGTCCTGGGGGCTGAAGCTCCTGATACCTGCCGTCGGCGCGTTGCTGGCGCTTGCCGCCGCGCTGGCGGCCGCCTGTTTCGTCAAGGCTTACGGCGTGACGTTCCTCGGCCGCCCGCGCACGCCGGCAGCTGAAACTGCGACCGAAACCGATTCCTATTCGCTCGCCGCGATGCTGATTCTCGCGGCGCTGTGCCTGCTGGTCGGCATTCTGCCAGGCGCATTCATCGATGCGCTGGCGCCGGTCAGTTCCGCCCTGATCGGCGAGCACATGCCGACGCAGATCGGCGGGCAATGGCTTTCGATTGTCCCGATTGCCGCGAGCCGCAGCTCCTACGACGGGCTGCTGGTCTTTCTGTTCATGGCGATATCGGGCATGCTCGCGGCATTCGCCATTCATCGCCTGGCCTCGGACCGGCTGCGCCGCGCGCCCGCCTGGGACTGCGGCTATCCCGACGCTAGCCCGGTGACACAATATTCGGCGACGAGCTTTGCGCAGCCTATTCGGCGCGTGTTCGGGACCGTCGTGTTTCGCGCGCGCGAGCAGGTCGAGATGCCGCCGCCCGGCGACACCCGGCCGGCGCGGCTGAAGGTGGAACTGCACGATCTCGTTTGGGAAGCGATCTACGCACCGCTTGCCGCCGGCATCAATTTTGCCGCAGACCGCTTCAACCGCTTTCAATTCCTCACCATCCGCCAATTTTTGACGCTGGTGTTCTGCACGCTGATCATTCTGCTCCTGGTGCTGGCGATATGGTCCTGATCAGCAACTTCGCCATTCAGGGCGCCCAGATGATGCTGGTGCTGTTGCTGGCGCCGCTGTTCACCGGATATGTGCGCAAGGTCAAGGCGCGGCTGGTTCGCCGGCAAGGCCCGCCGCTCCTGCAGCCTTATCGCGATCTGGTTCGCCTGGTGCGTAAGGAAGTAGTGCTGGCGGAGAGCGCGTCGTGGCTGTTTCGCACCATTCCGTACCTCGTGTTCGCCGCGATTTGGGTTGCGGCGTCGCTGGTGCCGACCTTCCGCACCGGCCTGATGTTCTCCTGGTCGGCCGATCTCATCGCCATCATCGCGCTTTTGGGCAGCGCGCGTTTTCTGCTGGCGCTGGCCGGAATGGATGTCGGCACGAGCTTCGGCGGCATTGGTTCGAGCCGCGAAGTCATGATCGCGTCGCTCGCCGAGCCGGCGATGATCATGATCGTGTTCACGCTGGCGCTGATCGCCGGTTCCACGCAGCTTTCCACCATGGCTGCTTTCATGGCGTCTTCCGCCGTGGGCCTAAGAGTGTCGCTCGGCCTCGGACTGATCGCGCTCACCATGGTGGCGATCGCCGAGAACGGCCGCATTCCGATCGACAACCCGGCCACGCATCTCGAACTGACGATGGTGCATGAGGCGATGGTGCTCGAATATTCGGGCCGGCATCTGGCGCTGATCGAGCTTTCGAGCTCACTCAAACTTTTACTGTACGTTTCGGTGATCGCGTGTTTGTTCGCCCCCTGGGGCATCGAATCTGCCGGAGCCGCGGTGCCGACGCTCGCCGTGGGAATTGCCGCCTATATCGGCAAGCTCGCGGTCGGCGGTTTTCTGCTCGCGTTGTTTGAAACCTCAATCGCCAAGATGCGGGTGTTCCGCGTCCCCGAATTCCTCGGCGCGGCGCTCATGCTCGGCTTGCTGGCGACGCTGCTGCGCTTCGTATCGGGAAGCTTCTGATGAACGGCATCAATTTCGACATCGCTCATCTGCTCGCCGGATCCTTGGTGCTGGTCAGCTTCATTGAGCTCTATCAGGACCGGCTCTATTCGCTGCTTAACGTGTATGCCGCCCATGCTCTGGTGCTCGCGGCTTCGGTGGCGTGGCAAGCCTTTGTCCAGGATGCGCCACACCTTTACGTGACCGCAATCATCGCGCTGGTCTTCAAAGCCATCGTCATTCCGGTGACGCTGCACCGTTTGATCGTGCGGCTCGGCATCCATCGCGAGATCGAGAAGGTGGTGGGCGTCGGCACCGCCATGCTCGCGGGCATTGCGCTGGTCGCGCTGTCGATGGTGGTGATGCTGCGGGTGACGCAAACCGCCGATCCGCTGGCGCGGGAGGATCTCGCGTTTGCCCTCGCCGTGGTGCTGCTCGGCCTGTTGATGATGGTGACGCGGCGTAACGCCGTCAGCCAGGTAGTCGGCTTCATGTCGCTGGAAAACGGCTTGGTGCTGGCGGCGACCGGCGCCAAGGGCATGCCGCTCGTGGTCGAGATCAGCGTCGCGTTTTCCATTCTCATCGCCTTCATCGTCATCGGAATCTTCCTGTTCCGCATCCGAGAGCGGTTCGACACCATCGACGTGCAAGCGCTTGACCGCTTCCGCGGAGAGCGCCGATGACGCCCGACGAAATGGCGTTCAATGCCCTGATGGGAGTGCTGGTGATCCCGGCCGTCGCCGCGGTCCTCCTCGCCGCCCTTCCGAATTATCGCGCGACGGCGCGGCTCAACGTGTTGGCGACGACACTGACCTTGCTCTGTGCGCTGTCGCTGTTCTTCGCCAAGCCGGCGCCTGGCGCTTATTTTTTGATCGACGATCTCAACAACACTTTCATCGTGCTGACGACGTTCGTGGGCTGGACCACGAGCATTTTCAGCGCCAGCTATATCGGCCACGAACTCGACATCGGCCGGCTGACGCCGCGCTCGGTGCGCTTCTACCACGCCATGTATCAGGTTCTGATGTTCGCGATGAATCTCGCGCTCATCGCCAACAATATCGGCCTGATGTGGGTGGCGATCGAAATCGCCACGTTGACCACCGTGATGATGGTCGGCATCTACCGTACCCACGAGGCGCTCGAAGCGGCGTGGAAGTATTTCATCCTCGGCAGCGTCGGCATTGCGCTCGCTTTGTTTGGCACCATTCTGGTGTACATGGCGGCGCGGCCGGTGGTCGGCGAAGGCCTCAATGCCATGGTCTGGTCCGTGCTCGTCACGCGAGCCGGCAGTTTCGATCCGGCGCTGCTGGATGTCGCGTTCGTCTTTCTGCTGCTCGGCTACGGCACCAAGGTCGGCCTCGCCCCGTTGCACGCCTGGCTCCCCGACGCGCACGCCGAAGGTCCGACGCCGATCTCGGCGGTGCTGTCGGGTTTGCTGCTGAATGTCGCGCTTTACGCGCTGCTGCGTTTCAAGATGCTGCTGGCGGCGAACTCGGCCGCGCTCGCGCCAGGACCGCTGATGGTAGCGCTCGGCTTGCTGTCGCTGGTGTTCGCGGCGTTCATGCTGTACCGCCGCCGCGACATCAAGCGGCTGTTCGCTTACTCGTCGATCGAGCATATGGGCATCATCACCTTTGCGTTTGGCATGGGCGGGCCGCTCGCCAACTTTGCCGGGCTGCTGCACATGACCATGCACTCGCTCACCAAGTCGGCGATCTTCTTTGCCGTCGGCCATGTCGCGCAGGTCAAGGGCACGCAGCGGATCTCGGACATGAGCGGTCTCACCGTGACCCATCCGTTGCTCGGCTGGGGTCTGATCCTGGGGGTGATCGCCATCGCCGGCCTGCCGCCGCTCGGCATCTTCATGAGCGAATTTCTGGTGGTGAGCTCGACCTTCGCCCGCGCTCCGCTGCTGGCGCTTATCCTGGTGTTCGGCATTCTCGTCGCCTTTGGCGCCTTGTTGCTGCGCCTCAACAGCATCGCCTTCGGCGAACCGCACGGCCCGGTCGGCAAGGCGCAGGCCTCTTATGTGCCGATGTTCACCCACTTGGCCCTGGTGCTCGTCGCCGGCATCTACATGCCGCCGGCGCTGGTTGCCTGGTTTCAGCATGTCGCCGGATTGCTCGGTTAGACGGATGGCCGCACTCACCGACATCCTTGCGGGCAAGCCAGTCGACGACCATCGTCCATGGCCGCGTGTCGTCGTGACGGCCGAGACATGGCGCGATGTTGCAAGCGCAATCGCCGCCGGCCGCGCCACGCTGCTTGGGCTGTGGGGCGACGCCGGCGCTTCGTTCGCCGTGCACATGGCCGTCGGCGGCGAAGCCGCGAATGATATTGCGGTAGCGAGCCTCGAATGTCCGGACGGAACGTTCCCGTCGATCGGCGCGCTGCACCCGCCCGCTATTCGCCTCGAACGTGCGATTCAGAGCCTCTACGGCCTGCAGCCGGTGGGTGCGCCGGATGCGCGGCCCTGGCTTGATCTCGGCTTTTGGGATGTGCAGCATCCACTCGGCAATCGCACGCCGCCGCCGGACGCGCGCAGCGCTTATGCCTTTCTGCCGACGGAAGGCGAGAGCCTGCATCAGATTCCCGTGGGCCCGGTGCATGCCGGCATCATCGAGCCCGGACACTTCCGCTTCACGGCCTCGGGCGAGACGGTGGTGCGGCTCGAACAACGTCTCGGCTACGTGCACAAGGGCATCGAGTCACTGATGGCGGGTGCGAGCATCGAACGTGCGGCTAAGCTCGCCGCGCGCACCTCCGGCGACAGCACGGTGGCTTACAGCATCGCATTTGCCCATGCCGTCGAGGCGGCGTTAGGCGTCAAGGTGCCGCAGCGCGCGCAATACCTGCGCGCGCTGATGGCGGAGCTGGAGCGGCTGGCCAATCATTTCGGCGATATCGGCGCCATCTGCA
>CAVSFV010000025.1:0-61702 GCA_963727325.1 uncultured Alphaproteobacteria bacterium
GTCGAACGCGCCGTGGGCCTTACAGTCCTCGATGACCGCCTGATACATCGTCGCATAGCTGCGATCGGGGATCGCGGCGAGGACGTCGTGCAGCTTGCCATCGGCGCCCCACATGCGGCCGGATTCGCGGATCATCGCCGGCATCGAAGCGTCAACGATCACATCGCTGGGCACGTTGAGGTTGGTGATCCCCTTGTCGGAGTTGACCATCGCGAGGCCCGGTCGTTTCGCGTATTCGGCGGCGATGTCGGCTTTGATCGCTTCCTTTTCGGCCGCCGGCAGCGTCTCGATCTTCGCGAGCAGATCGCCGAAGCCGTTGTTGAGATTGACCCGGAGACGGTTGAGCGTTGCGGCGTGCTTCTCGATCACATCGGCGAAGAACGTGGAAACGGCATGACCGAACACGATGGGATCGGAGATGTTCATCATGGTCGCCTTGACGTGCAGTGAAAACAGCCGCCTTCCGTTTTGGCGGCTTCGATCTGCTCCGCAAAAAAGGCGCGCAGCGCTTTGCGGCTCATCACCGCTGCATCGATGATCTCGCCGGCCGCAAGCGGCGTCTTGGCTTTGAGCACCGTGACGGCGCCGTTGGCGCCGACCAACTCGATGCGGGCGTTGGTCGCCGACGGGACGGTAGTCGAGACTTCCGAACCGTAGAAATCACCGCCCGACATGGACGCCACGTGCGATTTGGAAACGGAGCTCCAGGCGCCCATCTTGTGCGGATGGTTGCGGGCATATTGCTTGACGGCGCCAGCCGCGCGGCGGTCGGAATTGCCTTCGCGCAATACCGGGTTGACGACGCTGCCGAACACCCTGGCGTAGCGCGACTTGATGTCCTTTTCGGCTTCCGTAGCAGGGTTGTCCGGATAGTCCGGAACGGCGTAGCCCTTGCCTTGCAGTTCCTTGATCGCGGTCTTGAGCTGCGGGATCGAGGCGGAGATGTTCGGCAGCTTGATAATGTTGGCTTCGGGCCGCATCGCGAGTTCGCCGAGTTCGGTGAGTTCGTCGTTGATCCGTTGCGCGGGGGTGAGCTTGTCGGGGAAATTGGCGAGGATGCGACCGGCCAGCGAGATGTCTTTGAGCTCGACGGATACGCCCGCCGCGCCCACGAAGGCTTCGACGATCGGCAGCAGGGAATAGGTCGCGAGCGCCGGGGCTTCGTCGACCTTTGTCCACATGATTTCGAGATCTGCCATGCTTGCACCTCTGGTCGCCGTGCCTGTTTGGGCCGACCGGAAACTGAACGTTGCCGGGCGCGCTGAAATGGTTTCTCCCGCCGGCCCTCAAATGAGTTGTTCGCGGCGCGGACATCGCCAACCGGGAATTCGACTGACGGGAGTTCAGCGCGCGCCCTATAGCACCCGCATTCCGCTGGTAAAAGCCCTCTGCGCCGAAGCGAATTCCGGCGCGAGCCGGCGGGTTTTTAGGCTGGATAAATGCCGCCGCTTGACGCCAGCGGCCGGCTTGGGCAGGGGCTGCGTCTTCGGTCATTTGCCCGCCGAGGAGCGCGCATGCCGGGCGCCGGCACCGACAAGACCAAGAGATGGCGCGCAGGGCCGGCGCCGGTCGTCGTACTGGTCGAACCGCAGCTTGGCGAAAATATCGGCGCGGCCGCGCGCGCCATGGCGAATTTCGGTCTGGAACGGCTGCGTTTGGTCAAGCCGCGGCAGCGCTGGCCGAACGACAAAGCGGTGATGATGGCGGCCGGTGCTGACCGTATTCTCGACGGCACGGTCATCTACGACAGCCTTGAAGCAGCGATCGCCGACTGCGCCTTCGTCTTGGCGGCGACCGCGCGCGCCCATGACCAGGCCAAACCGGTCGTCGGAGCGGCCGAAGCCGCGGCCGAAATGGCGGATCATGTTGCGGCCGGCGAAACCGTGGCCATCGTGTTCGGCCGCGAGCGCAACGGGCTTGAGAACGATGAAGTCGCGCTCGCCGATCGCATTCTCACCTTGCCGGTCAACCCGGCCTTTGCCTCGCTCAATCTGGCGCAGGCGGTCGTCATCGTTGGCTATGAATGGTTCAAGCTTGCGACGGGCGGCAAGCTGCCCTTCGCCATGCCGCAGAAATCCGCGCCGGCGGCGAAGGAGCAGCTGCTCGCCTTCTTCGCTTCGCTCGAACGCGAGCTGGAGACGGTCGAGTTCTTCCGGCCGCCCGACAAGCGCGAAACCATGCAGATCAACCTGCGCAACATCTTTACCCGCATGCAGCCGACCCAGCAGGATATCCAGACGCTGCACGGTGTCATCATGGCGATTGCGGAAGGCCGCAAGGGACCGGCGCGTGGCGGCGTGCTCGATGGCGAGGAAGCCGAATTGTTGCGGGCGCTACTTGCCGAGCACGGCGGCGGCCGGGTGCCGAACGAGCGCGGCCCGGTGCGCGGGCTGTCGCGGCTGCTGCGGCGTAATCCCACCGAGGCCGAACGCGCGCTGTGGCAAACGCTGGTCAACGACCGCCGCTTCGCCGGGCGCGGCTTCAAACGGCAGACGCCGATCGGTCCGCACATCTGCGATTTGGTCTCGTTTCCGCTCGCTGGTCATCGATCTGGTGCCGGCCGAGGAAAGCTGCACGCGGGCCGCCAAGCGCGCTCGCGCAAAACTGTGCTTGAGGTCAAGGCCCGGGGCTACACGATCATCGCGCTGCCGGCTGAACGATAGAATCATATGGGAGGTTCGCATCGCCGTTACCGTCAACCTGTTCGTGGAGGCCCCGGCCGACGAAAGCGAGCAGGCGCTCAAGGCTCAGGAGGGCGGACGGCGATTGATCTACGAAGTCGCCGCGCGTGAATGCGCAGTGCTGCGCGACGTGCTGGCCAGCGACTGTCGGCTTGATTCGCTCAACGTCAACGTCCAGCGGGTGACGCGCGGTCAAAATTTCAACCAGCAAAAGAGCGACGGGTTCAATATCAACGGCAACGTCACGTTCCGCGTCGTACCGAAGTGACGCCAGCATTCAGCTTGCGTTGAGCACCTTCAGCGCCGCGCTAATGCCTGAGCGCAGCATGGCCAGATCGCTCATGACCGCAAGAAAGCGCACGCCGCGTTTTGCCAGCGCCTTAGCCCGTTCAGCGGTGTGACAAAAGGCGCCGGGAATCTTGCCAGCCTTTTGCGCGGCGGCGACCATGCGATCGAGTTCGCGATCGACCTCCGGCGAAGTCGGATCAAGACTTTTGCCATCTGAGAGCGCAATGGAAAGGTCGGACGGCCCGAGGAACAGGCCGTCGATCCCCGGCGTGTCGAGGATCGCTTCCAGATTGCCGAGCGCCGTGCGGGTCTCGATCATGGCGAGCGTGATCACGTGATCGTTAGCTTCGCGCAGATAAACCGACTGATCGGCAAGCCCGGCGAGCGCAGTCGCGCGATGCGGACCCCAGCTTCGCTCGCCGACCGGCGGGTACTTGGCCGACGCTGCGAACGCGCGCGCATCGGCGGCGGTATTGATCATCGGGGCGATAAGGCCTTCGGCGCCGAAATCGAGCACCCGGGAAGCGAGCGCAAAATCGCCGACCGGCACACGGACCACCGGCGCCGCTCCACCTTGCCGCACGGCGGCGATGCCGGTGAGCATCGACGCGACGTCCCACAAGCCGTGCTGACCTTCGATCGTTACCGCCGCAAAGCCTTCGCGGCCGAGCGTTTCAGCAACCAGCGGGTAGGGCAGGCTGCACCAGCCGCTGAAGACCGTTTCTCCGGCGCGCAGCCGGCGGGCAAGGGTGAAAGCGGGTATGGCCATGGTGCCTGCCGTGATGTGCTAGCTGCGATGTTTGCCGGGCAACGGTCGCTGAAAATGGCGGCTCGCCGCCGCGGTGGCTATCTGCCGGCCTTGATGTCGGCGATCGCCTTTTCCATCAACTCGCTCATGATGTGGCCGATCTGGTGATCGGATTGCACGACGCCCTTCGCGGCGAAATCCTTGTGGATTTTGCCCAGTACGTCATGCACGCCGGCTTCGACGTCGCTCATCACCAGGGACTTGGCATAGTTATCCGCTTCGGCGCCGCTGAACCCGAGCTTTTCCGCGGCCCAGAGGCCGAGTAGCTTGTTGCGGCGCGCGGTCGCCTTGAAGCGAAGCTCTTCATCGTGCGCAAATTGCTGCTCGAAGCCTTCTTCGCGCTTGTCGAACGTGGTCATACCGTTGCGTCCTGATGCTACATGGAACTGGCAGAAGCGTTGCGCCTTGCATATCGAGGGTGGTCCGTCAAGGCAACCGGGCGATACATGAAACATCGGCGTTGCGGATCGACCGGCGCGGGTCTATGTCGATTGTACTCCGCGTCGCGTTCAGCTAGCTTTTCGGTCGCGGAGGGGCAGCGTTTTGAGTCGCACGCCCTCTGCCGCCGCCGCGGACCTCGATACGAAAACTGGAGCCACGGCATTCGATGGATTTCACCAAGCCACGGTATACTCCGATGAGCCGCCGTCGCCGCATCTATGAAGGCAAGGCTAAGGTCCTTTATGAAGGCCCGGAGCCTGGAACTCTGATCCAGCACT
Organism: uncultured Alphaproteobacteria bacterium; assembly: GCA_963727325.1. Taxonomy (GTDB): domain Bacteria; phylum Pseudomonadota; class Alphaproteobacteria; order Rhizobiales; family Xanthobacteraceae; genus BOG-931. The sequence continues at coordinate 4,497 of CAVSFV010000025.1, forward strand.
TCAAGGACGACGCGACCGCCTTCAACGCCAAGAAGCACGACGTGATCGAGGGCAAAGGGGTCCTCAACAACCGGATCTCCGAATACGTCTTTCAGCACCTCAACGACATCGGGGTGCCGACGCACTTCATTCGCCGGCTCAACATGCGCGAGCAGCTTATTCGCGAAGTCGAGATCATTCCGCTCGAAGTCGTGGTGCGCAATGTCGCTGCAGGTTCGCTGTCGCAGCGGCTCGGCATCGAGGAAGGCACGCAACTGCCGCGCTCGATCATCGAGTTCTATTATAAGAACGATCAGCTCAACGACCCGATGGTGTCGGAAGAGCATATCACCGCATTTGGCTGGGCGACGCCGCAGGAGATCGACGACATCATGTCGCTTGCGATCCGCGTCAACGACTTCCTGTCCGGGCTGTTCCTCGGCGTCGGCATCCGTCTGGTCGACTTCAAGATGGAGACCGGCCGGCTGTGGGAGAACGATCTGATGCGGATCGTGGTCGCCGACGAGATTTCTCCGGATTCCTGCCGGTTGTGGGACATCAAGTCGAACGAGAAGCTCGACAAGGATCGCTTCCGGCGCGACCTCGGCGGCTTGGTCGAGGCGTATACCGAAGTGGCCAAACGGCTCGGCATCATGAGCGAGGGCGAGCGGCCGCAAGGCGCCGGCCCGGTCCTGGTCAAAAGCTAAGCGCACGCGCAATCAAAATAATGTGTGTCGCGGACCGGCTGTGATTGCAGCCCCCGCGAACTCATGCCTATTGAAACACCCGAAGCTGGAGCTTCGATCATGAAAGCCCGCGTCACCGTTACGCTCAAATCCGGCATCCTCGACCCGCAGGGCAAGGCTATTGAGGGCGCGTTACGGTCCCTCGGTGTTGGCGGCGTTGCCAGTGTCCGCCAGGGCAAGGTGTTCGACATCGAGATCGAGGGCGCCGACCGCGCCGGCGCGGAAGCGGCGCTGAAAGCCGCGGCGGAGAAATTGCTCGCCAATACCGTGATCGAGAATTATCGGGTCGAAGTGACGGGATGACAGGGGCTGACCGGAATCGCGATGAAATCGGCGATACTCGTTTTTCCCGGCATTAACCGCGAGCGCGACATGGCGCGGGCGCTGCGGCTGGTCTCCGGGCGGGAGCCGGCAATGGTCTGGCACGCCGAAACGGCATTGCCGCCGGGCACCGATCTGGTCGCCATTCCCGGCGGCTTTTCCTATGGCGATTATCTGCGCTGCGGCGCGATCGCTGCCCGCGCGCCGATCATGAATGCGGTGCGCGCCTTTGCACAAAGAGGCGGACTGGTGCTCGCCGTGTGCAACGGCTTTCAGATCGCCTGCGAGGCCGGGCTTCTTCCGGGTGTGCTGATGCGCAATGCGCAGCTCCGCTTCATCTGCCGTGACGTCTATCTGCGGGTCGAGCGCTCGGATACGCCGTTCACGCGCGGCTACAATGCCGGCCAGGTCATCCGCGTGCCGGTGGCGCATGGCGAAGGAAATTATATCGCCGACGGCGAGACCATTGCGCGCCTCGAAGGCGAGGGCAGGGTGCTGTTCCGTTATTCTTCACCCGACGGCATGGTTGATCCGGACTGGAATCACAACGGCGCCATGAACGCTATCGCCGGCATCATCAACGAGCATGGCAACGTGCTCGGCCTGATGCCGCATCCGGAGAATCACGTCGAAGCATCAATGGGCCGGACCGACGGGCGCGGCATATTCGCCGGGCTGGTGGATCATTTCAAAGTGGCCGCGTGACTTCCAACGAACCTTTCATCACGCCCGAACTCATTGCTCAGCACGGGCTGAAGCCGGACGAGTACGAGCGCATTCTCAAGCTCATCGGCCGCACGCCAAGCTTTACCGAGCTCGGCATTTTTTCAGCGATGTGGAACGAGCACTGCTCGTACAAATCATCGCGGCTGCACCTGCGCACGCTGCCGACCAAGGCGCCGTGGGTGATTCAGGGGCCGGGCGAGAACGCCGGCGTCATCGATATCGGCGATGGGCTCGCGGTCGTATTCAAGATGGAGAGCCACAACCACCCAAGCTACATCGAGCCGTATCAGGGCGCCGCGACCGGCGTCGGCGGCATCCTGCGCGATGTGTTCACCATGGGGGCGCGGCCGATCGCCTGTCTCAACGCGCTTTCGTTCGGCGATCCGAAAAATCCGAAAACGCGGCATCTTGTCTCGGGCGTGGTCGCGGGCATCGGCGGCTACGGCAATTCGTTCGGCGTACCGACAGTCGGCGGCGAGGTGCGATTCCATCGCCGCTATGATGGCAATTGCCTGGTCAACGCGATGGCCGTCGGCATCGCCCGAAAGGACAAGATTTTTTATTCCGCCGCATCGGGGGTCGGCATGCCGATCGTCTATCTCGGTTCGAAGACCGGACGCGACGGCATCCACGGCGCCACCATGGCGTCGGCCGAGTTTGGCGCTGACGCGCAGGAGAAGCGGCCGACGGTGCAGGTCGGCGATCCGTTTTCGGAGAAGCTCCTGCTCGAAGCCTGCCTCGAAATCATGGCCAAGGGTTGCGTCATTGCCATCCAGGACATGGGCGCCGCGGGCCTGACCTGCTCCGCTGTCGAGATGGGTGCCAAGGGCGATCTCGGCGTCACGCTCGAACTCGACAGCGTGCCCTGCCGCGAGACCGGCATGAGCGCCTACGAAATGATGCTGTCGGAAAGCCAGGAGCGCATGCTCATGGTGCTCAAGCCGGATAAGGAAAAGGAGGCGGAGGCGATCTTCCGCAAATGGGGACTGGATTTTGCCGTGGTCGGCAAAACCACCCCGACCAAGCGCTTTTTGATCCAGCACGGCGGCGCGGTCATGGCCGATTTACCGATCAAGGAGCTCGGCGATGAAGCGCCGCTCTACGATCGTCCTTTCGCGGAAAGCGCGCGGCTGCCGGTGATCGACGCGGCTTCGGTAAAGCCGCCGTTGAGCGTTGCGGATGCCCTGGAGAAACTCATCGGTTCGCCGGATTTGTGCTCGAGGCGCTGGGTGTTCGAGCAATACGACCACGTCATCCTCGGCAACACGGTGCAGCGGCCCGGCGGCGATGCGGCGGTGGTGCGGATCGAAGAAGGTCCCAAAGCACTTGCGCTGACCTCCGATGTCACCCCGCGTTATTGCGAGGCCGACCCGTTCGAAGGCGGCAAGCAGGCGGTGGCGGAAGCGTGGCGCAATCTCACCGCCGTCGGCGCGCGCCCGCTGGCCCTGACCGATAATCTGAATTTCGGCAATCCAGAGCGGCCGGACATTATGGGGCAACTGGTCGGCTGCATTCGCGGCATTGGCGAAGCGGCGCGCGCGCTCGATTTCCCGATCGTGTCCGGCAATGTGTCGCTTTACAACGAGACCAACGGCAAGGCGATCTTGCCGACGCCGACCATCGGCGGCGTCGGCATTCTCCAGGACTTCACCAAGTCGATGACGCTCGCGTTTAAAGCCGAGGGTGAAGCGATCCTGCTCGTCGGGGAGACGCGAGGCTGGCTCGGACAATCGCTCTATCTGCGCGAAATCTGCGCGCGGGAGGAGGGCGCACCGCCTCCCGTCGATCTGGCCGCCGAGCGCCGGCACGGCGATTTCGTCCGCGCGCTGATCCGCGACGGGCTGGTGACAGCGGTGCACGACGTTTCCGACGGCGGGCTTCTGATTGCTCTTGCCGAGATGGCGATGGCTTCGCGTCTCGGCGCCGTGCTGGAAGCGCCTTCGGGCATCCCCGCGCACGCGTTCTGGTTCGGCGAAGATCAGGCGCGCTATGTCATCACCGCGAAAGACGCCGACCGGGTGATGGAAGTCGCCAGGACGGCCGCGGTGCCGATCGTGCGTCTTGGTGCGACTGGCGGGCGCGTCCTTGCCTTCGGCGATGAACGGCCTTTGCCGATTGCCGATCTTCTCAAGCGCTTCGAGGAATGGCTGCCGGCTTATATGGCCGGCTCCCACTGAACCGCTGCCCATCCACGCCGCCGGATCGCCATTTGGGCATACCGGCACCAACGATCTGCGGGTTGTGAGACGGCCGCGGTTATATGAGAGTGCGCCTCCCAGGGAGGCAATCACACATGAAACGCAGCACGGATCGTATCATCACCACGCACTCGGGTAGTCTGTCGAGGCCGGCCGACCTCATTGCGCTGAACCGGGCGCGGGCACAGGGCGAAAAGGTCGACGACGCCACGTATGCCAAATGTCTGGGCGCCGCCGTCGCCGACGTCGTGCGCAAGCAGCGCGAACTTGGCGTCGACATTCCCGACGACGGTGAGTTCGGCAAGCCGATGGCGTCAAACTATGACTATGGGGTCTGGTGGAATTACGCCTTCGCGCGGATGGAAGGCTTCGTGCCGGCGGACTCTGTTCCGCAATCCCAGCACAAAAAATCCAGCGTTGCCGATATGGCGCTGACGACGATGCCCAATCGCCGTGACTGGCAGAAATTCAGCGAGTTTTATCAGGACCCGGAATCGACTGGCACTTTGCTGGGAAGCGCGGCAAGGCGGGGCACGCGTCGTCCGGTGTGTACCGCGCCGATCAAGTATGTCGGACACGCTGCGATCGCAGCCGATATCGCCAACTTGAAGAAGGCGATGGCTGCTGCCGGTGTCGACGAGGGCTTCATGTGTTCGATCGGGCCGGGCAGCTTCGCCCGTGGCGAAGACCTCCACTACAAGACCGAAGAGGAGTTTGTGTTCGCCGCCGCCGATGCCATGCACGAAGAATACAAGGCGATCGTTGACGCCGGGATCGTGTTGCAGATCGACGATCCAAGCCTCCCGGACAATTGGGATATGATCAATCCGGAGCCGCCGCTCGCCGAATTCAAGAAATTCGAGCGGGTGCGCATCGATGCGCTCAATCACGCTTTGCGTGGTTTGCCAGCCGATCGCATCCGCTTTCACATCTGTTGGGGGAGTTGGCACGGGCCGCATACCACCGACATTCCCTTGCAGGACATCGTCGACCTCGTACTGCGCGTCAACGCCGCCGCCTATTCGGTGGAAGCAGGCAATGTCCGCCATGAGCATGAATGGCGCGTCTGGAAAGACGTAAAGCTTCCGGACGGCAAGCTCCTCATCCCCGGCGTCGTCAGCCACGCCACCAACATCGTGGAGCATCCCCAGGTCGTCGCCGACCGGATTGTGCGTTACGCCAACCTTGTCGGCCGGGAAAACGTCATCGCCGGCACCGATTGCGGTTTTGGCGGACGCATCCACCCGCAGATCGCTTGGGCAAAACTGGAGGCCTTGGCCGCCGGCGCCCGGCTTGCGACCAAGGAACTCTGGCGCTGAGTAACCGCGTCGTTTGGCGGGCTTCCCTGCTGAAGGAGGAATCTGATAAGCGGCGATGATGCGCTCGGGGCGTTAAGGAGACGGCCATGGCTATGGGTGCTGGCGATATCGAGCGGCTGATCCGGGCCAGCATTCCGGACGCCGAGGTAACCATTCGCGACCTGGCGGGGGACGGCGACCATTATGCCGCCACGGTCATCGCCGAGTCGTTTCGCGGCAAATCGCGCGTGCAGCAGCACCAGATCGTTTACGCGGCGCTCAAAGGCGAAATGGGCGGTAAATTGCACGCGCTGGCGCTGCAGACCGGCACGCCCGAGCGGTAATTTCAGCGCCGGGCCGGTACCGGCGGATGGCCTTCTTTCCCTGGCTATCCGGTAGAAATCCTTGCCACGAGCGGGCGAGAACCGGGCTCATTCATCCCTCGGCTGGACCATACGAAGAATTCATGACTTGGGCTTTGCTGGTATTTCCAAGTCACCTATATTGAGCGTTGAGAGCGACGAGAGTCGACGCCCGGATGGTGTCGGCCGCAGCAAGGAAGACCGCGATGTCCATCGAGCAGTTCATCGACAATGAGGTGAAGGCAAATGACGTGGTCCTGTTCATGAAAGGCACGCCGCAGTTCCCGATGTGCGGGTTCTCGGGTCAGGTCGTGCAGATCCTGGACTATATCGGCGTTCCCTATAAGGGACTCAACGTGCTTGAGAACGACGATTTGCGCGGCGGTATCAAGAACTATTCCAACTGGCCGACCATTCCTCAGCTTTACGTCAAGGGCGAATTCGTCGGCGGCTGCGATATCATCCGCGAGATGTTCCAGGCTGGCGAACTGCAATCGCTGCTCAAGGAAAAAGGCATTGCACTGAAGGAGAGCGCCCAGGTTTGAGGGTGCTACCGAAGTCAGCTAACCGCGTATGGCCGGGCTTGTCCCGGCCATTTCATTTTTAGCTGCGAACTTCAGAGCGCGTTTAGCGCATGCGATTGGTGATCAAAAAAACCAGCGCCAGAACAATGGCGAGCCCGACCAGAGTTTGGGAGGGCATCGCGGCGGCGAACTTCATCACGTTGTCCGCTACGCCTGAAACAAACACACCCGAATTGGCGCCGAGGATCAGATAGAGCAGCATGACGGCGAGCACCGTCAAGAATCCGATCTCGACGAAGGCCCAGAGGTATTGTTTGGCCTTTTGCAAGTAATCCAGCATCGCACGCCCTCACGAACGTTCGCTTGTGCCAGAAGCGCGTTCGGCGCTCTGCAAAATTTCCGGAGCGGGATTTCACTCAAAGCGTTGGGTGGGAGCTTCCCCGCCACCCAACGTCGTCACCCGTGTGTTGTGACTTGTCGGCCGCCGCGGCGTCAGGCCATCCGCCGCGAAGAGAACAGCCAGAGGATCACGCCCAGCGCGATCAATCCGACCAGACCGGCATCACCGAGGCTCTTGACCAAAGCCATGATGTTGGCGGTGACGTTGCCGAAGAACGGCAAATTTGCTCCGACCAGAAGCGCGGCTACGATCGCCAACGCCAGCAACATCAGCCCGATTTCCGTCAACGCGCCGATCCAGCTTTTTACTTTTCCTAACGCATCCATGTACGTTCTCCCCTTAAGTTTGTTTAAGCAGCCCCGTGCGAACGCAATCACGATAGATGCACGCTTGCCGCGCAAGCCTACGCGGGAGGGTTTGATTGTTCAAGTTGCGACCAAAAAAGAGGTGCATAACTCGCGCGGCGTGCTGCATTGCGGCAAATTCCGCAATGCAACAAAGCCGATGCAAATTAGAAAATCGGTGGGCGCGAATCGCGCGCTGAGTTTGCTAGCGCGAGTAATATTCCACGACGAGGTGCGGCTCCATCATGACCGGATATGGCACGTCGCCGATCAGCGGCACCCGCGAAAGTTTTGCGGTCATCTTCGAGTGATCGACTTCGACGTAATCCGGCACATCGCGTTCGGCGAGCGCGGTTGCTTCAAGCACCAGCGCCATCTGCTTCGACTTTTCCTTGACCTCAATGAGATCGCCGACTTTCACCCGGAAGCTCGGAATCGTAACACGCCGCCCGTTCACTTTGACGTGGCCGTGATTGACGAACTGCCGCGCGGCGAACACGGTGGGCACGAACTTCGCGCGATAGATCATGGTATCAAGCCGCCGCTCCAATAGCCCGATCATGTGGGCACCGGTATCGCCCTTGAGCCGCCGCGCCTCTTCATAGATGCCGCGGAAGTGCCGCTCCGACATGTTGGCGTAATAACCTTTGAGCTTCTGCTTGGCGCGAAGCTGTACGCCGTAGTCGGAGAGCTTGCCTTTACGGCGCTGGCCGTGCTGGCCCGGACCGTATTCGCGTTTGTTGATCGGCGACTTGGGGCGGCCCCAGATATTCTGGCCCAACCGGCGGTCGATCTTGTACTTCGCCTCATGGCGCTTGGTCATTCGCGTCCTCGCTGACTTTGCTGCGGCGTGATCCTGTCCGAAGCCGGAATGGCTTTTCGGACCCATGCCGCGTGGCTGAGGATCGCGCCCTCCTCTGTCTCTCCATCTCCTTCGGGAGGGGAGAAACCGACAGGTTTTGCCGCCGAAGCGCCGGCGCAAACCACGGGTCGCGAAACACAGCGCGGGCCCGATAGGCCCGCGCCGCGGGGCGTATTTAGGTGCAAACCGCCATAGTGTCAAACCGGTGGGTTTGACGGCCCTATTGGCTATTAAAATGCCGCTGCCGCATCGCCCGCAACGCGGTTATGGCGAGCAGTGCGGTCACGGCGTCGAGCGCGGCGACGATGATGAATACGGCGGTCCAGCTTCCCGTCGTCTGCTTGAGAAACGCTGCCGCCGGTCCGCCGAGGATCGAGCCGACGCCCTGGGCGATGTAGAGAAAGCCGTAGTTGGTCGCCGCGTATCTGGGCCCAAACGTGTCGGTTAACGTCGACGGAAACAGTGAGAAGATTTCGCCCCAGCCGAAGAACACGAGACCCGTCAACACCACAAAGAGCGCCGGCTGGTTGATGAAGGCAAACAGGATGAGGATAGCGACCGCTTCGAGCGAGAAGGCGAGCGCCATGGTCGCTTCGCGGCCAATGTGATCGGAGACCCAACCGAAGAACGGCCGGGTCAGTCCGTTGGTGACGCGCGAGAGCGTCAGCGACAATGGCAGTGCCGCCATGCCGAGGACCAGCATGTCGGCGACGCCGAATTCCTTGGCGAACGGCCCGACGTTGGAGACGACCATCAGGCCCGACGTCGACATCATGCTCATCATCAGGAACATGAGATAAAACACCGGGTTTTGCAGCATCTCGCGCGGCGAATAGCTGCGGCGGGTCTGCTGTGCGGCAAGTGCGGCGGTCGCCGCACCGGGAATGTGATAACTCTCCGGCGGAACGCGCAACCACTGCGCGGCGACGATTCCAATCACGCCCTGGATAATTCCCCAGACGACGAGCGTGTGCGCGTAGCCGGCGCTCTTGATCATGCTGTCGATGGGAAAGCTGGTGAAGACCGCACCGAAGCCGTAGCCCGCCGCGGCAAGCCCGGTCGCGAGCCCGCGCCGGTCGGGAAACCAGCGCACCATCAGGCCGATGATGCCGACGTAGATGATGCCGGTGCCGAAACCGCCGAGCACGCCGTATGTGAAGTACAGCAGCCAGAGATCATTCACATACGCCGAGGCGACCCAGCTACCGCCCGAAAGCAGCGCCCCGATGGCGATCAAAAGGCGCGGGCCGAAGCGATCGACCAGATAGGCCTGGAATGGCGACAGCCAGGTCTGCAGGATGATCAGCAGCGAAAACGTCCACTGCAATTGCGCGAGCGTCGTGCCGAGCTTTTGGTTGAGCGGGCCGGTGAACAGCGTCCAGACATATTGCGGACTGGAGATCGCCATCATGGCGATGACGCCGAGGATCAACTGATTCCAGCGATTGAGGTACCAGGCGGTGCGCTCGGTTTGGACTGCAACGGTCATGGGGGCGGCCTCGCGTCCCGGCGAGATCAGGAATGAAAAGGTAGCGTTAGTGTAATCGGGCGACAAGCGAACCAGGCGACTAGTTTAGGTCAGGCGGCGCCGGTGGAAGCTCGTTGTTCTGAATGGATGCCGAACTGCGCCAGCGCTGCCTTCGGCGGGCGGCCAGATGTGAAAATGGCGCGGGTGGTGCCAGGACGTGCCGGTGAAGGTGCCGGGCCGAGTAGATCGTTCACACGCCGCGCAATTGCCGGCGCCGGGTCGAGAAAAGCGACCGGCCAAGGCGCGAGCCGCCGCAACCGGTCAATCAGCAATGGATAATGGGTGCAGGCGAGTACGACCGTATCTGTCCGCGCGCCGTCGTCGCGAAAGCATGGCGCGATTTCGGCGTAAATCGCTTCGTCGGTGACAGGTGCGCCGGCGAGCTGGGCCTCGGCGTACGCAGCGAGCGCTTTTGATCCGACCAGGGTCACCCGGCAGTCGCCGGCGTAGTCGCGGATTAACGCGCGGGTATATTCCCGGGCAATTGTTGCTTCGGTGCCGAGCACGGCAATATGCCGGCTGACGGAGTTGGCGCAGGCGGGCTTGATCGCCGGCACGGTGCCGACGAATGGCAGCGAAATTCGTTTTCGGAGATCGGGCAGCACAATGGTGGAGGCGGTATTGCAGGCGATGACGATGAGATCGGGGCGATGCGCGGCGATCAATTCATCCATCAACGCAACAACACGGGCGACCAGTTCGGGTTCGGCAATCGCTCCATACGGAAAGGCAGCGTCGTCGGCGACGTAAATGAAATCAGCGCCGGGACGTGCTGCCGCAATCTCCCGATAGACCGTGAGGCCGCCAAGCCCGGAGTCGAAAACCAGAATCGTTTCGGACGTCGCCGCGGCGCTCACGGCGATCAGCCAAAGACCCGTTGGAAGATCGTATCAACCTGGGCGAAGTGGAAATCGAGGTCAAAATTGGCGGCGAGTTCTCTCTCGTTGAGATACTTGCCCACCTCGGGATCGCCCTTGAGCAGCGCGAGAAAATCGCCTTCGCCGCGCCACGCTTTCATGGCGTTGCGCTGAACCATGGCGTAGGCCTCTTCGCGCGTAACGCCCTTCTGCGTCAGCGCCAGCAGGACGCGTTGGGAGTGGACCAGACCACCGAGCCGGTCCAGGTTTTTGAGCATGTTGTCCGGATAGACAATCAGCTTGTCGATGATCCCAGCGAGCCGATTCAGCGCAAAATCGAGCGTCACCGTCGCGTCGGGTCCGATCATGCGCTCGACCGAGGAGTGCGAGATGTCGCGTTCGTGCCAGAGCGCGACATCTTCCAGCGCCGGCACCACATAGGCGCGAACCATGCGCGCGAGGCCGACCAGGTTCTCTGACAGCACCGGGTTGCGTTTATGCGGCATCGCGGAAGAGCCTTTCTGCCCTTCCGAAAAATATTCTTCCGCTTCCAGAACTTCGGTCCGCTGCAAATGGCGGATTTCAGTCGCGAGCCGCTCGATGGAGGAGGCAACGACGCCGAGCGTGGCGAAGTACATGGCGTGGCGATCACGCGGGATGACCTGGGTCGAGATCGGCTCGACCCGCAGGCCCATCTTTTCTGCGACATAAGCTTCGACGCGTGGGTCTACCTGGGCGAACGTACCGACGGCGCCGGAAATCGCGCAGGTCGCCACTTCGCTGCGCGCCGCCGTCAGGCGCTCCCTGGCGCGCGCGAACTCGGCATAGGCATAAGCGAGCTTCAGCCCAAACGTCGTCGGCTCGGCATGGATGCCGTGCGAGCGGCCGATGGTCGGCGTGAACTTGTGCTCGAGCGCGCGGCGTTTGAGCGCGGCATTGAGCTTTTCGACGCCGCCGATGAGGAGGTCTGCGGCGCGAACGAGCTGGACGTTGAGGCAAGTGTCCAGCACGTCGGACGACGTCATGCCCTGGTGCACGAAACGCGCTTCCGGACCGACGATTTCTGCCAGATGAGTGAGAAAGGCGACCACGTCGTGCTTGGTCTCGCGCTCGATTTCCTCGATGCGCGCGATGTCGAACTTGGCGTCCTTGGCCTTGGCCCAGATTTTCGCTGCGGCGGCCTTCGGGATGATCCCAAGCCCGGCCATGGCGTCGGCGGCATGGGCCTCGATCTCGAACCAGATGCGAAAGCGCGTTTCCGGCGACCAGATCGCCGCCATTTCAGGTCTGGTGTAACGCGGAATCATGCGCAGATGCCGTGACTGGGAAGGCGACGTATCACGGTCACCAACTCACGCCGCGAAACGCGCACGGTCGTGCGGCTGCCGGAAGTCGACCGGCGTCCCCTTCGGAATGATGCCGGTCGGATTGACGCGCGTGATCGAGTAATAGCCCATGACGTAATAGCGTGGCTTCACCGTCTCGGCGACGCCCGGCACGGCATAGAGTTCTCGCATGTAGTTTAAGATATTCGGATAGTCCGCAATCCGCTTCTTGTTGCATTTGAACAGCGAAAAATAGGCGACGTCGAAGCGCACCAGGGTGGGGAACAGCCGCCAGTCGGCTTCGGTGATCTGATTGCCGACCAGATAGCGCTGACGCCCAAGCCGCGCGTCGATCTCATCGAGGGTGGCGAACAGCGCGTCGTAGGCTTCATCGTACGCGGCTTGCGAGCGGGCAAAGCCGCAGCGGTACACGCCGTTGTTCACGTTGGCGTAGACCTGCGCGTTGATGCGGTCGATCTCGGCGCGCAGATGCGGCGGGTAGAAATCCGTCGGATCAGCGCCGATTCCGGCGAACTCTGAATTGAGCATCCGGATGATTTCGGAGGATTCGTTGTTGACGATCCGCCTGGTTTTCTTGTCCCACAAGGTCGGCACCGTGACCTTGCCGGTGTAGTGCGGGTTACTCGCGCTATAGGCCTCGTGCAGATAGTGAAAACCATTGACGCGGTCCGGCGCGCAATCGGGAAATGCCGCGTTGTCTTCGAACGTCCAGCCTTCCTGGCGCAAGCCGGGAATAGCGATCGCCACGCTGATTGCGCCGGTGAGTTTTTTCAGCGCGAGATAGATTTGCGTGCGATGCGCCCACGGGCAGGTATAGGCAACGTAGAGATGGTAGCGTCCCGCTTCGGCCTTAAAGCCCGACGAGCCATCGGCAGTGACCCGATCGCGGAAGACGCTGTCGATTCGCTGGAAATTGCCGGCGCTGCCGGTTTCTTGCGGCAAGTCCTCGTCGCGCCATTTGCCATCGACCAAAATACCCATCAGGCAGCCTCCCCGCGGACGAGAGCCGCCGCCTGGCGGATCGCCGCGATGTTCGTTCGGTAGGATTCCGGCGTCCGGTCCTTGAAAACAGCAGCGCCGGCAACCAGCGCATTGGCGCCAGCGCGTACCACGTCGGGCGCAATCTCGGGCGTGATGCCGCCGTCGATCTCGATGTCGATCGGGCGTCCGGCCGCGAGCGCGCGCAACTTGCGGACCTTCTCGATTGCGGCGGGAATGAATTTCTGCCCGCCGAAACCCGGATTGACCGACATGACGAGGATCAGGTCAACGAGGTCGACGACCGGTGCAACCGCATCCGCAGGCGTGCCTGGATTCATGGTCACGCCAACTTTCTTGCCGAGCGCGCGAATGGTCTGCAGCGAGCGGTGGATGTGGGGGCCGGCCTCGACGTGCACGGTGATGATATCGGCGCCGGCCTTGGCGAAAGCTTCGAGGTAAGGGTCGCACGGCGCAATCATCAGATGGACGTCGAACACTTTTTTGCTGTGCGAACGAAGCGCCTTCACCACGTCCGGCCCGATGGTGATGTTGGGCACGAAATGCCCGTCCATGACGTCGACGTGGATCCAGTCGGCGCCTGCGGCATCGACCGCGCGCACTTCCTCGCCCAGTTTCGCGAAATCGGCGGACAGGATCGACGGAGCGATCATCAGCGGGCGATTCACCGGGGCCTCATCGAAACCGAATGGTCTTCTTCAGAGGCGGTTCGCCTAACACGCCATACTGGAAGGGGCAACGCGCGGCCGCGCAACGCGGCATTATTTGCCGGGAATGGCGCGAATGCGGCAGTTTCGTTTCTGCTTTTAACGCGCGCGTCACCGAAAAAACCGTTGTTTCGCGGGCACTTGCGCGTCGGCCCCGGTCTTGCATCGCGGCGAAGAGGCGGCTTTCGGCCGGTGCTTCGCGGAGCGAGCCATGTCTACAATTGGCGCATCGAACGGCAACTCCCCGTACGTCCAGGTTCAGACGTTGTGGAAGCGGGGACAACCGCAAAGCAGCGCGGCGCAGGGCGACGCCCCGTCGCAATCGTTCGCCGCGACCGGCCCGCAAAACGCCAATACGTCGTCCTCGACGACCGCTGCTCCGCCGAGCGCCAAGACGACGTCGACATCCGTCGGGACTTTTCCGCGCTTCGAACCGCAGACCCTGCAAACGCTGCTGGCGGCACAAGCATCCAGTAATAAATAAATGTTGGAGGCTCTCGCGTCGGACCGCATGCGGCGCGCTGCGTGAGCCACAAGGTTTCGGGCCGGGCTTGTCGTCCGGCCAGCGCGTGGGCCTACGATACACGCGTGCGATTGGAATTTTGCTGCAGCGGAGGTCCCTCTGGCGCGCACCGACGTTATCGTGCTCGGCGCCGGCATCGTCGGCACGTCCATCGCGGTCCATCTCGCCAAGCGCGGCCTGTCGGTCGCGCTGATTGACCGCGGCGGGCCCGGGGAGGGCACCTCCTACGGCAATGCCGGTATCATCGAGGGCAACACCGTCTTCCCGGCGGCGTTTCCGTCAAGCTTTGCCGAGCTTGTGCGCATCGCGCTCAAGCGCTCGCCGGTCGCCAACTACCATCTGTCGTATCTGCCGCGGATCGCACCCTGGCTGGCGGCTTTTCGCGCGGCGTCACGACCGGAGCGCCTGATCGAGACTGCACAATTGATGCGGCCGCTGTTTGCTGGCGCGATCGGCGAGCACGAGCAACTTGCCGCCGAAGCCGGGGCGGAGCGCTATCTCAACCATCACGGCTGGCTGAAGCTGTATCGCACCGATGCCGCATTCGCCGCGCTGGCACCGGAATTCGAACTTGCGGCCCGCTTCGGTATTGCAAACGTATCGCTTGATCGCGACGGCGCGCTCGCGCTCGAGCCGGCGTTGGCGGGCGTGTTCCGGCACGCGGTGCATTGGACCGGCGCGGTCAGCGTCAGCAATCCGCTGGCGGTAACGCGCGCCTACGCGGCGCGGTTTACTGCGCTCGGCGGCGTCACGCTATCAGGCGACGCACAGACGTTGCATCGGTCCAATTCCCACTGGCGCGTCGAGACGGATTCCGGGCCGGTTGACGCCGGCGATGTCGTCGTCGCGCTGGGTCCGTGGGCGCTCGATGTGTTGGGGCCGATTGGCATCCGTCTCCCATTTGCCGTCAAGCGCGGCTATCACCGCCATTATCGGCCGCGGGGAAACGCCGCGCTCAGCCGTCCGGTCCTTGATGCTGAAAATGGCTACGTGCTCGCTCCGATGGAGCAGGGCATCCGCATTACCACCGGCGTCGAATTCGCCAGGCGCGACGCGCCGCCAACACCGGAGCAATTCGATCGGCTGCTGCCGGCCGCCCAAGCCTTGTTTCCACTTGGAGAGGCCGTTGAGCCACGGCCCTGGCTCGGTGCGCGGCCATGCTTCCCCGACTCTCGGCCTGTGATCGGACGGGCGCCGGGCCAGCGTGGCCTCTGGCTCGCCATCGGTCACGCCCATTGGGGCCTGACGCTCGGCCCCGTTACGGGTCGTCTCATTGCCGAAATGATGACCGGCGCAACACCGTTCTGCGATCCCAAACC
This sequence comes from uncultured Alphaproteobacteria bacterium, assembly GCA_963727325.1. Lineage (GTDB taxonomy): Bacteria > Pseudomonadota > Alphaproteobacteria > Rhizobiales > Xanthobacteraceae > BOG-931. The sequence continues at coordinate 19,536 of CAVSFV010000025.1, forward strand.
CTACGGCCCCGATCGCTTTAGCAAATAAGCGCCGCAATCAACGGCGCCGCACGACACCTAATCGTGCGTTACCGTTGCGGGAGCCGGTGAGCCTTTATACTCACCGATGGTGTGAAACACGCTGCTCTCAGGCCGGGTATTATTCACCGAAAGCTTGTCCTGCTGCACGAGCATTTCGTCGTACTTCGGCAGCGTCGTCACCGGCTGATGCGGTACCAGGTGCACCACCTTGTAACCGCCCGCCTTCAGTTGGCGGAGGAGTTCCGGCATGGCCTCTCCGGTCGCCCGCTGGAAGTCGTGCATCAAGATGATGCCCTTGCCGTGCTTGGCGAGCTTGGTCATTACCGACTGGATCACCTGCTCGGGCTTGCGAATTTTGAAATCGAACGAGTCGATGTCGGTCGAGAACACACCAATATTGCGCTCGGCGAGATAGGCCATCAACTGTGGTGGGTGTTGCAGCGCCGGGAAACGAAAGAACGGCGCGATCGGACCTTCGGCGGCCGCATGCACGGCGCTGACGCCCATTTCAATTTCCTTTTTCGCCAGTTCAATATCGCTGGCGTAAGGATTCTTGGCGAGATCCTTGTGTGACCAGGTGTGGCTACCGACCGTCATTCCTGCCGCGATCACCTGCCTGGTGATTTGCGGATGCCAGGTCGCATGCTCCCCGATCTCAAAGAAGGTGGCTTTCAAACATTCGTTGGTGAGCGCCTTGACGACCGCCATGGTGTTCTCTGGCCAAGGACCGTCGTCGAAGGTCAGCACGACCTCCTTGTCGCGGAGGAAATCGTATTGCTTGAAGTGCTCGAAGCCGAAGCCCGGGCCGCCGGTGGTGTCGATTTCGACAACGCGCGAAAGGCCCATTCCACCCGGTTTGTCGCAGGCCGGTATGCCGCTCGGAGGCGGAGCAGCTGCAGCGGTCCCGGCTGCGTTCTGGTTTGCGGTGTTCTGCGCGGGCGCGGTTTGGGCAACGCGCATCGGCGCGGCGCTCGAGGGTTGCGCGTCGCCTGATGCCGACACCGTTCCGGTTGTCTTCGGCGCCGACAACTCCAACTCTACCGTTTGCGCGAGCTGACGGAACGGTGACTGCGCCGGAACTGTCTTTTCGTTTGATGCGAGCCGGGTGAGCGGTGCGATAGCAGCGGGCGCGGACGGCGCAGCGGCTGTCAGTTGCGGCAACGTGATGCCGAACGCTGCGAGGCCGCCGACGGCCGCGAGGCCTACCCCCACCAGCACAGCAGCGCCAATGATTATGTAACGCATTGTCCCTCACAGAAAATAGGACGCCATTTGCACGTGACTGAAGGCGCAATTGGCGAATGTGTCAACGTTAGCGAAGCACAGTCGGACGGAAGATGTCCGACGTGGTTTCCGCGATAAATGTCGCGAAAATGTTGGTCTTCAGTCCGGTTCATCAGCCGAATCGATCCTTCCAACTCGGCAGCGCCCCCGCGAACGGAAGCGCTGTCGCGGCATAAACGCCACGCGCGATCGCGCGGGCCACCACATTTGCTGCAATCGAGCCGAGAATGGTTAACCCCATAAGTGCGTCCGCAACAGGGCGGCGGCCGGTCGAGGCAGCGAACACCACGTCACCGTCGAGCGGGGTGTGAACCGGGTATATGGCGCGGGACAGGCCCGATTGCGCCATGACGGCGAACCTTTTTGCCTCCGCTTTGGTTAATATTGCGTCTGTTGCAACGACCACAAGGGTCGTGTTTTCGCGTGTGCCGCCTTTGGTGAGCACATCGAGCGCGTCGGCCGGCATCGGGGACGGTAATCCGCGACCGCCGAACTCCTGATCGCGCTCGAATGGCGCCGCCCAGAACCAGGGACCTTCGCCGATCACGACGCTGCCGGCGGCGTTGGTCACGGCCAGCGCACCGACAATGTGGCCGTCGGGCGACTGCGCTGATGCCGAGCCAATTCCGCCTTTATAATTGACCGTGGTTGCTCCGGTGCCTGCGCCAATGCTGCCAAGGGCGAAATCGCCACCCGCTGCGGCAGCCGCCGCTGCATAGCCGAGGTCGCGATAGGGCGGGAACCGGCCCCAGTTCTTGTCGCCGCCGGCGAGCAGATCAAAAAGAATTGCTGCTGGCACGATGGGAACCCGCGCGGTCCGCACGGCGAAGCCGCGGCCCTGCTCACGCAGCCAAGCCTGCACACCAGATGCCGAATCGAGGCCGAAAGCCGAACCGCCGGACAACGTGATCGCATCGATGCCCTCGACCGTCTGCGCCGGATCGAGCAGTGCGGTTTCGCGCGTGCCGGGTCCGCCGCCGCGGACGTCAATTGAGGCGACGGACGGTTCGTCAAACACGATGGCGGTCGCGCCGGACCCAAGCCGCGCGTCATCCGCGTGGCCAATTTTGATTCCGGGGACGTCGGTGATGAGGTTGCGCACGGTTTCCGTCATTCCGGGGCGCGCTGACAGGCGCAAGCCCGGACATCCATAACCACAGGACTTAAGCGTCGGCCACAGAGTTTTTTATGTCGCGGCAATGGTTGTGGATTGCGGGCTCCAGCGCTGCGACGCCCCGGTATGACGAACGATCACTTCCTCGCGGGCGCGGCGCTGGCGCGCTTGCACGGCAGGAAGCAGCCGGGCATGAGTGCGTCCATGCCGAACGTCACCATCGCCGCCGCGCTCGTCGCCGGTGTGTTGAGCTTCCTTTCGCCGTGCGTGCTGCCGCTGGTGCCGCCTTATTTGGTCTATCTCACCGGCACCTCGCTCGAGCGGTTCGCCGATCAGGAGCCCGAGCCGCGGGTCCGGCGCGAAACGCTCGGCGCGGCACTGCTCTTCGTGCTTGGCTTCTCCACCGTGTTCGTCGCGCTCGGTGCCAGCGCAAGTACGATCGGTTCTCTGGTGCGTGCCTATTCGGGCACGCTCGCCATTGTCGCGGGCATCGTCATCATTGCCATGGGCCTGCATTTCCTTGGGCTCACGCCGATCAAAATGTTGATGCGTGAGAAGCGGTTTGCGATGGCGAAGCCGGTTGGATTGTGGGGCGCTTATTTGATGGGACTTGCCTTTGCGCTTGGCTGGACACCGTGTATCGGGCCGATCCTTGCGGCAATCCTGGCCGTTGCGGCATCGGAGGAAACTGTTGCCAAAGGCGCCGGGATGCTCGCGATCTATTCGCTCGGTCTTGGCATCCCGTTCATCGCAGCCGCGCTCGCGATCGAGCCGTTCGCGGCTTTTCTTGCGCGGTTCCGCGCCCATCTTGGCCTGGTCGAGAAGGCGATGGGCGGCCTTTTGGTGTTGACCGGCATTGCTTTCCTCACCGGCGCGGTGTCACAGGCGAGTTTCTGGCTGCTTGATACCTTCCCGATGCTTGGCAAAATTGGCTAGCGGAGATTTCCTCCGCTAACCGCGAATGAAAGCCTCGCGAGCGTGGTAAATCAGGTCCGCCCGGACTTGGTGATTTCGTCGTAATTGCCGTCTTTATCCCAGCGAAACACGGCCCAACCGACTGCGGTGATATCGCCTTTTTTGTCGAATGACAGCGGACCGAGCACCGTGTCCCAGGTTCCCGCGCGCAGTGCAGCGGCGACCTTTTGGCCGTCGACGCTGCCGGCCTTGGCAACGGCCTGCGCCCAGACTTGATAGGCCGCGTAGGTGTAAAGCGTGTAGCCCTCTGGATCGATACCCTTGGCCTTGAACTTTTCCACGATGGGGGCCGCGGTTGCGCGCTTGCGCGGATCGGGACCGAAGGTGAACAGCACACCTTCCGCCGCCGGGCCGGCGATCGACGCAAACTCGCGATCGGCGAGCGCGTCTCCTGCCATCAAGATCGTCTTCAGCCCCTGGTCATGCATCTGCCGCACGATCAGACCGGCTTCCTGGTGATAACCACCATCGTAGACGATATCGATGCCGTTGAGCTTGAGCTTCGAGACCAGCGCGGTGAAGTCTTTGTCGCCCTGATTGTATGATTCGTAGAGCTTCTCTTTCACACCGGCGGCGTTAAGCGCTTTCTTGACCTCGTCGGCGAGACCTTTCCCGTAGGTGGTTTTGTCATTGATGATGGCGATATTCTTGCCTTTGAAGTTTTTCGCCAGATAGGCTGCGGCAAACCCGCCCTGCTGGTCGTCGCGCCCGCAGGTGCGGAACGTGTTCCACATTTTCCGGTCGGTGAAGAGCGGGTTTGTCGACGCGGGAGTGATCTGGAGAACCCCGCCGTCAAGATAGGCATCCGACGCCGGGATCGATGACGACGAACAATAATGGCCGACCACGACCGCCACTCCAGCGCCGGCCAGCTTTTCCGCGACGGAGCGCGCCTGCTTCGGATCGCAGGCATCGTCGCCGATCTGGAGCGTCAGCTTCTTTCCAAGCACGCCGCCGGCGGCATTGAGGTCGGCGATTGCCTGCTCGGCGCCGTTGCGCATCTGTCGCCCGAAGGTAGCCTGGCCGCCGGTCATCGGTCCGGCCGCGGCAACGGCGATATCCTGCGCGTTCGCCGCGCCCGCGGCGAGAATTGAAAAGAGCGCCAAAGCGCTCAGACAAGTTTTGTTCATATTTGTTCCTCGCTTCCGTCCCTCCGGGGAGAGTGACGGCTTGCGCAAACCTAACACTTTTAGCCTGCAGTTTCTTGCCCGATTTCGCGCCAGCCAAGCGGCCCCGAGCGTGCATAGAGCCAAGGATATTGCCGAACCATCTGGGCGGCCCACGTCGCCCGCCACGCGATCATTCCGAGGACGAGAAAAATCGCTGTGTCACAGCAATACGACCCGAGTGAAAGCAGTTCGCCATCGAACAGGGCGAAATGAAAGAACCGCGCCGCACAGCCGAGAAGCAACGCGGCGACGATGACTGGCCATCGCGATCGCCAGGCGCGCGCAATCGCACGACCGGAAAGCGCTGCGGCGCCACCGCCGAGGACAAAGGTGACCAGCAAAATAGGCGCGATGCCCTCGCCGGAATATAGACTGAACATATTCGTCCTTCTCAGCGCTTGCCGCCTTCCAGATAGGCGGCGCGAATTTCCGGCCGTTGTAACAACTCGCGCCCGCTGCCTTGCAGCGTAATCTCGCCATTCACCATGACGTAGCCGCGATGGGCCAACTTGAGCGCGTGATAGGCGTTTTGCTCGACCAGAAACACCGTGAGCTTGTCGCGCTCGTTGAGCGCGCGGATGGCGGCGAAAATTTGCTGCACCAAGAGCGGCGCCAGTCCGAGCGAAGGCTCGTCGAGGAGGATGAGCCGCGGCCGCCCCATCAGCGCACGGCCGATCGCCAGCATTTGCTGTTCGCCGCCCGACAATGTGCCGCCGCGCTGATATTGGCGATCGCGCAGCCGTGGAAACAATTCGAACACGCGCGCAAGATCTGGCTTCGAAGTCGGCGGCGCCGCTCACGGTGGCGCCGATCTGAAGGTTTTCCATCACCGTCATGCGCGGGAAAATGCGGCGGCCTTCCGGCGATTGGGCGATGCGGAGCTTCGCGACCTCATGGGCCGGCAGCCCGGTAATGTCGCGGCCGGCGAAATAAATGCTGCCTTCACGGGCGCGCGGATTGCCAAAAACCGTCATCATCAGGGTCGATTTGCCGGCGCCATTGGCGCCGATCAGCGCGACGATCTCGCCTTCGTTGACATCAACGTCGACACCTTTGAGCGCAATGACGCTGCCGTAATACGCTTTGACGCCGCGCACCGAGAGCAGCGGTTCGTTTGCGGCGCTCACGGCCAGACCCCCGTCTCGGCCTGCACGACGTCCTCGTCAGGGACGCCGAGATAGGCTGCGATCACTTTGGCGTCGTTGCGCACGTCATCCGGCGCGCCATCGGCGATTTTCACGCCGTAATCCAGCACGACAATGCGGTCGGAAATTTCCATCACCACGCCCATGTCGTGCTCGATCAGGAGGATCGAGGTGCCATGCTCGTCGCGCAGTGTGCGCAAGAACGCATTGAGTTCCTCACTTTCGCGATTGTTGAGGCCGGCGGCGGGCTCGTCGAGGCACAAGAGCACCGGGTCGGTGCACATCGCACGCGCGATTTCGAGCCGCCGCTGTGCGCCGTAGGGCAGCGCGCCGGCCGCATCGTCGGCGCGGTCGGCGAGGCCGACACGGTCGAGCCAGTAGCGCGCTTTGTCGATGGCGTCCGCCTCCGCGCGCGCATAAGTGGGCGAACCCAAGAGGCCGAGCACGGTGAAGCCCGAGGCGACCATCAGGTTATTGTGCTGGGCGACGAGCAGGTTTTCCAGAAGTGTCATGCCGGCAAACAGCCGCACATTCTGAAACGTGCGCGCGACGTGCGCCTCTTTGGCGATGCGAAACTCCGGCAAGCGCTCGAGCAGGAACGTAGCGCCGTCCGCATGAGCGAGCAGCAATCGGCCAATCGCAGGTTTGTAGAAGCCGGTGATGCAGTTGAACAATGTGGTCTTGCCGGCGCCGTTTGGTCCGATCAGCGCGGTGATTTCCCCGGCGCGCGCGGCGAAGGAAAGATCACTGACGGCGATGAGGCCGCCAAAACGCATCGTCAGGTGTTCTACCGTGAGGATCGGCATCGCCGTCATGCCGGCGTCTCCGTCCGCGCCTCACTGACGACGGTGGCGGGAAGATCCTTTCGCGCGCGCAGCGACACCGAGGGCGTGCGGGTCGACACCAGACCGCGCGGCCGATAAATCACGATCGCGACCATCGCCGCGCCGAATACCAGCATCCGATATTGATCGAACTCGCGGAACAATTCGAACCCGCCAAGCATGACGGTCGCGGCTACCGCGACACCGAGTTGCGAGCCCATACCGCCGAGCACGACAATCGCCAGCACCAAAGCGGATTCGCCGAAGGTGAAGGACTCCGGACTGATGAAACCTTGTCGCGTCGCAAAGAAGGCGCCGGCGAAACCGCCGAACATCGCACCCATGGCGAATGCCGTGAGCTTGGTCATGGTGGTGTTGATGCCGAGCGCCCGGCAGGCGATTTCGTCCTCGCGCAACGCTTCCCAGGCGCGGCCGATCGGCAACCGGCGCAACCGCAGCGTCACCCAGTTGGTCAGCAGTGCGAGTGCGAGAATAAGGTAATAAAGAAACACCACGCGGTGGGTCGGCGAGTAGTGCAGGCCGAACGTCGCCGCAAAGCCGTCGTCCGCGGTGTTGAACGGCAGGCCGAAGAACGAAGGACGCGGAATTGCCGAAATGCCGTTCGGTCCTCCGGTGAGGCTTTGCCAGTTCAAGAGGATGAGACGGATGATCTCGCCGAAGCCGAGCGTGACGATGGCGAGATAATCGCCGCGCAGCCGCAGCACGGGAAAGCCGAGCAGAATACCGGCGAACGCGGCGAGAATGCCGGCGAGCGGCAGGCAGATCCAGAACGACAGGCCGAAGGTCTGCGCGATCAGCGCATAGGAATACGCGCCCACCGCATAGAACGCGACGTAGCCGAGATCGAGCAAGCCGGCGAGGCCGACGACGATGTTCAGCCCGAATCCCAGCATCGTATAGGTCAGAATCAGAATCGCGAGATCGAGCAAATAGCGATTGGAATAAAAAATGACCGGAACGATCAGAGCAAAAATCAGAAAGGCGACGGCGGCGTAGCCGGACGCACTTGAAGCCGCGGTCCTGAAGCGGGACGGCACGAGCTGCTTGATCGAAACCGCCGCTTCCCGCCAAAGCGTCGCGCGCAGCAGCGCGGCAATGAACACCGCAGCAACTATCGCCGCGAGCGCACCGAAGCGTGTCGTGAACACCAGCGCTCCGGTCGGGCCCTGATCGGTGCGAATACCGATCATCAATACAAACAGGCCGAACGCGACGAGCGCCGCGATAGCGGCTTCCTTGAACGCGGCGGGCAGATCAAGCCGCGTGTCGGCGGATTCGCTCACCTGCGACACGGGCGCCGGCTCGCTCACACCTTCTCGACTTCGGGCCGACCCAAAATGCCGGTCGGCAAAAATATGAGCACGACGATGAGGATGGCGAACGAGGCGACATCCTTATATTCGATGGAAAAGTACGCCGACCACATCGTTTCGATCAGCCCAATCAGGATGCCGCCGATCATGGCTCCCGGTAGCGAACCGATGCCGCCGAGCACGGCAGCGGTGAACGCCTTCACGCCGGCAAGAAAGCCGATGAAAAAATCGATGACGCCGTAATAAAGCAGAAACATCAGCCCGGCCACGGCCGCCAGCGCCGCGCCGATCACGAATGTCAGCGAAATGGTGCGGTCGACGTCGATGCCGAGCAGCGCCGCCATTTTCAGATCCTGCTCGCAGGCGCGCATGTTGCGGCCAAGCCGCGTGCGCGCGACGAGAAACGAGAACCCGGCCATCAGTAGCAGCGTCGTCACCACCACGATGATCTGAATGTTGGACAGCCGCACGGCGAAATCATTGCCCTCGAACAGCGTATAGCCGCCCTGGACGAGCGGCGGCAGCGGCTTGACCCGCGCACCCTGCGCGACCTGCACATAGTTCTGCAGCACGATCGACATGCCGATGGCGGATATCAGCGGCGCCAGCCGGAACGAATGCCGTAGTGGCCGGTAGGCGATGCGCTCGACGGTCCAGCCGTACAGGGCGGTCAGTGCCATCGCGATGAGGAGCACCAGCAACAGGGCCAGCGGTATGGCGGTCACGCCGATGGCGACCAGCACGAGGAAGGCGATAAGCGCCAGAAACGCGCCGACCATGAAGATGTCGCCGTGCGCGAAATTGATCATGCCGATGATGCCGTAGACCATCGTGTAGCCGATGGCGATCAGGCCGTAGATCGATCCGAGCGTAATGCCGTTAATGAGCTGCTGGACGAAGTATTCCATGCGTCCGCCGCGTTGCGATTCCCCGGCAAAGTCTTAACAGGGGCATCGCGGCGCAGCAAAGCCAACAACTGCCCGCTATCTGAGCAAATGAAGCGGCCTTTCATTCACGCCAGAAATGCGTAATTTTACGTGGTTTTCCAATTAGTTGCTGAAAATTAGAGCAATGGAACCAGGAACCTCGATCGGAGTTTCGGGTTGTCTTCCGTCGGGCGGGGGTTTCCAAACCTACTGGAGAACATCCCAAATGGCTAACGAGCACCAGAATCCGCAGCGCGATCAGCAGAACCAGAGTAACCCGCAACAGGGCGGCAAGCCCGGCCAGCAGGGCGGTCAGAACAAACCCGACCAGCAGCATCAGGGCGGGCAGGGCGGTCAGAACAAGCCAGGCCAGCAGGGCGGCCAGAACAAGCCTGGCCAGCACGGCAGCATGGACCGCTAAACGTTTGCATTCATGCGCGGCAGCCCGCCCTAACCGGCGGGTTGCTTTGCTGTGAACGTTCTCCAACCGCGACTTCTACTCGGGCGCAATCGGCATATGCTGAGGCATGGCCCATGCGCTGCCGCTGTTCCATCTCTACGGCGATCCTCCGGACGATCACGCGTTCGACTTCATCCACGTCGAGACGGTCGCTTCGCGCTCCTCAATTCACGATTGGACGATTCGCGCGCATCGGCACCGCAATCTTTTTCAGATTCTCTTGATCGAGGCCGGCGGCGGCGAAATGACTTTCGAGGCCGCGCGGCTGCCGTTCTCCGCGCCTGCAGCCATTTTGGTTCCGGCGGCGATTGCGCATGGTTTCCGTTTTGAACCGATCGTCACGCAAGGGTGGGTGTTGACGTTCACGGAAGATGCGGCCGTCGCACTTGCCGATCGCGCGCGGGAAGCACTGTCGCGGCTGCGGGTGCTGGCTGCACATCCGATCATTCCCGTTGTCGATGACGCGGAGCGGGCGCGTCTTTCCGCGCTATGCGCGGAACTGTTTGAAGAGAGCAGCCTCGCGCGCGAGGGCTATCGCGTCGCGATGCGCGGCCTGTTGGCGTTGATCGCGGTCGGCGTGGCCCGCCTTGCCGCCAGTCGCGCCCGCACCGGCAGCGTGACGCTGCAGCCGGCCGACACGACCGTCGCCCGATTGCGGGCCGTGGTCGACGAATTCTTCCGTAGTGAGCATCAGCTCGGCTTTTACGCCGAAAAACTCGGTATGACGGTCGATCGGCTTAACGACCACGTCAAACGCGCGACCGGCGTCACCGCCGGTCACCTCATTCGCCAGCGCGTGCTGACCGAAGCCAAGCGCCAGCTGGTTTTTACGAGCCAGCCGATCCAGGAGATCGCTGAGGAACTCGCGTTTTCCGACCCTCGCATTTTGCCCGATTTTTTCGCAAGCACACCGGCACGACCCCGCATGAATTTCGCGATCAGCGGGGGTAAAAGCGGGCCTCGTCATTGCGAGCCGGAGGCGAAGCAATCCAGCAACGATGCCGAGACCTGGATTGCTTCGTCGCTTCGCTCCTCGCAATGACGCTCTGCGCTACTTGCTGAGCAAGAATTTCAACACCGTGTCGGCGTAGATTTCGGGCTGCTCCATGTTGGCGATGTGGGCAGTCTCAAGCACCGCAAGGTCGGCGCCCGGAATGTGCTCCGCAATAAATTCTCCGGCTTGAAGTGTCGTTGCAGGATCGTGCCGCCCGGCTATGACCAGCGTCGGCCTCGTGATCTTCGCCAGGAGCGGGCGTTGGTCCATGTCGCGGATCGCCTCACCGCAGGCAATGTAGCCCTCGGGATTGGTGGCCAGAAACATCTCCCGAATCCGCGCCATCACCTGCGGTGAACGCTCGCGAAACGACTTGGTGAACCAGCGTTCCATGTTGGCATCGACGATGCTGGCGAGGCCCTGTTCGCGAACCAGCTTGATGCGACCTTCCCACATCGACCGGTCAGGGAAATAACTGGAAGTGTTGGACAGGATCAGTTTGTCGATGCGGCCGGGTGCATGGGCGCCGAGCCACATGCCGACCATGCCGCCCATCGACAAGTCCGCACCAGTTGATCCGTTCGATGCCGAGCCCATCAAGGATCGCGAGCACGTCGCGGCCGAACCGCTCCATCGAATAGGGCCCCTTCGGGACGTCCGATTGTCCGTGGCCTCGACGATCGTAGCGTACCAGACGGAAATGACGCGTGAATGGCGCCACTTGCTCGTCCCACATATGCAAATTCGTGCCCAGCGAGTTCGACAGCATCAGCACAGGAGCACTTTCCGGTCCTTCGACCTCTACGTGAATGGCGCATCCGTCCGCATTGATTTTCGGCATGAAAAATGTCCTCCCGGCTTGCACGGCTTGTCAGCCTAAGCGGTGAACGCCGGTCTTTCCAGCCGCCGCGCCAAGGGGTAAGCGATACTTGTGACGATACTGGCGCCACGTTACGGCAGCGCCCGCAGGAGTAGATCGACATGGCAATGACGATGAGCGGCGAGTATCAGCTGGCGGTGCCGCGGGAGACGGTCTGGGAAAAGCTCAACGACGCCGAAACCCTGAAGGCTTGCATCCCCGGCTGCGAGCAGCTCGACAAGCTGTCGGAAACCGAATTTCAAGCCGTCGCGGTGACCAAGATCGGCCCGGTCAAGGCGAAGTTCAAAGGTAAGGTGACCTTATCCGATCTCGATCCGCCGAACGGGTACACGATTTCCGGGCAGGGTGACGGCGGTGTCGCCGGCTTTGCCAAGGGCGGCGCAACCGTCAAGCTCCTGCCAAAGGACGGCGGGACGCTGCTGAGTTATGCCGTTGAGGCCCAGATTGGTGGCAAGCTTGCGCAGCTTGGCCAGCGGCTGATCAACGGCGCGGCCAAAAAAGTGGCCGACGAGTTTTTCCAGAACTTTGCCGCTGCGGTAAATCCAAAGGCCCCTTGATGCGGTGTGCCCACGTCCGTCCGGGCAAGCGAGCGGCGCGATAACCCTTGACCGGCAGCCGCGGCGCGGTTCAGATGGAGTGGTTCCAAAGTCGGAATCCGGGAAAACGTCACGATTTTGGCCTTGAAAGCAGCCCACGGCCGCGAGCCGTCCTGCAAACATGACGTTTCGAAAGCATTGGAGGAGGCGCTCATGGCAGCCGTATCCCTCACTGTGAATGGCAAATCTGTCACCGTGGATGTCGATCCCCGCACGCTTCTCGTGCAGTTGCTGCGCGAGAATCTGCGGCTGACCGGCACCCATGTCGGCTGCGACACCTCCCAATGCGGCGCCTGCGTCGTGCTGGTGAACGGCAAAGCGGTGAAATCCTGCACGGTGCTGGCTTTGCAGCTCGAGGGTGCCGATGTGCTCTCGATCGAGGGCTTGGCGCCGGCGGACGGTCCCGCTTCATCCGATGCAGGAGGCTTTCCGCGAAAACCACGGATTGCAATGCGGTTATTGCACGCCGGGCATGATCATGACCGCCGTTGATATGGTTCGCCGCAAGGGCCATGAGCTCGACGACAAGACGATTCGCGAGGAGCTGGAGGGCAACATCTGCCGTTGCACCGGCTATCACAACATCGTCAAGGCGATCGCGGCCGGCGCTCGCGCCATGGAAAGCGGCGCCGCTAAAAAAGCCGCCGAATAAAGAACCAGCGATAGGGAAGAAGCGCGTCCGAAGCAGAACCGCGGGAGGAAACCGCCATGTCGTCAACCGGGATCGGCGCATCGGTACGCCGGAAGGAAGATCACCGCTTCATCACCGGCAAGGGTCATTACACTGACGACATCAACCGGCCGGGGCAGGCCTACGCCTATTTCGTCCGCTCCCCCCACGCTCACGCGACGATCAAATCCATCGACATCAAAAACGCTGCCCGCATGCCGGGGGTCGTCGCGATCTTCACCGGCGCGGACCTCGCGGCCGATAAGATCGGCGGACACATTTGCGGCTGGACTGTTCATTCCAAGGACGGTTCGCCGATGAAAACCGAACCGAGCGGGGCGTTGGCGCAAGGCAAGGTGCGCTATGTCGGCGATGAGGTCGCCGTGGTCATTGCCGACAGTTATACCAAGGCCAAGGACGCCGCAGAGAAGGTCGTGGTCAGCTACGGTGTTTTGCCGGCGGTGGTTGATCCCGCGGCGGCGGCAAAATCCGGAGCGCCGCAAATTCACGACGTCGCACCGAACAACACCGTGTTCAACTGGCATCTCGGCGACAAGGCGGCGACCGACGCCGCGTTTGCGTCGGCGGCCCACGTCACCAAGATCGATCTTATTAACAACCGCGTCGTTCCCGCCGCGATCGAACCGCGCGCCGCGGTCGGCGAATATGATTTAGGCTCGGAGTCCTTCACGCTCTACACCACGAGCCAGAACCCGCACGCCGCACGCCTTGTGCTTGCCGCGTTCTGCGGTATCGCGCCTGAAAACAAGCTGCGCGTGATTGCGCCTGACGTAGGCGGCGGCTTCGGGTCGAAAATTTTCATCTACGCCGAGGAGACAGTCTGCGTCTGGGCCGCGAAGAAAGTCGGCCGGCCGGTGAAGTGGACGGCCGAGCGCAGTGAGTCATTCCTCGTCGATGCTCACGGCCGCGATCACGTCACTCATGCAGAACTGGCGCTCGACCAAAGCGGCAAGATCAAAGGCTTGCGCGTGCATACGATCGCGAACATGGGCGCATACCCGTCGTTGTTCTGGTCGTCGGTTCCGACTTACCTCTACGCGCCGTTGTTGTCCGGCCAATACGCGATCCCGCAAATCTATTGTGAAGTCGACGCTGTTTATACCAACACGGCGCCGGTCGACGCGGTGCGGGGCGCCGGACGTCCAGAGGCGACTTTCGTTGTCGAGCGCATTGTTGAACTTGCCGCTCGGGAGACCGGCCGCGATCCGGTCGCATTCCGTCGTGCCAACTTCGTCAAGTCGTTCCCGCATCAGACGCCGGTATTGTTCTGCTATGACGGCGGCGATTACGGCGCGAGCCTCGACAAGGCGCTGGAGCTTGCCGACTACAAAGGCTTTGCCAAACGCAAGCGCGAGGCGGCGCGCCACGGCAAGCTGCGCGGTATCGGCTTCTCGACTTACATAGAAGCATGCGGGCTTGCGCCGTCGCAGGCGGTCGGCTCGCTCGGAGCGGGCGTCGGCTTGTGGGAATCCGCCGAGGTGCGGGTCAATCCAACCGGCTCGGTTGAAGTCCTCACCGGCTCCCACGCCCACGGCCAGGGTCACGAAACGACCTTTGCGCAGGTCGTTGCCGAGCGGCTCGGCATCCCGATTGAAAGTGTCTCGATCGTGCATGGCGACACCGATAAGGTCCAATTCGGCATGGGCACCTATGGTTCGCGCTCGGGCGCGGTCGGCCTGTCGGCGATCGTGAAGGCACTCGATAAGGTCGAGGCCAAAGCCAAAAAGGTTGCGGCTTATCTGTTGGAAGCGGCTGAGGGTGATATCGAATTCAAGGATGGAAAGTTCAGCGTTGCCGGGACCGACAAATCCGTTCCGTGGGGAGCTGTGGCATTGAACGCCTACATCGCCCATAAATTCCCCGGTCACGAACTCGAGCCCGGGTTAAAGGAGGGCGCCTTCTACGACCCGACCAATTTCACTTTCCCGGCCGGCTGCCATATCTGCGAGGTGGAAGTCGATCCGGAGACCGGCAAAACTGATATCGTCGCCTGGACTGCAGTCGATGATTTCGGTGTCGTGATCAATCCGATGATTGTGGAAGGCCAGGTCCACGGCGGCATTGCCCACGGTGTTGGCCAGGCGCTCTGTGAGGGCGCGGTTTACAGCAAGGAGGGCCAGCTCCTCACCGGTTCGCTGATGGATTATTGCATGCCGCGGGCCGATCACTTGCCGTCGATGAAAATTGGCATGACGGTCACGAAGGCGCCGTCGAACCCGCTTGGCATAAAAGGCTGCGGCGAAGCCGGCGCAATCGCCTCGCCGGCGGCCGTCATCAACGCCATCACCGACGCCATCGGAACCGAGGCCATCGCCATGCCCGCAACGCCGGCCGCAGTGTGGGCGGCCTTGCAGAAGTCGGCCCGCACGCTGCCGCACGCGGCATGACGCTCACGAGATAGACGGAGAACCCAGATGTACAGCTTCAACTTTCATCGCCCGGAAACGCTGCGGCAGGCGATCAATCTGCTGAGCAAGAACGAGGACGCAAAACTTCTGGCCGGCGGTCATACGCTGCTGCCGACGATGAAGCTTAGGCTTGCCAATCCGCCGGACTTGATCGACCTGTCACGCATCGAGGGTTTGGCCGGGATTGAGCTGAAGGGGCGCGCCTTGGTGATCGGCGCGATGACGCGCCACGTCGACGTGCACACCTCGCCAGTCGTGCAGCAGGCCGCGCCGGTGATCGCCAAGCTCGCCGGCCTGATCGGCGACCCGGCGGTGCGCCACATGGGCACGATCGGCGGTTCGATCGCCAACAACGATCCGACCGCCGATTATCCGGCGGCCTGCCTCGGGCTCGGCGCCACCATCATCACCAACAAGCGCCGGATTGCGGCTGACGATTTCTTCACCGGCATGTTCTCGACCGCGCTGGAGCCTGCGGAAATCATCACCAAGATAAGCTTTCCGCTGCCGAAGAAGGCGGCCTACCAGAAATTCCGCAACCAGGCCTCACGCTACGCGCTGGTTGGCGTGTTCGTTGGCAAGCGCGCCAGCGACGTCCGCGTCGCGGTGACCGGCGCGGGCGGCAACGGCGTGTTCCGCGTGCCCTCGTTTGAGGAGGCGCTGAAAAAGCGGTTTTCGCCGAAATCGCTCGAAGGTCTCACGATCCCCGCCGACGGGCTCAACAGCGACATCCACGGCAGCGCCGAATACCGCGCCCACCTGGTCGGTGTGATGGCACGGCGCGCGGTCGCGGAGGCGATCGGAAAGTAACGGACCCACACCACAAGCCGCGGAAATTCGCGGCGGCACCTGCTTCTCACTAGAGGAAGCGCCGCGATGTGGTGCGGCGGACGTGATAAGGCATGAGTTCAACGACGTAGTTGGCGTTGTCCGCACCCGCCGGTGCCTTCGCGCCCCTCCGGGACGGTCCGGGAGCGGCATGCGCTGGTTTACGCCTCCGCCCGATAAGTAAGCGCATGTACTGACGGTCTACCGGTGGAGTTTGCGCGGGCTGTTCCATCATGGGCTTCTCTCGTTTTGGCGCCGGGTCACTGGCTTGGCGCCGCCGGGAGGCTTTCCGTCGTTGTGCTTTGGCCTGCATCAGATCCACTCTCTTGGAGCCTGAATACGGAAAAGCTTTCGGTAAAGATCCCGCTCAAACAAATATCCAGACCATGACCCGATTCAATTGGATCGGATCACGGTCCGGGCGCGGCACGCATCCAGCCGCCCGCCGCGCGACATACGCGAAGAACGCAACGTTTGTCCCTGGGCAGCCGACTTTTGGCTGATGGCTTCACGCCTTAGAAGCAGTCGTGGCAGCTATTCCACGCCGGACCGAGGCACGAGATACAGCCGGGGTTAAGCGGGTTCGGAATGCACGAAGCTGCGCAATTCGCAACAGCGCCGACGCATGCCAACACGTCGCACTGCTGCGTTATCGATTGGGTTTGGTACGCACGCGTGCTGCCTCGCATGACGGGTGCGGCTTGGATGGGTGAATGCATCGAAGTTCTCCTTTTTGAAGGGGCTTCAGGCTTTGCAGCGAAGTGCTACAAAGCCACGATCAATTGAGACTTGGGCAACGAGGTGCCTCAGCATGGCACCGGGATGCACGGTCCCAGGCACTGGTGAACTCCGAATGGGCCGCTCATGCAGGCTCCCGCGCAGCAGCCACCGGGGCAACACCCGTCGGACTGCTTGATTCCTCTGCTCGTAGGGTAGCTCACTAGTGAATTCCGCTCGACGGGCTTCGCCTGGACTGGAGATCTCATGACTGCCACCTTTCCGTTCTTGGCTCTCACGGGACGAAGAGCCGCTGGATGCGTGCCGCGTGTCGGCACTCGATCGGTCACGCTCCCGCCGCGTGACTACGTCGTGTAAAATTCTGCTTCGCGGCCTCACGTGCGGACCGCCCAATTGCGGACTGAGCCAACGGTAACCGGCAGCACTTCACTCACATCCACCGTGTAACGATAGACCCGGCTCGCCCGCCGTTCATTCTCGGGATCGAACATTTGCAGCTGGACATCCCAGCAGTCCGAGTCAGGCCGACAGATCGGACTTTTGGCCACTGTGATGGTGTCGAGTGCGAGATTTCGTCCGGCCGATTCCGCGAAGGCATGCTGAGCCTGGTAGGCGTTGGTCGCGGCGAAGTTGAGCGCGCGGTCCTGCGGAGCAACACCGAAATTGCGGAGCTCGTAATAGACTCGATTGAGAAAATTGAAGAGATCGTCGTCGGATGCAACGTCCTTGCCCACGGCGGCCTTGGCCGCGTCAATGAGGTGCTTCGACTGCCACCGGTACATGCCGCGCAAGTCCGGGTAGATAACCGGCACCGTCATGCCGTTGAACAGGCGCGTCGATCCGGCAATGAGGCCTGGGATCGAGACGCGTTGCTCCCGGTTGTGAATTTCGTCGAGCGAGGCCTCCGCTGCCTCCAGCATGGCGGTATAAATCTGCGGCGCAAAAGGACCGACCGGCTGGATCGCGTAGAGCGGGATCTGATCCTGCATCAGGATGAAGGTGATGCCGGTAACAAACTGCGGATTTTGCCGGAGAAACTCAAACAACTCGGTCGGGTTGTTGACTCGGATCGAACCATTCGGGCCCATGGCCTGAACCAAAGCGTCGTAGCGAGCTTCGGTCCCGAAATCGAACCACAGCGCACCTAGCGTATAGACGATCTGTGGGGGCTCCCCGCCACCGCATGAGCAGGCTTGCTGATTGAGCCCGCTCGTAGACGACTGTGCTCTGCAGAACCGGCGCAAGCGGTGGTGATGGATTAGGAGCGGGTTGTTGTGGCTGACCAGGCGGCTGACCCAGCGGCTGAACCGTTGCCTTCAATGTCTCTTCGTCCGGCTTCTGTTGGCAATTGCAGGCCGACGGCGAGAGACCCAATGGCTCGACAGTGGCGGCGTCAACTGAACTCGAATTCGACATAACAAGACCCCCCATCATTAAGTCCGCGAATTGCTGCTCACTCTTGTCCGTTCCTACGAGCTGCCCCCCGCAAGCAGCCAACGCCGCAATGGAGCCTCGCGCGGCGCCGGTGCGATGAACCATTGCAAGCGCTGCGGCAGCATCGAGAGTTCCTGCGAGATAGCGGTCGCAGGCGCCGTCGCCCTCCAGTTCGCAGGGCGCCGCGCTGTCGATGAGGATGTGCCGGATATCAAGCGGGTCGAGGCGATAACCTTCTCGCCGCGCAACTGAGAGCAACAACCCGGCAACCGCCGAAACAACAGCAGTCGCGAAACTGGTTCCACTGCCACTGCGCACACCCCCGCCGGGAATAGCGACCGGCAAATTCTCACCCGGTGCCAACAACCCGTTTTGCCGGTAGACCTCGGCCCAATTGCTCGCAGCCAACGGCTTTCCGGCGGTCCCGAGCGCACCGACCGACAAAACAAATTCTACCCCAGCGGGTAAATGTATGCAAGCACAACCGTCGTTGCCTGCCGCCGCGACCAGCAGGACGCGCCGCTCAACAGATTGCTGAATGACTTGGCTGAGGTGGGATTCGGTCTCGGTCGTGCCCGACTTTTGCCCGGCGCTGATGTTGAAAACGCAGACGCCAGCTTCCAGTCCAAAAGCAATGGCGCGCGCCAGGTCCAATTGGGAGACGGGACGTGATTGTTCTGCGTCCGGGCCGCGAAAAAAAAGTGGCAACACAAGACCTGAACAGCCCGGCGCCAATCCACGCACAGGATCGCGTCCAAAGATAAGACTGCAAATGCTGGTCCCGTGAGAATCGGCCTCAGCCGAACCCGGCGGAATCATTGTGTTGAGCACCTCAATAGGTGCGTCTTTCAAGGCGGGGTGCGTCAGATCGGGAAGCCCGTCGACGACGCCGATCTTCACCGACGGCAATCCGGGCGCGCACGAAGCAAGGGCCAAGCGAAGCGGTGCGAGCGGGTCGCCAGCAACTAAAGACTGTATATTCATAAAATACAATCATAGAGAGCATATCGACAATAGTCCAGCCGCCGAGATGACGAGGCGGTTTTCGGGCGAGCCCTTGAAGTTTATGTATGGTGGTAACGGCCAACCGAGGTTTCCTGTGAAATCATCCCCACCCCGCCCGCTGCCCGCTTCCATCGATGCCACCGTCGCGCTGCTCGCCGAGGCCGAATATCTCGCCGACCGGTCGCTCGGCACGGTGCTTTACCTGGCATTGAAAATGGGCCGGCCGATTTTTCTCGAAGGCGAAGCCGGCGTCGGCAAGACCGAAATCGCCAAGGTCCTTTCCGCGAGCCTCGGCCGGCGCCTGATCCGCCTGCAATGCTACGAGGGCCTCGACGTGGCGGCGGCAGTCTATGAGTGGAACTACGCGGCGCAGATGATCGCCATTCGCGTTGCCGAGGCCGAAGGCGATCATGACCGCGCGCGGCTTGAGAGCGATATTTTCTCGGAACGCTTTCTGATCAAGCGCCCGCTGCTGCAGGCGCTCGAGCCTGATACCGCCGGGGCTCCGGTGTTGCTGATCGACGAGATCGATCGCACCGACGAAGCGTTCGAGGCTTTTCTGCTCGAAGTCTTGAGCGACTTCCAGGTCACCATTCCGGAAATGGGTACGGTAAAGGCCGCGCATCCGCCGGTCGTGGTCATCACCTCGAACCGTACCCGTGAGGTGCACGACGCGCTCAAGCGCCGCTGCCTTTATCATTGGGTCGGCTATCCAAACGCGGAACGCGAATTGGCGATCGTACGCACCAAGGTGCCCGGCGTCGGCAAGAAACTGTCCGAGCAGGTGGTGGCGTTCGTGCAGGCGCTGCGCAAGCAGGATTTGTTCAAGTCGCCGGGTGTCGCCGAGACGCTCGATTGGGCGAGCGCGCTGTCCGAGCTTGACGTGGTGGCGCTCGATCCGGCGACCGTCTCCGACACGCTCGGTGTGCTCCTGAAATATCAGGACGACATTGCGCGGCTCGAGGGCAGCAAGGTCAAGGAACTGCTCGACGAGATGAAGTCGGATTTGCGCGCGGCGGAATGATCCGGCCATGAAAGAGCAATCGGAAGAGCCATCCGGCCGATTGGCCGAAAACATTCTTTACTTCGCCCGCGCCCTGCGCGCGGCGGGCATTCCGCTCGGGCCGGGTGCGGTGCTCGATGCGCTCGAAGCCGTCCAGGCTGCCGGCGTCGGAACCCGTGAGGATTTTTATTGGACGCTACATGCGGTGTTCGTGAAGCGGCACGAGCATTCGATCCTGTTCGATCAGGCGTTCCGCATTTTCTTCCGCCGTCGCGGCTATATCGAGCAGCTCATGGCATCGATGCTGGCGCCGGCGCCCGGCACGCCGCGCCCGCCTGAGGCCGGTGCAACGCGCATCCAGGAAGCGCTGTTTTCAGGCCTCGACAACAAGCTCAAACAGGAGCGCGAAATCGAGCTCGACACGCGGATGACCGTCTCCGAGCGCGAAGTGCTGCAACGCAAGGATTTCGCGCAGATGTCGAACGCCGAAATCACCGCCGCCAAGGAAGCGATGCAGCGGCTCATTTTGCCGGTGGCGCAAGTGCGCACGCGGCGGCTGGCGCCGCATCCGCACGGACATCTGATCGATATCCGCCGCACCTTGCGCTCAAGTCTAAAAGGCGGCGGCGATTTTATCGACTTGCGCTTCGTCGGGCCTAAAGTGAAGCCGCCGCCGATCGTCGCTTTGCTCGACATCTCGGGGTCCATGACCCAGTACAGCCGGATCTTTTTGCATTTCCTCCACGCCTTGACGGAAAAGCGAAGGCGCGTGAGCACGTTTCTGTTCGGCACCCGGCTGACCAACATCACCCGTGCCTTGCGCCGGCGCGATCCTGACGACGCGCTGGCGGCGTGCTCGGCGAGTGTGCCCGATTGGTCGGGCGGAACGCGGATTGCATCGTCTTTGCATGCCTTCAACAAGCAATGGGCGCGCCGCGTGCTGACCCAAGGCGCCATCGTGCTCTTGATCACCGACGGGCTCGAGCGTGACGCCGACGATACGCTGGCCTTCGAGATCGACCGGCTGCATCGTTCCTGCCGGCGGCTGATCTGGCTCAATCCGCTGCTGCGCTTTGACGGCTTCGAAGCGCGCGCGCGCGGCATCAAGACCATGTTGCCGCATGTCGATGAATTCCGGCCGATTCACAATCTCGACTCGATCACCGATTTGGTGGCGGCATTGCAGCCCGGCGGCGCCGCGGCCGGCGATCCGAAAGGCTGGATGCAAAAAGTAGCCTGAAGGCCTATATTGCCAACGTCATAACGCAGGGCGGAGGTGTCCATGCTCTCAACTGACAACGACATTCTCAAAGCCGCTGAGGACTGGCGCAAAGCCGGCCGCTCCGTAGCACTGGCGACTGTGGTCGAAACCTGGGGCTCGGCGCCTCGCCCGGTCGGGTCGAACCTCGTTATCGACGAGGAGGGCAATTTCCTGGGCTCGGTTTCCGGCGGTTGCGTCGAAGGCGCTGTTGTCACCGAGGCGCTTGACGTGATCGACTCCGGCAAGCCGAAAATGCTGGAATTCGGCGTTGCTGACGAGACGGCCTGGAAGGTCGGCCTGTCCTGCGGCGGCACCATCCGGGTGTTCGTGGAAAAAGTCGACTAAAGACTGGAAGTCATTCATGCAGCTCGATCTTCTGACCGCGCTGAATACCGAACGCGCGGCGCGCCGCGCCGCCATCGTTGTCACCGATATCGCCACCGGCCAGCAGCGGCTGGTGAAGGCTGCCGACGTCGGCAAGGATCCGCTGAAAGCGTTGCTGGCCGAGCGGCTGCGCAGCGGACGAAGCGGCATGGAAGAGACTCCGCAAGGACGTGTCTTCTTCACCGTTTATGTGCCGGCGCCACAGCTCGTTATCACCGGCGCTGTGCACATCAGTCAGGCGCTGGCGCCGATCGCAAAGCTTCTCGGCTACGACGTGACCATCGTCGATCCGCGCACGGCATTCGCCTCGCCGGAGCGATTCCCGGACGTGAAAGTCATCGCCGAATGGCCCGACCAGGCACTCCCGCCGCTCGGCATCGACCGTTACACCGCTTTTGTTGCGCTCACCCACGATCCCAAGATCGACGATCCCGCGCTGTTGCACGCGCTGTCACGGGATTGCTTCTATATCGGCGCGCTCGGATCGCGAAAGACCCACGCGCGGCGCGTCGACCGGCTCAAGCAGCAGGGAGTGAGCGAGGCCGACCTTGCCCGCATTCATGCGCCGATCGGTCTCGATATCGGTGCGGTGTCGCCGGCGGAGATCGCGGTTTCGATCATTGCGCAGATCACCGAGCGGCTGCGTGAGGAACCGGAAGCTGAAGCTCCTCTCGTTAAGGCAGCGTCATGAAATTTGGAGCAGTCGCCCCTGACGAGGCGATCGGTGCCACCGCGGTGCACACGATCCGCCAGGGTGCGCTCGTGCTCAAGAAGGGTACGCTGATCGGTCCAATCGAGGCCGCGGCGCTTGAGGCCGCCGGCATCAAGGACATCGTCGTGGCGCGGCTCGAGCCGGGCGATGTGTCCGAGGATGTGGCGGCGGCCGAGATTGCGACGGCGATTGCCGGGGAGGGCATAGACGTCGATCGCGCTTTCACCGGCCGTGCCAACCTGTTCGCGCAAGCCGCCGGCGTGCTGGTGGTCGACAAGGATGCCGTCGACGGCATCAATCGTGTCGACGAAGCGATCACGGTTGCGACGCTGGCGGCCTACAAGCCGGTCGTTCCCGGCGAGATGATCGCGACCGTCAAGATTATTCCATTCGCGGTTGCCGCCTCGGCGCGGGATTTGGCGCTTGCCGCAGCGAAGCGGCCGCTGGTTCGCGTCGCCCCATACCGCATCCGCAAAGTCGGTGTCGTATCCACGCTCCTGCCAGGCCTCTCGCCCAAGGTGATCGACAAGACCTTGAAGATTACCGCCGAGCGTCTCGCGCCGGCCAATGCCACGATCATCGCCGAACGGCGCGTGCCGCACGAGCGCGCCGCGCTGGCCCGCGCCCTTGGCGAGGTGCTCAAGCAAGGCGCGGAGCTTGTTATCGTCTTCGGCGCTTCGGCGATTGCCGATCGGCGCGATGTTATCCCGGCGGCGCTGGAGGCGATTGGCGGGCGCATCGAGCATTTCGGCATGCCAGTCGATCCCGGCAACCTTTTGCTGATCGGTACGGCTACAGGGCATCCGGTGCTTGGCGCACCTGGCTGCGCCCGCAGTCCAAAGGAGAACGGTTTCGACTGGGTGCTGATGCGGCTTCTCGCCGGGCTGTCGGTGCCGCGCGAGGACATCACCGGCATGGGCGTCGGCGGCTTGCTGATGGAAATCGTAACCCGCCCACAGCCGCGCGACGAGCCCGTGCAGCCGGCCAGCAATATCGCGGCGCTGGTGCTGGCTGCCGGCCGCTCCAGCCGCATGGGCGGGCCCAACAAACTGCTGGCCGAGATCGGCGGCAGGCCGCTCGTTCGCATCGCCGTCGAAGAGGCGCTTGCCTCACGCGCGCGGCCGGTGATCGTGGTCACGGGGCACCAGCGCGAGCGCGTCGAAGCAGCCCTTGCCGGCCTGCCGGTCGATTTCGTGCACAATTCGCATTTCGCCGATGGGCTCGGCACGTCGCTGCGCGCCGGCATCTCGGTGCTGCCGGCTCAATCTGACGGCGTCATCGTTTGTCTTGGCGACATGCCGCAGGTCGACGCCGCGATGATCGATCGTCTCATTGCCGCGCTCGATCCGCCCAAGGGAGCCCTGATCGCCGTGCCGACCATAGACGGTCAGCGCGGCAACCCCGTGGTCTGGTCGCGCCGATTTTTCTCCGATCTCATGAACGTCGAAGGCGACATCGGCGCCCGCCACTTGATTGGCCGCTACAGCGAGGCGGTGGTCGAGGTGCCGCTCACGGGTGCCGCAGCGCTCACCGACGTTGACACGCCGGAGGCCCTCAAGGCCGTCAGGGCGGTGCTGGAAGGCACTTGATCGGGTCGACAGCGCAAGCGCCAAGCGCCGTTATTGGGGACGCAGGCGCCGGGCCAAGACCTTGGTGCCCGGCTTCATCGCTCCGCCCGGGCCGCCGAGAGTTTTGACCGCATCGCCGGTAATCACTTCGCCGCATGCCGAGCATGTCACCTGCGGCTGGAATTGATGTCCGCATGTCTGGTGGACGAACAGCATCGGGCTGCCTTCCTTCGGCCGCGCCCATCGATCGCCCCAGGCCGTGAGTGCCAAAATCGCCGGCACCAGGTCGCGGCCGGCCTCGGTCAAGGCATATCCGTAGCGGAGCGGTTTGCGCCGATAAACCTTTCGCTCAACGATGCCGCTTCGCACCAGGGACTTGAGCCGGCGCGTCAAAAGATTGCGCGAAATACCGAGATTCTCGATCAATTCGTCAAAGCGCGCCAGGCCGAGATAGAGGTCCCGGACGATCAGCGGCGACCACCAATCGCCGATCAAATCGAGCCCGCGGGCCAGCGAACAATGCATCTTGGCAAAACTGGTTCTTTGCATGACTCCAATTCTAGTCAGTTGCATCATTGAACTCAATTCAATAATATCGTTCAATTATTGAACTGAGAGGATCGGCAACGTGTACCACGCCATTGTTCGCCGCCGCATCGAGGGTTTGTTCCGTGCCATCAATCAGGGCGACGCCGAGCCGGTGCTGCGCCAGTTTGCCGAGCGGTTCGAGCATTCGTTCCTTGGCGATTCCGCACTCGGCGGATCGCGGACAAGCCTGCCGGCGACGCGGCAATGGTACCAGCGGCTCTATCGGCTGCTGCCCGACATTCACTTCGATCTGAGAAAGATCACCGTCAGCGGTGGCCCTTGGAACACCATCGTGGTGATCGAATGGGACGAGACCAATTCGGGCACGGACAAAGTTCGGACCTACAATCGCGGCATCCACGTTGTCCATCTGCGCTGGGGCCGCGCGACCAAGCTGATCATTTGTCCGGATACCGTCGGCCTGAACGCGACGCTTGAGCGGCTGAACGCCGCCGGTCATGCCGACGCCAAGGCCGCGCCGATTGTCGGGTGAGCCGTTCGCCGGCGAAGCCGAATTCAAACCATCCCTGAACTTCCCGGATTCACCGACTGGAAACTCTTGCCCGCTAGCTTCGCGCCATCCCTTGGGGAGGGCTTCCATGATTGGCTTTACGCGTAAATCCGCGCTCGCCATCGCGATCGGCTGCATTCTGATTGCGGCAAACGGCACCGCGCGCGCGGCGGGCGCGTTTGCGGTCGGCGCCTGCGGCGCCTACGGCTACGGTTACGATTATCGCAAGCCGGCCGACGCGCGCACCGCAGCGATCAAGCAGTGCTCGGGCAACGCCTGCAAGATCATCGGCGAAATCCGGCGCGGCTGCGCTGCGCTCGCAATCGACGCCAAGCATCCGTGTGGGTCGTTCGGCTGGGCCGTCAATTCGCATCTCGGCAAAGCCGAGAACGACTCGCTGCGCCGCTGCTATGATTTCGGCGGCCGCGATTGCGTCGTGCGCGCCTGGGCCTGCGACGAAAAGGGCTGAACGGCTTTAGCTGTCTCGTTGAACGCGGCGCCTACGCGCTGGTCGCTTGGAGCGCAAGCGCCGCGAGAACATTGGCGAGCGTCTTGGCGACCGCGGCGCCTTGCTCAGCAACACCGTGCCGCGCCGCAAGCCACGCCGGATCATTGTAGGTCAGCCAGGTTTTCCCGGCGGCATCCTCCCAGGCGAGCGCCTTCAGCGGCAGATCGATCCCGATTGTCTGCGCAAGCTGCATCAGCGGCGTACCGCCTCGCGCATTGCCAAAAATGAGCAGTTCGGTCGGCCGCAACGGCAAGCTGACCGATGCCGCACCGGCACCATGATCGACGCGGGCGAAGATGGTCAGGCCTTTGGCCTTCGCGGCACTTTCCAACCGATCGATCGTAGCCTTAACCGCGTGCTGGCTGGCGATCGTAATAAGTCCGTTATCGGCCATTGGGGGCAAGCTCCAATCATTCGACCTTTGGCATACTTTACGATCTTGCCAACGGAATGAACGGCCAATTTCATCGAGATTGCGCGCATTCGCACGAAGCGGCTCGAGGAGCGCGACCTTTACCGGCCTTGCAAATGACTGACTGGTCAGTCATTATATGAAAATGAGCGTTGCGCCGAAATCCAGATTGCCCGCAAAGGCCCACAGTCAGCGGGGAGGTTCCGTGCTCGCCTCCCGGCAGAGCGCGCGCATCGCCAAGGCTGCTGCCCGGCGCAGCGCCATCCTCGATGCGGCGCTTGAAGAGTTTTCAGCCCGGGGTTTTGCTGACACGCGGCTTGACGACGTGGCGCGCCGCGCCGGCGTCGCGAAGGGGACGATCTACCTTCATTTCAAGGACAAGGAAGCGCTGTTTCAGGAACTGATCCGGTTCCAGTTAAATCCGGTCATCGGCACCTTTGAAACGGCCCTCGCGAGCGAACTGCCGCTGCGTACCATCGTCGATCAGGCCATCGAAATCTTTGTTCGCGAGATCTACGCCACCCACCGCAAACAGGTGATCCGGCTGATCATCACCGAGGGACCCCGATTTCCGGCGCTCGCCGAATTCTACTACCGCGAGGTGCTGTCGCGTCTGCTCAAGGCGCTGCGCGCGAGATTGGCCCGCTCGCTCGAAGACGGCGAGATTGCCGACGATACGCTGGTCCGCTTCCCGCAATTGCTCGGTGCGGTATCTGTCATCGCCATCGTCTGGCATGGCCTGTTCGATCGGTTCGAGCCGCTCGATGTACACGCCATGATGCGGGCCTATTTCGACCGGCTGTTTCTGCAAACGGGGAGGCCGGCATGAGCGCGCCTCGCCTGCTTGTGATCGCCGGCGCGCTGGCAATCTCGCTTTCGGCCTGCAACAGCCACGACAGCCCCTACCAGGGCTGGGTCGAAGCCAATCTGATCTTCGTTGCGCCCGATGAGATTGGCCGTGTTCAGACGCTTTCGGTGCGCGAAGGCGACGTGGTCAAAGCCGGCGACGAATTGTTCACCGTCGACGACGATCTGCAGCGCGCCGACTTTGCTCAGGTCAAGGCCTCGCTGACGAATGCGCAGCAAACTTACGACCGCGCCACGTCGTTGCTGAAAACCGGCGCCGGAACGCAAAAGGATTACGACGCCGCCGAAATGGTTTTGCGCGATGCACAGGCGCGGCTTAATTCGGTGCAGACTCGGCTGTCGCGCCGCCGCATTTTCAGCGCGGTCGACGGCACCGTGCAGCAAATTTATTTTCGGCCGGGCGAGATGGTGCCTGCCAGCCGGCCGGTGCTGTCGATGCTGCCGCCGGGCAATCTCAAGGTACGCTTTTATGTGCCGGAGACCGGGCTGCCGAACATCGCCTATGGCGACGAAATCAAAGTCGCCTGCGATGGTTGCGCCGCGGGCCTCACGGCGCGTGTGAGCTTTATTGCAAGACAGTCGGAGTTCACGCCGCCGGTCATCTACAGCCTCGACGAGCGTGCCAAGCTGGTCTTTCTTATCGAGGCTTTGCCGGAAAAGCCCGGCGCGCTACGCGTCGGCCAGCCGGTCGATGTGACACTGGCGCACCAGCTGACACCTGCGCCACAGCCGCAGGCGTCGCGATGAGCGTCGCGGCTGGACAGGCCTTCGATACGACGTCGGGAGCAGCGCCCGAGATCGTCATCGACGTGCACGGCCTGACCAAATCCTTCGGTGGCCGTCAGGTCGTGCGTAACCTGTCTATGCAGGTCAAACGGGGCACCATTTTCGGCTTCCTCGGGCCGAACGGCTCGGGCAAGACCACGACCATTCGCATGTTGTGCGGGCTGCTCACGCCGGACCAAGGCAGCGGTACCTGCCTCGGCTACGACATTCGCACCGAAGCGGTGAAGATCAAGAACCGCGTCGGCTACATGACGCAGCGCTTCAGCCTCTACGAAGATCTTTCGGTCCGCGAGAATCTCGAGTTTGTCGCGCGCATCTACGGGATGCCGCGCCCGGTGGAGGCAGCGAGAGCGATGGTGGAGCGGCTCGGCCTGCACGGCCGTGAGGAGCAAATCGCGGGAAAGCTTTCCGGCGGCTGGAAACAGCGGCTTGCGCTCGGCGCCTGCACGCTGCCGAATCCCAGTCTCCTTCTGCTCGATGAGCCAACCGCCGGCGTCGATCCCAAGGCGCGGCGGGACTTCTGGAGCGAGATCCACCATCTCGCCGCCGACGGCCTCACGGTGCTGGTTTCCACCCATTACATGGACGAAGCCGAGCGTTGCCACGAGATTGCTTACATCGCTTTCGGCGAAGTGCTGACGCGCGGCACCGTGCAGGATGTGATCGTCAATTCGCATCTCGTGACGTTCACCGTCAACGCGCCGCGCGGTGAAAATCTTTCGCACCTGGCCGGCGAGCTCGCGGCGCTGCCCGGCGTCGACATGGTGGCGCCGTTCGGCAACAGTTTGCATGTCTCCGCCCGCGATGGCGATGCGCTGGAGGCGGCGATCGCGCCTTACCGTGAGCGGCCCGGGCTTTACTGGGAGCGGGCGTCGCCATCGTTGGAGGACGTGTTCATCGATCTGATGGGCCGCGCCAAGGACAATTTCCAATGAGTGCGCTGGCGGAAGTCGGCGGCGGCGGTTTCTTTCGCCGCGCCGGCGCCATGCTGCTCAAGGAATTTTTGCAGCTGCGCCGCGATCGCGTGACCTTTGCCACCATGATTTCGATTCCGCTGTTGCAGCTGATGCTGTTCGGCTACGCCATCAACACCACGCCGCGTTACTTGCCGACCGCCGTACTGCTGCAGGAATCGAGCGATGTCGGCCGCTCCATCCTCGCGGCGTTGCAGAACACCAAGTTCTTCAAGGTCACGCGTCAGCTGCGCGATGAGGCCGAGCTTGACCAGGCGTTGGCCTCCGGCACCGTGTTGTTCGCGATTGAAATCCCGGCCGGCTTTGAGCGCGCGCTGCGGCGCGGCGACGATCCGGCGCTTCTTCTCGCCGCCGATGCCACCGACCCGGTCGCAACCGGCCCTGCGACCGCCGCGCTTTCGGCCATCGTCGAGACCGCGCTGGTCAATGACCGCTGGATTCCCGACAGCGGCCAGCCGCCGTTCGAAATTCGCGCGCACCAGCGCTACAACCCTGCGGCCTCGACGCCGCTCAACATCGTGCCCGGATTGCTCGGCACCATCCTGACACTGACCATGCTGATCTTCACCGCGTTGTCGGTTACGCGCGAGATCGAGCGCGGCACCATGGAAAGCCTGCTGGCGATGCCGATCACGCCGTTCGAGATCATGATCGGCAAGATCGCACCCTACGTGCTGGTCGGCTTCGTGCAGGCGGCGCTCATTCTGGTCGCCGGCGTGCTGATGTTCGGCGTGCCGATCGTCGGCAATCTCACACTGCTTGCCGTACTCACCACGCTGTTCATCGCCACCAACCTGTCGTTCGGCTACACCTTTTCGACACTGGCGCAAAATCAGCTTCAGGCGGTCCAGATGTCGATGATGTTCTTTTTGCCCAACATGCTCCTGTCAGGCTTCATTTTTCCGTTCCTCGGCATGCCGGGCTGGGCACAGGCAATCGGCGAATGGCTGCCGCTGACGCACTACATCCGCATCGTGCGCGCCATCATGCTCAAGGGCTCGACGCTCGCCGACCTGCAATACGATACGCTGGCGCTCGCGGCACTGATGGCATTCGCCATGACCGTCGCGGTGACCCGTTTCCGGCGCACGCTGGATTGACGCGAAGTCCGGCCATGACGGCGGGCCTCATACGCGCTGCCTGTCGTTGTCCGTCGGGAGCCCGGGTCGGGCTTCATTGGGAGGAGCTCGACGAGGACATTTCAGTCTCGGGTCTTCTCGCCGGCAGAAGCGATATGACGCGCCAGAATGAACACGTGGCGTAAAGAAGAAAGCGCCTCGCGCCGAAAGTCGTGGATGGCCGGAACGAGCCAGGGCCTTAGAACCGTGTATTGACGCCGAGGCGCAGATAGGGGCCGGCGCGGCCAAAAGATTCGACTGCCAGTCCGGCACTGGCTGACCATTCGAAACCATTGAGGCGAAAGCCGGTGACATGCGCGCCGAGCCGCCATTGTTGATAGTCGATGCACCACAGTGCCTGCGCCTCGGGACCGAAGAAAAACGGCTGGTCGAAACGCCAGCCCACGGCAGCGCGCATCGTTCCGATGGCGGCGATCGACGCGACCGAACCGTTGATCGCGACCATGCTCGCGGGCGTCGGCTGGTACCAGACATCGCCCGCAATCTGTGCGCCCGAATAAAAGCCGTGGAGGAGGCTGCCGGGATCGAACGGCGACAGGCGATAGTTCTGAACGATCGGCCCGGCATAGAGAGCGACGATGATGCCGTCGCTGATCCCACGCCAGCCTGGCAAGACTGAAGCGGAGACAAGCGTGCCATCCACATCTGTGTGCAAACCACCGGACGGGTAGGTGTAACCGCCCCCCGCCAGCAAAAGTTTTAGCGTGAAGCCGTCAACGTCGAGACCGCCGGGCGACCAAAGCGTGCCGCCGTGAAGGAACGCGCCGTCGCGCCACAAATCTGATCCCGCGAATAAAAGCAAAGAAGGCTCGTCCGGCGCCACGGCTTCCGCCGGGCCGGGTCGACGCACAACAACATCAGCGCGGACAAAGCCGCCCCGAACCCCCACGCAACGCCCACAGAGGCTGCTCCCCCCGGTGCGCCTCAACTCCCCGGACGTTACAAAAATAACAGCCTTTGATGCGATGTCGAGTTGTGTTTTTTGCCGAAGGCAAGCTAAGAGGGCGCGCGCCTGAACTCGCCAAAAATTCTTGTCGTTATGTCCGCATATCGAAATATCGAATTATCGCGCGATGATCGGCAGGGCGGTGATCGGCGTTTCGTTCGTGGCCACGATGCCAAGCGTTGCTATGCGGGTCGGATCGTTCTTGTACGCGACCGCAAAGCTCCCGACAGTCATGCCGGCGAGGAACGCCGCGACCAGCGCTAAAATCATAGTGCCGTCGCGTTTGGGAGCGGGGCTGAACCGCCGCAATTGCTTGTTCAAAAGTTCCTGGTCGCGGCGGTCCATTTCGCGTCGGTCCATTTTTTTCAAGGTCTCGTTGATGAGTTGACTGCGCCTTGAAAACCCAAAAACGCAAAGGCCGTTCCAACGCCTTTGCAGGATTTTTCATCCTCCTTGGCGGCTTTCATGACCAAAAGTTTACGGAACATCGGATGGTCACCCTTGGTTTACGAGTGACTGCGGAGCGAACGCCTCCGCGGAACCATTCATAAGGAGAAACAAATGCGACTTTCAGTTCTTGCCGCGGGCACGGCGTTGTTGCTGTGCTCGTCTGCGGCAATGGCCCAGACCAATAATCCGGCGAGGCAGCCGGAAAACTCAACAACGACCAATATGTCGCAGCCGACCGATGCGACATCAAACACGATGAACGCGCGCGCGCCCCTGCGCATGCAAGTGCGCGAGATGATGCAGAAGGCCGGCTTTACCGATATCCACGTCATGACGGGTTCCCTCCTCATCCGCGCCAAGGACAAGGACGGCAACCCGGTCGTCATGAATATCAGTCCGGATTCAATGGAAGTCGCGGAACTTGGCTCGTCAGGTTCTAACGGGTCGTCCGGCGCCATGGGTACAAACGAATCGGCGAATGCGGCGGCCGATATGCCGTCGGGTGCGGAGTTCGTGACCATTCCCAACAACGACGAGCTGAGCTCGAACCTGGTCGGTCTCGACGTCTACAACAACGCCAACAAGAGCGTCGGCCAGATCAAGGATATTGCGATGGGACCGCATGGCCGCACGCGCGCCTATATCGTGTCGGTGGGCGGCTTTCTCGGCATGGGCGAGCATTACGTTGCGGTCTCTCCAACAAACATCAAGGTAAGCTACAACAGTTCCGACAAGAAATGGCATGCGACTATGGATGCCAACGCCAGCCAGCTTAAGGCGGCGCCGGAGTTCAAGTACAACGGCCGCTGGAACGCGAGTAAGTCGTAACCGCTGTTCGGGTTGCCGAATGACTGCCCGTGCCTAGGTTTACCGAGGCGCGGGCAGCATGCGTTTTGCTCAGGTTTGATCGGGGGAGTGTGGCGCGCCCGGTTAACGAGCGGCTAGCCGGTTAAGGTCTTGGTAAGCCAAACGCGCAGTTCCGCCGGCACATCATTACGCGCTGCGATCGCGCCGGCCAGGTCTTTGTCACCGTCGAGCGCAGTAATCACCCGGGCGAAGCCTTCTTCCGATACCAGCGCATTCGGGTTGCCGATGATCGTCTGTTGAAGCGCTTTATTGCCGCGCTTGAGCAGCACATCGGTGACCGCCGTGCTGAGATGCGGGCGGGCGGCGATCCGCTTCAGCAGGTTTGGATCGACGCGGTCCTTGTCGGCGATTTCGATGAGGTCGGCGTCCGGCAGCGCGTCCGCCTGGTCGACGATCGGGCCCCAGACCGCCGCGTCGCTGTGGCGGACGAGGCGTCCAAGCACTCTCACCGGCGCGTTGGCGACCGGCGCCAGCCAATTGCTGAGCTCGGCAAGCTGCATCCGGTCCATTTTCTGCGTCAGACGGGCGATCACCTCGTCGAACAGGGCGACCTGTTCGTCGCCATATATGTCCGCGCCTGCGAGAAACAGATCGACGATTTGACGCAACGCCCCGCTGCGCCAGGAATCGGGCTTTGCGGGAAGCACCGAATCGAGCTCAGCGAGAACCGCCTGTGAGGTCAGCGTCATAACCCTTCACACTAGGCTCATTTTAATGAACACCGAGCTAACGCGGGCTCGCGGGCCGGCGGCAGGTCATGAGCCCATTTTACCGCAGTTCGCCGCCGGAAAAGCCGCCGGGTGCTTAAGGCCGGGCGGCCGCCGCCGTGATGGCTTGTCGGCCAAAACTGCCAAGAAAGGCGCTGAACGTCGGGCTTGTTTGCAGCGCGTCTTGGCCCGCGATCTCGAGTTTTTCCACCTCTTCCGGCGACAGCCTAAAGCGTGTCGGTATGGAATTAAGTTCGAGAGATCGCCGAGCCCCAAGTTGATCAAAATCAAGATGCCCGACAAAGAATTTCAGGTCGCGGCAATCCCATCTGCCGGACACGCCGTAACTTTGCCGTTGGCTCGGTGATAAGCCGCAACGCCAACGCACCAGCATCTCGCGCCATTCCAACATGGTCTGGTCAAAGGCAGTAAAGCTTAAACGCGCGCTTGAAGCCGTCGCGGTATCGGCCGCGGCCATAAGGAGTTCCGGGGCGTTGGGGCCGTCCACGCTTTTGCTCCAATCCCCCGCGGGTCCGCGTCCTGCGTCGACCACCAGAAACAAGACGCGCCGAATTTTGACCGCCTGGCGGGCGGCGAGCGGCTCGTAAGGTGCTTCCGCGGCCAATCGCATGATCGTAAATCCGGAGAGGCCGTAAAAATCCACGACGCCGCCATCCAGCAGCTTGATGAAGGGCACCGAGCCGTTGCGATACCTTACGATGGCCTCGGCGGATGCTTTCAACAGCGGCGACGCATCATGGGAGTTTTGTGCCTCCGCGACCCATTTGGGGAGCGTCGTCCGGCATCGATCGCCATAGGACGTCAGCACCATGGGTGCGAAGATCAGCGGCATCGCGGCCGAAGCTGCCACCGCATTCGCAATCGGATAGGCGTTCAGGTCGCTGCAGATGGCCGCAAAGGTCGTCGCATTGAACACGAATGGCGTTCGATTGTAGACGTCGGAAGCATTGATCAGGATGTGAGGGTGTTCGGGCGTGTCGAGTTGCCCAAAGGTGGCGCCCTGAAAAACGTTTTGATCGAGCCAACGCGTGAATTGCCGAGCGTCATTTGTTCCGCCTTGATAGGCGCGCAACAGGCCGACCGGCGTAAACGGCGTCTCTAAAGACTCTTCCGCGTCCCTCAGGAGAAACCGATTGGGAAAATCCGACAGCGCGGAGCGGCCCCGCAATCCAAAATAAGCCGCGGTGACGGCGCCGCCTGATACCCCCGAGACGTAATGGATGCTGTCGAGCAGGCTGATATCGCTGCTACCCGAATCCTCCCGCACTCGATCAAGTCCTAAAAGCACGCCGTAAGAGAAGGCGGAAGCGCGCGTACCGCCGCCGGAGAATGCCAACGCGATGAGAAGATCATCGCCCCTGGCAGGAACCGGGTTGCCGGCGTCAAACGTCGCCGCTTTCGCGCTCGCGAGCGGAAGATTAATCGGCGCATCATAAATCGTCGCGCAACCGCCAAGAATCGCGGCGCACAGCGGCAAGCAAGCAAATCGCAACCGTTGCGCCACAGCTCACTTGGATCCTGCCCGAATCTCGCGCCGGCATAGTGTCGGCAATTTGTGATGGCATTGCGACGCAGTTCGCAAACCGCTGCAGGCGGCACGAATTGGGTGGGCCGCCGCGCATGCGTCTTTATTCTGGCTTGCTCGATGTGCCTGGCACGCGAAAAAAGCGCCAGCTAAAAAGGAACAAAATCATGTCACAGCAAAACAAAGACGCCGTCGGCGTTCAGAACGGCGGCGCGGTTCGAAATCCGTTTGATGTCATGGACGTTCCTGATCCGATGGGTCCGGAAACAATGGCGTTTGCGGCCGGTGCTTCTCTTGAGGGTTCGGATCATGATCCGAATGCTGCGGCTTGGGGCGGTCAGCGCACCGAAAGCGAGTTCGCTTCGATTGCCGGACCGTGGTGCAGCCGATGGAATGGCGGTTCAGATCCGACAGTTGAGGGCGATACAAAGGAAAAATGGAAATCGGGTCAGGCTGAAGTGAGACTTGCGGAGGACCGCGTCTATCTCCGCTTCAATTGGGATCATGGTGCACGCGAGGGAATGATCGAAGCGCAGCATGCCGGAGCCGACCGGCTGATCGGAAAATACATCAACCTCAGCGATCCAAAGATCACGCGACCTTGGATCGGCAAAATTGTCAGCAGCCGGCGCATAGACGGCCGCTGGTCGGGTGGCCGTTTGGATTTTCGCCGGTGACCTTTAGAACGGCTGAGGTCGTATTGGCGCCAGATCAGGAGCCTGGAAACATAGAAAGCCCGGCCCCCGCGCGGATGTAGCCGTCGCCGATGGCGCTCAGCAAACCTTCGATCCTGCCGATTGTTTGATCGATCAAGCCCGGCGATTCACCGGCCTGAAGCTGGTTCTTGAGTTCGAGGAGGGCCTGGTTGGTGTAATCAAGACGCCGCGCCAGCACTGTCGCAATATAGAGCAGCGCGACCGGGTCCTCTCCGAGCAACGTCGCGGCGTCGGCGACATGGAATTCTGAGGCTTCCACCGTGCGCACGTCCGCGGTATGCGGCTGGTCCAGCAGCGCAGACAGCTCGCCGAAGATCACGCCAGGCTCAGCCACGGTGGCGATCTCGGTGCCGCCCTTGATGACGCTGACCACCCCGCTCTTGAGGATCAGGAGTTGCCCGGTTCTCGTGCCTTCCGTGAACACGGTCTCGCCGGGGCCGTAGCTGGTGAGCGGCAACGCGGCAAGTCTGGTTTGCCAAGTCTCGGCGTGTTGGAACTGCGGCACGGCCGGCCCCCCCATTATCCCATCTTGTCGAAGACTATAGCTTCGAAAAAATCCCCTGAACACAAGCGGAGCGGCGCCGCCGTTGGATTGCGACAAGCACGTCATCGCGAGCGCTAAGGATATCTGCTAGGGCCCCGATGGGACGGAGCTCAGGAAGCGGGAGAATGCGGAGTTTATCGGCCAAGCGATCGATTATTCCGAAAGCAGTATGGTCGATGTTGAGACCATCAGTCTTGAATTCGTTCAACTTTTCTCGCCTCGATCTGATCAAAATAGATGTCGAAGGGATGGAGCTCGATGCGTTGGCGGGAGGCGTCAAATCGATCGGCAAAAATCGTCCGATGTTGCTGGTCGAAATGGTCAAGACCGACAAGAACAAGCTGCACGCCTGGCTCGAAAATCTCGATTACCCGGTGGTCCAATTGGGAATGAATTTCACGGCCATACACAAGGCCGACAAATGTCTCCCGTACTTAAGTTTGTGCCGTAAGTCTCAAACCCTCAGCGCCGAACAAACTTCCCGCCGGCGCGACGCCGATCGGCTAGTCCTGCTTGAACGCAGCGCGATCGACGCTCCATGCGCCGCCGCCGGCGAAGAAGATGTAGAGGAAGATGAAGCAGTACAGCACCGCCGCATCCCCGGCATTCATCATAGGGAAGAACGATTTCGGAAAATGCGCCATGAAATAGGCAACGGCCATGTCGCCCGCGAGAATAAACGCGACGGGGCGGGTAAAGGCGCCGACCAGGAGGAGGATGCCGCCGATGATCTCGATGGCGCCTTGAGCGTAGAGCAGCGCATTCATGGGCGGGCCGGCGGCCGGAAAGCCGAAATATTTTGCCAAGCCGTGTTCGATGAACAAGAGCGCCGCAACGATGCGCAGCACGCTTAGAATATACGGACTGGCCTTTGTCAGGCCCGCATATAATGACGACATAACAATTTCCCCTCGCTTGTCACCCTACCCGAAATGCCCGGCGTTCGCATGCTCTACCACGCTACCTCATTTTCGCCGCTGCTGAAAGAAGGTGCGATCGATGGGGGCGGCGCGGTGCCGCCGTGAACGGCGTAAGACCCAAGGGCTTTTGCATGGCGTGCCGGATGCAGAGATCGGGTGACGTGGCCCGCCATTCGCTCATGGCGGCACGCGGCCCGCTGGCTCGAAGTCCGTACTAAAAACGTCGGTTGGAGGATATTTGTTAACTGGATGTTTAATCCTGGATGACAATGCTGTTGTCCGTTTAGCGCGGCTCTGCGCGCCGGCGCCGGGACCATGGCTCTCCACATCTCACTGCCCGTGCTCGTGGTCGACGACCAGCGCACGATGGTGCGCATCATCCGCAATTTGCTGAACCAAATCGGATTCAACGACGTTGACGACGCGGGTGACGGCGCCGCCGCGCTTACCAAGATGCGCGCCAAGCGGTACGGCCTGGTGATCTCCGATTGGAATATGGAAACGATGACCGGCTATGACTTCCTGCGGGAGGTGCGCGGCGATCCGGGCTTGAAGCAAACGCCGTTCATCATGGTGACCGCCGAATCCAAGACCGACAATGTCGTCGCGGCAAAGAACGCCGGCGTGAACAATTATATCGTCAAACCATTTGACGCTCACACGTTGAAAGCCAAGATTGAATCGGTGTTTGCGGTGATGGCCAAATCCCCGCCATCCCGGACCGGCCCCACGTAAAGCTGGCTTTGCGGCCTAGTCGCCGGGCAACAGCAAGTCCTCGGCCGCAAGCAATTCGCGCATGTCGCCGATAGCCGCAATGGCGTCTTCCTCGCTCGTCACCGATTTGAGGCGGTGCCACAGTTCCCGCCACGGCGCCGGCCGGCCCAGGCGCATCGCCTCGTCCACATAATCGTGCGCCTCTTTCAGCGTCGTCAGCCGCCGCGGCTTCGGCGTGTCCTTGATGATGACTGGCGGAACGATCGGAAAGTCGTCCATGGCGACGATTGTAGCCGCGATGGAGCCTCAATGAAATCCAGGGTACGCGCTGCTCATCCGCCTCGCGGGCCGAGAGATTCTGCGGATCCCGACGTCACCTCAGTCGCCGCCTTCGAACTCCGGCGTCGTCGCCTGAGCCTGCCCGTTGAGGGCAGCGAGAATCTGGACGCCGACGCGCGTCACCGGGCATTTTGTTGAATTCGCCAACAGGACGATTCCGGAATTCGCGCCCGGTACGAAGCCGATATAGGAGCTGTAGCCCAGCGTTCCGCCATTTTTCCACACCACCGACAAACGTCCGCCGAGCGGTACGATCTGCCAGCCCAATCCCACTCCGGCGCCGGGCCGCGGCAGCGCAAACCGCGGCTTGTGCAAGTCCGCAAGCAGATCGTTGAGGGGATTGTCTTTCAGCCTGCCCATGTTCCAGGCGAGGAAGCGCTGCATGTCGCTGATGGTCGAAAACAGCGCGCCCGCGCCGTTGAAGGCCGGCCATGTCGGCATGTTTTCCTTGGCGCGCTGTCCGGCGCGGTTGTAGCCGATCGCCAGGCGCGCACGCTCTTCGTCGTCGAGCTTAAGCCGCGTGTCGGGCATGCCGAGCCTGGATGTGATCTCTCGTTGAACCATCGTCTCCCAGGGCACGCCCGTGGCCTGCGCCAGCGCATGCGCAAGCAGTGCGACGCCGAGGTTTGAGTATTCAAATTGAGCGCCGGGAGCGCGGGTGAGCCGGTAGGAGGCAAGGAACGTGAACATCTCCGCCGACGAATAGCTATCGCCCTGCATGTGCGGCTGGCGCGGCAAACCCGACGTGTGCGTCGCCAAATCGACGAGCGTGATCTGGCGGCCTAAAAAGCTCGGCACGGTGATGCCCGGCGGCACATAGTTCTGCAGCGGCGCATCGAGCTTGATCGCCTGGCGGTGGGCGTAGAGCGCCAGCAGTGTGGTCGTGAACACCTTGGTGATCGAACCGATCTCGAACTCAGTCGCGGGGGTCGGCAGACGACCGGTCCCGCGGGCCACTTCGCCATAAGCATAAAAGTCCTGCTTTCCGCTATGATCCGTAGCGACCGCGACACCCGTGCACGCGCCGCGTTCCACCAGCCCGCCGGCGAGCGCGGCGACAACCGAGTCACCCGACGCGCTGGCCGGTTGCGCTTGTCCAGAACCCGGCCAAGCGGCAGCGGTGCATTGGAGGAGAAGCACGGTCACGGCTGGAATCAGTCTGCGCACCACCGTTGTCTCCACCGATTGCGCCACGCCGTAAAACTCAAGCCGCGGAAGGCACGTACGGGAAGGTCTTCGAGGGCTTTGCGGTGACCGACTCTTTGCCGATGCCAAGACGAACGGGAGTATTCGCCGCAATGACTGAACATCACGTCCGGCGCGTTATCGGTCAAAGAGCGGCCATTCCATTCGACAAAGCCGAACGCCGCCGGTGTGCCGACCTCGTAGGGCAGAATGTTCGGGAAGAAGCGATGGGCGACCTTCGCGCCATACCCTTGCGGATCCTCTGAGGTTCCGTTGGCCGCGACGACGCCGGCGATCGCCTTGCCGACAGCCGCGCCGTACGTCGCGAAGTCATCGGCCGGCCGGCCGGCATTGAGCCGGTTGCCGAGGTCTTCGTTGAACTGCGTGAACAGCGGGTGGATCATCGGCAGGCCGACGCGATTGATTGGCCGCCAGCCGCCGGCATCGGTGGCGAGCGTCGCCACCGCCCACACGCCGATCCGTTTGCCGCGAGCAGTGCCGCCGAGGAGTTCGGCATCGGGCACCTCCAGCACCATCGAATAGACGGTGTGGCCGGCAAACAGATTCTTCGCCTTCGCCGGATTCCATCCGGACAGGTCGATCACGGTGCCGTCCTGGAAGGCATGGCCGACCGCGTGCAGCACGTCGGGCTCGATCCAGAACGGGTCGCCGGCTTTGCCAGCCCAGAGGCGCAAACCGCTCGCGGTTACGGCCGTTTCTCCGGTCGCGCCCTGAGCCACCACAATGCCGGCGGCATTCGGGTCTGCGGCATCGCTGCCCGCGATCCGGCGCAGGACGAAGCGCTGCTTGCCCGCCGCGTCACGCGCGTCGAAAGTGATGCGGTAGGTCACATCTTCGACGGCATCGCCGTTGAGGTCGACCTTGAACTCGTACATTCCTTCCGGGTGATAGCCCGGCACAGGAATTGGACCGGCGATCGAGTGGCAGACATTGATCACGAAGACGGTGCCGGTCTCGCCCTTGAACACATAAAGATCGGTGATGTCGAGGCGGACGTCTTGGCGGGCAATTGGTGAGTCGAGGTGATGGGACATGGTGCTTTCACTCCCTAAAATACCTGAGAGGAATGGACGAGGAACGACCAGGTAGCACGGTGACGTGACCAGTCTATCACGCGCCGCGGGCCACGGCAGCCAACCGCGCTATCGGTTATTCGGCGTTGCCGTTTACGTCAGCGGCCGAACGGCGCCGGCGCAGCGCATCCAGCCCACGCTCATAAATGGCCGCACAGGCAGGCCATGTTGACCATGCAGGCGGTCAAAAGCGCGACGGCCAACAGCGTGTGCATCGTGGGCTCCAAAAACGCTCCAAAGAACCCCCTGAGGAATCGTGCGCCGAGGATGAGAGAGACTCAGCGGAGAGTCCCGCGCTTTGTTTTTTCCGCGATTCATCTCTCGTTTACCGAAGGCGGCGCGATTCTTCGGGCGGGTGGCGAAGCGAGTGCGCTTGCGTGACGGTACCTACGGTTATATAAAGTACCTATAAGTACATTAGGTACTGGAGGTGCCGGTGTCGAAATACGACGC
The DNA here is from genome assembly GCA_963727325.1 of uncultured Alphaproteobacteria bacterium. Lineage (GTDB taxonomy): Bacteria > Pseudomonadota > Alphaproteobacteria > Rhizobiales > Xanthobacteraceae > BOG-931. Next base: position 59,556 of record CAVSFV010000025.1, read on the forward strand.
GCTCGGCGACTACTTGAAACGCCAGCAGGGCGACCGCGTGCCGATGAGGTTTGACGACATTGAAAAGGTGACCGGCGTGAAGCTGCCGCCGTCGGCGCGCAAACACCGCCCCTGGTGGAGCAACAACGCGAAGAACAGCGTCATGACTCGGGTATGGCGTGAAGCGGGTTTTGAAAGCGGCGATGTCGATATGGCCGGCCGCAAGCTTGTCTTTCGCCGCGTGCGCGGACCAAAGTCGCCGGCCGCCGCTGGCGGCGAGCAGCCATTTCATCCGCTGTACGGAATGATGCAGGGCCTCGTCCGCATCATGCCCGGTACTGATTTGACGCAGCCCGCCGATCCGGAATGGGCGGATCGTCTCGATGCGGAGTATGGACCCGAGAAGCGGGAAGAATAGGTGCGGTCGCTTCTTCTGGACACCTGCACGCTCATTTTTCTTACCGAAAGGGCACCCATTGCAGCGGCGGCCGTTGACGCCTTGAGGACGGCGAAGGAGGAGGGCGCGACCTTCATTTCGCCGATCAGCGCCTGGGAAGTCGGGATGCTGGTGTCCCGCGGGCGGCTGCAAATGCTGATCCGGCCAGAGCGCTGGTTCGCCAATCTGTTCGACGCGCCCGGCGTTCAACTCGCGCCGCTGACCGCCGACATGCTGATCGCGTCGTCTTATCTGCCAGGGAAGCCGCCGAAGGATCCGACCGACCGCATCATCGCCGCGACCGCGCGTGAACTCGGCGCGGCGCTGGTTACGCGCGACCGCGCGCTGCTGCGCTACGGCGAACAGGGGCACGTCGCGGTGTTGGAGTGCTAAGCAGCGCCGCGGGCGTTTTAACTTCCACACGGACCGGCGAACGGCCGGAATGGGCGCTGCGGCCGATACGGCGGAAAACCGCCGCCGCTGAAGTGCCCATTGAGTTGCCGCTCGACGTCGTCGGTGATCCGCCCACCGTGCCTGGCGATGAAACGCCCCGCCTCTTGCTCAATGCGGCGCTGCCGCGAACGCTCGATGGCTGCCAAAAAGCGCTTGAAGATGCCTCCACGCGGGTGCGCCGGCGTGTTTGTCGATGCCGGCACGCGCGTAGAGGGCAGGTGAAAGTCCCGGTATGCAGCAACGCTGCTCATGTCCGTCCTCCGTTGTTGAGGGACGCCGACTTGGCTCTTTGTTACGCGCAATCTGTGGTTTGATGGTCCGGGCAACAAACGAATGTTTTCATCCGGACAATGAGAATTTCTCATGCTCGCGTATGCACGGAGCAGGGACGTAGCCGCAACAGTCGGGAGGGAGAGGATATGCCACAACGGGTCTTGATCACCGCGGGCGCTGCCGGCATCGGCCGCGAGTTTGCGCGCGCATTTGCGGCGGCCGGCGCGCGCGTTTTTGTCTGCGACATCGATGCCGGCGCGCTTGACGCGATCGCCAGGGAGATCCCCGGACTGATCGCGCAGCCGTGCGATATGTCGCGCCGCGCCGAGATCGAGCGCATGGTGCCGGACGCCGTCGCGCGGCTCGGCGGGCTCGACGTCCTGATCAACAATGCCGGCATCTCCGGGATGACGCTGCCGGTCGCCGATTATCCGCCGGACGATTGGGACAAAGTGATTGCGGTCAATCTCACCGCCATGTTCGACGTTACGCGGCTGGCGATCCCGCATCTCAAGCAATCGCCGGCCGGCGTCATCATCAATATGTCGTCGGTGGCGGGGCGTTACGGCTTTGCCAACAGGAGCCCCTATGCCGCCACCAAATGGGGCGTGATCGGCTTCACCAAGACGCTGGCGATCGAGCTCGGCGAGTGGGGCATCCGCGCGAACGCGATTGCGCCCGGCGCGGTCGCGGGCGACCGCATCGAGCGCGTCTTCGCCGGCCGCGCCCAGATCAGCGGCAAGTCGATGACAGAGGTGCGCGCCGCCGCGATGGCCGAGCAGTCGATCAAGGAAATGATCGATCCAAAGGACATCGCCGCGCTCGCGGTATTCCTCGCCTCCGACGCCGGCAAGTCGATCAGCGGCCAGGTGTTGCCGATCGACAACGACCGGCAGAGGGCGTGAGTGTTGACCGCGTAGGGGAGATCGCGTAGGGCGGGTTAGCCGCGGAGCGGCGTAACCCGCCGCCTCGGGTAGGGGTTCCTCACATCGGCGGATTACGCTCC
>CAVSFV010000026.1:0-5532 GCA_963727325.1 uncultured Alphaproteobacteria bacterium
AGTCGCAGCGCCGACATATCGTCAATAGCTTGCGCGAAGGCGGCCGCAAATACATCGTTGTTCGCATCGACCTTGAGTACGCTCTTCTTCCACAGCTTCTGCGCACTGGCCGCCTCCGAGCTCATGTAATCGTCGACGCATTTTTTCGGTGCCATGCTCCAATTGTCGCCGTTCGCGAAGGCGTAAAGCAGACAAGTGTGCCAAGAGGCGCCCGGCTGAAGCTCGATTTTGAAACTCAATCGGCCGTTCGCGTAGCTCATCGCCGAGTGTTGACCACTTGCCGTCACTTTCAGCGCCCGAGAAAAATCTTCGTGCTGGTATGTGGTCGTCAGTTCCTGGGCGGCTGCGGACCAATCGCTCATGATCTCGCCGCGCCGGTGACATTCTTGCCCTTGACCTCGAAGATGTCGGCGAAGTCGCTCCGGATTGCTATTTCGAGATTGAAGCAAACCTTCTGCGAGCCGTAGTTGGTGATGTCGATGTCTTCGTGCATGCCGCCGTCGATGTGACGGCCGAGGATTAGGCCCACCTTATTCTCCGGTATGTTTCCCACGGAGGTAAGCATCGGCGGGTTCGTGCAATAGACTTGCGCTGCGGACGCCGCCAGCGCACCGCCGTTCAGCAGTTTCCACTGCACGCCATCGGCGAACATCGCCCATGAGCTGATCAGGCGGGTATCGAGAAAATACAGGCCTTTCTGCCCTGTCGCGAGGATCTGGCCATCAGGGTCACTGACCATGACGGTGTAACCCTGATGGACGGTAAGTTGGGGCGGGCCGACTTTGATCTCAAGTGTCATGTGAACACTTCGCAAGCGCCGCGAAGTTTGTCATACAGCTCGGGCTTGGTCAGGTCGCCCTCGACATAAACCATCTTCTCCGCAAGCCGCTTCCAGACAACCTCGTCGATGTGGTCGACATCGAACTCCGCGGTGGCGTTGCCGACAAAGCTGGTCAGCATGCCATGAAGCTCGTCGCGCCAGCTTCCAGCGGTTCCGGCCGCCCGGGCGACGCCGATCGACGCGAAATCTCCGGCAGCACCTTGGTGCGCAGGAGATTGTAGAGCGCCGGCACCACCAGGCGCTTGGTCAGGTCGCCGGTGGCGCCGAAGATCACCATGGCGCAGGGATCGGCCGGCTTGGCCGGACGCCGCGGCGGACATGCGACTACTTGCGCAGTCTGACGACGGCTGGATCGGAGGCATTCGTTAAGCATGGCGCTACTCGGCGGCGTGTTGCGCTGCGGATTGGCGCTGAGAATCCTTCGGCTTTCGCTGGGGGTCTATCGCCTCTTGACCTTCGACGTGTCCGCCGAAGCCGAAGCGCATGGCCGAGAGCACCTTTTCGCCGAATGTGTGCTCCTGCCGCGAGCGGAAACGGGCGTAGAGCGCCGAGGTGATCACATCCGCCGGGACCAATTCCTCGACTGCGGCCTCGACCGTCCAGCGCCCCTCCCCCAAATCCTGGACGTAGCCGGAGAAATCCTTCAATTGCGCATCCTTCGCCAACGCGGCGGCGGCGAGATCGAGCAGCCAGGACGAGATAACGCTGCCGCGCCGCCACACCTCCGCGATATCCGGCATGTTCAGTGTGAAGCGTTCGTCCTCGGCTAGATCCTTCGAATCCTTGTTGCGCAGGATATCAAAGCCCTCGGCGTAGGCCTGCATCAGGCCGTACTCGATGCCGTTGTGCACCATCTTGACGAAATGCCCGGCGCCGGACGGACCGGCATGAATGTAGCCGCGCTCGGCGCGGGAATCGCCTTTCTGCGCGGCCCGACGTTCGCGGGATATTGCCGAGCCCCGGCGCCAGCGCCGAGAAGATCGGATCGAGATGATCCACCGCCTCTTCGGGCCGCCGATCATCATGCAGTAGCCGCGCTCGATACCCCAGACGCCGCCGGACGTGCCGCAATCGACGTAGCGGATGGCCTTCGCCGCCAGCTTCTTGGCGCGACGGATGTCGTCCTTGTAAAAGGAATTGCCGCCGTCGATGATGATGTCGTCCCTTTCCAGCAGACCGCCGAGTTGCTCGACCATCTCTTCGGTGACCTTGCCCGCAGGCAGCATCAGCCAAATGACGCGTGGCTTTTCTCCAAGCTTTTTCACCAGATCGGCAATCGACGCCGCCGCCGTGGCGCCGTCCTTTGCCAGCGCGTCGCGCGTCTTGGCGGTCCGGGCGTAAACCACGCAACGGTGTCCCGCTTTCATCAAGCGACGAGACATGTTGCCGCCCATTTTGCCGATTCCGATCATGCCGATCTGCATTTGTTTCACTCCCTGTGAGAATTCACCATTCGCGCCGAATCTATTGCGCGGGCGAGTTCCGCCACTCCCGCGTCGACCCCTTGGAGATACTTGGAGATAGACGCGCAGCGCGCGGCGGATGCGTGGTGCGGCGAGAACGCGGCCCTCGGTATAGAACCCTTCGATGACGCAGAGGGTTCCAGAAGACGATCCATGACTCGAGGTTTGTTTGCTTGGCCAGCTTTGAGCTGCGGTTCCCGCGCACGATAGCGAGCAACGCCGCCGCCGCGAAGGGTCGGAATCTACCTGCCGCCCCTGCGAAGTTCATGTCACGCGCGTGTGATCGGTAGGTAGTTTCCGAAGCTACCGTAGCAGTATCATGTGTGCTTATTGAGCGCGGCAGCCTTACGTGACGCCATTCGAGTCGTTGTCACCACGCCGACCTACTCAGGTTCGCGGAGGAAGCGTCGTCGTCGAGGACTACCAGGCGGGGACGCCTCCAGGGTTCGAATTCGAGCCGAGAGTTAGAGCCAGCGTTGCCATGCGCAAGCGATTGTCATGGCCGGCGGGCCTGCATTGACGGGGGTAACGGCAAGGCGCCTTATGAAGTTGAACAGAGGTTTCTATTTCGCTGATTTCGTCGTCAGTCCGATCGCCATTGTCGCCCTCGCCACGGTGGCACTCGTGCATCGAGATTTTGAAGCGGCGGGACTGTGGGGGCTTGCTCTGTTCGCCGGCCTTGGGACCTGGACACTCGTCGAGTATGCGGTGCACCGATGGGTCTATCATCGCGTCCCGTTTTTCAAGCGATTGCACGATGCCCATCATGCAAATCCTCGTGCGCTGATCGGCGCGCCCTCGTTCTTGAGCTTTGGCATAGTCTTCGGTGTGTTCTTTGCTCCATTTGTCGTGGTCGGATTGGTCGCTGCAAGCGGCTTCGCAAGCGGAGCATTGCTGGGTTACATCGGCTATATGCTGGTGCACCACCTCTCCCACCACGTGGAACCGAAAACGGGCACCCTGTTGTACCAGGCACGCATCCGACACATGGCGCACCACTATCGAAGCACGCCCGGCAAATATGGCGTGACCACGCCGTTCTGGGATTGGCTGCTTGCCACGAAACTCGAACGCGTCGTCGTCATCCATCGTTAGATAGATGAGCAGAGGGCTGATTCTGGGACGTGCTTGTAAGCTGTGAGTAGATTCCGAATCTATGACGCGATGATTATAGGCCGGAGCGGCGATAGCCAACATCAGGCCGACCTATCGGAGAGCGGAAAATTCCGCTCTCCCTCTGGATCAGTGGTGTGAGGTGGATCGCCGTCTTCAGTTTCTTTAGCACCATTGCCTTCATGGTCTTGTCTTTGTTCGGCGGAACCGGATCCTCGGAAAGCGCCTTTGATCCTAACCGTTCGACAGCAGTTTGAGTTTCTGCAGAACGCGCGGCAGGACATCCGGCAAATCCTGCGCGACCAGTCCCAACCCGTATTCGGTCGCGGCGGCGCCGTGCAGCCAAGCTGCTGCAGCGGCCGCCTCGAAGGGGGGCATTCCCTGTGCGAGCAGCGCTGCGACAACGCCCGTCAGAACGTCGCCGCTCCCACCGGTAGCAAGCTGCGCAGGGGCATTGGAGTTGATAATTGCGCGTCCATCCGGAGCGGCAATGACGGTATCGGGGCCTTTGAGCAGCACGACGGCGTTGCACTGCTTCGCCGCGCCGCGCGTGCGTTGCAGCTTGTCGCCCTCGAAATGAAAGAGGCGCTTGAATTCACCGGCATGCGGGGTCAGCACGCACGGTCCGACAATCGCTTGAAACAGGTCCGGCGGAGCCTCGGCGCGGCGACGAAGCCGTCGCCGCCGTTCTTCCCCGGTCCGCACAGCACGGTCACCGGCCGCATCGGCCATCGCGCCCCGACCGCCACCGCGACCGCGCTGCCAGCCGCCTCCATCAGGCCGAAGCCGTCAATGCCGGTAGCCTCGGCCGCTCTGTCGGCTTCACCCATCTGGGCGGGTGTCAACAGAGCGACTTTGCCGTATTGGCAAGCACGGTCCGTATTCACGTCGCGGAGCCGCAACTAGCTGACAGCCGCAGCTTCCAACTTCTTCGCTGCGTGCGATTTCGCGGTCTGTCGTCCGCCGTGGCGCAGAAATCGAGAACCACGCGGCCGGCCACTTTGCCGTGCTCTAGCCGGTTGAAGATGTCGTTGATTGCCGACAGCGGTTGCAGCTCGATATCAGCCTTGACCTTGCCCTCAGCGGCGAACGCGAGAGCTTCAGCCATATCTTCGCGGGTACCGACGAAGGAACCACGAATGGTGATGCAATTCGCCACGACGTCGAACAGAGGCACGGGGAAGTCGCCCGGCGGCAGGCCGACCAGGACGCAGGTGCCGCGCTTGCGAGCCATGCTGATACCCTGCTTAAAAGCGCAGAGCGAAGGCGCGGTGATCAGAACGCCGTGCGCGCCACCGTTGGTGCCCCTCTTAACGACCTCCCCCGCGTCCCCGTGCTTCGCATTCACCACGAAATCCGCGCCCATCTGCTTCGCCAGCGCGAGCTTGCCATCATCGATGTCCACCGCGCAGACCTGAAGTCCCATGATCTTGGCATATTGAATGGCAAGATGTCCGAGGCCGCCCGCGCCCGAGATGACAATCCACTCACCCGGTCTCGCTTCAGTTTCCTTTATTCCCTTGTATGTGGTGATCCCGGCGCAGATCAGAGGCGCGGCGAGTTTCGGATCGAGGCCTGCGGGTATATGGGCGACGTAGTTCGGATCAGCGACAACGTACTCGGCGAAGCCGCCATTCTTGGTGTAGCCGCCAAACTCCGCCTCGCCGCAGACAGTTTCCCATGCCGAAAGGCAGTGCTCGCAGTGTCCGCAGGCCGAGTAGAGCCATGGCACGCCGACGCGGTCACCCTCCTTGACGATCGTTACGCCTGCTCCGACAGCAGCGACACGGCCGATGGCTTCGTGCCCCGGAATGAACGGAAGTTTCGGTTTTAGTGGCCAGTCGCCGGTCGCCGCGTGAAGGTCCGTGTGGCATACGCCGCAGGCCTCCGTTTTCACCAGGATCTGTCCCGGGCCTGGGGCCGGAATATCCCACTCCTGGAACAGCAACGGTTTGCCGAACTGCTCGACAACGGCGACGTGCATCTTACCGGCCATCTTGGAACTCCTGTCTTCGCGAGTTTGAATTGCAACGGGTCACGCGGCGGCCTTGAGGCCCAGTCCACGCACGGCCTCGATCATCTTCGTCAGCACGGCGGCGGCGTCGCCATAGACCA
>CAVSFV010000027.1:0-158211 GCA_963727325.1 uncultured Alphaproteobacteria bacterium
CAGGTGTGCCAGTCGTTGATGGTGGTGTGGAATTGCAGGCCGGGATCGGCGCTGGCCCAGGCGGCGTAGCCGATCTTCTCCCACAGATCGCGCGCCTTGATGGTCCTGGAAATCTTGCCCGGCTTGGTGCGCCAGAACAGATCCCAGTCGCGATCGGCCTCGACGGCCTTGAGGAATTCGTCGGTCACCCGCACCGTGTTGTTGGAATTCTGGCCGGAGACGGTGAGATAGGCCTCGGAATCCCAATCGGTATCGTAGACCGGAAAATCGATGTCCTTGTAGCCCTGCTTGGCAAATTGAATGACGCGGCGGATGTAATTGTCCGGCACGTGATTCTTGCGCGCCGCTTTGATCTCGCGGCGGAGCACCGGATTCTTCTCCGGATCGAAGCAATCGTCGCCCGAGCCCTCGCAGTTCACGCAAGCCTTGAGGATCGCGCGCAGGTGCCGCTGATTGATCTTGGAGCCGGTGACGAGGTTGGCGACTTTTTGCTCCTCGATCACCTTCCATGCGGTGAATGCCTCGATATCCGGATGGTCGGCGTCGAGAATGACCATCTTGGCGGCGCGGCGCGTGGTGCCGCCCGACTTGATCGCGCCCGCGGCGCGGTCGCCGATCTTGAGGAAGCTCATCAGGCCGGACGATTTGCCGCCGCCGGAGAGCTTCTCGCCTTCGCCGCGCAGCTTGGAGAAATTCGAGCCGGTGCCGGAGCCGTACTTGAACAGCCGCGCCTCGCGCACCCACAGATCCATGATGCCGCCCTCGTTGACGAGGTCGTCGGCGATCGACTGGATGAAGCAGGCGTGCGGCTGCGGATGCTCGTAAGCGGTGGCAGATTGTTTGAGTTCGCCGGTCTGGAAGTCGACGTAGAAATGTCCCTGGCTCGGGCCGTCGATGCCGTAGGCCCAGTGCAGCCCGGTGTTGAACCATTGCGGCGAATTCGGCGCCGCCATCTGCATCGCCAGCATGTAGCGGTGCTCGTCGAAGAAAGCTTGCGCGTCGGCCTCTGAGGTAAAGTAGCCGCCCTTCCAGCCCCAATAAGTCCACGTGCCGGCCAGCCGGTCGAACACCTGCTTGCACGAGGTTTCGCCGACGTAGCGTTCCTTCTCCGGCAGCTCCTTGAGCGCGTCCTCGTCGGCAACGCTCCGCCACAGCCAGGACGGAATGGTTTCCTCTTCAACCTTCTTCAGCCGCGCGGGCACGCCGGCCTTGCGGAAATACTTCTGCGCCAGCACGTCGGAGGCGACTTGCGACCATTGCTGCGGCACTTCGACATTATCGGCATGAAAGACGACGGAGCCGTCGGGATTGCGGATCTCGCTGATGGTGGTCCGGAAAGCGATGTCCGCGTAAGCCGACTGTCCCTCTTTGGTGTAGCGCCGCTCGATCCGCATTCTCTGCCCCTTTATGTCCCAATCTGTTTTTCACCGGCGTCATGCGGAATGACCCGCTTAATATATGCCGCCGACGGTTCTCCGGCGACGCGGAGGAACACATTGTCCTCGCGTCCGGACTTACCCCTGCTTCTGTCTGCCACCCCAACCCGCCGGCTTAAGCCGGGCCTCGTTACGCCACTCCGGGCGCCCCGTTAGAGGCAAAACCGCCCGTTGCCTCGCGCCCTGACAGCGCGGAGCATTCCCGCAACCCTTTATTGGAGAGCCCGGCCGACTTCGTTTACTTGCGCGCCGAACTTGGAAAAGTTAGGCCAACCCGGTCGCGCCCGTCAAGACTTAGTATGAAAATCTGAATCAACCACTAAATGTGGGGATTACGGGGACGAATCGTCGGGGGGACGCGCAAGTATCAGATATCAGGGCAAGATTCGGAAGCTGTCCGGGCGAGCTCGCCGGTATATTTTTGCTTCAGCCTCCGAAATCCGCCTCCGGCGGGCTCCCGCAAGACGCTTTCGCGACCGGAAAAGTCGAGCCGGAAAAGTTCCGCGCCTGACCGGAATTCATGCATCTGTCACGCAACGGCGCGCGTTTTCTTCTGATTCTGAGTGAAACGCCGCGGAAAGACGGCGCTTTTGCCAACAGGCGCCGAGCTGGCATCGCCTAACTCTTTGACTCGAATGACGAATCTGGCTTTGTCGAGTTGTGTTCGGTGGTGCCCGGGCTGCCCGGAGGCCCGATAAACAGGTGGCGCCCCAAAATATCTCGTTTGCGCCAAGCATTAACCTCAAAAGTAACCTGCTGTTTGCCAAACCCTGCGTTTGCTTGACGCAATCGAACCGTTGCGTCGATAAGGTTGGTTAATTGGTGAGGGGCGTGCTGTTGCAGCGTTTAGTCCGCGCATGGCGTGTCGTTGCGTGTTCGGCCCTTTTGGCGGCCTGCGCCCAAATTCACAACGACCCGATCAATCAGCCGCTGACAAGCGGCCAGCAGATGTCGGCCGACGTCGGTCGCGAGGTCGAAACCTATTACGACGATACGGTCGTCGCGCTGTCGTTCTCCGGCGGCGGCACGCGTGCCGCTGCCTTCTCCTACGGTGTTCTCACCGCCATGGACGAAACGACGCTTCCGGGCCGTTCCACATCGCTCATTGACCGGGTCGACTTTGTTACCGGCGTTTCGGGCGGATCGGTGCTCGCTGCTTATTACGGACTGAAGAAGCGCAAGGCTCTCCTCGATTTCAAGCAGCGTTTCCTCCTGCGCAACGCGGAGGAAAATCTGAAAATGGATCTCAGCCTTCTCAACATCGCGCGCGGCCTGCAGGGTGGCATCAACGACCCCACTTTGTTTCCGCGCTGGCTTGACGACAATCTCTTCGACCACGCGACGTTCAAATCATTGCTCACCCAGCGGCGGCCGTTCGTTTGGATCAACGCGTCGGATATCTACGACCGCACCCCGTTCGTGTTTGGCAGGGTCCTGTTTGGCGCGCTGTGCAGCGACCTTTCGACCTATCCGATTTCGATGGCCGTGGCGGCTTCGGCCGCCGTACCCGTGGTTTTCGCGCCCGTCGTTATTGAAGGCTATCCGGGCCGCTGCCCCATCCCCCTGCCGGACTGGGTCGAACGCGTCCGCCGCAATCCCGACGCGCCGCCACTGCTTCGGTTCTTTGCCGATGCGCTGCACCGCTATCACACCGGCGAGGTGCATTACGTCAAGCTGCTGGATGGCGGGATGGTGGACAATTATGGGCTTGCCGGCTTCACCATCGCACGCCTTGCTTCCGAAACGCCGTACGGTCCACTCGAGCCGGAAGAAGGCGTCAAATTGCGCCGGATGTTGTTTCTGGTCGCCGACGCCGGCCGCGCCCCCGCGGGCGACTGGGTCAAGACAGTGGAGGGGCCTTCCGGCGCCAATCTGATCACCGCGTCGTCCGATACCGCGACCGGATCCGGCGCGGTGGGCAGCTACACGGCGTTCCAGGACACCATGGCGCGATGGCAGCAGTCGCTGATCGATTGGCGTTGCAAGCTTTCGGCCGCCGAGCGGCGGCGCTATGGCGCGCCGGCCGCATGGAATTGCCGGGATCTGAAAATCTTTGTCGGCCGCGTCTCTTTCGATCAACTGGACGATCAGCGCGCGGCGAAACTCAACGCCATCGTGACGGCCTTCAAACTGCCGCCGGACCAGATCGACATGCTGATCTCGGCCGGCCACGACGCGGTTAAAGGCAGCGGCGTTTTCAACGCCTTCCTGAACTCGATGGGCGGCCCAAAGGCACGCCCGCCACGCGCGCGCGGCCGGCCGCTCGTATCGTCCTCGCCGTCGCAGGAAGCGCTGGCGCAATGAGGCAAACGTCAGCGAAATAAGACGTCGGCAAAACCCTGCCGGGCTGTCAGTTCAGCAGGTGAGTTTCGATTTCTCCGACCGGGTGCTTGGTCAGGTCCTTGCCGACTTCGGCCACGATCAGCTTCTTGACGTCGGCATGGAAGTCGCGGCGCAAATCAGCGAGCGTGCGCGGCGGCGCGACAACCACGAGCGCCGGCACGTGATGGCGGCGAACAAAATCCTCAAGAGCGCCCGCGACCCGGTGAGTGAAGCGGTGTTCCTCCAGATGATGCCAGTCAGTCTGTTCGACGCTGCTGCGGCGATGCGTCCCTCCGCTCTCGACGCCGCGACCGGGCCGGTCAGTGCCCTGCTCATGGGTCGGCGGGTTTTCCTCGGCGAACACGCGCTCGGTCTTTAAGTTGGGGAACTTCTCGTCCCCGTCATTGCGCAGAAACAGCGCTTTGCGCCCATCGCCGACAAAAATGATGGCGTCATGGGGTATGGCGAGCTTTTTCACGGTGCACTCCTCGATACCGGCGGCACACATGGCGGCCGCGTCGGCCATCAACGCCCGAGAGGCTGAATTGTGGGCATTGATGCCGATCAAAACGCCTGTGACGGGCCCCTCTAAGGGCTAATCTTCCGATTTGGAAACCACCCTGTCGACGAATTGTTTCAGCGGCGGCAGATCGCGTTCGGCTATTTCCCACAGCACCGTCGGGTCAATGCGATGATATGCGTGCCGCAACTCGTTTCCAAAATCGGTCATGCCACGCCAGTCGATTTCAGGATGCCGCGTTTTCACGTCATCGGGAATCCGGCGGGACGCCTCACATATGATTTCAAACGAACGCTCGACCGCCAGCCGTAGCATGATGTCGCGCGCCAGATCGTCGAATTGTTTATTTGCTAGCGCTTTTTGTATCGTATCGATCGCGGCGAGCATGTGCTCCAAACGATTGGCCAACGTCGGAGGCATGATCAAAAGATCTCAATGAGATCGTCGGCGATGCGCTCGGCAAACTGCGGCTCCAGCCAGCGTTGCATTTCCGTTTGAGTAGGAATGCCGGTCGCGACTTCGATAGTTCGCCTGACGTCGCCAATGGTGCCTATCAATGCGAGACCATGGAGGTTCGCCGCTGGATCGATCTCAATGAGCACGTCGAGGTCGCTGTCCTCACGGGCATCGCCGCGCGCGCGAGAGCCAAAGATGGCTAGCCGCGTCACGCCCTCAGAGCGCAGTGCCGGCGCGGTTTCCCTCAGCTTGGCGATGATCTCGTCGCGGGTCATGCTGGTTTAAGTTTGCGTTTAATCCAATTCGTCGCCTAAGCGGTCGACCCGCTACTCCGCCGCCGCTTTCGTATGCCCGAGCCGGCGGTTGAGCGCGTCCAACAGGCCCTCGGCGGCTTCGGCGATGACGGTGCCGGGCGGAAAGATCGCCTCGGCACCGGCGGTCTTGAGCGCCTCGTAGTCCTGCGGCGGAACCACGCCGCCGACCACCACCATAATGTCGGAGCGGCCGTTCTTTCCAAGCTCGGCTTTGAGCTCCGGCACCAGCGTCAGATGCGCGCCGGCGAGCGAAGAGATGCCGAGAATGTGGACGTCGTTCTCGACCGCCTGGCGCGCCGCTTCCGCCGGCGTCGCAAACAGCGGGCCGATATCGACGTCGAAGCCGAGATCGGCGAACGCCGACGCGATCACTTTCTGGCCGCGGTCGTGGCCGTCCTGGCCGATTTTGGCGACCAGAATGCGCGGCCGGCGGCCTTCGTTCTCTTCGAATTCGGCGACGCGCTTCTGCACCCGCTCGACGGCGTCGCTCATGCCGGCCTCCCGCCTGTAGACGCCGGAGATCGCCTTGATCTCCGCCTGATGGCGCCCGAAAACCTGCTCCAGCGCCAGCGATATCTCGCCCACGGTCGCTTTGGCCCGCGCGGCGTCGATGGCGAGCGCCAGCAGATTGCCGTTGCCGCCGGCGGCATTGCGGGTGAGCGCGGACAGCGCTTCCGCGACGGCCTGCGGATCGCGTTCGCGCTTGAGCCGCGACAGCTTGTCGATCTGCAATTGGCGCACCGCGCCGTTGTCGACTTTCAGGATCTCTATCTCTGCTTCGTCTCGCGGCCGATATTTGTTGACGCCGATCACGGCCTGCGCGCCTGAGTCAATGCGCGCCTGGGTGCGGGCGGCGGCTTCTTCGATACGCAGCTTCGGCAGCGACGCTTCGATGGCGCGGGTCATGCCGCCGAGCTCTTCGACTTCGCGGATATGCGCCCAGGCCTGGTTGGCGAGATCGTGCGTCAGACGTTCGACATAAAACGAGCCGCCCCACGGATCGATCATCCGCGTTGTGCCGCTCTCGCGCTGCAAGACGATCTGAGTGTTGCGGGCGATGCGGGCGGAGAAATCGGTCGGCAGCGCCAGCGCTTCGTCAAGCGCATTGGTGTGCAGCGATTGGGTGCCGCCTTGTGTCGCCGCCATGGCTTCAACGCAGGTGCGGGCGACGTTGTTGAACACGTCCTGGGCAGCGAGCGACCAGCCTGAAGTCTGGCAATGGGTGCGCAGCGACAGCGAGCGGACATCTTTCGGCTCAAATTGCGTCATCAGCTTCGCCCACAGGACGCGCGCGGCGCGAAGCTTCGCCACTTCCATGAAAAAGTTCATGCCGATGCCGAAGAAAAACGACAGCCGCGGCGCGAAGCGGTCGATGTCGAGGGAGGCGGCCCGCCCGGCGCGTACGTATTCGACGCCGTCAGCGAGCGTATAGGCGAGTTCAAGGTCCGCGGTCGCTCCGGCTTCCTGCATGTGATAGCCGGAAATCGAGATCGAGTTGAACTTCGGCATGTGCGCCGAGGTGTAGGCGAAAATGTCGGAGATAATGCGCAGCGACGGTTTCGGCGGATAGATGTAGGTGTTGCGCACCATGAATTCTTTGAGGATGTCGTTCTGGATCGTGCCGGCGAGTTTTTCCGGCGGCACGCCTTGTTCCTCGGCGGCGACGATGTAAAGCGCCATCACCGGCAAAACCGCGCCATTCATGGTCATCGACACCGACATCTGGTCGAGCGGGATGCCCGCAAACAGCGTGCGCATGTCGTAGATCGAGTTCGATCGCGACGCCGGCCATGCCGACATCGCCCGAGACCCGCGGATGATCGCTGTCGTAGCCGCGATGGGTGGCGAGATCGAAGGCGATCGAGAGGCCTTTTTGCCCGGCCGCAAGATTGCGCCGGTAGAAGGCGTTGGAATCCTCCGCGGTGGAGAAGCCGGCATATTGCCGGATCGTCCACGGCTGGGTGACATACATGGTCGGGTAGGGGCCGCGCAGGTAGGGCGCGATGCCCGGATAGGTGTCGAGCCCGTCGAGACCTTTAAGATCGTCTGCGCTGTAGCTGCTCTTGACCGCTACGCCTTCGGGCGTGAGCCACGGCGCGGCTTGCGCTGCCGCCGCGAGCGGCGCATCGGCAAAATCGATCTGCGCGAAATTCGGGATACGGCTCATCGCATTCATCCGATCTCGATGCCGAGGATATCGTAGGCGCCCTTCAGTGTCGCCAGGGTGTCGCACCCCTCGTAAATAAACGATTGAACGCCGGCTGCCTTGAGCGCGGCTTCCTGCTCGCGCGGCCGTCCCGCCAGGTAGATGTGCCGGGCGCCCGCAGCCTCAAGCACCCGCGCCGCTTCAGCGGCTTCTTTTTCGTAAATTTTGTCGTTGGAGCATAGACAGGCAAGCGCGGCTCCCGAGCCTTGAAGAGCGGAGGCCAACGCTCCGACGTCGGAGCTGTCTTCATTGACCGCTTCGATCCCGCCGGCCTCGAAGAAGTTCTTGGCGAAGGTTGTTCGCGCGGTGAAATCGGCCGGCGAGCCGAGATTGGCCAGAAAGATTTTCGGCCGCGCGCCGCTTGCCGCCAGCCGTCGGTCGGATGCGTCGCGCAGCGCTTCGAACGGTTCGGCAAGGCGAACAGGCTGTAAACCGCCAGCCGACGGCTTGATCGACGGCGCCGGCAGATCGACCTGCGCGTCGGCCTCGGTGAGATTGGGAAATATGCTCACCCCGGTCAGCGCGTCTTTTCGTCGTGCTGACGGACGCCTCGCGCTCCGCCCGCACCGTCGCGACCTTGCTGCGAATGAGGCCCGTATCGAGCGCGGCAGCGGTTCCGCCCGCCGCCTCGATCTCCTGGAACAAGGCCCAGGCCGCCCGGCAAAGCTGATCGGTCAAATCCTCAACGGCGCCGGAGCCCGCCGCCGGATCGGCGACTTTGTCGAGATGCGATTCTTCGCTGAGGAGGAGCTGAGTATTGCGCGCGATCCGGCGCGCGAACCGGTCGGGCAGGCCGCGCGCGGCGGTGAACGGCAAGACGGTGATCGCGTCGGCGCCGCCCAGCGCGGCGGCAAACGCTGCAATCGTCCCGCGCAGAATGTTCACATGCGGATCGCGGCGCGCCATCATGCGCCATGCGGTTTCGGCAGAGATGAAAGCTGGGCTCTGTGGCAAGCCCGCACGAGGCTTCAACGCGCGCCCACAATTTTCGCAGCGCACGAAATTTGGCGATGGTGAGTAACTGATCGGCGTCGGCGGACAGCCTGAAAAAGATCATGCGCCGGGCCGCGTCGAGCGCGACGCCCTCGGCTTCGAGCGCGCGCAGATAGGCCAGCGCGACCGAAAGGGCGAACGCCAATTCCTGCGCCTCGGACCCGCCGGCATTATGGATGACGCGCCCATCGGCTGCCGCGAGCTTGCCGCCGAATCCGGCCCGCGATAGGGCGGCGAGCCGGCGGGCAAAGTGCGGAGCCTGTTCGGTCCACGCGCGCACGGCAGATCCGGTCAATGCGTTTGCGCCGAGCGGATCGTGTCCAAGACGGATGTTTGCCGCTGGCGCTGGAAAAACCAACCCGCGCGCCAGCAAGGCGTCGATAACCGCGACAGCCGCCGGCGAAAGATCGACTTCAACAGAAATCCCGGCGTCGAGATGAACGCCCTCCAGCGCGCGTACAAGCGCGGTTTCGGTCGCCGGCAGGCCGAAGCCGTAATCGCCGCGCGAGCCCTTGAACACGAGCGCAAGCCCGGTCGCGCCGTTGCCAAGTTCGCGCAGCGCGATCTCGTTGGCGAGCGCCGGATCGGGATGATCGATCCGCGCCAATATCTCCCACGTCGTCGCACCGGGCCGGGCCGACACGGGTCGGGCGTCGGAGCGCCGCGCCGCGAGCGGCTCAATGGCGAGGCCGTCATAAGTGGTGCTGACCAGGCGTTCGAACGGGGCGCCTTTGAGCACGGCGTCAACCAGCTGGCGCCATTGCTCGCGGGTCGCGGCGGGAAAATCGGCGGCGAATTGCACGGGTTCTGGATCAGTCATGGCCGCAAAATGCCACGCCCAGCCGCTTCGGCCAACTGAGCAAGAGCCGGAAAGGCCGACGACGGCACCGACGATTCAACTCCGGTACCGGAGCGCATCGACCAGCAGCGCAAATGCTGCCGAGGACTGGCGCCGGCTCGGATAGTAGAGGTGATAGCCGGCAAAGGGTTGGCACCAATCCTCAAGTACGCGCTTGAGGCGGCCCTTGGCGAGATGCCGCTGCGTCAAGTCATCCGGCACGTAGGCCAAGCCGAGTCCCGCCAGTGCCGCGTTGAGCATCTGGAACGTGCCGTTGAAGACCAGCTGGCCTTCAACACGCACTTTCATTTCGCGGGCGCCTTTCTCGAACTCCCAAGCGTACAAGCCGCCGTGCGTGGATAGGCGCAAATTGATGCAGTTATGACCAATCAAGTCCTGCGGCTTCTTCGGTTCCGGGCGGTTTTTGAAATAAGACGGGGAACCGACAACCGCCATCCGCACATCAGGGCCGATACGCACTGCGATCATGTCTTTCGCCACCTGCTCGCCGACGCGGACGCCGGCATCGTAACGCTGAGCGACGATGTCGGTCAGGCCGTTGTCGATGAACATCTCGACCTTAATGTCCGGATAGTGCCGTAGGAATTTCATGAGTTTCGGCCACAGGATCGTGTCGACGGCATATTCGGTGGCAGTGATCCGAATGGTGCCGGCGGGCTTGTCGCGAAGCTCGCTTAACGCTGCGAGTTCGGCGTCGATCTCGTCAAACCGCGGACCAAGGTTGTGAAGGAGGCGTTCGCCGGCTTCGGTCGGTGCAACGCTGCGCGTGGTGCGGGACAGAAGCCGAATGCCGAGACGGGCTTCCAGCGCACGAATGGTATGGCTGAGCGCCGATTGTGAGACGCCGAGCTTCGCCGCGGCCTTGGTGAAACTGCGCTCGCGCCCGACGGCCAGGAAAGCGATGAGGTCATCCAGATTGCCGCGTAGCATTTATGCCGCCTGCTCATAAGTCTATGCGGATTATACCGCCTAGTCGGCATGGCGCTACGTGCTAAATCTTGCTCAGACAGTGTGACGAGCCGGCCGACAAAGCTTGGGCCATTCAGCCATCGGCGGCCGTCCGCGAGGGTCTCGTGATTACCCGCAGAAACATGCTGGCCGCCACAGGCAGCCTCGGCGTGGCCGCACTTGGAACAGCAGCGGCTGAGACACCACCGCTGATGGGTCCGCCGCAACCTAGGGACAGAACAATGGACATCAAACGAATTGGCTCGCAGCCATCCGGCAAAGGACCCGCGGAATACTTCACCGGCACGGTCCGCATTGACCCGTTGTTTCAAGCGCCCGAACCGGCGCTCGTGAATGGCGCCAGCGTCACATTCGAACCGGGCGCCCGCACGGCCTGGCATACGCATCCGCTCGGTCAGACTTTGATCGTTACGGCTGGCTGCGGCTGGGCTCAGCGGTGGGGAGGGCCGGTCGAGGAAATCCGGCCCGGCGACGTGATCTGGTTTTCGCCCGGCGAGAAGCATTGGCATGGCGCAGCGCCGACGACGGCGATGACGCACCTGGCTATTCAGGAACGTCTCGATGGCAAGGTCGTGGACTGGATGGAAAAGGTAAGCGACGAGCAATACCGGCGCTGATTGACGAGCAGGACAGCTTCTACGTTTAAGTCAAAAACAGGATGCTAGAAAATGCAAAAGCGCAAACTTGGAAACAGCGGCCTCGAAGTATCGGCCATCGGTCTTGGCTGCATGGGCATGACCTTTTCCTACGGTCCGCCGGCGGACAGGAACGAGATGATCTCGCTTATTCGGACGGCCGTCGAACATGGCGTGACATTCTTCGATACGGCTGAAGTCTACGGCCCGTTCAACAACGAAGAACTCGTTGGCGAGGCGCTCGCACCGTTCAAGGGCAAAGTGGTGATCGCCACCAAGTTCGGCTTTGACCTCGACCCGAAACGTGATCCGCGCGGGATGTCGGGTTCGCCCGGGTTGAACAGCCGGCCGGAACACATCAAACAAGTCGCCGACAGCTCGCTCAAGCGGCTCAAGGTCGATGCCATTGATCTGTTCTATCAGCACCGCGTCGATACCGCCGTGCCGATCGAGGAGGTAGCCAGCGCGGTGAAGGACCTGATCAAGGCCGGCAAGGTCAAGCATTTCGGCCTTTCCGAAGCCGGCGTGCAGACCATCCGTCGCGCACACGCGGTTCAGCCGGTGACGGCGCTTCAAAGCGAATACTCGCTGTGGACCAGAACTCCCGAAAGGGAAGTGCTGCCGACAGTGGAGGAGCTCGGCATCGGCTTTGTGCCCTATAGCCCGCTCGGTAAGGGCTTCCTCACCGGCAAGATCGATGAGCGCACAACGTTCGACAGCACCGATTTTCGTACCAGCCTGCCGCGTTTTACGCCCGAAGCTCGTAAGACCAATCAGGCTTTGATCGATCTGCTTGGCAAAATCGCCGCGCGAAAAAAAGCGACACCGGCGCAGATCGCATTGGCGTGGCTTTTGGCGCAGAAGCCTTGGATTGTTCCCATTCCCGGCACCACAAAGCCGCAGCGTCTCGAAGAGAACATAGCCGCCGCGGCCATCGAACTCACGGCCGATGATCTGCGTGAGATTGAAAGCGCAGCTTCAAGGATCGTCGTGCAGGGCGCCCGTTATCCCGAGAAGCTGGAGCAAATGACCGGTCTTTGAACGGCGCTGGGAGCCGCTGGCTAAAAGGAAAGCGACATGCGCGTCGGCATTCTCGGTTCGGGATTGATGGGCGGCAAACTTGGCACGCTTTTCGCGCGCGCCGGGCACCTGGTGGTGTTCAGTTACGCGAGCCGTCAGGAGAAGCTGAAAAAGCTTGCGGACGAAGCCGGAAGACATTCGCGAGCGGGCACGCCGCACGAGGCGGCGCAGAACGCCGACGCTGTTCTTCTCGCGGTGCACTGGCTGCGCATCGACGACGTCTTGCATCAGGCCGGCGATTTGTCGGGCAAGGTGATCCTCACCTGCTCGTTACCGATGAATGCCGACAATACCGAGCTCGTGATCGGCCACACCATGTCCGGTGCTGAGGAGTTGGCGAGGAAAGTTCCGAAGGCGAAGGTGGTCTGTGCATTTAACACGGTGCCGAGCGAAGTGCTTTTCGGCGTCTATGAGGCGCGGCGAAAGGCCAATCGACCGAGCCTGGTCTATTGTGGCGACGACACGCACAGCAAACAGGTCGCGGCCGAGCTGATCCGCGATGTTGGGTTCGAGCCGGTAGACGCCGGCCCGTTGCGGATCGCCCGTTATACCGAACCGTTCGCGCTGCTGATGGGCCAGCTCGCGTATGAAGGAGACGGCGGCGCGGAACTGGCGTACCGGTTTGAGCGATTTAAGGAATGAGCGACAATGGCGCCGGAACTTGCTGCATGGGACGGCTTCTACGTCATCGTCGGCTCGGCGGCGGGCGCTCTGATCGGATTGCAATTCGTCGTTATGACGCTCATTGCCGAGAAGCCGCCGGTCCGGGGCGCTGAGGCTGGCGCCGCATTCGGAACGCCGACGATCATTCATTTCGGGACCACGTTGCTGTTGTCGGCACTTCTGCATGCGCCGTGGCCGACGATCGCTCCAGCCGCGGCGCTTTGCGGCCTCGTCGGCGTCGGCGGTGCAGGCTATGTGGTGGTCGTGGCGCGGCGCATGCGGAACCAGGATGTGTATGAACCGGAATTTGAGGATTGGTTGTTTCATCTTGCGCTGCCGCTGGCGGCATACGCAGTGCTCGCAGTGTCGTCGTTAGCCGCGTTTTCTTACACCCGTGAGGCGCTGTTTGGCGTGGGCGCCGCGGCGCTGCTGTTGTTGTTCATCGGCATTCACAATGCCTGGGACGCCGTTGCCTACCACGTCTACGTCACCAGGACGCGGGAAACCGAGTCCGCACTACGCCGAGGGGGAACTTCGGGAGAGGACAGTGCCTAACGCGGCGGCAGTTTTTCGATGCCGCTTGCGTTCAAGCGTTCGAGCGCGTCGCGCACCCGGATGCCAGCGATGATCTGCTCGGGTGCTATTTCGGCGAGCGGCACCAGCACGAATGCGCGCTCGAACAGATGCGGATGCGGCAAGATCAGATCGCGATCGATCAGCACCAGATCGTCGTAGGCGAGAAGGTCGAGGTCGATTGTGCGCGGTCCCCAGCGCCGCTCGCGCGCCCGGTCGCGCCCGAGCTTCCGCTCGCATGCGGCGGCAAGCGCGAGGAGATCGTGCGGTGCAAGCGTCGTCGTCGCCGCCATGACGGCATTGACGAAAGGGGCTTGGTCGGTGACGCCCCAAGGTGGCGTCCGGTAGTCGGACGAGCGGGCAGTGATTTGCACGGTCCCGCTTTCGCACAACAGTGCGATGGCCTGATCGAACGTGGATCGCACGTCGCCGACATTGCCGCCTAGCCCGATGAAGGCCTCAGCCATGGTTACGGTCATTGCCGCGGCTTTGGCGCGCACGTGTGACGATGACACCGACGTCGTCGAACGTAGCGGCGATCGGCGCATGTGGCTTACGCACGGTGACGCGAACGCTGCGAACCTGCGGATAGTGGGCCAACACCGCCTCGGCGACGGCGCCTGCGGCAGCTTCGACCAACCGATAGCGGCGCGCGCTGAACGCCACGCTCGCGACCTTCACCAGTGCCTCGTACGACACTGTCGCTTGGAGTTTGTCGGTGCGGGACGCTTCGGCGAGATCGATGTCAAGGACGAGATCGAGGCCAAACGGTTGTCCGACCTTGGCTTCGTGCGGCATCACGCCGTGATAGGCATGAATAATAAGTCCGTTGACGAAGATCGCGTCGCTCATCGCGCCCGCCTGATGGCCGCGGCGACTGCAAGCGCCTGGACTGTCGGCGCTACATCGTGCGCGCGAACGATCGCCGCGCCGTTCTCGACGGCGAGGATATGCGCGGCCAACGAGCCGCCGAGACGCTCTGCCGGCTCGGAAGGCACGATCGCGTTGATGAAGCGTTTTCGCGAAGCGCCGACCAGGATCGGCAGGCCGAAGCTGTGCCAGGCGTTGAGCCGGGCAATGCAGGTCATTGATTGCTCTGGCGTCTTGCCAAAGCCGATCCCGGGATCGAGCACGATCTGCTCGCGGCGAACGCCAGCGCGCGCCGCGATATCGAGTGACCGCTCAAAGAAAGAAGTCACGTCGTCGACGATGTCGATGTCCGGATCAGCGCGCTCGCGATTGTGCATGACCACGATAGGGACGCCGCGGTCAGCGACAAGGCCGGCCATGTCAGGATCGCGCTGTAGACCCCACACATCGTTGACGATCGCCACGCCCAGATCGAGCGCCCAGGCGGCGATGGAAGCTTTCAGCGTATCGATCGAAACCGGCACGCCGAGCGAAACGATTTCGGACAGAACCGGCGCGAGCCGCGCACGCTCCTCTTCTGGCGAAACGTGAACGGCGCCCCCGTAAGGGCGGGTGGATTCGGCGCCGACATCGAGAATGTCAGCTCCTTCGGCCGCCAAACTGCGGGCGTGCGCGAGCGCGGCCCGCGCATCGAGAAAGCGACCACCGTCGGAAAATGAATCCGGCGTGACGTTGAGAACCCCCATGACAAGCGGGCGGTGTTTGGCAAGTAGCTGCGGCAGCACGTTGTCGCGGGGCGCGGCGTCGGCCGTGGGAAGAGCGCCAGGATGCAAACTCGTCGCCATACTGATGCCGTCGCGCTTCCTGCAAACTGTCACTGCGAGCCAGCGGCGTAATCGGGGTCCGCAAAGCTCGATTGCCGCCCTTGCTTTCGCGCTTCGCAATGACGCTTGTGGCCGCGGCAAGTCAAGCGAGGAAGGGCGCGCGCTCGCAGCCGATCAATAGCGAATGACGGGCGGCAGCTTCTTGGCGTTTTCGATCCAGCGCTCGACCATTGTCACCGACGGCAAAAGCTGCACCAGCTTGCGCTTGGTGTTGGCGACCGACATCTGGTCGACGAGCTTCTGCGGGTTGCGATACTTGAGTTCGTTGACAGTTTTGACGCCGGCGGCGCACAACAATTCTGCGTATTCCCAGCCGACGCCTTTTACGCGCATGCGATCGGCGGCAGTCACCCAGTCGAGCACATATTTATCGTCGATGCCGACCTTCTCGGCGATCTTAAGCCGTTGCTTTGGCGTTTTGGCTGAGCGCAACAGGCCGACAGTCGTGCGAATCCCCTCCGACTTCAGGATCGCAGCCGTATCCGTCCCGATGCATCGGATATCGGTGATGGGATACGCCATCACTGCCTCCCCTTAGCCCCGCCATATCGCGCGCATGTACTCAAACAAAGCGTGAGGGATGCGAAATGGTTGCGACAATGCCGCCGACCTCGGCGACGAGACGCCCGATCAACCCGTCCATGTGCTCCTCACCAGCCCCGCATTTCCGTCGCGTTCTTGCCATCATGTACATTCGTTCGCGGCGTGACAAGTAAGAGTTCGATAGATTGCAATCGGAACTCGCGCAGTAGAAATGAATAGTGCGGCGCATTATAAAAACGCGCGGGTGAGCGATCGCGAGTGCGGCCGGTGCCGTTGGCATTCGCGGAGGCGAAAAATTGTGATGAAGGCTGATCAAGTTCCGGAAAATTCTTATTGGCGCAAGCGTGGTGGTCAAACATGACGGCACTTGAGGCTCTTCCCGCGGTTCTCGACCGCATCGACCACGATCTTGATGCAAGCCTGGATCGTCTGTTCGCGCTGTTGCGCATCCAGTCAGTGTCAACCGATCCGGCGTTTGCGGCGTACTGCCGCACCGCGGCGGAACATGTTGCGGCCGACTTACGCAGCCTGGGGCTCGAAGCGGTCGTGCGTCCGACCGAGGGCCATCCGGTCGTCGTCGGTAAAACGCCGGCAGAAAAAAGCGGCAACGGCCAGG
This sequence comes from uncultured Alphaproteobacteria bacterium, assembly GCA_963727325.1. Taxonomy (GTDB): domain Bacteria; phylum Pseudomonadota; class Alphaproteobacteria; order Rhizobiales; family Xanthobacteraceae; genus BOG-931. The sequence goes on from CAVSFV010000027.1 coordinate 15,940, forward strand.
CGAATGGTCAAGCCGGCAAGGCGCCGCGCGTCCTGTTCTACGGTCATTATGATGTCCAGCCGGTCGATCCGCTCGATCTATGGCAGACGCCGCCGTTCGAGCCGCGCATCGAGACCCTCGACGGCGGGCGCAAAATCATCGTGGCCCGCGGCGCGTGCGACGACAAAGGTCAGGCCATGACCTTTATCGAGGCTTGTCGCGCCTTCAAGGCTGTCACCGGCAAGCTGCCGCTCGACATTACGATGATGATCGAAGGCGAAGAGGAGTGCGGCTCAAAAAACCTGTTCGGCTTCGTGCGCGACAATGCCGCCGAGTTCAAACGCGACCTCGCTCTCGTGTGCGACACCGGTATGTGGGACGCGCAGACGCCCTCGATCACGACCTCGCTGCGTGGCCTGGTGTATGAAGAGGTCAGGCTCACGTGTGCCGACCGCGATTTGCATTCCGGACTGTTTGGCGGTGCGGCGCGCAACCCGATCCACGTGCTGGCTGATATCCTTGCGGCGATGCACAAGCCGGACGGCTCCGTGGCTATTCCTGGATTCTATGATGGCGTTCACGATTTGCCACCCGACATCAAAGCTGATCTCGCCGGGCTTGGACTGACCGCGGAAAAGTTTCTCGGTCCGATCGGGCTGAAGATTCCTGCCGGCGAAAAGGATCGCCTGCTGATCGAGCAAGTCTCCACGCGGCCGACGGCCGAGGTGAACGGCATCATCGGCGGCTACACCGGGGAGGGCGCCAAGACTGTCATTCCAGGCAAGGCGATGGCCAAGGTCTCGTTCCGGCTGGTCGGTTCGCAAGACCCGGACAAAATCCGCGCCGCCTTCCGCGAATTCGTTCGCGCGCGCGTGCCGTCGGATTGCTCGGTCGATTTCGGCAACTTCTCCAGCGCGCCGGCATTCGATGTCGCCTTTGATAATCCCGCGCTTGCTAAAGCGCGGGCCGCACTTGCCGACGAGTGGGGCAAAAAGGCGGTAACGGTCGGCGCCGGCGGCTCGATCCCGATCGTCGGCGACTTCAAGACTGTGCTCGGTATGGACACGCTGATGGTCGGCTTCGCGCTCGATGATGACCGGGTGCATTCGCCGAACGAGAAGTACGATCTACGCAGTTTCCACAAAGGCATTCGCAGCTGGGCGCGGATTTTGGCCGCGCTCGCCGCCTAAGGGAGGGAAGCCATGAGACGCGCATTTCTCGCCGTTGCCACTTGTGCTGCAATGTTCGGCTCGCTACCTGCCTCAGCGGCAGGTGTCGATCGGCTCTACGTACTTTATTGCGGAGAGGCTGTCGGCCCCGATCAGTCGCGCTGGTCACCCGGCGTCAATGTCGGCGTGCCGTTGCCGGTCTCCGATAACTGCTATCTCATCCGCCACGGGCAGGATTGGTTCCTTTGGGATACCGGTCTTCCCGATGCGCTCGCCGCGATACCGGGGGGCATCAAAGGCACCAACGGCGGCCCGGATTCGAAACGGACCAAGACGCTTGCCGCGCAGCTCCAGGAACTCGGCGTTAAACCCGCCGACATCAAGGCCATGGCCATCTCGCATACCCATCCCGATCACATCGGTAACGTCGAAGAGTTTCCCCAGGCCATGCTCTACGTGCAGAAGGCCGAGTACGATTGGCCTGGAGCCAACGGCGCGCCGCGTTTTAATCCCAATCACCCGGTGACCAAGCTCGAAGGCGACCACGATGTGTTCGGCGACGGCTCGGTCGTGATCATTTCGACGCCGGGACACACGCCGGGTCATCAATCTCTGCTCGTGCGACTGCCGAAAACCGGCGCTGTGGTTCTCTCCGGCGACGCCGTCCACTTCAAGGACAATTGGGACAATCGCCGGGTGCCATCGATGAACACCAGCAAAGAGCAGACGCTGACCTCGATGCAACGCATCGCCGATATCCTGGCCAAGGAGCACGCCCAACTCTGGATCAATCACGATAAGCCGCAAAGCGACGCGCAGAAGAAGTCACCCCAATTTTACGACTAGGGAATTTGCATTTTTTCCGATCCAGGATCGGACCGGGCTTTCGGCGATGACCGGCTTCGGCCTCGCATTTCATCACCTTGGGCTGGCGGTCCCGCGACCCGATGAGGCCGTGACGTTTCTCACCGGCCTCGGCTATGCAATCGGCGAACGGGTGTTCGATCCCGAACAGAACATCAATCTCGCGCTTTGCAGTCACCCGCAGATGCCGGCGGTTGAAATCATCTACCCGGGAAACGGCCCGGGGCCGATCGACAAATATGTCACGCGGTTCGCGAGCGGAATCATCTATCACGCCTGTTACGAAACCGCCGACCGATTGAAAAGCGTGGCCGCGATTGCAGCGGCGAAGCTTCGTCCGATCTGCGTGCTGCCGCCCCGTCCTGCCGTTTTGTTCGGCGGCCGCGCCGTGTCGTTCTATGCGGTCGTCGGGATCGGCTTGATCGAATTTCTCGAGTAAAGAATTCAGTCCGTCGCCTCGGCGATCATGCGCGGACTGACAAAGCGCTCCAGCCGGCCGGCATTGATGTGGAGCCGCGACCAGTCGTTGAAGGGAAAATCAATAATGACGAGGCCGCAGGTCGGCAGGTTCTCGCTGATGCGCTCGCGCGCCTCAACGTCACCGGACGCGATCAATTGCATCGCGAGGTCGTGTAAGCCGGGGTTATGACCGACCACGATGATGGAACTTGCCCGGGTGGTTTCGCGGATGAGGTCGATCAGGGTCTCGGGAGCGGCATTGTAGATGCGCTCGTCGTTCACGACCCGCGGCGACGTGTTGGCTAAGGAAGCGGCCACCAGCGCCCAGGTTTCCGCCGCCCGCGTTGCGGGCGAAACAATCGCGAGGTCGGGAACAAAATCATGGCGAACCAGATAAGCGCCTATGACCGGCGCGTCGGTGCGGCCGCGTTCCGTAAGCTTACGGTCGCGATCGCGTTGGCCCGGAGCGGCGCGTTCAGTTTTCGCGTGACGCAGCAGCAGTAGACGACGCATCTCAGTGGCTCGGTCGCAGGAACGGCATGCGCTTAGAAAATACCAGCAAGTTTAATACGATTCGACTTTCCGTTGCGATTTTAGACAAACTTTGGATGCCCCAGGCTAGTGCGAAGAATATGAAGTTTCTATAGTGTCGCCTCCAACGCGCAGGAATTTCAAATCCCCTTAGGGATGTAAGCAGGGTGCGTCGCTCTCTCGCAAGCAGCGCGTCGCGCAATGCGTGAGTCATTAGATGAGTCATCAATCACGTCATCATTTGAGCCATGGACGAAGCTGAAGCAATCGCTGCCTATGGCGGGACCTGGTATGCCCAGACGAAAGTAGACGCGCCGCTGCGGCCGCGGCTTCAACTCGACCTTGATGTCGACATCTGTGTGATCGGGGGTGGGCTTGCCGGTTTAACGACGGCGCGCGAACTTGCCCGGGACGGACGTTCGATCGTGCTGATTGAGGCCGGCCGCATTGCGGCATCGGCTTCGGGACGCAATACCGGTTTCGTGCTGCCTGGTTTCGCTGCCGCGCCTGAAAGCATCGTCAGCCGCGTCGGGTTCGAGCGGGCCAAGGATCTATGGGCGCTTTCGCAAACCGGACTCGAATACGTCCGCAATGCTATTCGCGACGACGCGATGCCGGGCGTCGATCCCCGGGATGGCTGGCTGTGTGTTTCCAAAACCGACAATGGCGACGCTTTCACCCGTCTCGCCGGGTTTGTCGGCGAATTTGGCGGCGAGATCGAGGGCTGGCCAACCGACCGGGTGCGCGCAGCATTGCACAGTGACCGCTATTTTCACGCTATCCATTTTCCGCAGGCATTCCACATCCACCCGCTGAACTATGCCCTGGGCTTGGCCGCTGCGGCCGAACGTGCCGGAGCCCGCATCTTCGAGCAAACCCCAGCGCTGTCGATTGATCCTGCGGGCGTGCGCAAGCGGATCGTTACGCCTAACGCGCGCGTGCGCGCTCATCACGTGGTGCTTTGCGGGAATGTGCAGGTCGCCGATCTGATGCCAAAAATTGCCGCGGCGCTCCTTCCCGTCACGACCTACGTCATTACCACCGCTCCGCTCGGGCCGGGCCTCACGGAAGCGATCAGCTATCGCGGCGCGGTCAGCGACAGTGAACTGGCCGACAACCATTATCGGGTCGTCGACGGCGACCGGCTGATGTGGTCGGGCCGCGTGACATTGTGGCCGCGCGATGCCCGCCGTTACGTGCGCGCCCTTACCGCCGACATCAAGAAGATTTATCCCCAGCTTGGCGAAATCGCGGTCGACTTCGCGTGGTCCGGCACCTTGGGCAACTCAATCCATCGCATGCCGCAGATCGGAGAGCTGGCGCCGGGACTCTGGTTGGCGAGTGGTTTCGGCGGTCACGGTCTTAATACCACGGCGCTGGCAGGGACCCTCATCGCCCGTGCGATTACCGATGGCGACCAAACCTGGCGGCAGTTCACGCCGTTTGAGCTTGTTTGGGCGGGCGGCGTTTTGGGCCGCTCGACCGCGCAAATCTACTATTGGATGAGGCGCGCGCGCGACGCCATTGCCGAACGCCGCAGCCGCCAGGCTGAACGAACGAGCCGACGGGTTCGCGACGCTAAAGCGGCTCGCGCTGTACTCGCGGCTGGGCCCGGTTCGATCGAGCCGCCGCAGGCGGACGTTAGTATACAGGTTGACGCGAATTCATCTCAGCCGGCAGGTGCCGGGGACCGGCCACGACGCCGGAAGCGCCGCCAAGTAGCCAAAGCGTGACCGGAACGGCGCGCAAACGAAACCGGCGGCGAACGGAACCGCCGCGGTTGACGCATTTACCCTATGGAAACCTAATGCCACAGTCGCACCCGGATCGAATTTGCTCTACACTGAGTCATCGGCTCCGTAAGTGTGCGGGCGGAGCAGGGGGCGCGATAGCATGGCGTTAAAGGGGTGGCGTTTTGCGATTGCGGTCTTTCTCCTATCCATTCCTGGCCTAGCCGACGCCGCTGATCTGCCTTTGCCGGAGCCGCCTCCGACCGCGCCGGCGGCTTATGTCTCGCCGTTACCGGACTGGATCGTAACGATCGGCGGCGAAGCGCGCGCGATTCCGGCTTGGCCGGGCGCTCCGACCAACAAATACCAATTAATCGGCTTCCCGCTCTTCATCATTCAAAAGCCGGGGGATCCGCCATTCTTCTTCGGCGCGCGCGACAGTTTTGGCCTGCCGTTATTTAGTTCGGGCCCGTTCCAGATTGGGCCGGTCGGCAAAATCCTGTGGCCTCGCTATGCGTCGGAATATACCCAGCTCAACGGTCTCGGCGACGTCGGTTGGGGACTGCAGCTTGGTGGTTACGCGCAATATTGGGTAACGCCGTGGCTGCGGCTGCGCGCTGAGTTGCGCCAGGGGATCGGCAGCGAAACCGGCCTGACCGGCGATTTGTTTGCCGACGCCGTCGTGCCGCTTGGACAATTTCGGCTCTCCGGGGGGCCGCGCCTGACGGCGCAATCGAGTTCGGCGCTCGCTCCCTATTTCAATATCACGCCAACCCAGTCCGCCAATTCCACCGTGTCCGGTCTTCCGGCGTTGCCGGTCTACAACGTTTCTGGCGGCATCTATTCGTACGGTGCCGGCACTCAGGTCGAGTATTTCTGGAACCCGCAATGGCAAACTCACGCCATCTTTGAGTACGAGCGGCTAACCGGCTCGGCGGCCGATTCTCCGCTGGTAACGATGCGCGGTTCGCCGAACCAATTTACGCTCGGAGTGGGCGCCACCTACACCTTCGGCATGCACCCTTTGTTTGATCTGCACGCGTGGTGATTGCCTGGCGTTTCAGCGACTCTCGCGTCTCGCCATGAATGCCAGCCGCTCGAACAGATGCACATCCTGCTCGTTCTTGATCAGCGCGCCGTGCAGCGGCGGGATGAGCTTCTTTGGATCGCGTTCGCGTAACGTCTCCACCGAAATATCCTCGACCATGAGCAGTTTCAGCCAATCAAGCAATTCGGAGGTTGAAGGCTTCTTTTTCATGCCGGGCACGTCGCGGATTTCATAAAACAGCCGCAGCGCTTCGGACACCAGCCGATGCTTGATGCCGGGGAAATGCACTTCGATGATCGCCCGCATCGTGTCGGCATCGGGAAAACGGATGTAGTGAAAGAAACACCGCCGCAAGAACGCGTCCGGCAATTCCTTTTCGTTGTTTGAGGTGATGACCACGATCGGCCGCCGTCGGGCATGGATCGTTTCTCCGGTTTCGTAGACGAAGAACTCCATGCGATCGAGTTCCTGCAGCAGGTCATTCGGGAACTCGATGTCGGCCTTGTCGATCTCGTCGATCAGCAGCACCGGGCGATCGTCAGCGACAAACGCCTCCCACAGCTTGCCGCGTTTGATGTAGTTGCGGATGTCCTTGACGCGGGCATCGCCCAACTGGCTGTCGCGTAGCCGCGTCACGGCGTCATATTCGTAGAGCCCTTGCTGGGCCTTGGTGGTCGATTTGATGTGCCACTCGATCAGCGACGCGCCGAGCGCCTTGGCGATCTCGATGGCCAGCACGGTCTTGCCGGTGCCCGGCTCGCCCTTCACGAGGAGTGGCCGCTCAAGTGCGATCGCGGCGTTGACCGCGACTTTGAGATCGTCGGTGGCGACGTAGGCGTTGGTACCTTCAAATCGCATGCGAATTCCGCTCGATTTCAGCTGAGCATGACAACCATGCTCGACGTGGCATTAAGCACGGCGGACTTGTTGCTCACAAGGCGATGCAGGCGGCGTCACGTCGCGCTAGCCGCTTGACCGACCCGGCAATTTCTGCCGGGCGCCCGGCACAATCGGTACCAGATCATTATTTCCGACGTCCGTAAGGCGTTGAGATTGCGAGATAAATTCAATGGCACAGAGCTTGCTGCGAACTGCGCGTGCGTGGTGGATGGCTGGATATGCCCCATCGCAGTTCGAGTTGAGGATCGAGTGGAGACATAGTCATGGGTATCTTCGATGCATTGACCACCTCCGTGGCGGGTCTGCAGGCGCAGTCGTTCGCGCTCCAAAACATCTCAGGCAACGTCGCCAACTCAGAGACCACGGGCTACAAGGAAACCGACACCAGCTTCGAGGATATGGTTTCCTCGGCGGCGCAGAACCAGACGACAGCAAACGGCGTCATCGCCAATTCAGTTGCCACCAATACGGTGGCGGGAACCTTACAGTCCTCGACAGTCTCAACCAACATGGCCATCAACGGCGACGGCTGGTTCGTCGTATCCAAGCCGACCGGCGAAGTCGACAATCAGCCAATATTTAGCGGGGTCAACGACTACACCCGCGCTGGCGATTTTCAGCTCAACTCGACCGGGAATCTGGTGAATGGTTCCGGCTATTACCTGCAAGGCATTCCAATCGATGCCGCGACCGGAAATCCGATCGGCAGCTCACCGCAGGTCCTGCAGTTCAACAATGATTTTATCCCCGCACAAGCGACCACGGCGATCCAGTACCAGGCAAATCTTCCGAGCTCGCCAAGTTCCGGCTTGATCGTTGGCACCGATTTCGAGGCCAATCCGCTTGCTGGCGCTCCAGCCGCCGCGGTCGTGACGGGCACCGGCGCAACTCTGCAACCGGATGCGATCGCGACACTTACCGGCAACGTCAGTCTCACCACCGCAACGACGCTGACGTCGCTTGGAATAAACTCGGGCGATCAGATCACGATCAACGATGGCACCAATACGCCAACGACGTACACCGTGCCGGCGGGACCACCGGCGCCGACGGTGGGTGATGTGATCACCGCCATCAATGCAGCAAACACTGGCAACACTCTGAATGTAACCGCCAAATTGTCCGGTGGCGCCAGCGGTGACCTCGTTCTCACGGGTAGCAACGGGACCGCCTCGGTCACGGTCACCGCAACCGGCACAGATGGCACCGCACTTGGCCTTCCGCCTGGATCGAACGCGGCCGAGCCGGTCAATCTGTTGACCCAAGGCGCTGTATCGCAAGGCGATACGATGACGATAACGGTCGGAACCAACGCACCGCAGGTCATCACGTTCGGCACCGGAGCCAATCAAGTGGCAACCCTTGCCGAGTTGCAAACGGCGATAGGCGGCATCAGCGGCCTGACCGGAACCGTGAACACCGCCAACGGCGACGTCAGACTGACGTCCAATAGTCAAATTGTCCTCGACAGTACCCCGACTGCATTGTTGTCGGAATTCGGGATCACCAACGACGCCGCTTATCCGGCCAACGGCACGGTGATTGCCAACGACAAATCGACGTTTACCAACGAGTCGGTCAATGGCGGTTCGATCACCGCCTACGATACCGAAGGCAACCCGGTGAATGTTCAATTCCGTTGGGCGGAAACAAGCTCCGGTTCGTGGCAGCTGTTCTATCAGAGCAACTCGACGGCGACGGGTACCCAGGCCGCATGGCAGAATGTCGGCACGGTATTCAACTTCAATGCGAGCGGCGAATTAACGCCTCCCATTTCCAGTGTGACGCTGCAAAACCTCACAGTGAACGGCGACAACCTCGGCAACGTCGCGCTCAACTTCGGTACGAACGGTCTTACCCAATTCGCGAATACCAGCGGTACGACGCAGGTGAGCCAGTTGCAACAAAACGGTTTCGCCGCCGGCCAGCTTGAATCGGTCGCGGTCGACGGCCAGAACCAGATCACTGGGACCTTTTCCAACGGGCAGACCATCCCGTTGGCTCAGATTACACTCGCCACCTTCAACGGCGAGAACGCCCTGCAACCGCTCAACGGTCAAGCCTACGCGGCCACCACCGATTCGGGTCCGCCGATCCTCGACGCCACGGGCACGGTGGAAGGCGGCCAGCTCGAAGCCTCGAACGTCGACATCGCCACCCAGTTCAGCCAGCTGATCGTCGCGCAGCAGGCCTATTCAGCCAATGCCAAGGTCATGCAGACCGCCGACCAAATGATCCAGGCCCTGCTCCAGGTCATCCAATGATCGTGAGGCGCTCCAGGCGCAATCGGTGAGCCGGGCGGAGGGCTAGGGCGATGAGTCTTTCCCAAGCGTTATCCACCGCGCTCGCCGGTGTGAACGTAACCCAGCAAAGCCTGTCGGTGATCGCCGGAAACGTCGCGAATGCCGACACGCCCGGCTACGTCACCGAAAGCGCCACGCAGAGTGAGACAGTTGTCGCCGGCCAGGCCGGAGCCGGCGTCGATACGACAGGAATCAACCGCGATCTGAATACTTTGCTGCAGAGCCAGCTACGGACTGAGACGTCCGGCAACTCCTACGCCGGCACAACCTCGCAACTCTACCAGCAGCTTCAGCAGATTTACGGGACACCGGGATCCTCGACCTCGTTTGATGCCATCTACAACAATTTCACGAACGCGCTGCAATCGCTCGCGACGACCCCCAGTTCGACTTCCAACCAATCGGCCGTTGTCGGTGCGGCACAGGAACTGGCGCAAAATCTCAATTCGATGACGACGAGCATCCAGCAGCTCCGCACCGAGGCCGAGCAGGGCATCGCCAACGGCGTCCAAACGGCGAATACGGCATTGCAACAGATTGCCCAGATTAATCTGCAGCTCCAAGGTGCGAATCCCGCGGACGGTTCGACGGCGACGCTGGAGGACCAGCGCGACCAGGACGTAACTCAGCTGAGCCAGCTGATGAACGTGACTGTGTCGCAAGGCTCAAACAACCAAATCTCCGTCTTCACCGGAACCGGCCAGCAGCTTGTAGCCGGTCCACAGGCCTCGCAGCTGCAATTCGACAATGCCGGAACCTTGACCGCCACCGCGCTATGGAACGCAAATCCAAGCCAGGATGGCGCCGGCACCATCACGGCGGTATCGCCAAGCGGCTCTACAACCGATCTGATTGCCACCAACGCGCTACAGTCGGGACAACTCGGCGCGTACGTCCAGATGCGCGACAGCATCCTGCCGCAGGCGCAGACCCAGCTCGACGAGCTTGCCAACCAGATGTCCCAGGCGCTGTCGAATCAAACGACAAACGGGACAACATTCACGGCGGGCGCGCAGTCAGGATACAGCGTTGACGTCGGCTCGGTGTTGCCCGGCAACACGGTCCAGCTCAGCTATACCGACTCCAGCAATGTTCAGCACACCATCACGATCCTGTCGCTCGGCCCGGGCGGCACGGTGCCGGCACAAGACACGCCCGCCAATCCCAACGACCAGGTCGTCGGCGTCGACTTTTCCGGCGGCGTCGGCTCCGTGGTCTCGCAGCTGAACGCCGCCCTGGGAAGCAATCTGCAATTCTCGAACGCCGGCAACGTTTTGCAGGTTGTCAATAAAAATGGCACCAGCAACGTCGTCAATTCGCTGTCGGCCACATCGACCATAACCTCGCTCACCAGCGGCAGCGCGCAGCTTCCATTGTTCACCGACGGAACCGGAGACCAGCCGATCACGGGCGTCAGCAACACCAGCGGCTTGCAAACGACGGGCCTCGCCGGGCGCATCGAAGTCAATCCCGCGGTCGTCGCGTCGCCGTCCAGCCTCGTAGCCTACGCGGCCAATACCAGCAGCGGCGATCCGACACGTCCGGACTTTTTGCTCAATCAGATGACCGCTGCTTCGCTGACCTATTCTCCGACCACCGGAGTCGGTACCCAAAGCGCGCCGTACACCGGCACGCTGCAGGACTATATGAGCCAGGTCGTCAGCCAACAGAGCCAGGCGGCCAATGCGGCGACCAGTCTGCAGCAGGGGCAGGACACCGTCCTGAGCGCTTTGCAGCAGAGTTTCAATGAAAGTTCCGGCGTCAACATCGATACCCAAATGTCCAACCTTATTGCGCTGCAGAATGCCTACGGCGCCAATGCGCGGGTCATGTCGACGATCCAGGCGATGATGACGACGTTGCTGCAAGTGGTGCAATAATGAGCATTACCGGGCCTGGATCGATTACTGCGGCCAATGTGTTGGCGCAGAACAACATGAACAATCAACTCGACACGCTGGCCCAACAGCTCGGGACCGGCCAGGTGGCGACGACCTATTCGGGGCTCCAGTCGCAAGCCGGGCTGGCGGTGCAGCTGAACGCGCAACTCGCCGCTATCAACGGCTACAGCAATACTACCTCAACCGTTGGCACGACGCTCAGCATCGCCCAATCCGCATTGACCGAAATCGCGTCCGCGGGCAGCAGCGTCCAGCAGGCGATCAATCAGCAGAGTGGGTTTACCCTCGACAACACCGGTCAGACATCGACGCAGGAGACCGCTGCGAATTATCTCGATCAGATTCTTTCCTCGTTGAATACTCAGGTCGGCGGCAATTACCTGTTTTCCGGCAGTGCCGTGAATCAACCTTCCGTTGCTTCGACCAGCGAGATTCTCAACGGCAACGGCCAGCAAGCCGGTCTGAGCCAGGTCATTGCCGAACGCCTGCAGGCCGATCAGGGCTCGAGCGGGCTCGGCCGGCTGGTGATCTCGACCCCGGTCGCGACAACGGTTTCGGTCAGTGAAGATGCTGCCGGTTCTCCGTTCGGGTTCAAGCTCGCGAGCGTAAATTCGAATCTGACCAATGCGGTTGTCGCCGGCCCCAGCGGTTCGCCGGCGTCAATTTCGATCGACCTCAGCGGTGGCAATCCGAATCCCGGCGATACCATCGGTTTTAATCTTACGCTGCCCGACGGTTCCAGCCAGACCATCACGCTGACTGCGACCACCGCGTCGCCGCCAGCCGCCAACCAGTTCACCATCGGCGCGACGCCGGCCGCGACCGCGACCAATCTGCAAACGGCGTTGACCACCGCGGTCGGCAATCTGGATCAGACCGCGCTGCCGGCGGCTTCGGCTATCGCCGCGTCCAACAGTTTCTTCGAGGGCGAGACGCAGCTCGCCAGCTCCAATACCGTCGCTGCCGCGCTTGGAACCGCCGGCGTTACGGCTTCGACGCAATCGACAAACGACGTCACCGCCGCCGCTCTCGCTCAGCTGAGCGCGTTGGGACCTGCGGCCTATGGCGACACATTTGTCTTCCAGCTCGGCAACAACCCCCCCGTCACGGCCACGTTCGGTGCCGCCCTTAATCTTAGCACCAACACGTTCAACACCGCGGCTGACCTGGTCAATGTCCTCAACAACGGCGGTAGCGGCAACTTCGCCGGGCAGGCGGTGGCAACGACGGACGGCGCCGGCGGCGTTCTTTTGACCAGCAACGACCTCGTCAACAACTTTGCCGCCGCCGGTGGCACCGCGATCACTTCCGCTGATGTTAGCGGCGCAAATGTCACGAACACCAATCTCAGTTTGGGCTCAGCGCTGACGGTCTCCGACGGTAGCGATACTTCGAACCTCTATTGGGTCGCCAACAATGCGAGCGCCGCCAACGGCACCTTCAACACCGCCGCCAACCTGGTCAGCGCGCTCAACGACGCCGCAGCCCCCACGCGGATTCAAATTAACGCCGCCGCGACGGGCGCCGGCAGCGCCTACCTGACGCTCAGCGATCTCAACGGCCCGATCACGGTCGGCGGAACTATTGGCGCCGCGTTGGGCTTCCCGTCCGGAGCTGCCGATGACAACGTGAGCACGCCGCTGCGGGTCGCCGGCCCGCCGTTCGATACCGCGACCGCGCTGGTCGCCGGCACCGCCGCCAATACGGTCTTTTGGTACACCGGTGAAAATGGCGCCACACCGGCGCTGCAGACCGCAACTGCCCAGGTCGGCCCGTCGCTGACAATCTCCTACGGCATGCGCGCCACTGAGCCCGCCATCACGTCTCTGCTGGTGAACGTAGGGGCACTAGCCGCGACGACCTATTCAGCCAGCGACACGAACGCTTCAGCCAGCTATCAGGCGCTCTGCGCCCAGGTCACGCAGAACCTCAGTGGTTCGTCGGGCGCGCAGTCGATCGACGACATCGAGGCTTCCATCACCAACGCGCAGACCACCGTCAAAAACGCAACCGCCGTGAACACCCAGACGCAGACCAACTTGCAGGACCTATTGCAGGGATTTGAGGGCGTCAATCAAACACAGGTTGGCGAGGCCATCTTGACGCTGCAAAATAATTTGTCGGCGTCGATGTCGGTGACGGCACGGCTGGCGCAGCTGAGCCTGGTTAACTTCCTTGCGGCCACCACCGGCTGATAACCGCGCCTCGAAACTGCGACAGGTTCTTCGGGCTAAGCAGAGCCGGGCGTGAGAAAAATCCTAGGCTTGATCGGCTGCCAACCGCTCACTCTTTCCGGCCTTGGTCCTGACGAAAATCGAATCTCCGGCGCATGTGGCATTGCGGCCGAAAAAATCAGTGAAACGCGTATCGACCAGATAATTGCCCGGATGCGCGCCAAGAAACGTTCGAATGTCCGACCGCTTTACTTCACTATCTTCGATGACCAGATAGTCGCCCGGCAACAGAAATTCGTGCATGCGCTCCATGACCGCGGCCACGTTGTGATGCGCATCTTCGACGACGAGCCACGGATGTGGTTCGGTGCGTAACAGCTCGGGATCGAACAGCCGCTCGGGGTCGGAGCAATCGCCCTGGTGAAAGCTGACCTGCGGGTGTTGCAATTCGGCCTTCACCAAATCGACCGAGTGGACGCGGCCTTCGACACCGCAGAGCGCCATATGGTCGGCCAGCCAGAGGGCGCTGCCGCCCAAGCCAGAGCCGATTTCAAATACCGTTCGCGGACGCAGCTCCGCGATCAGCGCCGGGTAGATCGCGAAGTCGAACACGGTCTTCAGGAGCGGCGTGCCGCGCCAACGCATAAGCGTGGGAGCGCCTTGCCACGTCAGCACGACATCGATGCCGAACTCGGTGCCGTACCGGGGATGATAGTGAACCGCCGACCGCTCACGCTCGGAAAACTCGACAAAACGACCCTGCTGCCAGCGATCGAGAAATAGCCGCAGACGGTGCACGTCCCACTGCAGGCTCTGGCCCTGCGCCGGCGATTGCGAGGCGTATTCGCGCACGCTGTCTTCCCAGGGCTGACCGCCGTCAAAAGGTATGAGAGCTTTGATGACCCGCGTGAACCAGCTGTCGAAAATACTGAGCAAACCCTTTTGGTCTTGCTGAACCTTGGCTTTGGTCTCGCCGAAGAATTTGACTGTCGCAGCCTTAAAGACGTCGCCCGAAATCAAATTTGCTGCATCGGTCATGTAAGCCCCCGGCCGCGGGCGGTGCGCAACCGCCATATGAGGCAGCTACAGGCCCTTTGAGGTGCATGGAGCCTATGTTGATCATGGTAAAGACTTTACTGTCGACCTTCGCCTCGAATTTCAGCGACGGGAACCGATTATTAACCACGGCGGGCGACTCTGCAGTTTCGAATGCGCTTAACGTAGAAGCGCAATCTCGGGGGCGAGATGTGTGGAATCGCGGTTGCCATCGATTGGGAAGGCGCTGATCCTGTTGTCCGGCGTTTGATCGCCGGTATGCTGCATCGAGGCGACATTACCGATCCGCTTGTCACGGTCGGCAACAATATCGCGATGTGCACGCGCCGCTTGCGTATCGTGGATGCAGCACGGGGCACGCAGCCGCAAGCGTCTTTCGACGACCGCTTTCTCGTTTCACTCAACGGCGAGATCTACAACCACGCCGAATTGCGCCATGAATTGGAGGCGCTCGGCTTGCGCTTTCGTACGGAATGCGACACCGAAGTTGTCGCGAACGCGCTTCGGATCTGGGGCTCGGAAGCGATTAAGCGACTGGCAGGTATGTTTGCCTTCGTCGCTGTAGATACAGAGACTGGCGAGTTTCTTGCGGCGCGCGATCCTTTCGGCGTGAAGCCGCTCTATCTGATACAGTCAGCCAAGAGCTATCTGTTTTGCTCGGAGATCCGGCCTTTGCTGGACGCGACCGAAGACGGCGATGTTCTATTGTTGCCTCCAGGTTTTATGCTGACGCGCAATTTCTGCGGACGCTACTACAAAGCGCCGTTCTCGACGACTTTGGGCGCTGCCTCGCCGCGTGATCTGGACCGCATCTTGTCGGAAGCCGTGCGCATCCGTATCCCGCCGGACCTTCCGGTCGCGGCGCTGTTCAGCGGTGGTATCGATAGTACCCTCGTCGCCCATTATGCGCGGCGATTCCGCCCCGCCATGCCAGGGTACATTGCCGTTGGGTCCAACGCGCCCGATCGCATGTATGCCAGGCGCTATGCCGACGAAACCGGCTTCGATCTGCGCGAGGTGGACATTGAAACGCAACGCGCAGAAACCTTGCCGCTGATCGAGACTGTCGTCGACGTCGTGGAAGCCTTCGAGCCTGCGGTAATTCGTCCAAGCCTTTACACCTATCTTGTCTCGCAGCGTATTCATCAAGACGGCTTCCGTGTTGCATTGTGCGGCGAGGGCGCCGACGAGTTGTTCGCGGGTTACGAGCCGCTCGAATATGCTTTCATGCAATCAAACGGTTTAGGCCGTAACGTTCAGCAACAATGCCTGAGCATGATGCATCGGGCCAACCTTCAAAGGATCGACCGCTGCGCGATGCGTTTCCAACTCGAAATACGCGAGCCGTTTCTTGATCAAGCGGTCGTCGGTTATGCCAGCGGACTTGATAAATTGGCCCTGCTTGAACCGACCGGCAATGCACTGGTCGGAAAGGCGCCGTTACGCGCGTTGTACGATCTGCACCCCTCAATGTTGCCGAAGCACATTCGCGATCGGCAAAAGCTTGCTTTTCATGAAGGCGCCGGTTCCGATATGGATGGACCAGATTGGCTTGATATGTTCGAAGTGGCGTTATCAGATGCCGAATTGACCGATGGGCGACGCGAGTTTGCCAATTTTAGCATCGCCACAAAGGAAGAGCTATTTTACATCCGGGCGCTAAGCGCGAAGTTGGACGTGAGGCGCGTGCCGCATCTGCGCGGACGGCTCCGTCTCGATATGCCGCTTGCCGCCTAATCGTTTCGGTCTAAGTCCGGCTTGGCTCGCCGGCCATCGCACCTTGGCAATCAAACGGCAATTGGCTGCACGTGCGGCGGTCTTCGCGACACTATCGAGCGAGCAGACGCAAATGGATGCTTACGTTTGTCTCACTTTTTGCCGCGGAGGCCTGCTGCAATATCGCGGTTGATCTTGATGATCGACTTTAGATGCTCGGGCTTTGGCTTGCTCATCAGCGAAAACGTCTCCGCCATAATCCAGACGCCAAGCCTTGTAATATTCTCACGGACCTTGGCCGGCAGTTTGTTGTCTTCGCGGATCACGGCGTCGATGAAAACTGTCCAAAGCCTGCGATTGTACATCAGCGCGTCGTTAAGTCCGACCGGCTTGTCACGCCAGGAATCGAGAACCGCTTGCAGTTTCGCGGCAGCTGTCAGCAGCAGATTTGCTTCGAGTTCGCGCGGCGAAGCGGTTTCTACGGCGACTTTGGCATAGGCCCTGGCGGCGTGATTCATTTCAGGATGGTCCCTTTCGTACGCAATGAGCTTACGCGTTTCCTTTAAAGCTTTGTACAGATCGCCTGTTAAGATTCGATTATTGATGGTCTGAATTAAGGGGCTTGCGCCCGGCGCAGCTTGCCCGATTTCCCGGAGCATTCGAAAGCAGAGGCTACGATGCTCCTGCGGATGCTTCGACGTGTACATGCGCTGTACGGCAAGGTAGATGCGTTTTGCCGGACTGTTGGCTCGCGCGGACGTCATGATGTCCTTTTCCCGCAGGATTGGGACCGTTCCTTTGATCAGGAGCCGCGTGCGGGGGCCCTGGTTGGTGACGATGCAGTCGCCAAGAATGACGCGCTCGTTTGCCTTGATCTCAAGTTTCAGAGACACCTACGAGTCCTCGGTTCAGTAGCTTCCCGGTTACAGGTGCGGGCTTAACGCGCCCCTAAATCCGAAGGAGCGGCAATTACTGAAAACCGCTGTTGCCCGCTGGGCACCCCATCCGGTGCTCTGCAAAGAAAAATGGCGCGGCTTTCGCCCCGCCATTGTCCAGAGATCCGTTCCACCAGGTATTATCGGCCGAGCAACCAGAGCGCCTATTGGTTCGTTTCGGTAGCTTCCGACAGCGCCGAGATTTCCGGTGAGGCAGCAGAGATCCCGAGCTCGGTGAGCAGCGGTCCGAGTATCGCTTCGTATTTGCGCCATCGCCCGATGGAGTCCCGATAGATTGGCTGGCGAACCTGGACCGCACTGGCGGTGTTGATCGGCCGTTCATTGCGGTGGAAATCGAGGCAGCGGGCGTCCCAGGCAAGACCGCAACGGGAAACCATGCGTCGCGCCACGCCTTCGAGGTCCGCGACCAGTTCTTCGTAATGCACATCCAGGATGCGCCCCGGCGGCAGCACGTCGTGCCAATGCGCCATCAATTCCCGATAATGCCGATAGTAGCGGCCAAGCTCGGCGAGATCGTAGGTGTGCTCATGTCCTCTCGTAAAATGCATCGAAAAACATGATAGGCAGGTATCCACCGGATCGCGGATGGCGTGAATGATCGTTGCGTTGGGCATCGCCAGATGGATGAGGCCGACCAGGAGAAAGTTCACGGTCATCTTGTCGGTAATGCGTTCGGCCGTCGGTGCCCGTTGCGAAATCATCTCGACGTAAAGCTCGCCGACCGTACCAAAATCCGCGGCCGACATTTCAAGCATCACTTCGGGAAAACGCGGGGTTCCGGGCAGCTGGCTTCGTATCGCTCCCGCGATTTGATCCAGCAACGGAAGCTCTCCGGCGCCGGCGATTTGCGGGTGACTGGCCAATATTTGTTCAATCAATGTCGTTCCCGAGCGGGTCATGCCGACGACAAAGACCGGCGTTGCCGAATGGGTGCCACAGCCCTCGCGCGCTTGAATAAAGTCGCGGGTGATCAGGGTACGCAGCCGCTGCATCAGGCCAAGCGTATCGGCTTCGCTGTACATAATTTGTTGGCGCTTCAGCCGATTGGCATCCAGCAGATGACAGGACGCGGGCTCGGGGCGGCCCAGACTGTCGTAAGCCTTGGCCAGCGCGAAATGCAGGTGCATTTGTTGTGGAACGGAAAACGCGGCGGAGCTTTCCGCCGCCGCTTCGAGCGCTGCGAAAAAACGGTCGTCGGCAGTGAATGGCCTGACCCCGGCCAGATTGTCGTAAAAGGAAAAGCTGGTGGGCTCGAGATCTATGGCCGTCTCAAAGGCCTGTTGCGCCCCGATCAACCGCCCTCTTTCTTTGAGCAGTAATCCAAGATTGTTGTAGGCGCCGGCGAAGCGCGGGCTGATTTTGATCGCTTGCCGATATTTGGCCTCGGCCTCATCGAACCGCTCCAGCTCCGCCAGCGCGAGGCCCCAATTGCAGAAGGCCTCCGGATAATCGGGCTTCAGCTCGCTCGCGCGTTGACATGCGGCGGCGGCCGGCGCGGGTTTGCCCAAAGCGATGAGCGCGTGGCCGAGGTTGTTGTGGATCTCCGGGAGAGCGGAGTTGCGTGCAAGGATCTGTACGTAAAGGCGGCCGGCTTCGACGAATTGTCCGGCTTGGTGATGCGTGAACGCAGCCTTGCAAAGTGCCAGCAGTTCCGGCTCAAGCTGGGCAAACGGGGAATAGGCGGGGGCCTGATCTGATCGTGCAGCCGGAGAATGGGGCAATGAGGCTGTCCAATTGGCGTTTCACCGAAAACCGGGAAACGCGAGCCGCCTTAGGAGCGATCGATAAGGGATGATGGTGAACGGGCTCTTAACGCTGCGTTTCCCCGAAGTCCCCATCTTTCCTACAGGCCGGCCCTCAAGGTTCGACTTTTTATAATGCGTTCGCCGATTTCGCGCCGCCTCCGTCGTGGCCTGGGCGTAAAAGCAAAACGGCGGGGCGTTTCCGCCCCGCCGTCTTTGCCAGAGACCTGTCCGGAAGGGTTAGCCGAACAGCTTGAGCACCGACTGGTTCGCCTGGTTGGCGATCGAGAGGGCCGAGATTTCCAGCTGTTGCTGGGTCTGCTCGGTGAGCAGGTTGGCGCTTTCTTGGTTCTGGTCAGCCGCCACCAGGTTGCTGGCGCCGGTCTGCAGCGTGTTGATCGCCGCCGTGGTGAAGGTCTGGCGGGTCGAGATGCTCGACGAGTTGGTGCCGAACGTCTCCGTCTGGCTCTGCACGGTGTCGAGAGCGGTATTCAGGCTGGAAACCAGTGTCGTAAGCTCGGCATTGTCCTGGAAAGAGCCGACCTTGGAGCCGGTGACCGAGTGCAGGCCGAGACCCAAGGCATTGAAGTTCACGCCTTCGATCGTCAGTGAACTCGAACCAGTCTGGTTAAAGTTGATTGTCAGATTGTCTCCAGCCAGCAAATTAACGCCATTGTAGCCGGAATCGCTGGCCAGTTGGTTGATCTGCGTCAATAGCGTGCCGTAGTTTGTTTGCAGCGTGGTGCGTGTGTCGCTTGACCCAAGCGGCGAGTTGTTGGTCGTCGCGTCGGTGGTGGCGCCAAGCGCGGTGGACAGCGAGTTGGCGACGACCGTGAAGCCGCTCGGAGCCGAGGTGGACGTGAGGAGCAAGTGCCCCAGGCCGTCGTCGGTCGCACTCACGGCGCCGCTGCTACCGAGCCCCGTCGTGCCGTTGATGGCGGCCTCGATCTGAGCCAATGTCGAAGACGCGGCAATCGAGACGGTATACGTTGACGAGCCGACATTGATCAGCAGGTTGCCGGCGGCGTTGGTGTTGGCGGCCCCGTTCAGGGTGAACCCGGCGGTGGCGGTAGCGGCGCTGGTTAGGCCGAGCGCGTGCGCCCCGCTGCTCGCCGCGACCGTGAAGCCTTGGGTCGAGTCGAGCACCAGATGTCCCGCACCGTCGTCTGTTGCGGTCACGATGCCACTGAGGCCGGTCGTGGCGTTGATCGAGCTCTCGATCGACGCCAAGGTGGCATCGGCAGCGTACGTCACATTGAACGTGCCCGTGCCCAGGAGGATCGACAGAGTGCCGGCGCTGAGCGACGTGGCCGCGCTGTTGCTGAAGGTGCTGGTCACGGCGCCGGAGGCCAACGAGATGGCGGAATAGCCTGACACGACCGTGAAGCTCGGGCTGTCGGAAACGGCGCTGAGGACCAGGTAGCCGCTGCCATTGGTCGTTGCGGTTACTGCGCCGGAAAGGCCGGCTGTGTCGTTAATGGCAGTCGCGACTTGGGAGATCGTGTCTCCCGAGGCGAGGCTGACGTTATAAGTGCTGGTGCCCACATCGATCGTCAGCGTGTCGGCAGCGGCAAGCGTCGGCGCCGCAGTACCCGTCACCGCCCCGCCGGTGAAGGAGGCGAGTTCCGCTGTTCCGGTCGCAGCGGCGGTTCCGCCGAGGCTGGCCGTTCCTGTGACCGCAGCCGCAGTCGTCCAGCTGTCGGACTGAGCCTGCTGCACCGTCGACAGGGCCTGCTGGAGGTAGCTGGTGAGGCCGGTGAGGCCGTTGGTGGCTTGATCGATCGTTTGCAGGCCTTGCCCGATTTGATCGAGCAGCGAGCTCAGCGAATTGGCTGCGTTCGTCAGATTTTGCGAGGTGAAGTAGGCGCTCGGATTTGCGGCGGCGGAATTGACAGCCTTGCCGGTGGCGAGTGCTTCCTGCGTCACGGTCAAATCGGCGGACGTTTGCTGCAAGGACAGCAAGTTCTGCCGGATGCCCGCGCTCAAGGTGATGTCAGACATGTTAGTGTACCCTTCTGGTTACAGGCCGTACTGGCGTGCACTTGCTGTACGTGCTGTACCCGCGAGTGCGTTTCCGACCAAAACGATCGGCTGCCGAAGGTTTGCCGCATTTCGTTTAAGGACGCGTAAATCGTGACTCGGCGCCTCCGACCGCGCGGCGCTTTAGTTGGCGGCCGCAGCCGTTTTTTTGTTCAGTTCGGGGCTCCGAACGATCGCTTAATCGACCCTTAACCATTCCTCTTCGTTATTTGTTAACCACAATTGAGCGTACTTCTGGGCATGTCCGCCGCCGCGCCATCGAACGCCGTCAATCTCGTGATCGCGACGCCCTGTTTCGGCGGACAGGTCTCCGCGGTTTACACCACATCGCTGATCAATTTGCAGAAGCAAATCAGATCCTACAGCGGCGTCACTCTGAAGGTTTTTTTCAAGGACGGCGATGCGCTGATTACGCGGGCGCGCGCCAGCCTCGTCTCGCAATTCCTCGACGACCCAGACGCGACGCATTTGTTGTTCATCGATGCCGATATCGGCTTCGAGCCGGAACAGGTCCTGCGTCTGATCGAGTGCGGAGCCGAGATTTGCGCGGCGGTCTATCCGATCAAGCAAATCGACTGGGACAAGGTCGCTTCGACGATCAAGAGCGCGCGGCCGAATCCGGCTGCGGCGGCGCTGAAATATGTTTTTGAGGTCGACGATCCGGGCGCAGTTACTGAAAGCGCCGGTTTCGTCAAAGTTCGCTACGCCGGCACCGGCTTTCTTATGGCGCGCCGAAGCGCGATCGAGAAGATGTGCGCGCGCTATCCGCAGCTCCGGTACAAGCGCGATCATTCCATCGACGCCGCAACGGAAAGCGATAACCGTTTCGCTTTGTTTGAATGCGCGATCGCCGAAGACGGAACCTACCTCAGCGAGGATTTTGCCTTCTGCAAACGCTGGATCGACATCGGGGGTGAGATCTGGGCCGATCGCAACAGCAAACTTGCCCATGTCGGTCCGATGACGTTTCGTGGCGACCTGTCTTCGCAGTTCGCTTCGGCCTCGACGTGACGCCGCGCTAGCGGCAACGGCCCCGCGGTGGCGCGGGCAAACGCATCAAGGCCGATCCCTGTGCGGGGAGCGGGCTAGCATTCTTGCCGGGTAGTGTCGGGCCAGGGCCCTATGCCAGCATGTCGACCAGCGAGCCGCCGGCGCCGGAATCGGCCAACAGCGATGATGCGGTGTTGAGCGTGAGCGAGGCGGTCGTCGTGTAGCTTTTCTTGGTCGGTGCGGTTGTGCTTGGCTTGCTTGCGGAAGCAGTGCTGGACACAGTTGGAGTGGTGGGAGCGGTGCCTGCCGTCGGCTTGAATGTGCGGTTGCCGACGTCGAAGCCGATGTTTGAAGCATAAACGCCGCCGACCGAGACGGTGTCGGTGGTGTTTTTGCCCGTGATCACGATGTTGCCGTGGGCGTTGAGCGAAGCCTTTACATCGGCGGTTCCGTACGGATTGCTGTTAAGCGCCAGCAACAGATCGCCGACTGTGTCGCTGCCGGTCGATGCATAAGTCGTTGTATTGGCGCCGGCGCTGACAGTAATCGAAGCGCCCGCAGGAATTCCCAGAGTTGATAGGGACGTGCTTGTTGTAAGCCGCGCCGTTCCAACCCCGGTTGCGGCCGCGGGGGCGGTTGATTTGGAAGGAGTTGAAGCTGAGCTTGACGTCGAAGACGGCGACGAAGTCGTGCCTTCCAGCAGATTCTGGATCGCCTGCGACAATTGTGAATTGACGCGACTTAAGGCCGTCTTGTTGGCGATGCTCGCGAGGCCTTTACCTAAGCTGGCCTCGGCCGAACCCATGGCGTCGATAACCGAATTGGTCGCAGCCTGCGAGCTGCTCGCACTCTGCTGCTGACTCCAATAGCTTTGGTCCTGTTGCCAAAACGAAGGAGTGCTGCCGATACCACTCGTGCTCATTTGTCGTTCGTATCTACTACACAGTTAATTTCCGGTGTCCGCCGCTAATTTCCAGTGTCCGCGGCACTGCGCTTACGGTCGGTTAACCAACTTGGCTGACTTTACATAAGCCCGGCACGGTTTCGACCGCGCCGCGTCGAAGTATTGCTTTCGGGGCGAGTAACGCATGACCATGCAGGCGGCGCAACAATCACCAGCCGAACTTTCGATCGAGCAGGCACTGGCGTTTCATCGGCAAGGGCGCCTCGCAGATGCCGACCGAATTTACGGCGTCATGCTTGCAGCCTATCCCGAGAGCTTCGATGCGCTACATCTAAGCGGACTTCTTCGTCACCAGCAGGGGCGCTCTGTCGAAGCGCTGCACCTGGTCGGTGCCGCGCTGAAAACGCGGCCAGGGTCCGCCGATGCGCTTTTGAATTATGGCGTGATCCTGGACGCGCTCAAGCGCCACGAAGAGGCAGTCGCCACCTTCGACACTTTGCTCGCGCTGCGATCGGAAGATGCGACCTTCCACTATAATCGCGGCACCGCCCTCAAGAATCTCGGCCGTTCCGCCGACGCGCTGGCAAGTTTCGAAAGAGCGCTTGAGCTGGCGCCCAATCACATCGATGCCCTGTTCAATCATGGCAACACGCTTGGGACGCTGGAGCGGTTCGAGGAGGCCATCGCCGACTACGACAGGTTATTGGCGCTGAACCCGCGGCACGTCCAGGCGCTTAACCGGCGCGGCATCTCGCTCGCCGCTTTGGGGCGCCGCGAGGACGCCCTCAAATCCTACGACCGGGCGCTCGCGGTCGAGCCGGACGATTTCGAGATTTTGAGCAATCGCAGCGTGGCACTGCTGGAAATGGGCAGGCCGGAAGAGTCGCTGCAAAGCTGCGACCGCGCGCTGGAGGTCCGGCCGGATTACGTGAATGGGTTGTATAATCGCGGCAACGCGCTTCTGGTTCTCGGGCGTATTGAAGATGCGCGCGCCAGCTTTGCGGCGGCGGTCGAGCTGGACCCGACCCGGCTCGACGCCCTCAATAATCTCGGTTTGGCGTATGCCGCGCTCAAACAACCGTCGGAAGCGCTGGGGTGCTACGACCGGGCTCTGACGGTCGATCCGAAAGACTTGTCGACGCTGCATAACCGCGCCAACGCATTGCTGGGTCTTAACCGTTTGGATGAGGCGCTCGCCGGCTTCGATGACGTGCTGTCGCTCGACGCGGAGCACGTCGATAGCCTCAATGCGCGTGGTGTGGTCCTGGCCAAGCTTGAACGCCGCGACGAGGCGCTGAAAAGCTACGATGCGGCGCTGGCGATCGTTCCGGAACGCGCCGATGTCTTGATCAATCGCGGGCTGACGCTCAGCGAGATGGAGCGGATGACGGAAGCGCTTGAAAGTTTCGACAAGGTCCTTGCCAAAGAGCCGAAGCACGTAGCGGGCTTGATCAATCGCGGCAATGCGTCAATCAAGCTCAAGCGTCCGGTCGAGGCGCTTGAGTATTATGAGGCAGCGCTCGCGATTGAACCCGATCATGCCGCCGGTTTGACCGATCGGGGCATCGCGCTCACCCTGCTGGACCGGTTCGATGAGGCGCTGGTCTGCCATGACCGGGCGGTCAGTCTGCAACCTAATCTCGTCGCCGCACACATCAATCGCGGCAACACCTACGGCTGCATCGCGCGATATGAGGATGCGCTAAAAGGCTACGTCGACGCACTGGCGCTGGAGCCAGATCACACCGAAGCACATTTCAACGCCGCCCTGACCCGGCTCTGCCTCGGCGATTTTCGCGGGGGGTGGGAAGAATACGAGTACCGGTGGAAAAAGAAAAACATCAGGTGGCATCCCTGGGAGTTTTCACAGCGGCAGTGGGATGGCAAGGAAGACCTGCAAGGCAAGACCATCATGCTCGTCGCCGAGCAGGGAATGGGCGACACGCTTCAGTTTATCCGCTACGCGCCGCTCGTCGCGGCAAGGGGCGCCAAGGTTGTCGCGGCGATCCAGCGTCCGATCAAGAAGGTCGTGGCGACCGTGCCGGGCATCAGCATTGTATGCAGCGAAGGCGACGTGGTGCCCGATTTCGATCTGTACTGCCCGCTGCTGACGCTGCCCAGGTGGTTCGAGACCGATCTTGAATCTGATTCCGACGGCAATTCCGTACATGCTGCCGTATCCGGAGGACATTCGGAGATGGTCGGGAAGATTACCGCAGAATGGCCGCATGCGCGTCGGGATCGTGTGGGCGGGCAATGCCGCGCACGGCAACGATCGCAATCGCTCGATTGCGCTGGAGCGATTCGCTCCACTGTTTTCAGTGCCCGGCGTTGATTTCATCAGCGTGCAACGGGAGGTCAGTGTTGAGCATGCGGAAGTGCTCGACGCGCACGGTATCCTTAGGCTTGGACACGAGTTTGCGGATTTTACCGATACCGCTGCCGTCGTGGCGATGCTGGATCTTTTGATCTCGGTTGATACTTCTGTCGCCCATCTCGCCGGCGCGATGGGAAAACCGGTCGCTCTTCTGGTCCCGTTCTCGCCCGATTGGCGTTGGCTGCTCGATAAAACAGACAGCCGCTGGTATCCGAGCATGAGGCTGTTTCGGCAATCGGCGCCTGACGATTGGGAGGGCGTGGTCGAACGCGTGCGCCAAGAGCTGGCCGATGCCGTGCAGCGGCCGGTCAGGCCGAGTTGACATGGCGCAGTCCGCGCGCAGCGAACACAGCCATGTCAAAACGGACATCACACCAGCCTTAGCGTCGTTCGGTCAGGGCCGCTACGATGAAGCGGAAGCATCTTGCGATGCCATTCTTGCCGCCGTGCCGGACCATATCGACGCGTTGCACCTGCTTGGGCTGGTGCGTCATCAGCAAAAGCGGCATGGCGAAGCCCTGCAGTTGATCGGCGCTGTGCTTGACCGCGCGCCACGTTGGGCGGATGCCCTGAACAACTTCGCGATCGTTCTCAGCGCGCTCGATTTTCACAAAGACGCGCTTGCGCGCTTTGAGGCGGCGCTTGCCGTTCAACCGGATCACATCGGCGCGCTTGCCGGGCGCGCCGGCGCACTGGCGCGACTTGGCTGCCACGAGGAAGCGCTCGAAGCTTACGAGACGGTGCGCGCGCGGGAGCCGAGCCATCTTCACGCCCTCAATGAGTTGGGCGGCCTCCACATGCGGTTGGGTTCGCCGCAGGCAGCGCTCGCATGTTATGAGCGCGCGCTCACACTCGCGCCGGGTACCGCTGAGCTTCTGGTCAACAGAGGAACGGCGCTGCGCGCGCTCAATCGCGACACCGACGCTCTGGCAAGCTTCGCCGAGGCCGCGGCGTTGAAGCCGGACTTCGCCGAAGCGCATTGGAACGCGAGCCTCATCCGACTGCGTCAGGGCGATTTCGCGAACGGTTGGAAAGATTATGAATGGCGCTGGCGCAAGGCCGATTGGCGCACGCGCCGCCGGGATTTCTCCGCGCCGCTGTGGCTTGGTGACGCGCCGATCGCAGGGAAGACGATCCTGCTGCACGCGGAGCAGGGTTTTGGCGATACCATCCAGTTCATCCGCTACGTGCCGCTCGTCGCCCGACTTGGAGCAAAGATCGTCGTCGAGTGTTCGGCGGAATTGACGAGATTGTTGCGCAACATTGAGGGCGTGGAGCAGATCGTCGTGCGCGGTGAGGCGCTGCCCGCTTTCGACTTTCACTGTCCGCTGTTGAGCCTGCCGCTTTCTTTTGGAACCGAGCTGACGACGGTCCCGGCGAACGTTCCGTATTTACAGGCGCATGCGGAGCAAGTGGAGACATGGCGGGGACGGCTGCCGCAAAACGGTAAGCGGCGCGTCGGGATTTGTTGGGCCGGAAGCCGTGACGCACATGAGCGATCGCGGTCGATCGATTTCGCTCGAGCGCTTTGCAAGCATATTGTCCGTTTCCAATCTGAACTTCGTCAGCCTCCAGAAAGAGGTTAGTCCCGCGCAGGCAGCAATTCTGCAGTGACCACGCCGTCATTCAGCTCGGTCAGGAATTTGTCGATTTCGCCGATGCGGCCGCCATCATCTCGATGCTCGACCTTGTCGTCTCGGTCGATACGGCGGTGGCGCATCTCGCCGGTGCGATGGGTAAGGCGGTCGCCGTGCTGCTGCCGTTCTCGCCGGACTTTCGCTGGATGCGTCAGCGTACTGACAGCCCCTGGTATCCGACCATGCGGCTGTTCCGTCAAAGTTCGCTGGGCGACTGGGACGAAGTCATCGAACGTCTGCAGCAGGAGCTGGCAGAGGTTGCGCACGGATCGGCGTCGCGGCCCGCCGCGCCTGTGATCGCCGCCGCCTGATCGCGCCCGAGGTCTGGAATCAGGGCGATGCAGACGACTCCCAGCTGCTGAACGAACTCACGCAGAGCGGTCGCAACTGCGTCGACGACAGGATTCCACTGTCGCCTCTGGTCCTGTCGAAACAAGCGAGCAGTCGGGTACCAGGGACTGTCGTCGCGGTCGAGCAGCCAGCGCCAGCAGGTGTTGTAACGATTGAGCAGCCAAAAGGGCTTGCCAAGCGCACCGGCGAGATGAGCCACTGACGTATCGACCGCAATCACCAGGTCCAGATTGTCGATCAGCGCCGCAGTGTCGGAAAAGTCAGGGAAGTCTTCGGACCAGTCGATAACCCGCTCACGCAGCGGACTGCGCTGCAACTGCGCAACCGCCTGTTCGCCCTTTTGCAGACTGTAGAATTCGCATTCTCTTACTTCAAGGATAGGGGCAAGCACGTCAAAGGCGACACTGCGCTGCTGATCGAGTCGATGCGCATTGGGAAGGCTCTTGCGCGGATCGCCTGCCCAAACCAGGCCGATTCTAGGTCTTACATGTCTGCCGAGCCGATCGCGCCAAGCCCCGCTCTTGGACTGGGCGGCGAAAAGATAGGGGGTTTCGCCTGGTATGGTCGCGAGTTGGGTGTCGAAGACCAATGGCAGGCTGATCAAGGGGCAGTGCACATCGAAATCGGGCAGCGGGTCGCCTTTGGCTATGATCTGCGCGCCGCCTGCCAGCGTCTTCATCAAATCGGTGAGCGGCTTTTGCACCTCAAAAATCACGCGCGCGGCGCGTTGAGCGACCTGGGGAACGTAGCGGCAGAAGTGAATGGTGTCGCCAAAACCCTGCTCTGCGTGAATCAAAATGGTCTTGCCCGTAGCCTCGCCTGCGCCGGTCCACAGTGGTTGCGGGAAATTTCGCTTTTCGTGTCGCAGTTGATCGGTCTGCCATCGCTCTTCGTACTCGCGAAATCCGCGGCCGAAGTCGCCGGTCAACAATAGGCACAGAGCGGCGTTGGAATGGGCCTCCGCAAAGTTCGGCCATAATGCAGCGGCGCGGTCGAAGCTTGCGAGCGCCTCATCGAACCGCCTCAGTTCCTGCAAGGCGCTGCCCCGATTGGAATGCGCCTCGGCAAAGTCGGGTCGCAGAGCGAGCGCGCGATCGCAACTCGCCAACGCTTCCTCGTAACGCCTCAAGTTCTGCAAAGCGCTGCCGCGATTGGAATGCGCCTCGGCAAAATCCGGCCGCAAGGCGAGGGCGCGGTCGTAATTCTCCAATGCTTCTTCGAAGCGATGCAGATCGAGCATGATGTTGCCGCGATTGCAGTGCGCCTCCGCAAAATCCGGCCGCAAAGCGAGAGCGCGGTCGCAACTCGAGAGCGCCTCATCGAACCGCTTGAGCCCGCGCAGAGCAATGGCGCGGTGGCAGTGTGCATCGGCGAAATTTGGCCTTAGCGTAAGCGCACGGTCGCAGCTCGCCAGCGCATCTCCGAATCGTTTCAAGTGATTGAACGCATCGCCGCGGTTTGAATGCGCTTCGACAAGGTCCGGCCGCAGCGCGACCGCGTGGGCGTACCCGGCCAGCGCCTCCTCATGCCGCTGCAGAGCCTTTAGGATATTGGCCCTGTTGGAGTGCGCATCCGCGTAGTCCGCGCGCGAGCTGATGGCGCATTCGAAACTCGCCAACGCATTTTCGAGTTGTTTAAGCTCCTGCAGCGCGACGCCGCGATTGTTCAGCGCGGAAGCGTCATTTGGCACTCGTTTAAGTGCCAAATCTATTTGTTGGATGGCCCCGGCGGGGTTTTTGCGTTGCAGGAAAATGACCCCGAGCATATGCAGGCAGTCAAAATGGTCGGGTTGCTCGGCGAGAACCCGACGGTATATGGCCTCGGCGTCTGCCAAACGGCCGGCTCGGTGTTGCGCCAATCCTTCGGCAAACAGGGATTTCAGGCGAGCCGTCTTTGGTTGCTGCGCGCGCAGAAAATTGTTTTTCGGCCGTTTGAGGTGAATGTCGGTTTTCGCCATCTCGCCGATCGCCTCATGTGGCCCGAACTAGGCCACGAGCTGATACATAGCCGCCTCAGGCCGCATGAGCGGCGCTGCCAGGCACGGGGACGGGGGGTACGGCCAGCAGACTATCGGCTTGGCCTTGCAAGTGAGCAAGGAATGCCGGCAGCGTGCGAAAGGCAAGATGAACACCCTGGCTGAGGGATAATGTCTTGTACCCGAGACGGCCCCAAGCGGTTGCCAGGGCTTGCCGTGTGAACAGCGAGATGTGTCCGTTGCGCGGGCCGATATACCACCAGCCTAGCCCGCTATCGTTCAGGTTGTCGGGCTGCAACAGCGTCGAATAAAAGACCAATCCCGGTTCGGCTACGCATTCAGCAAGCGCGGCGAAGCCTGCGACCGGATCGGGCAGATGTTCGAGCGTCTCGAAACAGGTCACGAGATCAAACTTGCCCGGCGGGCGCTGCGCGTATTCCGGCACCATCGGATCGTACGTCACCGCGATCGGAAAGCCCTGCCTGCGAAGAACGGAACAAAACGTATCGTTTCCGCCACCGTAATCGAGGACGCGCGTGTTTGCTTTGATCGCCCCCCACAGCTGCACGACGCTCACTGCATTCGAACTCGGCCGTGCGACCTGGTAATCCGGGTCGACCATGTGGTAGTCGGTATTATAAATGTGATCCCTGAACTGATCGTCGCTCCAATTATCGAACGCATCGGTGAACAGAAAACCGCAGGTCTGGCAGCGCCGGTAGTAAATTGGCACCCCCGAAAGCGGCAGTCGAAAGCCGCGCAGTTCCTCGCAACATTTGTGGAAGTCGACGACGCCATAGAGCGGGGCCGGGCCCCCGCAAATCTTGCAGGGCGCCGGTGCTGCGGACACCGGCTTGAGGGTTGTTTGGTCCATCAGCATTGTCGGCTCCAATCGTAGTGATCTGAAACTACAGGACCCGGCTGATCGCCAGGGGTTGAGCGCGCTTTGGATTTGGTGCGACGGCGCGGCCCGAAGCGCCGTAAACTTGCGGCGAAGCCTTGCGCGCGAGATCTCCCGAGAGCCGGCGTACGATGCCCTCTGACACCGCGTGCGATGTCGCGAGTACAATCATATTCTTCTGCAATACCGTTTGAAAAGTTTGCTGCGTTTGATGCAGTGCGGCCGCGCTTGCCGGTGCGGCGCGCAATAGAAATTTTGCGTTTACCTTCAGCCACTCGGCCGCGGTGAACAGCTGCCCCGCGAGTTCGCTCTTTGTCGGACCGAGCGTTGCGGCTTTGCGGACTTTTCCCGCGTGCACAAGAGCGGTTTCTTGTTCGATGACGCCATGCAGCTTGGCGATCAAATCGGCGACTTGCGCGATGGCGTTTTCCGCCTCGGCTGCTGTTGCGATTTAACTCATTGGGTGCTCACTCCTTGTTGCTTGAGCAGGGCGTCGTAAACATGCGACGCGATGCCGATGCCGCCGTTCTGAGCGAAGTTCTTGGCGTATTGATCAGTGAGCATCGAGCGCCAAATCTTCAGCGCTCCGCTGCCGCCGAACGGCCCTTCGCCGTTTACGCCGGCGGACATCTGCTGGAACATGCTGTTCAGAAACATCGCCTCGAATTGTTGCGCGGCGGCCTTTGCCTTGCCCTTGAGCTTGAGAGCGGCTTGAGCCTGCGCGGTATTGGCGGCGCCAAGCGCGGCGATTGACTGACTGAGTCCGGCTGCTGAGCTTGTCATTACATCACCTCGATGTCGGCCTGGATGGCGCCGGCGGCTTTAATCGCCTGTAAGATGGAAATGAGATCGCGCGGCCCGATACCGAGTGCGTTGAGCCCGTCGACGATCTGTTGCAGCGAGACGCCTTCCTTCACCAGGGCAAGCTTCTTGCCTTCCTCGGTCACGCCCACACTGGTGCGGGGTACGACGACGGTTCGTCCTCGCGACAGCGGGCCCGGTTGACTGACCTGCGGCGATTCCGAGATCGTAACCGTGAGATTGCCCTGCGCGACTGCAACGGTTGACACACGGACGTCGCGCCCGATGACGATGACGCCGGAGCGCTCGTCGATGACGATCTTTGCCGCCGCGTCCGGCTCAATTTGCAGTTGCTCGATTTCGGTCAGCATGGCGACGAAGTTTTGCGGAAACTTCTTCGGCAGCGATAACTGGACGGTCGAAGGATCAAGCGGTTCGGCGACCGGCGAGCCGATATAGTCGTTGATGGCGATGGCGATGCGTTTGGCGGTGGTAAAGTCCGCGTTGCGTAGCGCCAGGCGCAGATGGCCGAGCGTCGCCAGCGAAAACTCGATCTCGCGTTCGATGATGGCGCCGTTTGGTAACCGTCCGACCGTCGGTACGCCGCGCACCACCTTGGCCGCTTCGCCCTGGGCCTCGAAGCCGCCGATGGCGAGCGAGCCTTGGGCCACCGCGTAGACGTTACCATCGGCGCCAAGGAGCGGCGTAACCAAAAGAGTGCCGCCGAGCAGGCTCTTGGAATCGCCCATGGCCGAGGCGGTGACGTCGATGCGCGTTCCCTGGGTCGCGAACGGCGGCAGGTTGGCGGTGACCATGACCGCCGCGACGTTGCCGGTGCGGATCTGCTGGCCGCGAATGTTGACGCCCAGCCGCTCAAGCATGCCCTGCAGGGATTGCTTGGTGAACGGCGCGTTATTGAGCGTATCGCCGGTGCCGTTGAGGCCCACGACCAGGCCATAACCGATGAGCTGGTTCTGGCGGATGCCTTCGATACTGGCCAAGTCTTTAATACGCGACGTCGCCGTCGCCGTAGACACGGCGCACGCAAGAATCCCCAGCGCGACTAGCGCGGGTTTCAGCGTCCTTTTCATCTCCTGCTCCCCAAGAGGTCGGACGGTTACCTCATTGCCATTAGCGTGCCAAAGCGGAGCCTCCAGACAAGTGTTTGTAATTGCGAGATAAATTGATTTGCGCCGACGAGACCGAAGGGCGAGGCCGCGCAGGCCTTGCCGGTTTTCGGCAATTGTTGCCGGGCTTGATCGGGAATGTTTTACCGGCCATTAACCATAAAAGCCCACCTTCGGCTCATGCGCGTCACCGGACCGAACGGAACGGCAATTGCGGGGCCGCCGGCAGCAGCACGGCGCACGTCCGGCGGTACCTTTTCGCTGTCGGAAGCAAGCACGCCGCAGGCGCAAAGTCCGGCGGTCGCGTTGCGAACGCTTGGCGGCATCGATGCCCTGATTGCGTTGCAAGGCATAGAGGATCCGCTGGAAAGGCGCCGCCGCGCGGTCAAACAAGGCACTCGCGCGCTTGATGCCCTCGATGAGCTTAAGCTTGGACTGCTATCGGGTACCCTCGATCAGGCGACGCTTTTCCGGCTCAAGGCGGTTGCGGCAGACCTCAAGGACGGCTCCGGCGACCCCGGCCTCGACCAGGTCTTGAGCGAAATCGACCTCCGAGTCGCGGTCGAACTGGCCAAAGCCGGGCTGAACTGACCGCATCGCCACGCGGCGACGGCCAATGCGATCGTTATTGTCACCGTCACAGACCCGCGGTATATGGGCGCGCCTCCGGGGAGGACGTAAACGCGTGCGTGGAGTAACGCCGAGTAGGGGACATCGAGTTCATGCAGTCGGTTAAGAGCAAGAACGGTCG
Source organism: uncultured Alphaproteobacteria bacterium (assembly GCA_963727325.1). Classification (GTDB taxonomy): domain Bacteria; phylum Pseudomonadota; class Alphaproteobacteria; order Rhizobiales; family Xanthobacteraceae; genus BOG-931. The sequence continues at coordinate 48,322 of CAVSFV010000027.1, forward strand.
ACTCGACGAAGCATTGCATAAGAACGGAAAGAGCATTCGGCCTTTCGACAAGATCTACCGGCCGAGTGACCGCGAACCGTTCATGAACGATCGTCAGCGCGAATACTTTCGGCTGAAGTTGCTTGATTGGCGTGAGGACATCCTCAAAGAGGCCAAGGAGACGCTGCAACACCTCCAGGACGACAACCAAAACCATCCGGACCTGGCCGATCGCGCCTCATCGGAAACCGATCGGGCCATTGAACTGCGCGCCCGCGATCGCCAGCGCAAGCTCATTTCCAAGATCGATGCCGCGCTGCAGCGCATAGAAGACGGCACCTACGGCTATTGTGAGGAGACCGGCGAGCCGATTTCGCTCAAGCGCCTCGAAGCAAGGCCGATCGCCACGCTGTCAATCGAGGCGCAGGAACGTCACGAGCGCCGCGAACGCGTTTATCGCGAGGAATAAGCGGCTTATTTTCGGCCGCGCGTCTTCAGCCGCGATACGGTGATCGCCGGCGGCGTCGATAGGGCCGAGGGTTTGTAACCCAAACGGATACGCATTCTTGTCTTGCGTCGGATATCTTGCGGCTTCCGTTGAGACTTTCTCAACCACAGGCGCAATGCCGCACGCGGATTTTGCTCCGCCGCAACATATTTAAGCGAAAACGCTACGTTTCCGGGTCAATGCTGAAGAGAGCGAAGGAGGCCGGATCGCGATGGTCGAGCGCCGCTCACTTGTCCGCCATAAGACGTTCTTCAAGGGCCGCATCTATTTCAACAATAGACTGTCCAGCATGGATTGCATGGTCCGCGACGCGACATCCAGTGGATGCCGAATCGAGGTTTCGGACAGCGTTGCGATCCCGAATGCGTTCGAGATTTATCTCCAGAACAAGGACGAATATTTTCAGGCGCAGGTCGAATGGCGCAGAGGCGGAAGTATCGGCATAAGCTGGAGTCCCGAACAATTCTTGGGCCAAAAAGCCGCGCCGGCCGGTGCAGACCATGCGATCGCCGAAAGGTTGGCGAAGCTGGAGCACGAGGTGGCTCGTTTACACAAACGGCTTGACGCTCTGAAAGAGACGTGTGGGCCGTAGCCGCTTTTTAAGTCTTTTTTTACCTCGTTCCTTTACCGCTCGTTAACGATCATCGGCCGGAGCTCCGGCCGGTCGGTGCCTCTCTGCCTGCGATTTTGATGTTCGATAAACCGACGCAAAACCTTCAGCCGAACCTGCCGCGGATGCTCCGACGCGCGCAGCGGGCGCTCGAGGAGGGCGCGCTCGACAAAGCAGACCGCCTCTACACCGAGCTTTTGCAGTACCAGTCGAATAATTTCGACGCGTTACACGGTCTTGGGCAAATCGCATATCAGCGCGGGCGACTCGATAGCGCACTCGCGCTCATCCAAGCGGCGCTGAAGACCGATCTTTCGCGGGCTGACGGCTTTGCCAGCCTCGGTCTGGTCTTCCACGCGCTGAGGGATTTTCAGCGTGCGCTCGTCAGTTACGACGAGGGTCTGCGCATCGCGCCAGACGATGCCGAACTGCTCAACCGTCGCGGCGTCGCGCTGCTGGAGCTTCGCCGTCCGCGCGAAGCGCTGGAAACCTTTGATCGTGCGCTCATGTCCGCGCCTGACCACTGCGATGCGCAAGGCAATCGCGCCAACGCGTTGCTGAGGCTCAACCGAGTGGCGGAAGCACTCAGCGGCTATGACCGGGTGCTCCCGCGGGCTCCCAACAACGCGCCGCTCCTCGCCAATCGCGCCGCGGCGCTGCGCCGGCTTGATCGTCCGCAGGAAGCGCTGATTTGCGCGCAGCGCGCGCTGGCGAGCAAACCGGATTTCGCCCATGCGCGCTTTGTCGAGAGTGTGGCGCGTTTGACTTTGGGCGATTTTCCCGCCGGCTGGCGCGCCTACAAATCGCGCTGGCAGGTTGGCTGGTTGGCCTCGCAGCGCCGCGATTACGGTGCCCCGTTGTGGCTTGGCGAGGAGTCGCTCTGCGGTAAGACCATTCTGCTTCACGCCGAGCAAGGTCTCGGCGACACCATCCAATTCGTCCGTTATGTGCCGATGTTGGCCGCGCGCGGCGCGAAAATCATTCTCGAAGTTCAGCGGCCTCTGGTGCGCATTTGCTCACGTTCGCTGGGCGACGCGGTCGTGGTCGCACGCGGAGAACAGCTGCCACGCTACGATTTTCATTGTCCGTTGCTCAGCCTGCCGCTTGCTTGCGCCACCACGCTGGAGACTATCCCGGCGCAGATTCCTCATATCGTGCCGGCGGATGCCGACATCGCATCCTGGCGGCCGCGCCTGCCGCAGCGGCGGCCGCGGATCGGACTGGTGTGGTCGGGTGAGCGCTCGCACGACAACGATCTCAACCGCTCGATATCTCTTGCGACCCTCAAGCCGTTGCTCGCTTTGCCCGAGCTGGCGTTCGTCAGCCTGCAGCACGAAGTGCGGGACGAGGATTTGCCGTTGTTGCAAAGCCTCGCAAGCCGCGGCGAAATTTGTGCAATCGGCGACCAATTTGAGGATTTTGCCGATACGGCCGCTGCCGTCGCGCAACTCGATGCGGTGATTGCGGTTGATACCGCTGTTGCACATTTGGTCGGCGCGATGGGCAAGCCGTTATTTTTGCTTCTGCCATTTGCTGCAGATTTCCGCTGGCTGCGTGAGCGGGCGGACAGCCCGTGGTATCCGAGCGCGCGACTGTTCCGCCAGCCGCAATTCGGCGATTGGGCCAGCGTCGTCCGCATCGTGCAACAGGAATTGACGCTGCTTGGCAGCCGTTGGGGCAGGGCGGCTTAAGCCGTCCTCACAGAATTGGTCGACAAATTTTCTTCGCAAATACTTCATCGAACCTGACCATGTTCTGCTTCCTCACAAAGCGAGAGCCAGGGAGCCTGCGATGAACGGTCACGACATTCATGAGCATCACGAACAAGCCGCGCACCACCACGAACACGCGGCCAAACACCATCACGAGGCCGCAAAACATCACAAGGCCGGCAATCATGAAAAGGCTGCGCACCACTCCAAAGTCGCCCATGGGCATCACTTGCACGCGACCGAGCACCACGAGCACGCAGCAAAGAAGCACGCCGAGGAGCACAGCTGATAGAGGTGCGAAACTGATCGATCTTCAGCGCGAAGCCGCGGCCAATCGCAAGGCATCTCGCTGAGATGTCTTGCTGCTCTTGACCAGTAGACAAGGACTCGCGGCCTCCGGCGGGGAGCTGCCGGAGGCCGCGCCGTGTCGGGGCCTGTCCGCGTTGCGAATGCGGCCCCGGGGAGCTCTATGTGCAGAATGGCTTTCTTAAAACCAAGCTCATCCTGTCGTTACATTACAGACACGCGATGGGTTTCACTGTGCTCACCCATCCTGAAAATCGACATCAGACTTCTGGTCAGAACGGCAAGATGATATCCACCGCCTGTTGACCCCAGCGCTCCTGTTGAATGTTGGTGAGTGTGCCGCGCCCGCCGTACGCGAGGCGCGCTTCGGCGATTTTCGACAAATCGATGGCGTTGTCGCTCTGGATGTCCTCCGGCCGCACGACACCGGCAACGACAAGCTCGCGCATTTCGGAGTTGAGCCGGACTTCCTGCTTGCCTTCAATCACCATATTGCCGTTCGGCAGTACCTGCGTGACGACCGCGGCGACGTTGGTCACCAACTGGTCCTGCCGGTTGATGGTGCCTTGACCGGTCATCTGCGAGTTGCCCGAGGCGGTCAAAACCGAGCCCGGGAGGACCGCCTTTGCGGCGTTGCCGATCGTGTTGGCGCCGATGAAGTTGGTAATTTCGGTGTCTTCGGTGGAGGTCCGGTTGAGCTGGGTTTGATCCTGGAAAATCGCGGTGTCGTTAAAGTTGACCTTGACGGTCAAGATGTCGCCGACGATATGCGCTCGCTGATCGTTGAAGAAGGCGCGCGAGCCGCTCCGCCAGAGCGAATTGGGATTGTAAACGACCGGCTGCGGCGAGGGCATCGGCATCTGCACCGGCTTATATCCGGGCTTGGAGGTTGGATTGCTGACCGGGGACAACGCCGGCGGCTCACCGAGCTGCTGGAGCCGGTCACTGAGGGCAGCGCAGCCCGTTAGCATGGAAGCCACAGCGACTGTACTCAGGAGCACACGGACGTGCCGAAGACGCGTATTCGATCTCAACATTTACTTTGAACTCAGGGTTACTGTATGCGGTGTCCTCGCCGCGGTGCATTGGATTGCGCAGGAATTGGGGCGGGATCAGGCTCTGACGTATTCTCGACAAGCTGTCTTGGCTGGGTGTTGACGGTCACGCGGCCAGGGCCGGAAACGATGCCTTGCACGGTGCGCTTTGACTCAACGTTGAGCACACTGATGGTATCGCCCAGTGCACCGGCGTCTTGCGCCTGGCCGCGCAGCGTGAGTGTGAAACCCGGCGCTTCGTAGACGATGGTGACCATATCGTTGCGCTGTATGATGGCCGGCTTCATCAGATCGGCGTCGCGCAGCGCTTGGCCGGGACGTAACTCATGTCGAGCGGCAAGCCCGGCCGCGGCATGGATGTTGCTGATGGCGGAACCTTCAGACTTCGGGCGCCGCTGAACAACAAGATCGGACGCCTTGAGTACCGTGCCGCGTTCGACCGGATGATCGACGGTGACGGCGTCGATTGTTTCGATCGCAATTCCGGTAAAACGCGTCGCCTGCTTGCGCAACGCTGCGCTCGACGGCAGATCGAACGTCACGTCAAAGCGCGTCGTGCGCTGATTGTAGGTCAGCGTGAGAACTTGCAGATCGCCGGTTGCCGTCGGTTCGACGTTGAGCGGGTGCACGTCACGGTCGAACTCGACCAGAATGTTGTGCGCCGTGCTGAAGCCGTACTGGCCCTCCAGCGCCTGCGCGATCCGCGCTGAAATCTCTTTCGGCGCAATCGTCCGGCTGGCCCGAGACACGATCACCTCGGAAAGTCCGCGGGTGTCGATGCCGATGAGATGTTGCGGCCGAATTGCATCGAGGATGCGTTCGGTCGCCACCGTGCCTCTGGTGCCAAGGTCGGGCGCGCGAAAGATCGGCACGTCGGCGACCGGCCCGGCATTCTCGACGAGGTCGCCGACGCGGACAATGTCGCCGTTCACTATCACGGTCGCGCGCAACGCCGGCATGGCATTTTGCGCTCTTGCGGGAGCGACGGTGACCAAGCCACCAAGCGCAAACACCAGGGCGAGAGATCGGATGACAGGGCGGATCATCGCCAAACCCTCCTCACTTCATCAGTTGCGCGGTTGTCTGCAGCATTTCGTCCGCAGCGGTGATGACCTTCGAATTCATCTCATAGGCGCGTTGCGCCGCGATCAGATTGGAGATCTCGGTCACCGCCGAGACGTTCGATTGCTCGAGGCTGCCTTGCAGCAGCGTGCCGGCGTTGTTGATCCCCGGCAGGCCGACTTGAGGCGTGCCCGAGGCGGGCGTCGAGACGAACAAATTACTGCCGGTTCCTTGCAGGCCGGCATCATTGATAAAGGTGGTGAGGTTGAGTTGCCCGAGGATGCTCGACGTGGTGCTGCCGGGCAAAGTCACCGACACTTGGCCTTGTGGATTGATTGTCAGCCCGGTTGAATTCACCGGAATGGTGATGGTCGGCTGCACGACGTAGCCCTCGGCGTTGACGATGCGGCCTTGATTGTCCATCTGAAACGAGCCGTCGCGCGTATAGCTGAAGGTGCCGTCGGGCATCAGGATCTGAAACCAGCCGGAGCCCTGGATGGCGATATCGAGCGTATTGCCGGTCTGTGCCAGCGCCCCTTGCGTCATCAGGCGCGGCGTGCCGACAGTCTTCACGCCGGAGCCGAGTTCGATGCCGACCGGCAGAATGTTGCCGTTGTCGGAGGCTTGCGCACCGATGCGCTGCACGTGCTGGTAAATCAGATCCTGGAATTCGGCGCGTTGGCTCTTGAAGCCGGTGGTCGTCATATTGGCGAGGTTGCCGGCGATGACCTGGACCTGAAGGTCCATCGCCGCCATTCCGGTTGCCGCCGTATCAAGCGCACGCATGGTCTTAGTTCCTCACATCGAACATCAAGATGAGCTCGGCGGCTGCGAGATCTGCTGCAACGCACTGCGGCGTTGATCGCTTTCCTGCTGCAGGATTGCGGAAATGTCGGAGTAGCTGCGGGTGATCTCGATCATGCGCGCCATCGCGGCGATGCCGTTGACGTTCGACTTCTCAAGCGCCCCTTGCACCACGCGGGTATTCGGGGACACGGGAACGACATTGACGCCGGCCGGGGCGCTGAACAGCGAGGCGCCCTCTTTCTGCAGCATTTGCGGCCGGTCGAAATAGGCGAGTTGTAACTGGCCGCGCGCAGCGTCCTGACCGGTGCTGTCGCGCGCGGTGATGATGCCGGTGGAACTGATATTGATGTTTTGATCGTTGAGCTGGAACGTGATCGGACCGGCGGCGCCAATAACCTGATCGCCTTCGCTGGTGACAAGCTGCCCGGTGGGGTTGATCGATAGCGAACCGTTGCGGGTGTAGCGCTGCCCGCGCTGTGTCTGCACCGTGAGATAGCCGTTGCCGTCGATGGCCACGTCCAGCGGATTACCGGTGCGCTCGACGGCGCCAGGGCTTAGATCGATCCAGGTACTGCGGTCCTGGACGAAATCGACGCGTTTGTCTTTGCCGCTGAAATCATTATCGCGGGCGTTCGACATCAGGAATTCGGAAAACGCCGCGTTATCGGCCTTGTATCCGGTCGTGTTGATATTGGCGATGTTGTTGGAGACGACGTCGAGCTCGTGACTGAGCGCCATCTGTCGCGACAAGCCGACGAGAAGGGCATTCTCCATCGGTACACTCCCCAGTTCATCTAAGAAGGTGCCGTCGCCGGCAGCTTCTGGTCCCCGTGCCGCAACTTCTCCCGAGCCGCGGCACGGAAACTGGTGCAGAAGCCGTGCCAATGGTTAAAATGTATAATAAACAAAAGCTTAGGCCGCGACGCTTCGCCGGTCGGGGGGCAGAAAACACCGCGCCGAACCGGTAACCCGGCAAAATCTTCCTGGCGGCGGGTTCCTCGCAATCATCCATTAACCATTGCGGGAATAGCTTGCCCACGACGGCGCCAAACTTCTCCGGCGCTGGACGGCGCTCGCGGCGTTGGTTCTGCGTTCTATGCTGCCGGCTGCGCGCGCATCTCACGCCAGCGGAGCGGTGATGGCAACGACAGACGAAAAACAATCCAAAGCCGAAAGCGAAGGCGAAGAGGGCAAAGAAGCCCCCGCCAAGCGCAAGCTCTCGCTAAAGATGATCATCATAGCCGTCGGCGGCCTTGTCGTTTTGGGCGGGCTTGGCGGCGGCGGTTATTATTTCTTCTTTGCCAAGCATGGCAAAGAAGAAGCAGCCGCGGCCGCGGTGCCTCAAACCAAGCCGGTCGTATTCCTCGATATGCCCGACGTGCTCGTTAACCTGTCGTCGACCGGTAGTGACCGCACGCAATATCTGAAAGTGAAGGTAACACTCGAATTGCCGGACCAGGCGATGTCCGCGCAAATTCAGCCGGTCATGCCGCGTCTGACGGATGCGTTCCAGACTTACCTGCGCGAATTGCGGCCAACCGATCTCGACGGCTCGGCCGGCCTTTACCGGCTGAAGGAGGAGCTGACGCGGCGCGTCAATGCTGCGATCGCGCCAAGTCAAATCAACGCCGTGTTGTTCAAGGAAATCGTGGTCCAGTGAGCTTCTGCTGATCGGGTGAAAAAAGCATAACAAATGGCCAAAGATCAAATCGATCAGGACGCGCTTGCCGCCGAGTGGGGTGTGGCCCTCGAAGCGGAGCAGCAGGCGGCTACCGGAGAGAACAAGCCCTCGTCCATCGGAGGGCGATAGCGGCGCTGAAGCCATGGCTGCGCAATGGGCGACCATGGTTGACGACGGCCATTTTATCCAGGCCGCAAAAGGCGGCGCCGAGCGCGTCCTCACCCAGGAGGAGATCAACTCGCTCCTTGGATTTTCGCTGGCCGACGTCTCGCTCAGTGATAATTCCGGCATTCGCGCGATCATCGACTCGGCGATGGTCTCCTACGAGCGCTTGCCGATGCTGGAGATCATCTTTGACCGGCTCGTCCGGTTGATGACCACCAGTCTGCGCAACTTCACCTCGGACAACGTAGAAGTCTCGCTCGATCGCATCACTTCGGTTCGCTTCGGCGACTATCTCAACTCGATACCGCTGCCCGCCATCCTCGGCGTATTCAAGGCCGAGGAATGGGAAAATTCCGGGCTCATTACCGTCAATTCGAGTCTGATCTATTCGATCATCGACGTGCTGCTTGGCGGCCGCCGCGGCCAGACCGCGATCCGCATCGAGGGCCGGCCGTACACCACGATCGAAACCAACCTCGTCAAGCGCATGATCGAGGTGGTGCTCGCCGATGCCGAGCTTGCCTTCAAGCCGCTTTCGCCGGTGAAGTTCAATATCGACCGGCTGGAGACCAATCCGCGCTTTGCCGCCATCTCGCGGCCGGCGAATGCCGCCATCCTGGTGCGGTTGCGCATCGACATGGAGGATCGCGGCGGCACGATCGAACTCCTGTTGCCGTACGCCACCATCGAACCGATCCGCGACGTGTTGTTGCAGATGTTCATGGGCGAGAAATTCGGCCGTGACCCGACCTGGGAAGGCCATCTCGCGACCGAGATGGGCCAAGCAGAAATCGCCGTCGAAGCCGTACTTTACGAGGCGCCGTTGCCGCTTCGGCAGATGATGAAGCTCGACGTCGGCGACACCTTGATGCTGGAGCTAAAAACCGATGCTCCGGTCATCGTGCGCTGCGGCGACGTGACGTTGACCGAAGGGCGCATGGGCCGCGTCGGCGATCGTGTTGCCGTGCGCGTCGGCAAGCCGTTGCGCAGACCCAATATGACGCTCGCCATGTTCGAAAGCGCGGGCGGCGCCGGCAACAGAATGGAGGCACCGTGAGTAGCGGCTTTGGACTGATCATCGAGCTTCTGGTGGCGATATTGCTCGCGATGACTGTCGGTTATTGCATGACGCTCAACCGGCGGCTCAAGCTTCTGAAAGCCGATGAGCATTCGCTGCGGGCGACAATCTCGGAGCTGGTCACGGCGACCGAGATCGCCGAACGGGCCATCGCGGGTTTAAAACTCACCGTCGAGGAGTGTGAGCTCGGCTTGGGCGCACGGCTGCGCAGCGCCGATCGCTTCACCGCGGATCTCGACCGCAGCGTCGCCGGCGGCAAGGAATTGCTGGACCGCCTGTTGCAGATCGTGGCTGCCGGCGGCGGCTCGATCGCCGGCAAGACTGTCGCGAAAGGTGCCGGGGAAACTGTCGCGCACCAGCAAATCCCGGCGCCCCCGCCACGCAACGATGCCCAGGCGGTCGCGGCGGCCGCGGCGGCTTTCGCTGAACGGGTGCGCTTGAAGGTACATGGTCGCGCGGCATGATGCGTTTTATTCGCGATCTGCGTCTCATCCCGATTGCGATGATTGCGAGTGCGTGCCTTCTGCTCTTGAAGATGGCCGACTTCGTTCTCGACGGCGGTTCGCTGCCGGCTGACAACGTGCCTCCACCCGAAGTGACTGTTGTTCACGCAGCACCTGGCGCGCTGCCGCCGAGCGACGCAGGCCAATCGTGGGCGCAACAGATGTTCAACTTCCCGGGCCCTAAGGGGACGCCGCCGGGCAGTACAGACTTGGCGCGGCTTCCCGCCATTACACCTGTGCCGGCTGACAAGAACGCCGACATCATTACCGGGTCGGTTGATGAGGCAAAGAGTGAGGCCAAACCAAAGGGTGAGGGAGCTGAGCCGGCCGGCAAAGACGAGAAACCGGCAGCGTCCGATAAGGACAAGAAGCCAGCGGCTGCCGAACCGCCCCCCGCGCCGCCGGAAGGCAGGGTGATCCTGCCGGAAAACAAACCGTTGCCGTCCGCCGCCGAACGCGCGCTGCTCGAACGGTTGTCCGAGCGCCGGCAGGAACTCGACAAGCGCGCCCGCGAGCTGGACATCCGCGAAGGCCTTATTGGCGAAGCCGAGAAGCGCATCGAGGCTCACCTTGCCGAGATCAAGGAAGGCGAAGCGCAGATGGCCACCGCAACGGAGAAAAAGGACGAAGCCGAAGCCGCGCGCTTCAAAGGTCTCGTCTCCATGTACGAGACTATGAAAGCCCGCGACGCGGCCAAAATTTTCGACCGCCTGGATATGGGCGTGCTGTTGGAAGTTGCCTCGCAAATCAAACCGCGGCAGATGGCGGAAATTCTGGCGCAGATGGCGCCGGACACGGCGGAACGATTGACCGTCGAACTTGCCAGTCGAGCCAAAGCAGCAGCGAAACCTGGCGGTGAGTTGCCGAAGATCGAAGGCCGGCCGACCCAGTAAAATAGCCGCAAGCTTTGTCGCGACCGCGCAGATCGCGCCGCCGATGCTGAATGGTGTCGCTGCGTCCGTACAGTGCCGTCTACTTACCGGCCGCCCAAGGCTTCCCACAGCGGACACCGTGGTTGCAGCATGCCCGACGCCGACCAGGAGCTTTGACATGTAGCGCAGCGTTGGAAGCCGTCGACTTTATCGATCAACCGGCACAAACGGGGATAGCCGTTGTTATCGCGGACAAAAACATTCGCTTTCAAACCTCGATTGCGCGATGACATGACTTCGACAGCAGTTGCTTGCAGTGCGACAGTGGCGTTGAAATAAGGGCCTCTTGTGCGCTGGTCTGACGATTCGACGACCCACTCGTCGCGTTTACCTTTGACCTTGGTGAGCAAAAAAGTCATCAGTGACTCCATCGCGCCGGCTCATCGTATGACTTGCCCAAGATTATCCCCAGGGCGACGGGTGGCTTCTCGAACGATGTTGAATCCAAATAATTTGGCTTATGCGAATGAACATCCGCTCTACCCCAAGAGTGCTGACTTCGCTCGATAACTGCATCGTTGGTGATTTGCCGAGCAGGCCAGGAAGCGGGCGGCGGCGAAATGCGGTGTAGAGATCGTCTCGATTGATAGCCGCGAAAGTGCACAGGCAGTCTCTGAGTAGCCTTTGCGCCCATTGGGTAGCTTCTCACCGCCCATCGTGCGGTATTAGGTTTTCGCCAAGCCACTCCCCGAAAATTTGGCTTTGGCGCGCCCTGACGGGCCCCACCCGTTGGGGCTTTTTTTGCACCGGAGCTGAAACAATTGGCTCCAAGTGTCCGCTCAGGCAGGCGTCACTTCAATAAAGTGAATGTGAATCACCTTTTGCTGCGCTTGACCGTATCCGACGGCCGCTCACCGAAACGCTTGAAGTAATCTTGAGCAAAATGACCCAAATTGGTGAAGCCGCAGGCAAAGGCGGTTGCTGTTACTGAAGGATTTTGATCTTTCCGCTCGAGCATGTCTCTCGCATGCCGCAGACGCACCTGTTTTACGAATGCCATTGGCGACAGTCCTCGGTCCTTTTTGAATTGATGAAAGATGCTGCGCGCACTCGCTGATGTAGCTCGTGCCAGTTCTTCAATCGTTATCGGTTGATTCCAATGAGCCTCGATGTATTCCGCGGCGCGGCGCACCTGCCAACTCGCTATTGGACGGGTGCCATCATCGAGCAAGGTACTGTAATTGTGTCTATTGTTGCAGATAAATGACACAATTAGTGCCTGCTCGAGTTCAGCGATCGCCAGCGCTGGCGTCGTCGCATCCAACTCATCTGCAAAAAACGTCATCATGCGTCGAAGGTTGCCGATTGCAGCATCGTCGGCGCGCGTCGTCTGGTCAAACTGCAAATTTCGTAAAGGAGTTGTGCCGATGAGCGCCGCAAGTTTGCTTAGTAGCGAGTCGGCTCTTATTCGAAGTCCGAAATGTTCGAAGCCGGGGGCATAGGCGGCTGAAACCGATGCCTCAGGCGGCAGGACGCAACTTTTCTCGTTCGTTACTTGCCTTTCAATCCCGTCAAACTTGATCTCGGCGCCGCCCCGAACGAACGCTTGTCTGAAAAAATTCGTAGTAGGAAATTCCAATTCAAACGCGGCCCCGGTGAGGTAAAGCAGTGCAACGTTTTCCGATTGCCAGTGGTTAAGACGGAATTCAACGCTTCTGGCCTGGCGAGGCAAATTGAGGCGGCGAGCATCATAGGATCGGATGAACGCCTGTCGGATTTCGTCGATATTGCGAGACCGAATGACCGGAAAGGAATCCAAAGGTCTACGGTTAGTCGCCGGATCCATCAGGGCCCCCAATTAGAACGAATCGGCCGAGTAAAATTAACGGCGCCACATCGGTTTTCAATCGCGCTATCGAACGAACCTTGCGGTTTTTGATTGTTCGCTGCACTTCTTGAGTATCGCCGATATCAACCAAGAAGCCCCGCCTTCGATCCTTGACCGCACGTGGAGCCGCCTGCTGTTCAAGCTGCGGGCCAATCTAGCTGTGGCTGACGGCTTGCTCCGCGCTGTCTGACGACTTCCGTCCTGGCCTATAGCGACCGATCGCATTTTGATGGCCGACCGTCGCTTTCGGGGTGAAGCGGACTCCCTTAAGTCGCCGCCCGTATTCCTAACTCCCGTGCTCGGGAAGGTCGGCTACCCCATCGCCAGCTCGTCCTTGCGATGCGCCCAGCCGGTAATGTTGCTCTCGATCACCGAGAAGATCGCGTAAAGGACCACGCCGAGAACGGCCAGGATCAGTAGTCCGGCAAACACCAGCGGTACGTCGAAGTTGGAGCTGGCGATCATCATCACATTGCCGATGCCGCGATTGGACGCGACCGTCTCGGAAATCACCGTGCCGACGAAAGCCAGCGTCACCGAGACTTTCAGTGAGGCGAAGAAATACGGCATGGTGCGCGGTAGCCCGACGTTCCAGAGAATTTCGAGTTTGCTCGCGTGCAGCGCCCGCATCACGTCTTCCAGCTCGGGCTCGGTGGTGGCAAGCCCGGTGGCGACATTCACGACGATCGGGAAGATGCACATGATCATGGCGGTGAGCACCGCCGGCACGCCGCCGGCGCCGAACCAGAGGACGAAGATCGGCACCACGGCGACTTTCGGTATCGTCGCAAAACCGATCAGCAGGGGATAGGCGACGTCGTAGGCGAGCCGCGACGAGCCGATCGCCACGCCGAGCGCAATCCCGATGGCGATGCCGAGCCCAAATCCGATCAGGGTCGTGTACAGCGTCTGCAGCACATGCGGCCACAACGCCGGCATTTGCGCGATCATCGTGACGATGATCTCACTCGGCTTTGGCAGCACGATGTCGCTGACGTGAAACAGCCAGCACAGCGCTTCCCAGAGCGCGAAGAAGCCGACGATGAACAGGGTGGAGGCGAAGCGGCGGCGGAGTTGCGGATCCATCACGCCGCTTCCTTCACCGGGCGTGCCGACACGATGAGTTCGCGCAGCCGCTGGGTCATCGTCACGAACGCCGGCGTATAAGACATTTCGATGGTACGAGGTCGCGGAAACGGGACTTCGGCGTCGTCGATGATCTGTCCGGGCCTCGCCCGCATGACGCAAATGCGGTTGGCGAGATAGCCCGCTTCTTTAAGGTCGTGGGTGACCAGAAGCACCGTGGGGCGGAGCTTGATCCACAATTCCTGCATGATTGCCCACAGCTCCTCCCGGGTGAACTGATCAAGCGCGCCGAACGGTTCGTCCAGCATCAAAAGCTGTGGCTCATGCACCAGCGCCCGGCATAGCGAGGCGCGTTGCAGCATGCCGCCGGACAGTTGCCAGGGCCGCTTGTCGCCGAAATTGGCGAGCCCGACTTCCTTGAGGAGCGCATCGGCCCGGTCGCGAAATTCGGTCTTGCGCTTAACGCGATACTCCTGCCGAAACGGCGGCACAATTTTCAGCGGCAGCATGACGTTCTCGCGTACCGTCAGCCACGGCAGCATGGTCGGATTCTGGAACGCCATGCCGACGCGAACCGGTTCGGCGCCGACCTGACGGCCGGCGACATACACGTAGCCGGTGCTGGCGCTGATGAGGCCGCTGACCAGCTTGAGGATCGTCGATTTGCCGCAACCGGAGGGGCCGACCAAAGCGACAAAATCCCCCTGCTTCAGTCGCAGACTGGTTAGCCCTAGCGCGTGAACTTTCTTGTCGTCGCGTCCGTAGCTTAGCGTCACCTGTTCAAGTTCTACAAAATACTCGGAATGGAGGCGGGCCGCGGAGGGCGCTGTCATGGTTCAGTGCTCCAGATTGTGACCGTTGCCCCGGTGCACGATCGCTTCCATGGTTTGATCGGTGTGAAGTGGTGCCGGCCGCGGCATCTGCTGAATCGTGTGCACGGAGCGGCCCCAACCGCCGGCGCCTTCGGTCAGCGCCCGGTCTTTCATGACGAAGCGGCCCCGCACCAGCGTATGCAGCGGCAAGCCCTTCACCCGGCGGCCGTTCCACGGCGAAATCTTCGAGCGTGACTGCAGTTCCGTATCGGCGATGGTGTGGTCCCGCGTCAGATCGACCAGCGCCAGATCGGCATCGGCGCCGGGCGCAATCGCACCCTTGCGCGGATAAAGACCCCAAAGTTTTGCCGGATTGAATGAGCTGAGACGCACGTAGTCGCACAGCGACATCCGTCCGTTGTTCACCTGCGTCAACATCAGCGGCATCTGCGTCTCGACGCCGGGGAACCCGCAATCAACCGCCCAGATGTTGTTGCGGGTTTTTTCCTCCGGCGTATGCGGGGCGTGATCGGTTGCGATCAAATCGATGGTGCCGTCTGATAGCGCGGCCCAGAGCGGCTCGTGGTTGCGTGCTTCGCGAACCGGTGGATTGACGCGAATAATCCCGGCGAGATCGTGATAATCGTCGGTGGATAGCAGGAGATAATGCGGGCAAGTTTCGCCGGTGATGTCGACGCCGCGCGCTTTGCCTTCGCGTAACGGCCGCAATTCTTCGGCCGACGAAATGTGCAGGATATGAATGCGCGCGCCGGTCCATTCCGCGAGCAACGCTGCGCGGCTGACAGCTTCGACCGCGACGATTGCCGGCCGGGAGTCGATGTGCGCCAGCGGATCGCACCGGCCGGCGCGGGTCAGCCGATCCTGCCGCCGCTCCATGATCGAGTTGGTCTCGGCATGCAGCGAGATGCGTTTTCCGGTCGGCGCCACGACTTCGAACGCTTCCAGCATCGCGCCGGTGGAAGGCGAGGGGATCTGGCCGAAGGTGTTGCCCATGTAGAGCTTGAAGCCGATCACGCCACCGTCGATCAGTTCGGGGACGTTTGCGATGGTGTCGTCGCCAAGAAGGCCGTAGAGGCCGAAATCGACGCAGGCCTTTTTCGCGGCGATGGCCTGCTTGGCGGCAAGCGCCTCTGCGGTGCCGGTCGGCGGAACGGTGTTCGGCATGTCGAATACGGTGGTGACGCCGCCGAACGCGGCCGCGGCGGTCCCGGTTCCCCAATCTTCCTTGTGCGGATAGCCCGGATCGCGGAAGTGCACGTGGACGTCGATGGCGCCGGGAAGAATGTGCAAACCAGTCGCGTCGAAGGTTTCGCGCGCCGGCGGCATCGCCCCGTCGGCGCCGACGGCCAGCACGCGCCCGTTTTGAATGGCGATACTTCCGGCGATCACGCCGTCATGCGACACCAAGGTGCCATTGCGGATGATGAGATCGGCGGTGACTGTGGCCATTGGCATATGATTCACAGCATCGCCCAACCGCCATCGACCGGAAGATCGATGCCGGTGATCTGGCGCGACACGTCGCTGGAGAGGAACAGGCAGGCGTTTGCCACATCGGCATCGACGGTCACCCGTTTGAGCGCGTAATCCGCGGCGTGCCGCTCCATCGCCTCGTCGAGGCTGATGTTGAGGCGCTTGGCCATATCGGCGCAGACCTTGTCGCGAAAGCGCGGTCCGTCGACCATTCCGGGCGCCACGCAATTGACGTTGATGTTGTACTGCCCGACTTCAAGAGCGAAGCTCTTGGTGATCCCGCGCAAGCCCCATTTGGACGCCGAATAGGCCATACGTCCCGCGCGTCCGCGCATGCCGAACGTGCCGCCGACATTGACGATCTTGCCATAGCGCTGACCGATCATGACCGGCAGCACGCTGTGCATGATGTGGAAGGCGCCATTCATATTGAGCTTGATGATGTCGTCGAACTCCGCCGGCGTGGTTTCCACGCCGGTCTTGCCGATCGGCCCCGAGCCGCCGGCGACGTTGACCAGAATATCGATGCGGCCGCCATAGGCAGCTTTGGCCTTTTCCGCGGCATTTGCGCATTGCTGCGGATTGGTGAGATCGCAAGGCACAATGATCGCACCGCCGCCGGCCGCTTTGATCGCGGCGGCGATCGGCTCGATCGCGGCGCTGTCGCGGCCGACGAGTGCCAGAAGGGTGCCTTCGGCAGCAAAAGCCTGCGTGATCGCCGCGCCCATTCCTTTCGCCGGGCCAGTGATCAGGGCAACCTTGCCGTTGAGATTGAGGTCCATTGCGTGTCCTGCCGCGGGAGATGTCTCTTGCGAAAATGCGGCCGCTCCGCCCCCCAACGAAGCGGCCGCAGTGAGCCGCCTCAGAAAAGTTTTTTGGGCAGCTCGTCGATCGGCGGCAGGAACGCCGGCGTAAATATTTCTTCTGGGGTCGGCGTGCGGGGCAGATTGTTGGCTTCGACCAGAATATCGATGGAGCGTTTCAGCCGGTTCATATCGACATTGCCGAGCCCGATCTTGGCGATTTCGGGATGGTTCATCTCCAGCTTGAGCGTGGCGTCAAAACGCTCGCGTTCGACCGGCACTTTGATCAGCGGTTCGCGCTTGGCGACTGCGGCCACCGCGGCGTCCGGATCCTTGAGCGCATCCTCGACGCCGTGATTGATCGCGGCAACGAGCCCGCGCACGGCTCCCGGGTTTTCTTTGGCGAGCTTCTTCGAGACGATGATGGCGTTCGAATAAAGGTCCATGCCGTAATCGCCGTAATTGATGAACCGCAGCTGCTTGTCCACGTCGACGCCGATCAGCTTGGCGGAAAAGCGGATGGTGTTGACGTAACCAAAGGCGCCGTCGATCTGCCCCTTCATCAGCATCTGCTCGCGCAGGTTCGGCTGCATGTTGGTGATGTTGATTTTGCTGCAGTCGATCTTGGTGATTTTACAGAACGCCGGGAACAGCTTGAGGGCGGCGTCGCTGGTAGAGCCGCCGAGCGTCTTGCCCTCCAGATCTTTCGGGGTCTTGATCGGCGAGTCAGACTTGACCGCGATGGTAAAGGGCGGCTGGTTGAACATGACGTAGACGGCGATCGGCGCCTCTTCGGGCTTTTTGGCAGCAAACTCGATCAAGGCGTTGATATCGCCGAAACCCACGTCATAGGTGCCATTGGCGACGAGCGGGATCGGCGCACCGGAGCCATTGCCCTGATCCATCGTCATTTCAAGCCCTGCTGCTTTGAAGTAGCCGCGGTCGTCGGCGAGGAAAAACGCCCCTTGCGGGCCCTGATACTTCCAGTTCAGCACCATTTTCAGCTTGGTTTCGGCGGATGCCGGCGCAGCACTTGCGATCGGTGCCGCCAATGCGAGGGCGGTGGCTAGCGCGACGACGGAGCGGCGGGCGAGCAAAGTCATGTCTGGCTCCTGTTGGTTGGCGGCCGTTCACTGGCGTCAGCCCCCCGGGATTTCATCCGCGCCGCACTATCGCTTGGTGCGCGGATTTCATCGGCACTGAACGCGAAGCACTTGGTGCGGCGCACCCTAGCCGAAACCGGTGTTGCCATCCGCTGCCGATTTCTTGCTAGAGTGATGCCGAAAAAGCGCCATTGGCGGAGAACGCCAAACAGCCATGAAACATCTGCGAATTCTGAACTACGTGGACGAGGTTGCCCGCACCGGCTCGATCCGCAAGGCGGCCGGTCGGCTCAACGTCACCGCATCGGCGGTCAATCGGCGCATCGCTGACCTGGAAGACGAACTCGGGACTGCTTTATTCGACCGCCGTCCGCGCGGGGTGCGGCTCACCGCCGCCGGCGAAGTCTTTGTCCACTATTTGCGCGGGCAAAACGGCGAAGTCGAGCGGATGAAGTCGCAGATCGAGGACCTCAAAGGACTACGACGCGGCACCGTGCGCATCGCCTGCAGCCAGGCGCTCGCGCTCGATTTCCTGCCGCGTCAGATCGCCGAATTCCGCAAGACGCATCCCCTGGTGGCATTCGACGTGCAGGTGGTCGACCACGAGTGGGCAATGGCGGCGCTGGCGGCCTATGAGGTCGACCTGGTTATCGTCTTTAGACCGGCCTACCTCGCCACGTTTCAGCCGCTGATGACGCTCGAACAGCAATTGGTCGTGGTGATGGCCAAAGACCATCCGCTCGCTTCGCGCCGCGTGCTGCGCTTGAGTGATTGCGCGGCCTATCCGGTCGCGTTGCCGTCGCGCTCAATCGGCGGCCGGCAATTGCTCGAGGAAGTGTCGGCGCGGACCGGACTGACGTTCAAGATCGCCGCCGAAGCCAACTCGTTTGAAATGCTGCGCGGCCTGGTCATTCATGCTGGGCTGATCTCGTTCCAGATTAGCATTGGTACGTTGCCGGTCGGCAATAAGCTCGGCGTGATCGCGCGCGAAATCGATGGCCGCGACGTGCCCCGCGCCAATCTGGTGTTCGGTCGGTTGCGCGGGCGCACGCTGCCGATTGCGACGGCGGTGTTCGCTGAAAGGCTGACGCGGAACCTGGAGGCCATGCGCGCGGATTCTCGTGCTGCAAAGGCGCACCATGGCTAGCCCCCGGACGTCGCCGGCAGACTAACTATCCGGCATCGCACTGCCGCGCTTCGCAAAAATCGGCTTTACGATCTGGAACTTTAGCCGCTCAGGCGGCTTACCTTTCCGACCGCAATTCCAAGAGGAATACAATGGCACAAGCCTCGACAAAACCTACGGATTTCAATCGGGCGCTCGGCGACGCCAAGAAGCAGGCAGGCGGCGTGGCCGATGCCTTCACGGACGCTGCGGAGGACGTATACGGTCAGGCGCGTGAGAGCGCGGCCGACGTCTTTGATACGGCGCAAACGGCTGCACGAAAGACCGTTGGCTCATTTGAGCAGGCGATCCGCAACACCATCGAGACCCAGCCCTACACGGCCGCTGCCATCGCGCTTGGCATCGGCTGGTTGCTCGGCCGCATGCACCGGCCGCTTTAGGTCATTTAAGGCGACACACGTTAGTAGGTAGCGTTGCGAAGTCCGGTTGCGGGAAACCGCGGCCGGACTTTTTTGCGGCTGTCGAGACCAAGCCTGTGCCGCGCCGGCTGACTGGCGTCGGCGTGCCGTTCGCCGCGACGACAAGCTTCCATCGAGATGAACGCTGGCTCACAAATCAGGCCGAAGCCTTGCGGGCCGTACGGGTAGCTTCGTACACTGCGCGATAATCTGGGGAAGGAAAACATGGATACGCGGCTGAAGGATAAAGTTGCGATCGTGACCGGCGGTGCGCGTGGTATCGGCGCGGCCTTTTGCGAGGGCTTGGCCGCTGCCGGCGCCACAGTGGTTGTTTCCGATGTGCTGGACGGCAATCCTGTCGCCGAACGCATCGCCCAAACCCAACAGCGGGCGATTTACGTCAGCGCCGATGTCACTTCGAAGAAATCGGTCGAGAACCTCGTGTCGGATACGGTGCGGGAGTTCGGCACCGTCGACATTCTCGTCAACAACGCGGGCCTGTTTGCCGATCTTCACCACAAGCCATTCCTCGAGATCGACGAAGACGAGTGGGACCGGGTGATGGCGGTGAACGTGCGCGGCACTTTCCAGTGCGCCAAGGCGGTCGCGGCCGTGATGATCGAAAACAAGAAAGGCCGCATCGTCAACATCGCATCCGGCACCGCGTTCAAGGGCACGCCTAACCTTTTGCACTACGTGACCTCGAAAGGCGCGGTGGTGTCGATGACCCGTTCGCTGGCGCGCGAACTCGGCCCGCACAACGTCTGCGTCAACGCCATCGCGCCCGGGTTGACCATGAGCGAAAAGGTCAAAATCAATCCGGAGTGGACCGGCAAGGCCAGCGCCGCCGGCATCGCGGCCCGCGCCATCCAGCGCGAACAGCTGCCCGCCGATCTCCTCTCCACGCTGATTTATCTTTGTTCCGATGACAGCAACTTCGTCACCGGTCAGACCATCAGCGTCGACGGCGGCGCGCTGATGCGTTAGCGCGAGGCGCGCACCGATAAGTGCTTCTCGTCGACGCTTCTCTCGGCGTGATCAATCTGACGAGATTCAGGCTGTCGCCAGGCAAGATTGGCCGGAGCGCTGCTGCTTACTCCGGACGCATCGGAAGGGTTCGACACACTCGATCTGAAAAGGGCGAAGGCGCTTTTGGAGGCGTTGACGAAACAGTGCCATCTTCATTCGAGCGCCTTGAGGGCTTCCTCGAGCATTTTGCGAAAGCGCGCGGCTTTTGTTCGCGTCGATCGGGTTGGCGTTGGGGTAGAAATCCGATGCGGTTTGATGTCCGCTGAATACCTGGACGTTCTGGCCGGTTGAATCGCGAACGCCGTTGATTGCTATGGTCATCGGCGGCAGCGACGCGCACGAGCTTGAAGCAAGCAACATGCTTGCGCAGCGTTGTGCTCGATCCGGCGGCTAACGCAGCGAAAAAGCTGCTGGTCTCGCGACCAGAAAGCAGGGTCGGTCTCTGTATCATGCCGACTGATGAGGATCTGATGATCGCACGGTGTACGCTGTCGTTTTTGCGATGTGAAAGTTTGAATGCTGGCATTTTCGTTTCTTTTGATGGAAGTCAAAACTAACGTTCAAAACTATTCTATTGGGGATGCCTGCCGGATCGCGTAAGGTTCTTGAAAATTCTCGGGGAGGAAATTGGCGATGGGTATTCGGCTGTTTCTTGGACTTCCACTCACGCTCCTCTTTATCGCCGGCAGCGTGCCGTTGCCGGCGGCTTACGTCCATTCTCCGACGGGAAGCCTGTTGTCTCCCGCCGCGCTGGCGCAGTCGAAAGCACGCAATGTGCTGGACCGGGTGCTTGGCAAAAAGATGCCGGACGGCATCGTCAAGACCAACGGACGCCTCGAAGCCACCCAAGTCGATGTTGCGGCGAAGTATCCCGGCCGGCTCGTCGACCTCACCGTAGAGGAAGGCAGCGAAGTCACGGCCGGACAGGTCCTCGGCCGCGTCTCGTCGCCGGAATACGAAGCACAGCTGCGTGCCGCACAATCCAATGTCGAGCGTGCCAAACAGTCGCAGATTGAAGCAGGTTCACAGATCGATCAGAAGAACGCCGTTTTGGCGGCGGCGAAATCCGATTTCGAGCGCGGCGAACAGCTCATCGAGAAGCAGATCATCACCCAGCAAACCTTCGATCAGCGCCGCCGCAATTACGAAGGCGCCCAGGCGAGCCTGCAGGGTGCGATCGCGCAACGTGATCAGGCTGACGCCGCGATCAAGAGTGCGCAAGCCGAGGTCGAGCGCATCGAGGCCATCCTTCACGACCTCATCCTGGTCTCGCCGCGAACCGGACGCGTGCAGTATCAGCTTGCGCGCAACGGCGAGGTGGTCGCAGCTGGCGGGAAGGTCTTCACCGTCCTCGACCTCCACGACGTCTATATGACCATCTTTCTCCCGGCGGCGAGCGCCGGGAAACTCGGAATCGGCGACGAGGCTCGCATGATTCTTGATCCGGTTCCTCAATACATCGTTCCGGCCTCGGTGAGCTTTGTCGCGGCCGACGCCCAGTTCACGCCGAAGACCGTTGAAACCAAGGAAGAGCGCGAAAAGCTGATGTTCCGCGTCAAGCTCAGAATCGATGCGGAAGTCCTGAAAACCTATTCCCGGCGCGTGAAGACGGGCGTGCGCGGTCTTGGCATCGTGCGCATCAACCCAGCAACGGCGTGGCCGGACGATCTGCGGGTCAGGCTGCCGTAAATGACGCAAGCCGCCATCGCACGGCTCGAGAACGTGTCGCACCGTTACGGCGCGACTGTCGCGCTTGACGATGTCAGCATCGCCATTCCCGAGCGCGTGATGGTCGGCATTATCGGCCCGGACGGCGTCGGCAAATCCACAATGCTGGCGCTCATATCGGGCGTGCGCACGATTCAGACCGGAGAGGTTCTCGTATTTGATAAGAGCGTGGCCGACCGGGCCCATCTCAAGAGCATCCGGGGCCGCATTGCCTACATGCCTCAAGGGCTCGGCCGCAACCTTTATCCGACGCTCAGCGTTTTCGAGAACATCGACTTTTTCGGCCGGCTGTTTGGGCAAGGGACGGCGGAGCGGCGCGCCCGCATTACCGAACTTCTGACCGCAACCGCGCTCGATCCATTCGAAGATCGTCCCGCCGGCAAACTCTCCGGCGGCATGAAGCAGAAGCTGAGCCTTTGCTGCGCACTGATCAACGATCCGGACCTGCTCATCCTCGACGAGCCCACCACCGGCGTCGATCCGCTGTCGCGCGGCCAGTTCTGGGATCTCATCAACACCATTCGCGCGCGACGGCCGCTGATGAGCGTGCTGGTGGCGACGGCTTACATGGACGAAGCGCAGCGCTTCGACTGGTTGATGGCGATGGACGACGGCAAGATCATTGCCGACGGAACGCTGCAACAGCTGCTCGACAAAGCCGGCGAGCCGACGCTGGACGAGGCCTTCATCGCGCTGATGCCGGAAGAAAAGCGGGCGCTGCATCAGAAGGTCATCGTGCGCCCGCGTGTGGTCGCTGCCGACGAAGTGCCGGCGATCGAGGCGGAAGGACTGACGCGCCGGTTCGGCGATTTCGTCGCCGTGGATCACGTCAGCTTTCGCATCGGCCGCGGCGAGATTTTCGGCTTCCTCGGCTCGAATGGCTGCGGCAAGTCGACGACGATGAAGATGCTGACCGGCTTTCTGCCGGCGACCGAGGGCTGGGCGAAGCTGTTCGGCAGCCCGATGGGCTCCAACGACATGGCGATGCGCCGCAACGTCGGCTACATGACGCAGGCGTTCTCGCTCTACGGCGAACTGACCGTCCGCCAGAATCTGCTACTTCATGCGCAGCTCTATCACTTGCCGCCCGATAAGATCGAAAGCCGCATCAAAGAGCTTCTGCAGCGCTACGATCTGGAAACCGTCGCCAACTCGAAGCCCGAAAGTCTTCCGCTCGGCATCAAACAAAGACTGCAGCTTGCCGTGGCCGTGCTGCACGAACCCGCCATTCTCATTCTCGACGAGCCGACGTCCGGCGTCGATCCGATCGCGCGCGACGCGTTCTGGCGCACGCTGATCGATTTGTCGCGCGACGACGGCGTGACGATCTTCCTGTCGACGCATTTTATGAACGAGGCGGAGCGCTGCGACCGCATTTCGCTGATGCACGCGGGCAAGGTTCTGGCGGTCGGCGCGCCGCTCGATCTGGTCAAGGAGCGCGGCAGCGACTCGCTCGAGGACACGTTCGTCGGTTACCTGGCTGACGCGTCCGGCATCGATCGCTCGAAAAAAGTTGAGGCGCCCGATACCACCGCCGCAGCGGTCGAGGCGGGACCGGCGCGCGTGCCGAAACGGTTCGATCTGGCTCGACTGTGGGCCTACGCCCGGCGGGAGACCGTCGAGCTGCTGCGTGATCCGATCCGGCTGGTCTTTGCCGTGTTTGGTCCGATCATTTTGATGCTCGCGTTCGGCTATGGCATCTCCTTTGATATCGAAAACCTGCAAACAGCGGCGTTCGATCAGGACGAAACGCCGCAAAGCCGACAGCTGCTGGATGGCTTTTCCGGCTCGCGTTATTTTTCGATGCAGCCGCCGATCACATCCGCGGCGGAAGCGGACCGGCGGCTACGCAGCGGCAACACGCAAATCGTGGTGGAAATTCCGAGCGGCTTTGGCCGCGATTTACTGAACGGCAGCCGGCCGGAAGTCGACGCGTCGGTCGACGGCGCCATGACGTTCCGCGGCGAAACCGCCCGAAGTTACGTCACCGGCGTCGTCAGAAAGGAAGGCGAGGAGCTGCAGCGGCAAGCGCGGCGCGCCGGAAGCCCCAGCGGCTGGTCCAACAACGATATCGAGACCCGGTTCCGCTACAACCAGGCCTTTCTTAGCGTCAACGCCATGGTGCCGAGCGTCTTTATGCTCATGCTGTGCCTGATCCCGGCCATCATGTCTGCCATCGCGGTGGTGCGGGAAAAGGAAACCGGCTCGATCGCCAATTTCCGCTCGACCCCGATCACGCGATTCGAATTCCTGCTCGGAAAGCAACTTCCGTACATCGCCGTCGCCTTGGTGAACTTCGTGTTCCTCTTCCTGATGGCGATCTTTCTCTTCCAAGTGCCGCTCAAGGGATCGTTTTTGACGCTACTGATTGGCACCATCATCTACGTCGTGGCGACGACCGGATTCGGCCAGCTTATCTCCTCGTTTACCCGCACGCAGGTCGCGGCAGTTTTTGCGACTGCGATTCTCTCCATCGTGCCGGCAGTAAACTTTTCCGGCCTGTTCGCGCCGGTGTCATCACTCTCCGGCGGCGCTAAAATCCTCGGGCTGAGTTTCCCGTCCGCCTGGTACCAGCCGATCACCGTCGGGGTCTTCGCCAAGGGGCTCGGCATGCCCGATCTGTGGCGCAATGTCGTCGCCATTCTTGTCATCGAGCTCGCCTTCCTCGCGCTGTCGCTCCTATTTCTGCGCAAGCAGGAGACGTGACCATGTCTTCGCCTGACACGCCTTCGCAGCGAACGGCGCCGGTGAAATTGGCCGAAGCGAAAAAGATGACGCTCGGCGGACATATCGTCAATATCTTCCGTCTGGTGATCAAGGAACTGCGCAGCATCCGCGCGGACCCGACCATGCTGATCCTGGTCGCCTACGCGTTCAGCATTTCTGTCAACACGGTCGCGACCGGCGCGGTCACCGAAGCCACCAACCTCTCGGTCGGGATCGTGGACGAAGATGATTCCGAATTGTCGCGGGAAATCGCCGCCGCGCTGGCGCGGCCGACCTTCCAGCCGGCTGTGCAGATCAAGGCCTCCGAGATCGATCCAAAAATGGACGCGGGCGATCTGCTGCTGGTCGTCGAGATACCACCGAAATTCCAGGCCGACATTCTCGCGCAGCGCAAAACCTCGGTTCAGATCAACGTGGACGCGACGGTCGTGGCACAGGCCGGCAATGGCTCAAGCTACCTGCGGACCGCGATATTCAACGAAGTGCAGAACTTCATCACGCAGCGCGGCGGCGTGCCAGTCGACCCCATCAATCTCGTCGTGCGCGCGCGATTTAACCCGAACCTGAAAACGTCGTGGTTTTCGGCGATGACCCAGGTCATCAATCAGATCACGCTGCTCACCGTGATCCTGACCGGCGCGGCGCTCATTCGCGAGCGTGAGCAGGGAACGGTCGAGCACCTTCTCGTCATGCCGGTCGTGCCTGCCGAGATCATGCTGGCGAAGATGTTCGCCAACGGTCTCGTCATTCTCGTTGCGGCGATGCTGTCGCTGGAGCTGGTGGTCCATTGGTGGATTGGCGCGCCCATTGCGGGCTCAATTTTCCTGTTTCTCCTCGGGGCAGCGCTCTATGCACTCGTCGTCGCCGCTCTCGGCATTTTGCTTGGCACCATTGCAACAACGATGGGCCAGTTCGGACTGCTGGCGATGCCGGTGTTGATGGTCACGCAGCTGCTGTCCGGCAGCAGCACCCCGATGGAGAGCATGCCGATCTGGCTGCAGTACGTGATGAAGATCATCAGCCCGACGCCGCATTTCGTCTCATTCGGTCAAGCTGTGTTGTTCCGTGGCGCCGACATCACCCTGGTGTGGCGACCGCTTCTCGCCATGCTCATCATTGGCTCGGTCTATTTCACTTTCGCGATGAGCCGATTCCGTCGCGTTATTTTCGGGAGCTGACGGCCATGGCCCAAGCCAAGACCGACAGTAACGGCAAGATGAAAGGGAAGCTCTACGAGAAGGAGCTCCGCAAGCTCCAGGTCGAACTCTGCCACGTGCAGGACTGGGTCAAGGCGAAAGGCGCCCGCGTCATCATCCTGTTCGAAGGCCGCGACGCCGCTGGCAAGGGCGGCACCATCAAGGCGATCACCGAGCGGGTGAGCCCACGCGTGTTCCGCGTCGTCGCGCTGCCGGCGCCGTCCGATCGAGAAAAGACTCAGATGTACCTTCAACGCTACATGCGGCATTTTCCGGCCGCCGGTGAAATCGTCATCTTCGATCGCAGTTGGTACAATCGTGCCGGTGTCGAGAATGTGATGGGATTCGCCAGCAATGAGGATGTCGCGCGGTTCCTGAAAATCTGCCCCGAGGTCGAAAAATACATCACCGATGCCGGGATCATCTTGATCAAATTCTGGCTCGAAGTCGGTCAGGAAGAGCAGGAGAAGCGGTTCCATGCACGCATCAACGATCCGCTTCGGCAGTGGAAGCTCAGTCCCATGGATCTCGAATCGTATCGTCGCTGGTTCGACTACTCGCGGGCGCGCGACGCCATGCTCGCCGCAACCGACAGCGATAACGCGCCGTGGTACATTGTGAGTTCTGACGACAAAAAACGGGCCCGGCTCAACTGCATCAGCAAGATTCTCGACCTTATTCCCTACAAAAAGATCAAAAAGCCGAAGGTCAAACTGCCGGAGCGGTCCGCGAAGGAGAAATACGACGACCGGCGGTCGTTACGGGGGCGCAATTTCGTCGCCGAAAAATTCTGACAATGCGCTTACGTTTAGAACGTTGGTCTGCGAAAGCGTGCCTCGTGGGATCGAAGTCGGCGTGCGGCGGTCGCCGTCAGCAGCAAGACATTTTGGTTAGCAGCGCGAAGAATGCCGCTGAGTTTCCCAATGCTGCGCTGCATACGTCGCTCAATGGCCACTTAACGGACATGGTCCCATGTCCGACCTAAAGTTCGCAATGCATCGTCAACGCGGACGTCAGCTGGCGACCATGATTAATCAACACGATTTATGAGCACCGCTCTAGCTCGCCGGCTCGGCGACGTTCTTGTCGAGCGCCTTGAGGGCTTCCTCGAGCACTTTGCGAATGCGGGCGGCATTGTTCGCGTCGATCATGTTGGCGTTGAGGTAGAAATCCAATCCGGTTTGATGTTCGCTGAATACCTGGACGGTCTGGCCGGTTGAATCGAGAATGCCGCTGATTGCATAGGGCAGAACCTCGCGGCTGATTCCTTTCATGGTAATCGGCGGCAGTGACTGCGCGACCACGGCATCGCGAACCAGGGCGTAGGTTTCATAGCTCACCACGATATGTCCGGCCGGCGCCACCGCCTGCAGGCGCGCGGCCAGATTGGCCTCGGCACCGATGATCGTATAGTCCATCCGGTCGGCGCTGCCGAAATTGCCGACGTTGCAATAGCCGGTGTTGATGCCCATGCGTACGCGAAACGGCTGCTCGATGCCGGCATTACGCCATTTGGCGTTGAGCCCGGCGATACGATCCTGCATCTCGATCGCCATCCGCAGGCACGCTTTGGCATCCTCGGCGTCGCCCCTGGTTTCCGGATCGCCGAAGAAGATCAGCATGGCATCGCCCACGAATTTGTCGATGGTGCCGCCGTGGTTGAGCGCGATCTTGGACATTTCGGTGAAGTATTCGTTGAGCAGCGTGGTGATCTCTTCCGGCTGCAGCCGCTCGGTGGTCGCCGTGAAATCCTGAATGTCGGAGAAAAAGATCGTGAGCTTTTTCCGCTCGGTCTGGATGGTCACGTCTTTCTGACCGCTGAAAATGCTCTTGTAGATCTGCGGCGACAGGTAACGGGAGATCTTCATCGACAGGGTGGCGAGAAACTCATTCGCTGTTTCCAGTTCGCCATTCATACCCTGGATGATGGCGGCCTGGCGCCGCTGCAACGCGATGAAGATCAAGCCGACCAGCGCGACCAGCGCGAAGTACGCCAAGAGGTAGTCGAACGCAAAGATGTTGCCGATGATCGGCTGGGTGATGGTGACTTCCTGCATGCCTCGCACATCGCCTACCTTCCAGTCTCGCTTTACGCTTTCCGGATGCGCGTTGTGGCAGCTCACGCATGTTTGAGCCATGATCACCGGCGCCACCCAACGAACCTTGTCAACAAAGGCCGCGTCCGAGGAAGTCGAGATCATCTGATTTGGGTTTTCGCGAAGACGGCGCAGCGCATCGCTCTCAAATCGATCAAGCGCATGCGGCGTGCGATTGGCGAACGGGTAGTCGGACACGAAACGATAGCTGATGTTGTGCTGCTGCTCACTGATCACTTTGCCGAGTTCGAGCGAAAGCGTGGCCGGAATTGGGATCGCCCCCGGAATATCTTCGTAGTTGTGCACTACTCGCGTGGGCGTTCCTGGCGGGGCCGCCAGAATGCGGCCGACGACGTTGTTGGCGTAGTAGGCGCGAACGCTGGTGATGATTGAATTCATGTCGCTGGCCTGGCGACGAAGGTTGCTGTCGGCGAGACTGCGCAAATCCAACCAGACAGCTACCGGCAGACCGACGAGCAGGAGGACGACCAAAAGGACGAACACAAACCCCATCCTGGCGGTGGCGGCGTTTTTCACTGTTTCCACCTTTGTCTTCGTCAGTTGTTCTAACGCGTTCAAAACTCGCTATAAATTAGCACGATTTGCTGTCAGTTAATTCAGTTCGTCGACTTGAAACAGTTCGGTAACAAATACAAAAAAGCGGTGTGTGGACAGGCGAGCATCTGGCAGGTGACGGGCATCTTTCAGGCACCCTAGAGGTTGACCGTGCGCATCCCCGGTTCCTGGTACCGCTGGCCGGCGGCACCGCCGGCCGGGATCGCGTCGTCGAGAGAGGCTTGGTCCTCAGACGTCAAGCGAATGTCGAGCGCGCCGAGATTTTGGTCGAGGTAGCTGCGGCGCTTTGTGCCGGGAATTGCCACGATGTCTTCACCCTTGGAAAGCACCCAGGCGAGCGCCAATTGCGCCGGCGTGCAGTTCTTTTTGCGAGCCAGTTCCTCGACTTTGCCGATCAGGCTGATGTTGTGCTGGAAGTTGTCTCCTTGAAAACGCGGCATGTTTCGCCGCGAGTCGTCGACGGGCAAGTCGTCAGGCTTTTGAAAGCGTCCGGTCAGAAAGCCGCGGCCCAGCGGGCTATAGGCGACAAAGCCGAGGCCAAGCTCGCGAACCGTGGCAAGCAGTTCACCCTCCGGGTCGCGACTCCATAGCGAATATTCAGTCTGCAAAGCCGCAATCGGATGAACGGCGACGGCGCGTCGGATGGTGGACGGCGACGCTTCCGACAGGCCAAGGTGGCGCACCTTTCCTTGACGCACCAAATCGGCCATGGCGCCGACCGTATCTTCGATCGGCGTCTTGGGATCGACCCGATGCTGATAGTAAAGGTCGATGACGTCGATGCCGAGCCGCTTCAGACTTGCCTCACAGGCCTGGCGCACATAGGCCGGGTCACCTCTGACGCCGAGCATGGCGCCCTCGGGGCTGCGCGCCCATCCGAATTTCGTCGCCAGAACGACTTTGTCGCGGCGGCCGCGGATCGCCCGTCCGACCAATTCCTCGTTGCGGCCGACACCATACATGTCGGCCGTATCAAGCATCGTCACGCCACGATCGATCGCGTGATGAATGGTTGCAATCGCCTCGCCGTCGTCGCGGCCGGCGTAGAATTCCGACATGCCCATGCAACCAAGCCCGAGCGCCGAAACCGTCAGGCCCGAGCGTCCGAGTTCGCGCATTTCCATCGCACTCTCCATGACCAGTTTGATGAAACGATCGCCGTCCGCTCAGATCCAGTCCTTCCACTTGAACCAGATCAGCGGCAGCAGTCCCGTGACCACAATTAACGCCAAGGCGTACGGATAGCCCCAAGCCCAATCGTACTCCGGCATGCCCTTGAAGTTCATTCCATAAATGCCGGCGACGAGAACCGGAGGAATTCCCACGACCGAGGCGATGGTCAAGACCTTGATCACCTCGTTCTGGTCGATGCTGATGATGCCGGTTGCGGCATCCTGGAGGAGTTGCACGCGGCTGACGAGTCCTTCGGCGAAATGCACCAGCGAGGCGATGTCGGAGCTGACGACTTGCAGGCGGTTTGTCAAATCCGGTGCGATCCAATCGTGGCCCCGCTCGACGGCGAACTTGGCCATCCGATCGAGGCAGACCAGAGTGTAATGAATGCGTGCCATGCGTTCGCTGGTACGGCCGGTGCGGATCATGAGGCGGCGCAGCTGCGCCGTTTCGTGCGATAATTTCAGCTCACGCGCGTCCGGCCGGAAGATTACGTGAGAGGCGTCATCGAGATCGCGGCCGCTGCCCTCGAGCAAATCAGCCAACCGATCAACCAGCACTTCGAGGAGCCGCACGAAGGCCAACGCCGGCGAGCATTGGTCACTGGCGCCTAACTCGGCGATCACCGCGTCGAACGCCGTTGATTTGGCAAAGCGCACTGTGAGCAGGACTTCTTTGCTGAGCACAAATCCCGTGGGCACGACAATCCACGCTTCATTGTCGCCAACAAAGATCAGCGGTGCGGTCAGGTAGAGGGCGTCGTTCTCAATCCGGAGCCGGCTGGTGGTTTCAATTTCGACGATCTGCTCCTTTGTTGGCACATGCAATCCGAAAGCCTGCTCGAACGCGGAGCGTTCCGCGTCGCTGGGGTCGAGGAGGTCGACCCAGGCGGCATTCTTGAGCGACGTGCCGTCCGCACGGTGGGAGGGATAGGCGCCGAGCATGATTGACCGTCCGAAGGAGTGCTTGGCGCATGCATGTACATGGTCCCGCGCCGGCGCGGTACCCTGTTTCGAGGCGGAGCTGATCGTGCTGTCGAAGGACCCTAGTGTCGGCTTCGGCTCACCGTCCCGATGAGCACGCCAACACCAACCGCCACCGCCAGTGCAAAGAATGGATGCCGTTCGGTCTCGTCGGAGACCCTTGTCAAGGCACTGCTTCCGAATTTGGCAGCTTCGCGGCCGACTGCCGCCGATTGGCCGCCAAGCGAACTCGTGCTTTGGCGGAAACGGTGGGCCCATCCCAACAGGGCCGATGCAACGGCGTCGCCCAGACCCGTCGCAGTGTCGATCGCATGGGTCGACGTTCTGGCGCCGATCTTCTCCAGATTTTTCTCAAGCGATCGCAACCGCCGTTCGATTTCCCCGACCTCGGCAGAAATGGCGCGGGTATATCTCGACGGTCCTGACATGAAGGTATCCTTTTGAGGGAATGGAACTTTATGGCGAAACAACGTTGCATCACTGGCATTGGTTCCGGAAGTCGCGCCCGGCAATGGTCAGGCGGCGGCGCGTGGCGGGGCAGGAGAGAAGCGGTCCGGAGCGCGGCGAAATCTCGCGCGCTTTCTCATAACCTTATGGAATCATTGAAAAAGCCGTTAATCAGCCGTTAAACGCGCGGCCTTACTTTCAAACTCTGGCGGGCGTCTTGCGTCGGGCATCGCGCCCGTCAAGGCGTGCCGGTCTTCGTAAACGTGGCGTTGGTCGAGTTCAGTATGGCGTGCGGTCGCACCATTCGGAGGGCGTTTGCGCTCGGCCTCGCCGTTTTCGCTATGGCGTTCGCAACCATTTCGCCGTCCAGGGCCGACCCGGCAAATGGCGACGTCAAAGTGGACGTCAGCGGCGGCTACGCCCGGCTCATTTTCTCAATTCGGGATGACGTTGATGCCACCGCGCGGCTAGCCAACAACGTTTTGATTATCAGCTTTTCCCAGCCGACGCCCACGCGTATCGATCGCCTCTCCGCGCAGGCGCCGGACTACATCGGCGCGGCCCGGCGGGATCCCGACGGCCGGGCCGTGCGGATGGCGATGGCGCGAAAAGTGAAACTGAATTCGATCAGGGCTGGCGAAAAGTTTTTTGTCGATTTGCTGCCGGACACCTGGAGCGCAGAGGCGCCCGGATTGCCGCAAGACGTCGTCGAAGAACTGGCGCGCCGTGCACGCGAAGGCGAACGGCTGGAGCGCCTCGCGCGCCAGAGCAAGATGGCGAAGAAGCCACCGGCGGTGCGTGTGCGCGTGGCCAGCCAGCCGACTTTCATGCGCTACGTCTTTGATGTCCCCGATCAGACTGCGGTAACCGCCGACCGCGCCAAAGATCGCCTGACGCTGACCTTCGAAGCTCCGATCACGTTTGATCTTGCCGACGCAGAGGCGACGTTGCCGGCTTCGGTCGCCTCGATCAATGCCGAAGTCGAACAGGATTCGACGCTGATCCGCTTCGGCTTTGTGTCCAAAGTCGACGTCCGCACTTTTCGAGACGGCAAAAGCTACAATGTCGATGTGGTCATCCCCGATCAAAAGTCGGAGATGCGTGATGGGGGCGCCAGAAAATCCCCGCCGATCGTCGGTCTCGAAACCGCCCCACCCGAAAAAGCTCTCGCCGAGAGTGGGGCTGCCCGCGCAGTCGCGGCAGCCGCGGCGGCACTTGAAGATACCCCGAAGATCGCAGCGCCTGCGACCATCCCGGCCGAGCCTCGGGCCGCTTCCGGCGCTCCGGTCCCGGCCGCCACATCACCGCGCGCGAATGCGCCAGTGATGGCAGCTCCGGAAGAAAAGAAGCCCGCGGCTCAA
This sequence comes from uncultured Alphaproteobacteria bacterium, assembly GCA_963727325.1. Taxonomy (GTDB): domain Bacteria; phylum Pseudomonadota; class Alphaproteobacteria; order Rhizobiales; family Xanthobacteraceae; genus BOG-931. Next base: position 80,746 of record CAVSFV010000027.1, read on the forward strand.
CAGGAGGCAAAGCTTCCGCTTCCGCAGCGGGAGGCAAAGCCTTCACCGCAGGAGGGAGCGCCGGCTCCGACCGCCGCCGCCCAGGCATCCAGAGCACCCGTCGCACGCACGACGCCGGAGGCAAAGGCTCTCTCGCAGGAAGCAAGTACGCTCTCGCAGGAGGCAAAGACCCTCTCGCAGGAAGCCAGCACGCTCTCGCGGGAAGCAAATACGCTCTCGCAGGAAGCAAAGCCTATGTTGGCTCCGTCAACCGCGGCAGAGCCAAAAGCGGCAGAGCCAAAAGCGCAGAGCCAAAAGCGCAGAGCCAAAAGCGCAGAGCCAAAAGCAGCAGAGCCAAAAGCGGCAGAGCCGAAAGCGGCAGAGGACTTGCCGACGCCCCAACGTCGACCAGCCGGCTCCGGCGCTACCACGCCGCCGGCGTCCGCCAAGGCTGGAGACGGTGTCGCCGTCGAAATGTCGCGTGAAGGCACCAACCTAAAGCTATCATTTCCTTTCGGCACCCCCACGGCTGCTGCTGTTTTCAGCCGTGCTGACATCCTGTGGGTCGTGTTCGATACGAAAACCGCGATTGACCTTTCAGCCTTGGACGGCGAGTCAAGCCGGACCATCCGCGGCAGCGAGTTCATTCACACGGCCGACGCCGCCGTCGTGCGTATCCGCCTCGATCGCCCGCATCTGTGGTCGATCGCTACCGAGGGAGCGGGGTGGACGCTGACCCTTGGCGATGCGGCTTTCGCACGGACCCGCCCGCTGGAACTGATCCGCAACATGGTCGGCGCCGGTCATGCAAGCGTCGCGATTCCGTTCGACGAACCGCAGCAGACGCACCACATCCGCGACCCGGACGCGGGTGATGATCTTATCGTGGTCACAGGCTTTGCACCGGCCCGCGGGTTCATCAATGAACAGGATTTCGTTGAATTCCGCGTACTGGCTTCGACCCAAGGCATCGTGGTCGAGCCGCTTGCCGATGATGTGAATGTGGATCTTGCGGGTGACAAGGTCGTCATTGCGCGGCCCGGTGGCCTGACGCTTTCAAGCTCGACGCACAGCATGCTGCATGGCAGCGGATTGCGACCGGTGATGTTCGATTCACAGCTCTGGGGATTTGACCGCGAGTCGACTTACATCGAGCGGCAAGCGCATCTGATCGATGCAGCGTCCGCCGCGCCGGCGGGCAAGCGTTTGTTGCCGGAGCTTGATCTCGCGCGTTTTTATATCGCCCGCGATATGTATCCCGAGGCCAAGGGCGTGCTCGACGTCGCGTTGTCCGATGATCACAAGGAGACGGGCGATGTTACTGCGAGCGTTCTTCGCGCCGTCACCGAAGTGATGATGAAGAGGCCCGATGACGCGCTCAAGGATCTTTCTGCGCCGACGATCGGCGACCAGCAGGATGCGCCGCTTTGGCGTGCGCTTGCTTACGCTTGCCAGGGCAAGTGGGGGCAGGCGCGCGAAAGTTTCAAGAGTGTGGAAGCGACGATCGCCACCCTGCCGATCGAGCTGCAACGGACCGCGCTCAAGGACGAGATGCGCGCTGCGATCGAGGTCGGGGATTTTGCCACGGCATCCAACCAGCTTAACGACCTTCAGACAATCGGCTTGCCGCGCGAACTGCAGCCGGCGATGTCGGTCTTGATCGGACGATTGTCCGAGGGGATGGGCCGCAAGGAGGACGCGCTCGCAGCCTACCAGACGGCCGCAGATTCCTGGGATCGTCCGGCCGCCGCGCAGGGGAAATTGCGCGAGGTCGTATTGCGCTATGCGCTTGGAGATCTAAAGCGTGACGATGTCATCTCCCAACTGGAAACACTCACCACGATTTGGCGCGGTGACGAAACCGAAGTGGAGGCGCTGAAAGTATTGGCGCACCTCTACACCGAGGAAGGCCGCTACCGTGACGCATTCTATGTGATGCGCAGCGCGATGGCAGCGCATCCAAATTCGGACATGACCCGACGCATCGAGGACGAGGCAGCGGCGTCGTTCGAGGCGCTGTTTCTCAACGGCAAGGGCGACGGGCTCCCGGCCATTGACGCACTCGCTTTGTTCTACGACTTTCGAGAGCTTACCCCGGTCGGTCACCGCGGCGACGAGATGATACGACGGCTTGCCGACCGCCTGGTATCGGTGGACTTGCTCGATCAGGCCGCCGAACTGTTGCAATACCAGGTCGATCGCCGGTTGCAGGGGGCTGCACGCGCCCAGGTCGCTACCAGGCTCGCCGTCATTTATCTGATAAATCGCAAACCTGATCGCGCGCTGGCAACGCTGCAGGCCAGCCGCAGCGGCGATCTTGCCAACGAACTGCGCAATCAGCGCCTGCTCCTTGAGGCGCGGGCACTTTCGGACCTCGGACGGCATGATCTGGCGCTCGAAGTCATCGCCCGTCTCGACGGTCGTGAGGTGATCAGATTGCGCTCCGATATCTTGTGGTCGGCGCGGCGCTGGGGCCCGGCGGCGGAGCAACTCGAGCTCTATTACGGCGACCGCTGGAAGGATTTGCTGCCCTTAAACGACATCGAACGTTCAGATATCTTGCGCGCTGCCACCGGTTATGCGCTGGGCGAGGATACGCTAGGATTGAGCCGCTTCCGCGAAAAATACGCGGCGAAGATGGCGCAGACTCCCGACGCGCGCGATTTCGAAATCGTGACCGCGCCGCTCGGCACCAGCGGAGCTGAATTCCGCAACATTGCCCACGCGGCGGCTTCGGTGGATACGCTGGAAGGGTTCTTGCGCGAAATGCGGGCCCGCTATCCTGAGGCGAGCCGGCTGCCACTCGCGCCGGTGGCTAAACCCGGCAGCGCCGGCTTCTTCCGCTCCGCCGCAGACGCGTCCGTCAGCCGCGCCAACCGGATCAGTGCCCCCGCCGTCAGCGCGCGCCAAGCAGAAAACCGCCCAGCGGTAGTCTGGAAATAGTTATGCCCGCGGCAAGCGCGGGCATAACGTGGCAGTAATTTGCCGTACCTCGTTTCGAAACCGTCAGTGGTGCATGAAAATCGCCAGCAAAATGATAATGGGCAACGGGATGCCCAATAGCCAAAGCAATAGCCCGCGTCCGAAACCCATAGTGGTATCTCCTCGGCAAATTTGGATGTCGTCTCGATAACGCCGGCGCGTTGCCCGGGTTCCATCCAGATGATCACAAGCGCATTTTTCCGCTCCGCGCCAATCGCCGGGATGCGCTATGGTCGCTTCATCCAACTGGAAAACGACACTGTTCAGGCGAGGAAGAATGCGTGGAAATCAGTCTGTTATGAAAAGCGGGGATGATCTGACAAATATCCGCACCGACGTCGTCGGCAGCTTGCTGCGGCCCGCTGCCGTGCGCGAGGCGCGTGTCGCCTTCGACGAGGGCAAGCTTGCCGTCGAAACGTTGCGCTCTATCGAAGACGATGCGGTCCGCGATGCGGTGCGGTTACAAGAAGATCTCGGCCTCGACGTCGTTACCGACGGTGAGATGCGCCGGCTGAATTTTCAGGACAGCTTTGGCGCCGCGGTCGCCGGCTACGATACCGAGCTCTCAACTTTAAAAGTGTACGAGCAGCGGATCGAGGGCTCGGCGCCCGGCCAGCGCTGGGATATTCCGACCATGAGTCACGCGGGGACCGCGGTCGCGCACCGCCGGCCGGTCAAGGCGCGTCTGTCGCTTCAACACAATGTGCCACTCGATGAATATCTCTTTGTCCGCGAGGTGGCCGAAAAGCCCGCCAAGGTTTCTCTGATCGGCCCGGACCGGATCTCCCAGCGGTTCGCCTATGAAAGTTCGACGTCGATTTATTCCGATATGGACGCGTTTTTGGCCGACGTGGTTGCGATCGAGCGTCAGATTGTGACCACGCTTGCGGATGCGGGATGCCGTTACGTCCATATCGATGCGCCTGGCTTTACGGCCTATGCCGATGAGCCGTCGCTTCAACAGATGCGCGCCCGGGGCGAAGACCCGGAGTTGAATCTTGCGCGCTCTCTCAAAGCCGAAGCCGCCGTCGTGGCTGACTATCCCGGCGTCGTCTTTGGCATTCACCTCTGCCGCGGCAACCAACGCAGCATGTGGCACCGCGAAGGGACCTATGACGCGATTGCCGAGCGCCTGTTCAACGAACTGCCGCACCAACGCTTCCTGCTGGAATACGATTCGCCGCGCGCCGGCAGCTTCGCGCCGTTGCGCTTTGTCCCGAAGGGCAGGGTGGTCGTGCTGGGGCTGGTCAGTAGCAAGGTTGCCGAGCTTGAAAGCGTCGACGAGCTCAAGCGGCGCATCGATGAAGCCAGCCGTTTTCTGCCGCTTGAGCAACTGGCGATTTCGCCGCAATGCGGCTTTGCCTCCGACGTGATCGGCAATCTGCTCAATGCGGATGATCAGAAACGAAAGCTCGCGCGTGTCGTTGAGGTGGCGCGTCAGGTTTGGGGATAGCCGCCCACGGATGCGCAGCTATCGCTGATCGCGCTCTATCAGGTTCCGTAACTCTGAATGAGCGAGCCGGCGACCAGCGACCAGCCGTCGACCAAAACGAAGAAAATCAGCTTGAACGGCAGCGATACCACGACCGGGGGCAGCATCATCATGCCCATCGACATCAGTACCGAAGCGACCACCAGATCGATGATCAGGAAGGGCAGAAACAGCAGAAAGCCGATCTCGAACGCGCGCTTGAGCTCGGAAATCATGAAGGCCGGGATAAGAACGCGCATCGACAGGTCTTCGGGCTTCTGCGGCTGTTTTTCGCCCGACATGTCGATGAACAATTGCAGGTCCTTGTCGCGGACGTTCTTCTCCATGAAGCTGCGCAGCGGTCCCGAGGCGCGATCGAGAGCCACCGGAACGGTAATCTCGTTGGCGATGAGCGGCTTCACGCCGACGTCGTAGACGCGGGTCAGCACCGGCCCCATGACGAAAGCGGTGAGGAACAACGCAAGCGAGATGACGACTGAATTGGGCGGCGACGTCGCGGTGCCGAGTGCGGTGCGCAGCAACGACAGCACCACGACGATCCGCGTAAACGAGGTCATCATGACGAGGATCGACGGCGCCAGCGACAGCACCGTCATCAGCGCGATCAACTGGATGATGCGCTCGTTCAGCCCGCCTGTCGCGGCGCCTTGACCGAGATTGATGCTGATATCCTGGGCGGCGAGCGGCGTCGCCGAAACTATCAGAGCCGCTACTGAGGCCGCCACCGTTTGTACACGGACGCGGCGGCCCCAAGTTGATGTCATCAGTTCGTTTTGCCCGGTGGACGGCCCAGCAAACTGGCCATCTCCTGTTCGAGGGTGTCGTAGATGGCCTTGCCTTCCTTTGTTTTGGGAGCGAGGCGAGGAGGTCTGGTTTCAGGCGGCCGCGCGTTTCGCGGTAACGGCGGCGGGAAGGATGGCGGCGGCGAAGCGGGCGGTTCAACTGCTTCCACAGTCTCGGCAGTAGACTCTGGCGGTGGAGGAATCGGAGCGGCCGTTGGCGGCGGCGGCGGTGGTGTCGGCATAGCCAGTGAAGGCGCTGGGACTTCGCGTGGCTCTACGGATTTGGGCTTGCGCAATGCCGCTTCGAGACGTTGCGCCATTTCGGCGAGGTTCTGATCGACCGCTGAAGGGACGTCAGCATCGACGGGCGGCGCCGACACGCGCGGCTCGGGGCGCATCTCAGGGCGCGTCTCCGACCGCTGTTCATTCGGTTGCGGCCGCATAGGCCCGGTGGGGCGGTTGCGCAGCGGCGGCGGAGCCGCACCGGCTGCGAGATCCTCAGCGAGTGCGGCCAGGGCCTCACGCGTTGGGCGAGGCGGCGCTTCTGGCAGCCGAGGCGGCGCTTCTGGCGGCCGAGGCGGCGGAAAATTTCGCGGCTCCTCTTGGACCGATTCGACGTGAGGCGCACGCCGCGGCTGCATTGCGGGCGGGAGAGGCGGCACGGCCGGCTCTGGTTGCAACGGCCAGGATCCATTCGGTGGCGCTTCCGGAAGGGGACCGACCCGCGGCAAAGTATCGGACGCCGCAGGCGGGCGCGCTGACGGCACATCACGCGCTGCTGGTGTCGCCCGCACAATATTCGCTTCGACGACCACGTCGGTGGGTCCGCCGATCATCAGAAGATGTTCGACGTTGTCGCGGCGAACGAGAATGAGCCGGCGGCGCGCATCCACGCTGGCGTAGTCGATCACCGCCAGACGCGGCTGGCGTCCGCGGGTTGTGTTGCTAAGTCGGCCGCCGCCGAATCTGCGTACCGCCCAAGCGGTCGCCCCGATCAATCCCAGCACAACAAGGAATGCCAACACGAAGCGCGCGGCGAGTGGCATTTCTGCGCCGAAGACGTCGAACATTTGCCTACTCCCCGTCTCGGCACTGCCGCCCATCGGAACTCCAATGGTTAACAGCGCCGGTAAGTTTTGCCGTCCGGAATACTAACAAAGAATTAAGGCCCCGGAGCGAAATCACGGCCGATCCCCGCGGTTCAACATTTCTCATGGTAAACGGCAGTTTAATGGCAAATCCGGGCGGCGTCCGCCTTTAACTCGCCATTAACCATGCGCTCGGCAAAGTCTGCCCGGTTCGATCAGCGCCGAGGCAGGTCCGATGCCAATCTCCGATATCCCGATTCTCTCGATGCTGCGCACGCGCATGCAGTGGCATCAGGAACGCCAGCAGGTTCTCGCCGAAAACGTTGCCAACGCGGACACCCCGAATTACCGGCCACGCGATCTGGCGCCGCCCAATTTCGAAAGTGCGCTGCAAACGGCTGCGCTGCCGCTCGCGACCACCGCGCCTGGTCACATCGGTGGAGCCGGCGGCAACGGCTCGCCGTTCGCCGAAAGTAATGACCCGCACTTCGAAGTGCGTCCGCGCGGCAACGGGGTCAGCCACGAAGACGAAATGCTCAAGCTCTCCAGCAACCAGATGGATTACGACGCGGTGACGTCGATCTACACACACAGCCTCGGCTTGATCAAAACTGCGATTCGCTAGCGACTCGAACTGGGGGTGGCGTGAAGGAATTCGGAGAGCGCGATCATGATGGACTTCATCAAATCGATTGCGATTGCGGCGACCGGAATGCGCGCCCAAGGCGGCCGCATGAAAATCATTTCCGAGAATATCGCCAATGCCGATTTCGACGTCGACGACGGCAGGCGGCAACCCCTATCGCCGCCGGATCGTGACCTTTCGCTCCGAGCTTGATCACGAACTCGGTGCGCACGTGGTCGCGATGGGGCGCGTTGCGCCTGACAACTCGGATTTTCTGGTCAGGCACGAACCGGACAATCCGGTCGCCGACAGCAACGGCGATGTTAAATATCCGAACGTGAACCCGTTGGTCGAGATGACTGATTTTCGCGACGCACAGCGCTCCTACGAAGCCAATCTCAACGTCATCAGCGCCACTAAGCGCATGCTCCAGCGCACACTCGATATCATCAAGACTTGAAGGTGAACCATGGCGATCCCGGCAGCTACCGCCGCTAATGCTTATGCCGCGCTTGCCCGCATGGGCGAGCAAACCAAGAATCTTGCCGGTGACGCCGCCGCTCAGGAAAGCGGGCCCAATTTCGGCGCGATGCTTAAAGACGCGATGGACAGCGTCAGCGCGGCCGGGCGCAAGTCGGATGTGCAGGCCAACGCCGTGGCGATGGGCAAGGCCAACATGATCGACGTCGTCACCGCGGTTGCGGAAAGCGAGACCGCCGTGCAGGCGCTGGTCTCGGTGCGCGACAAGGTGATCGCGGCCTACGAAGAGATTTTGAAGATGCCGATCTGATGGCTGGCCGGAAGCATTCGACTGCGCAGGACGAGGAAAAGGGGAGCAAATGAGCGGACCGGAAGTATTGGACGTGGCGCGTGATGCGATCGTGACGCTACTTCTTGTCTCCGCGCCATTGATGCTGGTGGGATTGATCGTCGGCGTCGCCATATCGCTGTTTCAGGCGCTCACGCAAATCCAGGAAACGACGCTGGTTTTCGTGCCGAAAATTCTCGCGATCTTTCTCACGCTTCTGATCGCGCTGCCGTTCATGGCCGACGTACTTCACGCCAGCTTCATGCGGATCACCGCCCACATCGTCGGCGGCTGAGCGGGGAATGTAGGGGAGGGTGCGTGCGGATCGACCTGTCATTCCTGCCCGCACTCGCCGCCGCCTTCCTGTTGGTGTTTGCGCGCGTCGGAACGATGCTGATGCTGCTTCCCGGGTTGGGTGAGCAGAACCTGTCAGCACGCATGCGGCTGACGTTCGCGCTCGTCCTTGCCGCGGTCATGCTGCCGCTCCATCGTAACGCCTACCACATCGACCCTGCCGCGCTCGGGCCCGCTCTGGTCATGTTGGTCGAGGAGATTTTGATCGGCGCGACGCTCGGCATCACCGCGCGGCTGACCATTTCCGCGCTCGAGGTAGCCGGGTCGGTCATCGCCCAGCAGCTGGGCCTGGGATTTGTGACCGCGGTCGACCCGACCCAGGGCACTCAAGGCCTCATCGTCGGCAATTTTCTGACCATGCTCGGCATTACGCTGTTCTTTGCCACCGACATGCATCACTTGGTCATCGCCGCACTCAACGACAGTTACGATCTGTTCGCGCCGGGCGAGATGCCCGCCACCGGCGATGCCGCAGCGCTCATCACCCGGACTGTCTCCGGCGCCTTTCGAATCGGCATCCAGCTGTCGGCGCCGTTTCTGGTTTTCGGGCTGGTGTTCAATATCGGGCTCGGCGTGCTGTCGCGGCTGATGCCGCAGATGCAGGTCTTTTTCGTCGCGTTGCCGTTGTCGATCCTGCTTGGCCTCATGTGTCTGGTGGTCGTGCTCGGCGGGATGATGGGGTTTTTTCTCGACTATGCCGGCGGCGTCATGCAGGCGCTTGCTCCGCACGGGTAGGCGCCGGTTATGGCCGAAGAGGGCGGCGACGCCGGCGAACAAACAGAAGACCCTAGTCCGAGGCGGCTTGAGGAAGCGGTCCGACGCGGCGACGTCGCCAAGAGCCAGGAAGTCAATACCTGGTTCATGATTGCCGGCGGCGCACTGATGATCATGATGTTTTCCGAGCCGATGGCGACGAGCCTTCTGGCGACGTTCCGCGGCCTGCTCGCTAAATCTTACCAAATTCCCGCCGACGGTCCCGGTTTGGCCAGACTTGTGAAAACGCTGGCCGCGGACGTTGTCGGTGCATTCGGCATTCCGCTCACTTTGCTGGTTGTTGCGGCTCTTGCCGGGAACGTCATTCAACACCGCCTGGTGTTTTCGGTCGAACCGATCAGGCCGCAATTGTCGCGGATTTCGCCGCTGGCCGGCGCCGGCCGGCTGTTCTCGCGCCAGGGACTTGCGAATTTCGCCAAGGGCCTCGCCAAGCTCTTGCTGATCGGCGCGATCATGGCGGCCTTGTTGTGGCCGCAGCGCCGCTTCCTGAGCGGCCTCATCAGCTACGATCCGGGCTCCATTCTGCCGTTCACGCGCTCGCTCATCATGCAAATGTTGGGTGCCGTAGTGGCTGTTCTCGCGATCATCGCGACCGCCGACTACCTGTTCCAATACCGGCAGTGGTTCGAACGGCACAAAATGTCGCTGCGCGAAATGAAGGAGGAATTCCGGCAGACCGACGGCGATCCGGTCGTCAAAGGCAAACTGCGGCAGTTGCGCATGGCGCGGATGCGCAAGCGCATGATGGCGGCGGTGCCGAAGGCCTCGGTGGTCATCACCAACCCGACCCACTTTGCCGTCGCGCTGAAGTACGAACGCGGCATGAATGCGCCGATCTGCGTTGCCAAGGGCGTTGACCTGGTCGCCCGCAAAATCCGCGAGGTCGCCGAGGCGAACGACGTGCCGGTGGTCGAAAATCCGCCATTGGCGCGCGCGTTGCACGGCACCGTCGAGATCGATCAGGAAATTCCCCAGGAACACTATCGCGCCGTGGCCGAGATCATCGGATACATCATGCGGCTCCGCGGCCTGGTGAGCCGGCCGAGGCCGCTGTGAAGGGCCGCCTCAAGCCTCTTGAAGCCTCTTGCGCGCACGGCGCCTACGAGGCACGAGAGATTCTCCCGACTCGCTTGGCGGGGTAGGAAGGGAGCACGATGACCACCCAGGGTATCGCCCAGGATTCCATCGGCAGCGCGCGGAAAGCCGTCGACCGCAGCGCCGGCGGCGCGCGCGCGGGCAGCATCGCCATGGTCTTGCTCGTTGCCGCCCTCTTGGTTGCGGCCGCGACCGCCTTCGTCGTGCTGGGTCGTGGTAACGCCGAGCCGTACATCCTCGGGTTTCTGGCGCTGCTCGCCACGGTCGGCGTTTTTTCGCTGTTCGCTTTTGCCGCGGGCATCGTGCGGCTGTCTGCGGCGGAAACCGCCAACCCGCTGATCAAATCGGTGATCGACGAAGCGGTCGACGGCATTCTCGTCACCGACGGCGACGGCCGGGTTGTTTACGCCAATGCCGCCTATCTCGACCTTATCGATGCGACCAATGCCAATGACATGCGGCCGGTCGAACGGGTGTTCATCGGCGATGCGGATGCTTCTGAGGCAATCTACCGGATGCTCAAGGCGGCGCGCGAAGGAAAGCGCCTGCAGGAGGAAGTGCGCGTCGCCGGGATCAAAGGCGGGCCGGCGCGCTGGCTGCGATTGCGGGTGCGGCCGTTGGGTGAACAAGGCCGCGCGCGTCGCTTGACCGTTTGGTCGCTGGCCGACGTCACCCGCGAGCGCGAGCGGCAGGAGAATGTCTTTCAGGAATTGCAGCACGCCATCGATTATCTCGACCACGCGCCGGCCGGCTTTTTTTCCGTCAATGCTGCGGGCGACGTCGTCTATCTGAACGCCACGCTGGCGAATTGGCTCGATCAGGATCTCGCTCAAGTCGGATCGGGTGGCCTCAAGCTGACCGACCTTGTCGCCGGCGACGGCGCAGCGCTGTTGACGACGCTGCGCGCGGCCGCGGGCGAGGTCAAAACCGAAGTGCTCGATCTTGATCTGAAGACCCGCAGCGGGCGCACGCTGCCGGTTCGCCTGTTTCACAAACTCGCCTTTGGCGCGGACGGCACGCCCGGCACGTCACGCACTTTGGTCCTCAACCGTGCGCGCGACGATGGCACCGATCCGCAACGGGCCGCGGAAATCCGCTTCATGCGCTTTTTCCACAATACGCCGATGGCGATTGCCACGGTGGACAGAGTCGGGTCGGATCGTGCGCAGCAATCCGCTGTTCGCGCGATTGTTCCACAAGGTGCTGAGCACGGAAGGTGCCGCCCGCTCGATCGGTGCTGTTGTCGCTGAACGCGATCGTGTGGCCCTCGAAGACGCCATCGTTGCAGCGGCGGGAGGTAAGGGCGATGTCGCGCCGGTCGATGCGGCGCTGGCGGGAGAGGGCGAGCGCTTTGGGCGCTTCTATGTGACCCCGGTCGAGGAGGCTGAGCGCGACCAGGAAGCGGCCATCGTCTACACACTAGAGACCACCGCACAGCGCGAGCTCGAAAGCCGGCTTGTTCAGCAGCAGAAAATGGAGTCGATCGGCCAGCTCGCCGGCGGCATGGCGCATGACTTTAACAACATGCTCAATGCCATTATTCTGGCTACGGATTTTCTGCTTAACGCCCACAAGCCGACGGATCCGTCCTTCAAGGACATCATCGAGATCAAGCAAAGCGCCAACCGGGCGGCGAGCCTGGTGCGGCATCTTGTAGCTTTTTCACGCAAGCAGACGCTCCGCCCACAGGTGCTCGATCTCGGCGAGGTCCTCAGCGATCTCACGCTCGTGCTGCGCCGGCTGATCGGCGAAAAGGTCACGCTCGATGTGGTGCATGGCCGCGATCTGTGGCCGGTCAAAGTCGACAACCTGCAGTTCGAGCAGGTGATCATGAATTTGGCAGTCAATGCCCGCGACGCCATGCCTGGCGGTGGCAAGTTGCAGATCCGCAGCGCCAACGTCACGGCCAAGGAATGCGCGCGCTATCAAAGCAAGGGGATGCCGGCTGCCGATTACGTACTGGTTGAGGTCGCCGACAGCGGTACCGGTATCCCGGAAGCCATCCGCGACAAGATTTTCGAACCGTTCTTCTCGACCAAGGACGTCGGCAAGGGCACCGGCCTTGGTCTGGCGACGGTGTATGGGATCATCAAGCAGACCGGCGGCTTTGTCTATTTCGACTCGGTCGAAGGCAAGGGAACGACCTTCCGCATCTTCCTGCCGAGGCACGTCGCTGACGTGCGTGAACTGGCGCCAAAACGATCTGCCGGGTCCACGACTGCCGAAGCGCCCGCGGTGGTCGAGGCGATGGTTGCCGCCGACAAGGTCAAGCGTGCCGCCAGCGCCGATCTTACCGGCCACGGGACTATTCTTCTGGTCGAGGATGAAGAAGGCTTGCGCGCGCTCAACGCCCGCGGGCTGAAATCGCGCGGCTATACCGTGCTTGAAGCCGGCAACGGCTTCGAGGCCATCGAGGTCCTCGAAAAGGCTGAGCGTCCTGTCGATCTCGTGGTCTCAGACGTCATGATGCCGGAGATGGACGGGCCGACCATGCTGCGGGAATTGCGCAGCCGGCATCCGAACCTGAAAATCATATTCATGTCCGGTTATGCGGCGGACGCCTTCGAAAAGAGCCTGGCCGATCTCGGCGAGTGCCCGTTCCTGCCCAAGCCTTTCACGCTCAAAGATCTGGTCACTGTCGTGAAGGAAACGCTCGCGGCGTGATCGCCTATTGCTGTACCGGCACGTCGTCGTGGCAGGATTGGGGGGCGGCCGCGGTATCGTGTCGCCAGACCGGCATGCTGCACTTGTCACAGGCGGCAAGCGTAAGAGCAAATCCCGCAACGACGAACAGCCGCAGCGTCCGCGCGCCGACGCTGCGCGCGATATGCCGCAGGGGCCGTGCGATCCCCCGCCGTTCGCCCCAATGCTGCATCGAGCCCTGCATCCCGTTCCCCTAGCGGTCGACTGCGACCTTGTTGCGGCGGCAGCGATTATGGGAGAGCCTATCGTCCGGCAATTTCGATTATCTTACCGCCGCGACAGCCGCCACCCACGGATTTGTGGTTCGTCGGCGTAAAGTAGAGAGGAAACCGATATGGATATCCGCCCCTGCGGCTCGGAGCCTTCGCGCCTGGCGCCACCCCAACATTTTACCGGCACCGTCTGGCAGGACCCGATCATCGAGGCGCCGAAGCCGCCGGCCGACGTGCGCGCGACCCTGGTCCGTTTCGATCCCGGTGCCCGCACCAACTGGCACACGCATCCTGCCGGACAAACTCTTTATATTATATCGGGCATCGGCTGGGTGCGGAGCGAGGGCGGGACAACGCGTGAAGTCCGTGCCGGCGACGTAGTCTGGTTTCCGCCGAATACCAGGCACTGGCACGGTGCAGCGCCGACCACTGGCATGGTGCACATCGCTATCACCGGCGTCGCCGGCGGCAAATTCGTCGACTGGATGGAGAAAGTGACCGACGAACAATATAAATCAGCGTGAGGTTTGGGCGCCTGCCGGGGTTTCTCAAAGCTTTGGAGCAATCATGATCCGCAATATTGCCTTCGCGCTTCTGCTATCCCCAGCTGTTGCCGCTTCCTCATTGGTGCCGGTGAGAAGTGCGTTTGCCGAAAGCAAATTTGATGGCTCTTGGAGCGTTGCCGTCTACACCACGACCGGAACATGCGACCGGTCTTACCGCTTCAGCGGGCAAATCGTGAACGGCGATATCTCCTATGCCTACGGTTCAGTCGAGATTACCGGACGCGTCGAGGCGAGCGGGGCGACATTCGTGCGGGTGACGGCGGGTACAGGTCGCGGCGAAGCGCACGGACGAATGACCATGACCCACGGCAATGGTACGTGGAGCGGTATTGGTCCCGACGGTCATTGCGCCGGCACGTGGGAGGCGAGACGAAAATAACCGGCCTGGACCTGACGAGTTTTGAGCCTGAGCCGATCCTGAACCTGGGTTTTAGGGCTAGGGTTAGTCCGTTGGAGAAGTGATCGATGCGCTACGAACTCTACTACCATCCAACGGTCCAGGGCCGCGGCGAGTTCGTGCGGCTGGCGCTGGAGGAAGCCGGCGCCGACTATGTCGATGTGGCGCGCCGCAAAGGCAAAGCCGGCGTACCGGCAATGTGGAAGATCATCGAAGACAAGCGCAGCAAACATCCGCCATTTGCGCCGCCGTTTCTCAAAGCCGGCAAGCTCGTCATCGCGCAAACCGCCAACATTCTCTTCTATTTAGGGCCGCATCTTAAACTCGCGCCGCGGGACGAGGCGGGACGCCTGTGGGCGCACCAATTGCAGCTCACCATCACCGATCTCGTGGTCGAGATTCACGACACCCATCATCCGATTACCTCGTGGCTCTACTATGAGGAGCAACGGCCGGCGGCGAAGCGGCGCACCGCGGATTTCTGGCGTTACCGGGTACCGAAATATCTGGGCTATTTCGAGCGCGTGCTGCAACGAAACGGCGGCCGCTATCTGACTGGAGGCCGCTTGAGCTACGTCGATCTGTCGCTGTTCCAGATCGTCGAAGGGCTGCGTTATGCTTTCCCCAAGCGGATGAAGCGCTTCGAGAAAAAAGTTCCGAATGTGGTTGCGCTGCATGAGCGCGTCGCGAAACGTCCGCGCATCAAAGCCTATATGACCTCGAAGCGGCGCATCCCGTTCAGCCAGTGGGGTATCTACCGCTACTTCAAGGAGCTCGACGCCTGACGGCCTGACGTCGCGCTATCCAAGCGCTTTGACGCCGGCCAGCGCGATCTGCTCGTCCTCGTGCGATTGCACGCCCGACACGCCAATCGCACCGACGCATTCGTTCTGATGCATGATCGGCAACGCCCCTTGAATCAACAAACCGGCGGGAAAAGTGACGAATGCCGGCCGGTCTTTGACCCGGTCTTCAAAGAATTTGCTGGGACGTTTGGTCATGGCCGAGGTGCGCGCTTTGCCAAGCGAAACCTCGGCGGAAATCAGCGCCGCGCCGTCCATCCGCGTGAACCCGAGGAGAAAACCGCCATCGTCAACGATGGCGATTGCCACCGCCCAATTGTTCTTGGCGGCTTCGGCTTCGCAGGCGGCCAGCATCTTCTTCACATCGGCTAACGTCAGACTTGGCTTGTTACGCATGGTTTCTCCTTATGATGGCGTATCGCAGTGGTTCAGCTGGCATTTTGTGGCAGCAATTTTTGTGCAGCGGGATTTAGCCGGATGGCGTCCGGCAACCAGGCCACCGACCGCATAGCCGCTGCAAGGGCGGCTTCCTGGGACGGATAGACGGCGCCGGAATAGTACTGAACCGGTGTCCAGGCGCCTCGGTCTTCGACGTCGCGCCTGAATTCTTCGAAGCCGTAGCTTCCGTCCGGACGGGAGAACACATCGACGCATCGATCATGTTCGAAATTTTCCAGAACTCATGAACACCAGCCAGGATTTCGCGATTCGCTGGGACACGCTGCTTTCCACGCTTACCGCTTCGCCAGAGGCGACAGCCTTGCGACATTGTGGCGGATTTCGAGGCGACGACACCATTGGCCATGGTATGACTTGACGCTCGGTATCGCACGCTCATACGATCTCGCGTCGGTTGTCCTGCGGTGGAGGGGATCATGATGCTTCGATTGACGCCGCTTCGTTTGGCAGTAGGAGCGATCGCGGCGGGAGCAGTGGCGGTCGCGATGGTGTCGGTGACTGCGCCGCCCGCCTGGGCGTTCAGCCAGGAGACGATCAGCGGCGATGCCAGCGGCGGCTCGCGATACTTGGACGACCAATCCGGCAATCAGGGTGTGCGACCGTTCGGTCAATCGGGTCCGACCATGCAATTCGGTGTGCAGCAGGGCATGCAATCCCCGTTCGTCCACGGACCAGCCTCGGGCTTTGGATCGTCGTCATCGTCGTCTCAACCTCCGCCGCAGCCCTACAACCTCAACGATCCCAACCGTTATTGAGCGTCCGCCTCGCCGCTAATGTCCGGCGCGCATGCGCGCGAGCAATTCGGCCGTCGGGTAAGAGTCGGCAGGCAAGCCGTATTTTACCTGCATCGCCTTGACGGCTTGTCGCGTCTTTAAGCCCATAAAGCCGTCGACATTGCCGACGTCGTATCCGTCGCGGACCAAGAGGCCCTGCATGGCCTTGACCTCAGCGAACGGAAGCGCCGCCGGCGGTGTGCCTGGATGAAGCGCCGGTGCGCCGGCAATACGCGTCGCCAGATAGGCGGCCGTCGTCGAGTAGACGAGCGAGTTGTTCCACTGCAGATAGACCTGAAAATTTTGATAGGCGAGGAACGCCGGCCCGGACCGTCCCATCGGCAACAACAGCGATGCCGGGAGATTGTCGGCGGGGAGGGGACGGCCATCGGCCAGTGTCACGCCGAAGCCAGCCCATTTGGACCGCGGCAGCGCGATCGCAAGATCGGCTTGCTCCCACGGCAGGTTCGCCGGCACGCGCACTTCACTCAACCACGGTTCGCCGCGCCGCCAGCCCAGGCCGTGGAGATAATTTCCGGTCGAAGCCAGCATATCGGGGACGTCATGAATAAGATCGCGCTTGCCGTCGCCGTTGTAGTCGATGGCGTATTGGTAGTATTCCGACGGCATCATCTGCGTCTGGCCAAGCTCGCCGGCCCACGAGCCGATCATTTCATCCGGCTGTAGATCGCCGCGTTCGATCAAGCGAAGCGCGTCGAAGAGTTGGGAGCGGAAACGGTCGCTGCGGCGGCAATCATACGCCAGCGAAGCGATCGCGCTGAGCGAGCGGTAATTGCCCATGTTGGCGCCGAAATCGCTTTCCAGCGCCCAGAACGACACAATGACCGGAGCAGGCACGCCGTATTGCTGTTCGATGTGGGCAAACTCAGCCGCGTGCGACTTGATGAGGGCTGCACCGCGCGAAATGCGATAGCTGTTGGCCATGCGGCCGGCGAATTCCAGGAAAGTCTGCGCGAAAACGCGCTGCCCGCGGTCGATATTGACGATATGCTGATCGTAGGTCAGCGACGGTGCGGCGGCCGCAATGGCGCGTTGGGAAATCCCCTTTGCAGGCGGCCTCGCGCTCGAAAGCGGCGAGCCACGCCTCGTAAGTGCCGCAGGTGCGGCACGGCGGTGCCGCCAGCACGGCATTGCCGCCGAGCATCAACAATAACGTCGCGCCGACTAATGCGCGTCCCAGCATCAAAATCTCCTCAAACTCCGGCAGCGCCGGATTTCAGGTACCACTGCAAAATCTCCTCGCCGGTCCAGTAGACGACGCCGTCGTGGCGGCGCGCGTGATCGTAGATGGCTTCGAGATATTTGATCCGGTGCGGCTGGCCGCTGATGTAGGGATGGATCGCGAGCGCCATGATCTTGGCGCGCTCCGCGCCTTCGGCATAGAGCCGGTCGAACTGATCGATGGCGCGGCGGAGCAGATAGTCGCTTTCATGATGCTGGATGATCATCATCGGGATGTCGTTGAGCTCGACCGTGTAGGGCAGTGTCACCAGCGGTCCGGCGGCGGTGCGAATGGTCGTCGGCTCGTCGTCGTACACCCAGTCGCCGATATATTTGACTCCCGCCGCGGCGAGGATTTCCGGCGTATCGAGTGTTTGCGTCAGCCCCGGTCCGAGCCAGCCGACCGGCCGCTTGCCGCAAAAGCGCTCGGTGACGTCGAGCGTGCGCGCGACCATCGCTTTCTGATCGGGCTCGGCGTGGATTGGACCCTGCTCGTAGGCATGGCCCATGAATTCCCATTTGTCGGCGAGCGCCTGTTTGGCGACGCGCGGATAATCCTCACAGACGCGCGCATTGAGCGCGAGCGTCGGGCGGATGTTCAGGTGCTTGAACAGATCGAAGAAGCGCCAGACGCCGACCCTCATGCCGTATTCGTGCCAGCTCCAGTTGGGCACGTCGGGCAGTTGCAGCTGCCCCGCGGGTGCGCCGATCACCTGGCGCGCCATCGGCTTGCGGATGTCCCAGACTTCGAGATTGACGATGGTCCAGAGCACGAGACGCGCGTCGCCGGG
The DNA here is from genome assembly GCA_963727325.1 of uncultured Alphaproteobacteria bacterium. Classification (GTDB taxonomy): domain Bacteria; phylum Pseudomonadota; class Alphaproteobacteria; order Rhizobiales; family Xanthobacteraceae; genus BOG-931. The sequence continues at coordinate 98,671 of CAVSFV010000027.1, forward strand.
GAGCTTCAGCGGCGGTCGATCAACAATGGCTGAGTAGTCGCAGCGTTCGCGTGGCAGCATCGCGTTCGCCATTAGCTCTCCCCTTCATTTTGCGTATTGCGAACCGGCAGGTGGCGGACTCGATAGGTAATTTTGCGGCAACGTCAATCCCTTAGCCGCCATTCTTTAGCTCATCACATCCGTGTTAAATGTGAACCCGGGCCTTTGCCCCGGCCGTATGAATAGGTATGGAACTATCCTTGTACGGGCTGATTACCACCTTAACTATTGCCGTTGCGGTATTCGTCTCCTTTGGTTTTTTCGGGCCTAACTAATGCCACGCCCCGCCGTTCGACTGCATGACACAGCCGGTGCGGATGCCGCCGTCGCGGAGCCTCCCGGTGATTCGCGCCGATTTTGGCTCGACGCTTTTCGCGGCGTGCGCGCCGAGACCGAGCGCCGCGCCGCGCCACTCTCCGTCGAGGACCAGGTCGTGCAGTCGATGCCCGACGCTAGTCCGACCAAGTGGCATCGCGCCCATGTGACGTGGTTCTTTGAACAGTTTCTGCTGCGGCCGTTCGTGCCGTCATACCGCCCGTTCGACGAACGCTTCGCGTTTCTGTTCAACTCATATTATGTCGCCGCCGGCCCCCGGCACGCGCGGCCGCAGCGCGGTCTGATCACGCGTCCCGGCGTCGCCGAGACGACGGCCTATCGTGCGCATGTTGATGCCGCCGTAGCGACGCTGATCGAAACCACGAACGATTTCGAAGCGGTGAGGCCGATCGTCGAGATCGGGCTGCATCACGAACAGCAGCATCAGGAATTGTTGCTGACCGACCTTCTGCACGCCTTTGCGCAAAACGCCACCAATCCGGTCTATGATGCCTCCTGGCACTGGCCGCAAAGTCGGCACGCGGCTTCGGCGCCCGGCTCCGTTGTTGCCGGCATCCAAACCATCGGCCATCAGGGATCGGGCTTTTATTTCGACAATGAGCGGCCGGCGCACCAGGTGCTACTGCAGCCGGTTCGCGTCGCCCGCGCGCTCGTGACCAACGGCGATTGGCTCGAATTCATCGCCGACGGTGGCTATGCCACGCCGTCGCTGTGGCTTTCGAGCGGCTGGGATGAAGTGCAGTCGCAAGGCTTTTGCGCCCCGGGGTACTGGCAGCAGATTGATGGCGCCTGGTTTTCGATGACGCTCGGCGGGCTGCGCCCGGTCAATCCGGCGCTGCCGGTGTGCCACGTCAGCTATTACGAAGCCGACGCGTTTGCGCGCTGGGCCGGCAAGCATTTGCCGAGTGAAGCCGAATGGGAAATTGCGGCCGATGCAGGCGCACTCGACAACGCGTTCGGCATGGTGTGGCAATGGACCCGCAGCGCCTACTTGCCTTATCCCGGCTATGTGGCCGAGCCCGGCGCGCTCGGCGAATACAACGGCAAATTCATGGTCAATCAAATGGTGCTGCGCGGCTCGTCGTTGGCGACGCCGCAAGATCATTCGCGCGAAGACGTATCGTAATTTCTTTTATCCGTCGGCACGCTGGCAGTTCAGCGGATTGCGGCTGGCCGAATTCGAGCGCTAGGCGTTCAAAATGGTTATGCAAACTGCCGTTCGTGCCCGCCGACCGATCGAGTCGGCCAATCCCTTCGCCGCCGACGTTATTGCCGGCTTAAGCTCAAAGCCGAAGCATTTGCCGCCAAAGTATTTTTATGACTTGGCCGGCTCGGCGCTGTTCGATCGCATCACGCGATTGCCCGAATATTACCCGACGCGCAGTGAGCTGGAGCTTTTGAAGCGACATGCTCCAGCGATAACATCGCTGTTTCCGCCCGCCTGCGCTTTGGTCGAGTTTGGTGCCGGCGCCAGCACCAAGGCGCGCATTCTGTTGCGGGCCGCGACGAGCATCGAAGCATATGTCCCGATCGACATTTCCGGAGATTTCTTGCAGCAGGATGCGGCGTACCTTCGCCGCGATCTGCCGCATCTTGCGATCCATCCCGTGGTGGCGGATTTCACCACGATGCTGGAGCCTCCGGCAGAGATCGCAGGCAAGCCGCGCGCCGGTTTCTTTCCCGGCTCAACCATTGGTAATTTCGAACCGCATGAGGCGGCGGGATTTCTGCGCCGGGCCGGGGCGATATTGGGTGTCAGGGTCGGTTCTCGTGGTCGGCGTCGATCTCGCCAAAGCCCCTGACATTCTTTATCGCGCTTACAACGACGCTGAAGGCGTCACGGCCAAGTTCAATCTCAATCTGCTGGCGCGCATGAACCGTGAGCTTGGCGCGAATTTCAATCTCGAAGCCTTTGAGCACCACGCCTTCTACAACGCCGAGCGCAGCCGGATCGAAATGCATCTCGCCAGCACGAAACGGCAGAAAGTGCGTGTCGGCGATGCGACGTTCGATTTCCGCGCCGGCGAAACCATCCACACCGAGAACAGCTACAAATATGCGATCGAATCATTTCAGGCGCTCGCGCACGGCAGCGGCTGGTCACCGATTGATGCATGGACGGACGGACTGTTCAGCGTTCACGCGTTACGGATGACCGAGGTCTGATCCGAACTGCGAACCATCCGCACCGGACAGCGTTGACACTGCGGCTGGGAACGCACGGAGGACGACATGCCGCTGAAGCGAACTATTGATAAGGCGCGCCGGGACAAGCGCGAAGGGAAATCGGCCTCGACCCAGGCGGGCGAATTCATCCACGAGGAAATCGACAAAATTCGTCATGGCGAGCATGGCGCGCGCTCCGCCAAACAGGCGATCGCCATCGGGTTGTCCGAAGCGCGTCGCGCCGGCGTCGACCTGCCGCCGCCAAAGCGCGGCCAAACAACTGAGCGAACGCGGAAGAGCGCGAAATATGCCTATGAGGCCGGTCAGGGCCGGCGCAAGCCGAAACGGCGGCCGCGCGTGTCTCGCGCCGTGACCAAAGCGCTCAAGCGCGAATCGCGCAACACGGTGTCGCGCAAGTCGCTCTCCCGGCAGGCGCGCAGCGCGGCGTCGAGGCGTACCGCCGCCCAGCGTTCCGCTACGGCGCTTAAGGCGGTTCGTACCAAAGGCGCCTCGGGACGGTCCGCGGCGGCGAAAAAGGCGGCGCGAACCCGGGCGCGGCAAACCCGCTGACGCGGACGACGGATGACAGACGACGGGTCGGCAATCTATCCTGCCGTTTCCGTCCTCTGACCGCCGTCGTCTGCGTATGCCGATCCACGAAGCCGATCCCTGGCGCCTGCAATACTTTTCGCAGGTCAAGACGGCTGCGGACATTACGACGGAAGACGCCGACGCCTGGCAGTGGTATCCGGCGCATCGCTGGGTCTACGACAAACTGACGGTGGCCCTGAGCCAGGGCCTTGATGCCGGCCCGCACGGAACGTCGCCACCGCGTTTCCCGGTTTTCTCCAAGCCGATTATCAATCTCAAAGGCATGGGCGCCGGTAGCCGGGTGCTGCATTCCAAAGCCGATTACGAACGTCACTACGCGCCGGGCCATTTCTGGATGACGCTGCTGGAGGGCCGTCACGTCTCATCCGATCTCGCCGTGGTCGACGGCGAGCCACGCTGGTGGCGGCATGTGACCGGCAAACCGGCGGGCGAGGGCACTTTCGATTACTGGATCGTCCACGCCGAGCCTGACGCCGAGATCGAGGGGCGCGCCGGCGCTTGGGTGCGAAAGCACCTCGCCGGTTACACCGGCATGCTCAATCTCGAAACCATCGACGCTACGATCATCGAGGTGCATTTGCGCTTTGCCGACCAGTGGCCGGACCTTTACGGCACCGGCTGGGTCGAAGCCGTTGCGCGGCTTTATGAGAGCGGCACCTGGGATTTCGCCGATAATGACCGGCGGGGCGGCTACAGCGTGGTGCTGTTCGGCCCGAACGGCGTCCGGTATCGCCACCCGCCGACGCCGCTCATCGATGAGATCAAGCGCATCCCCGACGTCAGCAGCGTTCAGATTACGTTCCACGAGGAGCTGCCGCCGGAACGGCACTCCATGCCGCCGGGAGGTTTTCGCCTCGCCGTCATCAACGGCTTCGATCTGACGGCCGCGCTCGCCGCGCGCGACCGGCTTAGCGCGCACTTTTTGCAGGGCGGTTAGATTTTGCAGGGCGGTCGGGTCTGTCGCGGCGCATCGGGCGATGCGTCGAGACTCGGCGGCTCAATGTTTTAGAGGCTGCAATTTGCATGAGCGCCCCCACGGTTGCTCAATCGTTCGTTTTACGAAAACGCCGTGGGCGCGGATCACCCTTTCCGGTAAGGCCGTGGATTGCGCCGATCCCGCCCGCTATAGTCGCGAGCGGACCACCAAGTTCAGTCAAGGAAGCCAAATCATGAAAATTGTTGCATTTAAGGGGGAGGGCGGGTCGAGGCTCGGCGTCGTCGAGGGCGATCAGGTGATTGATCTGCACGCCGCCGACGCCAAGGCGCCCAGCGATCTTGGGGAATGGCTGAAAGCCAATAACGGCGACCTCAAGCCGCTTGCCGATCTCGCCAAACGCGCGCCGGCGAGCGCGCGCAAGCCACTTTCGGGCTTGAGCTACGCTTTGCCGGTCGCCCGGCCCGGCAAGATTCTCTGTCTCGGATTGAATTATCTCGAGCACGTCAAGGAAGGCGGCCAACGCGACAACATTCCGAAATTCCCCACCATTTTCATGCGCGGCCAGACGTCGCTCGTGCCGCACGGGCAGCCGATCGTGCGCCCGCAGGTGACCGAGACGCTCGATTACGAAGCCGAGATGATCCTCGTCATCGGCAAGCGCGCCAAGCATTTGACCGCTGCCAACGCATTATCCTGCGTCGCCGGCTATTCCTGCGGCAACGAGGGCTCGGTGCGCGAATTTCAACGCAAGACCACCCAATGGGATATGGGCAAGAACTTCGACCACACCGGCGGCTTCGGGCCCTGGCTGGTCTCCGCCGACGAACTGCCGCCCGGCGGTAAAGGATTGAAGATCGAAACGCGGCTCAACGGCAAGGTCATGCAGTCGGACAATACCGACAACATGATGTTCCCGGTTATCGAGACGCTGGTTTACGTCACCCAGGGTATGACGCTTGAGCCCGGCGATGTCATCTTCACCGGCACGCCTTCGGGCGTCGGGTTTGCCCGCACACCGCCGGTCTGGATGAAAAACGGCGACGTGTGCGAGGTCGAAATCCAGGGCATCGGCGTGCTGCGCAATCCCATCGCCGACGAAAAAGCGGCCTGAGGATTCATGGCCGACAAAGTCATCAACGTCGTCTGCATTTGTGGGAGCCTGCGCAAGGGCTCCTACAATCGCATGGTCATGAATGCGCTTCCCGGCCTGGCGCCGGCGGGCATGAAGCTTGCGGAAGCGCCATCGTTTGCCGACTTCCCGAACTACAATTTCGATGTGCAGGAGGCGAGCGGCATCCCGCCGGCGGTGCAGAAACTGGCCGACGCGATCCGCGCCGCCGACGGCGTGATCTTCAATTCTCCAGAATACAATTTTTCCATTCCGGGTGGCTTGAAGAATGCGATCGATTGGGTGTCGCGTGTGCAGAACCAGCCGTTCGCCGGCAAGCCGGTCGCGCTGCAATCGGCGGCGAACGGCGCGCTCGGCGGCGGCCGGATGCAATACGACCTGAGGCGGGCGATGCTCTTTCTCGACGCCGCTACGCTGAACAAGCCGGAGATTTTCATCGGCAGTGTCTCGACACGGATCGATGCCAAAACCGGCCAGATCACCGATCAGCAGACGGTCGAGTTTATCCGCCAGCAGCTCGCAGCGTTCGCGAAATTCATCGAGCAGCGCCAGGCCATGACAAAAGGCTAAGGCTAAAGTCCGCGCCCAAACCGTCCCTTAGGTTTGGGAAAAAGCGGGCGCGGACAACCGGGAGGATCAATTCATGGCGCGATTGGATGGACGCGTCGCCATTGTCACGGGCGGCGCCAAAGGCATCGGGCGGCACTATTCCAGGGCACTTGCCGCCGAGGGCGCGCGGCTGATGATCGCCGACCTTGCCGACGGCAAGGAGGTGGCCGACGAGATCGCCCGCGACCACGGCGCTAATTCGGTCGCGAGCGCGATCACCGACGTCAGCGACGAGGGATCGGTCAAGGCGCTGGTCGCCCAGACCATGGATCGCTTCGGCAAGATCGACGTGCTCGTCAACAACGCAGCGCTGTTCGCGCCGCTCAAAGAGACGAAATGTACGGAGATCGACGCGGCGCTGTGGGACCGCGTCATGGCGATCAATCTGCGCGGCCCGTTCCTGATGGTGAAACACGTCGCGCCGCATATGACCGCGCAAGGCTACGGCAAGATCATCAACATCGGCTCGGGCAGCATTTTCAACGGCATTCCCTGGATGCTGCACTACGTCACGTCAAAAGGCGGCATCCTGGCGATGACGCGGGTGATGGCGCTGGAACTTGGCGAGCACGGCATCCGCGTCAATACGCTGTCGCCAGGGCTGACCATGAGCGAAACGCTGATGTCCGAAAATCCGGGTCACATCGCAACCGCGCGCGACCGCGTGGTGGCTTCGCGTTCGATCAAGCGTGACCAGCACCCGCAGGACCTGCTCGGTGCGCTGATCTTCCTCGCCAGCGCCGACAGCGACTTCGTCACCGGCCAGAACATCCTGGTCGATGGTGGCAACTCCAACACCTGATCCGGCCTGCCGGGCATGGCAGCCCCGCAGCGTCCGCGTTGAGGCGCTATTTCCGCGACCGAGCGCTTTCTCTATATATTGTGGCAGAGCACCCGAACTTTCGTGGAGGACGCCATGGCGGTCGCGACCGCAAAGACGCCGGCAAACGGCCAGCCCGACCGCAAACACAACATCGACGCGATGCGCAGGGACTATTACACGCGCATCGCCAAGCACGGCATGACGCCGCTCTGGACCGTGATGAGTTCGCTCATTCCCGATGAACCCGTGACGCGCTGCGCCCCCGCGATCTGGCATTTCGGCGACGTCAAATCCCTGGTCATGGAATCGGCCGGACTGATCAGTGCCGAAGAGGCCAAGCGCCGGGTCCTGATCCTCGAGAACCCGTCATTGCCGGGCGAGGCGCGCGTGACCAACACGCTGTTCGCCGGCATCCAGATGATTATGCCGGGCGAAATTGCGCCGGCTCATCGCCACGCCTCATCGGCCATTCGCTTTGTTCTGGACGGGGAGGGCGCCTATACCGCCGTCGAGGGCGAGAAGGCTTTCATGTCGCACGGCGATTTCCTGATCACCGCCAATTGGGCGCCGCACGATCACGGCAACACTTCCGACAAGCCGATGCTGTGGCTCGACGTGCTTGACGTGCCGGCGGTCAATTTCTTCGAAACCTCGTTCGCGGAGGATTTCGACACGCCGACGCAGACGACGACGCGCCACGACGGCAATTCATTGAGCTTCTATGCCTCGGGGGTGTTGCCCGACGGCACGGCGGCCATGAACCGCACGCCGGTGATCAACTACACCTATGCCCGCACCCGTCCGATCGTCGAGCGCCGGATGCTGGCGGGCGACATCGACAAAAGCCACGGCGCACGCGTGCGCTACGCCAACCCGATCAATGGCGGGCCGGTGCTACCGACGATGGGCGCTTACCTCGCAATGCTGCCGAAAGGTTTCCGCGGCGAGCCCTATCGCGCGACCGACGGCACCGTTTTCGCCTGCGCGGAGGGAGAGGGCACCACCACCGTCGACGGCAAAGTGCTTGAATGGGGACCGAACGACGTATTCGTGGTGCCTTCGTGGAAGCGCTATTCACACTCGGCATCGAAACAATCGGTGCTGTTTTCGATCTCCGACCGTCCGGCGCAGGAAGCGCTCGGCTTGTGGCGCGAGGGGAAATAAAAAGTCGGCCACCGCTGTTGCCGGGTTGACCCGGCCGTCTGTGCGGCAGCGCCGCGTGCTCTGAAAGTCAGTAAAAACCCCGGGGCTTGGCCCCGGGGTGACCATTTCAGCCCGGGACCGATCTACTTCTCGATCGATTGCAGCACGAGCGCCTGCAGGTCGGCATCGCTCATCACGCCGTTGTCCCAGGTGGTGTCAAGCCGTTCGATCTGTCCGGCGCTGTTCAGGTCGATGGCGACGATGCCGCGCTTTACCGAACTGTCAGCGTTGGTCCATTCGTAACCGCCGCCCTGATCACTGCCGACGACGTGAACGAGTTTGGCGCCCTTGCCGTACGGTGCAGTCGCCAGCACGCGCGACAGGTATTTGCCGATGGCGAGCTTGCCGAGAACGCGGGCGCGCAAAGCGCGGTCGAGGTAGACGGCGTCGGAGCTGAACAATGCATCGGCAGCCTTGGCATCGCCCGATGCGAACGCGGCGGCGAGTTTTTGCGAGACGTCCTTGATCTTCGCCGACGCCCCTTCGCTGACGACGTCGTAGTCGAAATTGGTCGGAAATTTATCCGGCGGCGTTCGCATCTTCGCCGCCATTTCCGCGCCGAACGAACGGCCATCCCAGTAGTCGACCCAGCGCACGATTTTACCGTCCTTGAAATCGATCGCGGCGAGGATGCGGATCTCGCCGCCGAACAATTCGGGTGTGTCGGTAAAGGCGACGAGGGCTGAATGTGTATTGCCGCTGATGCGCGTCGGGTACGACAGGCCGGTCGGCGGCCATTTCGGCATGTATTGCTCGAAAACCTCGGTCATGCCCTTCTTGTTGTAGAACGGCCAACCGAGCGCCGCGTCTATATAAGTAAGGTGCGCTTCCGAGAAATGGTCTGTTGTTGGCAGCGGCTTGTGCTCGCTCTTGGCCGTGAAATAGGACTTAAAGAACGAAGCCGCTTCGGGTGTGGCGTGCGAGGTGTTGACGACGTCGGGGTAAAGCGGCTCGGCACGCAGGCTGGTCGCCGCCAATAGCGAGACGACGGCGGCAAATATTGATGGAACGTGGTTCATGGCATCCTCCCGGTATTGTTAGCTTTATGATCGGAGCATAGGCCGTATTATTGGTGCTTGTCTAAAGCCGGGAAGTTGCAGCGCCACGTCTCGACGACAATGGGGCAGGGCGGGCAGCGATGACACTGTCGCGGGACTTGCGATGGGCCGGCTAAGCGCGTAACCGACCGTCTCCATGGATGCACCGACGCAACGAAAATCAAAACTGATCGACGGCTGGGAAGTGGTCATTGGCATGGAGGTGCATGCCCAGGTCACCTCGCAAGCCAAGCTTTTCTCCGGCGCCTCGACTGCGTTTGGCGGCGAGCCGAATTCGCACGTCTCGCTCGTTGATGCCGCCATGCCCGGCATGTTGCCGGTGATCAACGCGGAATGTGTGCGGCAGGCGGTGCGCACCGGCCTCGGGCTGAAAGCCAAGATCAATCTCAAGTCGGTGTTCGACCGGAAGAATTATTTCTATCCGGATTTGCCGCAGGGCTACCAGATCAGCCAGTACAAGTCGCCGATCGTGGGCGAAGGCGAGGTCCTCGTCGATCTGGCGGACGGCGAGACCGTACGTGTCGGCATCGAGCGGCTGCATCTCGAACAGGATGCCGGCAAGTCGCTGCACGACCAGCACGCCGCGATGTCGCTCGTCGATCTCAATCGCTCCGGCGTTGCCTTGATGGAGATCGTGACCAAGCCGGACTTGCGCTCGGCCGACGAGGCGAAGGCCTTTCTAACCAAATTGCGGTCGATGCTGCGCTACCTCGGTACCTGCGACGGCGATATGGAGAAGGGGCATCTGCGCGCCGACGTCAACGTCTCGGTGCGCCGACCGGGCGACGCGCTCGGCACCCGCTGCGAGATCAAGAATTTGAATTCGATCCGCTTCATCGGTCAAGCGATTGATCACGAGGCCCGTCGTCAGATCGGCATCATCGAAGACGGCGGAGCGATCGAGCAGGAGACGCGGCTCTATGATCCCGACGAGGGCGAGACGCGTTCGATGCGCAATAAGGAAGAGGCGCACGATTACCGTTATTTTCCGGATCCTGATCTGCTGCCGCTCGAACTGGCTCAAGGAGAAGTTGACGCGCTCAAAGCAAGCCTGCCGGAACTGCCCGACGAAAAGCGGGCGCGTTTTGTCCGCGACTGCGCATTGTCAGGATATGAAGCCGACGTACTCGTCGCCGAACGCGCCACCGCCGACTACTTCGAAGCGGTGGCGAAGGGCCGCGATGCCAAAATCGCGGCGAACTGGGTGATCAACGAACTGTTCGGCCGCCTCAACAAGGAAGGCAAGGACATCGCGGCCTCGCCGGTGAGCGAGGCGCAGCTCGGCGCCATCCTCGACCTCATCGCCGAGGGAACGATTTCGGGAAAGATTGCCAAGGAAGTGTTCGAAATCGTCTGGACCGAGGGCGGCGACCCGCGCGTGATCGTCGAAACGCGCGGAATGAAGCAAGTGACCGACCTTTCGGCGCTCGAAAAGCTCGTTGACGACATTATCGCCAGGAATCCGGACAAAGTCGGCGATGCGAAGACCAATCCGAAGGCGATCGGGTGGTTTGTCGGCCAAGTGATGAAGGCTTCAGGCGGCAAAGCCAACCCGCAAGCGGTCAACGATCTGTTGAAGCAACGGATCGGGAGCTGAGCGCGACGCATTTGTCGCCGCGCGCGATGCGAAGACGCGTCGCGAACGTCTCGCAACGCAAAAACGAACGCGAAAAACTCCGTTGCATGCCGCCGAAGGACGCCGCCCGCGACTGGAAAAGCGAATCGGTCTGCACCGATTCGCGCGGTTTTCGCCCGAGTGAGGTCGACAACACGCCCGCAAACGGCCTTAGGCGCAAAATTTTTTCGAAGTGGTGAATGCGTTTTTACACGTACGAAAGCGCACGCAATAAGGCGAATGATGGGTGCGCGACGCGCGCGCATCTTGCATCGCGATGCGTGATGCAACGTTACAGAAACCGCTATTTTCCCGGCATTTCTTGTTGGCGCGGAATTTTCGCGCGCCGGCGCATCGTCGCAAATTCTTTTCACCGCGCACGTTTGCTGGGGGAGCGCTAAGCCGAAGCGTTCGGCAAGCGGGGCGCGGCACTTACACACAAAATTAAGTGGAGTCACTGTTATTTTTTTCCTGCTGTAGTAATCGGAAGGTAGTGCGGATCGATTCGCGACTGCACTGCACCGATGTCGCCATCCACTCAAGCTAGGAGGGCAGCAATGGCGAAGAAGAGAAAGACGAAGGCAGCGGCGAAGAAGACGGCGAAGAAGACCACTCGCCGGAAAAAGAAGAAGTAGGACGTCGCAATCGGTCTTCGGCTAGCAATAGTCGAAGATCGCGTCACACGGGCCGGCTTTCGTCGAGGGTGAAATCATCGCCTAAGACGGGCCGGCTCAGGTGGACAACAGGGGGCGTCGGCGAGACGGGGGCTTGGACTTCACGGCCGTTTGCAATCGCAGCGGCTGCGGAAAAGAGGGAAGGGCAAACCCGGAACTCTCCCTGGCAGACAGCCAGCGGACCAAAACTCTAAGTGATCTCGCCGACGCCCTCCTTCTTTGTGCGTGCGTGGGTCAATCCTCCCAAGACCACTGTCGGCGTCGTGGAGATAGTCTGCGGCGCCGTTTTTTATGCAGGCGCAATTGCCACCGAGATCGCACACGTCGAAGAAGAACGCTGCTCCCACAAAAGCGCGCCCCGCGGCGCGCCGCGGCAAGCCCATCGAGCTTTATTACTGGCCGACCCCGAACGGCTGGAAAATTTCAATCATGCTCGAAGAATGCGGGCTGCCGTATGTCGTGCGTCCGATCGACATCTCCAAGGGCGAGCAGTTTGCGCCGCACTTCCTGGCGATTTCGCCGAACAACCGGATGCCGGCGATCGTCGATCCCGACGGGCCCGAGGGACGTCCGGTTTCGGTCTTCGAGTCCGGCGCCATCCTGCAATATCTCGGCCGCAAGGCCGGCAAATTCTATCCACACACGGAGCGCGCGCGGATCGCCGTCGAGGAGTGGTTGTTCTGGCAGGTCGGCGGGCTCGGGCCTATGGCCGGACAGGCCAACCATTTCCGCCGTTACGCGCCGGAGATGATTACTTACGCGGTGGCGCGCTATACCGACGAGGTCAACCGCCTGTTTGGCGTCATGAACACGCGGCTTACTGATCGTCAGTTCCTGGCCGGCCGTTATTCGATTGCCGACATGGCGTGCGTCGGCTGGGTCAAGCTCGCCGAGCGCATGGGTCAAGACCTCGCTCTGTTTCCCCACCTCAAGCGCTGGTTCGAAACCATCCGCGCGCGGCCCGCTGTCAAACGCGCCTTTGCCATCCGTGTTGAAGCCGCCGCGTCCGTCGACATACACGACCCTAAAGTGCGGGCGGTCTTATTCGGCCAGCGGGCGCGGTGAAGGCCCGCGCTGCGCGCGGGCACCTCAGGACGCCGGTGCGAGCATTAATTCGAGCGCGTCCACGCCTCCGACTTGCAGAGCACGACCGCGACGCAGCCTTTGAGCTCTGCGGTATTGGCGCCGGTCATGGTGAACGAACCGGAATAAGTCTGGCCGTCGCGCGAATTGTAGACCTGTCCTTCCCACTTGTCGGGGCCGCTCGGCTTCATGCTGAGCACGACCGGAATGCCGATCAGCGGCCGTGATCGCTTGTTCGGGTCGCCGTTTTTATCGTCGAGCTTCGGCTGGTTGGTCGCCGGGTCGTTCGGCTCTGCCAGCCAAATGAGGTTGCCGCACAACGCGCCGCCACAATTGACGATACGGATCTTGCCCTTCTTGTCGCCGACCAACCAGGTGCCGAGCGGATCGGCGGCCTGCGCGGGCGCGATCAAAATCGGTGCGAGCGCGATCGTGGAAGCGATGGCGGCGGCCGTAATGTGAATCAATTTCATGATCGCCCCTCCCAGGGTTTTTGCTGTGGCGCAGGCGCAAGATAACCGTGAGGAAATCGCCATTGCAAGGCGCTTTACGGCTTGGAAATGAGGCCATAAATCGACGCCGATCGAACCTGTCGCTGCGGTTCCGGCACCGCCACGTGATTAACACGTCGTTTCAGCGCGCGCCCAATCGCCCCGCTGCCGTTCAGTTTTAATTCATCGCGTTGCTTAAACTGCCATTCAAATTTTCCGTCGATCATCGCCACATCGATCGGCGAACCAGCCGGCGAATGTGTCGCCCGGGGAAAGGGCGACGGGGCGTTAAAACAGGGGAGTATGTTATGGCGCGTTTTGAAATTCTCGACGGCAGCGCGGCGCCACTCGGCGAAGGACCCGCCGGCGGCGATATGTTGTTCGAGCTTGGCATGATGTATTCGGTCGGCCGCGATGTGCCGGTCGATCTGGTCTCCGCACACAAGTGGTTCAATCTCGCGGTGGCCAAGGGTAATCGCGAAGCGATCCGGTTGCGCCGGGAAATTGCCGACCAAATGTCGGACGCGGAGATCGCCGCCGCACAACGCGCCGCGCGCGACTGGCTGCGGGGAACTGCGGTGGCGGCAGAGCCGGCGGTTGTAACGGAACAGGCAATCGCGGCGTAAGGCGCGCGCGACGGAGCCGCAGCTTCGCGCGATCGTCTTGAAGCGTCGCGTGCCTACACGTTGACGCCGGAAAGTGCGCGTTTGGCGGCGGTTTTGGGTGCGGACGTTCGCGGCTTGACGAGCGATCTGATCCGGTCGGCGTCCGCCGGCGTTGCCGGATTGTAGATCACCATGCCGAGATCGGGCCGGCCATCGACGGCGAAGGCCGAATATTCCAGCGCGATCGGCCCGGCGACCGGATGCCGGATGTGTTTGGCGGTCTCGCCGTAGGTGTTGCGGACGTCATTGTCGCGCCACATCGCGTCGAATTCCGGGCTCAGCCGGCAAAGCTCATCGACCAGCGCTTTGACATTTCTCGTCGCGCCGGTTCGCGCCGTGTCCGCTCGGAACGCCGCCACCACAAAGCGGGCGTCGCTCTCCCAATTCGGCATCGCCGCACGAATGCGGGGATTGCAGAAGACGAGGCGCAGGCTGTTGCGGTGCTCGGCGGCGAGCGCTGCATAATCGCACAGCACCACCGCGGCGGCGCGGTTCCACGCAACGATGTCCCATGTCGAGGTCTTCACATAAGCCGGGCTGAGTTCGAATGCGTCGAGCACGCGTTGCAGTCTCGGCGTAACACCGTCGACGGTTTGAAATCGGACCTCGGGCGGCCGGCCGAGCGCGAGCAGGAAGATGTGCTCGCGCTCAACGTCCGTCAGCATCAAAGCGCGCGCGATCCGGTCCAGCACGTCGGCCGAGGGCGCGCCGCCTCGCCCTTGTTCGAGCCATGTGTACCAGGTCGCGCTGACATTGGCGCGCTGCGCCACTTCTTCACGCCGCAGTCCGGCCGTTCGCCTCCGTGCCATCGGAAAGCCAAATGCCGCCGGATCGAGTTTTGCCCGGCGGTCCTTCAGATAGGTCCCGAGCGGATTGTCGTTGTCGTTTCTCGCCAGCATGCTCGTCCTGTTAGCCAATATACCCGTATAACGTCACTAGTTTACCCGGATAGACCGCGCCCTGATAGTGGCCTCGGTCTAAACCCGGAGAATTCATCATGCGCGTCTTCGTTACCGGTGCCACCGGATTTGTCGGCTCGGCCATTGTCAAAGAACTGATCGCCGCGCGCCATCAGGTGATCGGGCTCGTTCGTTCGGATGCAGCCGCCAAGTCGCTCGCCGCTGCCGGCGCCGAGATGCATCGAGGCGATGTCGAGGACCTCGAAAGCCTGCGCAGCGGAGCAAAAAACGCGGATGGCGTGATTCACACCGCCTTCAATCATGACTTCTCGAAGTTCAAGGCTAATTGTGAGAACGACAGGCATGCCGTCGAGGCTCTCGGCTCCGCGCTTGCGGGATCCGACCGGCTCCTGATCATCACCTCCGGCACCGCGCTCGCGAATGTCACGCCCGGAAGCCCTGCGGTCGAAGACAACATACCCGATCCCAACAATCCGAATCCCCGCGTAGCTTCGGAGCAGGCCGCCGCTTCGGCGGCAGCGCATGGCGCGCGCGTGGCGGTGATGCGCCTTCCGCAGGTGCATGGCGACGGCGATCGCGCAGGCTTTGTTCCGATACTCATTCGCATTGCGCGGGAGAAGGGCGTCTCGGCATATGTCGGCGACGGGCTCAACCGCTGGCCCGCGGTCGCGCGGCTCGACGCCGCTCATGTCTACCGGCTGGCGCTGGAGAAAGGCGCCGCTGCCGGGTATCACGCGGTCGCCGAAGAGGGCGTGCCGTTCCGCGACATCGCCGGTGTGATCGGCCGCCGCCTGAATATGCCGGTGGTCAGCAAGACACCCGAGGAAGCAACCGAGCACTTTGGCTGGTTCACGCATTTTGCGGCGGGCGACATGCCAGCCTCGAGCAAGCGAACGCGGGAATTACTGGGATGGCAACCGAAAGGCCCCGGGCTCATTTCCGACATCGACCGGCCCAGTTATTTCGGAATTTGAAAGGCGGTCTCGTTGCGGCGCCGGTCAGCAATTCGCTCGTGATATTCGGATTGCCGGCGACCATCGCCGTCGGAAACCAGTCTGGGGCCTCGCGTTGTGCCCAGTGGTCCCGATACTGCTAAAATGACACCGCAACAGGAAAACAGTATATTGAAAACGGACAATTCGACGGTCAGACCGCATGATAAGACGAGCTGGTCCTGTCGAGTTGAAACTGCACGCGGTGCAGGACTGTGTTGCCACATTGGAGGATTGACGTGATCATCCCCTTTGCGACGTTGGCACTGGCGACGCAATTCACCGTCGCTGTTGCGGACAGTGTCCCCCGCTTTAACCTGGAGCCGGTCTGCCGCGGCGTGGCCCGACAAGGCGGGTTGGCACTGGAACCAAACCAGAGCGCTCGGCAAGATTTTAAGAGCTGTGTGAGAAGCGAGATGGCGATGCGGGGCCGCGTGGTGCGGCAGTGGCCAAGCTTTACGGCTACTGAAAAAGCAAACTGCATTGGCGAAGCGAGCGCCGGGGGATTTCAGAGCTATACCGATCTCTTCACATGTCTCCAGATGGCTCGCGAAGCGAGGAAGCTTTCCCAATAGACCGCCGGAAGGCGATCCGACCGGTGCAAGCGGGCCGGCTGCCGGTGGTGATGGCGTTCGACATGAGGGGCTGGCAAACCTCCGTCGGGTAGTGTCTTGTGCCGGGATACTACGCGGGTGTCGCTACGGCCACGCGACGGGAACCTGATTGCGCAAATTCATCGTTTGCCAGCGATTGCTATCAACACGACGCGTCATCGTGCGGCGTGGTGTGAAGTCGCTTGGCGTTTGTCTTTCGCTCCTCGCAGGCTGCGCCACGTTCGATCCGCCCGTCAACACGCCGGTAGCTGCGGGTTCAAATCCGATGGCGCAATTGACGACTCCGGAGGTCGGCGGCGATACCGCCGTCGCTCTGGCATTTTCCGGGGGAGGAACACGCGCCGCAGCCTTTGCTTATGGTGTGTTGCAAGGTCTTGACCGGATTCCAACAAGGGACGGCAAGAATTATCTCGAGCGCGTCGTGTTTGTCTCGGGCGTGTCGGGCGGTTCTGTCACGGCGGCTTATTTTGGCCTCAAGGGTCGCGCCGCGCTTGCCGATTTCCGCGAGCGTTTCCTGCTGCGCAATGCCGAGGAGGATCTGAGCACTGCAGTAAATTTGAGAAATATCGCGCAGGGGCTCGGTGGCGGTGTGAACGATGCGAGCAGGCTCACCGGTTGGCTCGACCGCAACCTTTTCGATCGTGCGACCCTTGGCGATTTATTTCAGCAAGGCAAGCCGATTGTGTGGATCAACGCGTCTGACCTCTACAACAGAACGCCGTTTTTGTTCTCCCCGGTTACGTTCGCAGCCTTATGCAGCGATATCCGGCACTACCCGCTGTCGCAGGCCGTCGCCGCATCGGCAGCGGTGCCGGTCGCATTTGTGCCGATCGTGCTGGAAAGCTTTCCCGCCGCGTGCGCGGCGCCCCTGCCGCCGTGGGTGGATCGCGTACTGGCGAATCGTAACGCGGGTGCACAGGTGCGGGCGTTCGCCGAAGCGCTGAAACGCTACCGCGATCCCGAGCAGATCAAATATTTGAAGCTCGCCGATGGCGGCATCACCGACAATTTTGGTCTGTCGGGACTCGTGATTGCACGAGCTGCGGCCGACAAGCCCTACATGCCGCTGACGCCGGAAAAGGCCGTTCGCCTGCGCCGTTTGATCTTCATTGTGGTCAACGCAGGTCAAGAACCGGCAGGAAATTGGGCCCGCACCGTCGATGGACCAACCGGGGCGGAATTACTTGGCGCCGTGACCAACACGGCTCTGGATTCGGCTGTTCGCAGCGGCTTTGACGCCTTTCGTTTGAGCATTCGCGAATGGCAGGAGGCTGTACGCAAGTGGCGGTGCAGTCTTTCGGGCGCCGAAGCCCGGCGGCTTGGAGCACCGAAGGATTGGCGATGCAGCATTGTGAGTTTTGAAGTTGCCGAGGTCGGGTTCGATCAGTTCGACCCGCAACGTGCCGCCAAATTGTCATCCATTCCCACCCGGTTCAAACTTCCGGTCGAAGAAGTGGATCTATTGATTCAATCGGGCACCGACGCGATCGTCAGCCATCCAATGTTAAAGGGCCTGTGAGGCGCAAATCGATATCTATGTCTGCGCGGTCGGAGCTTTGGTACGACGGCGACGCGTGATGCGAAACGCCTCTGTCTCAGCTGCGATCGCAGGTGATATTCAAGGATGCATTTGATCGGAAACTATTGCGTTTTTCTTATTATAATCAATAGGTAATGCGTAATGGCGGAGAGGAAGGGATTCGAACCCTTGATACGGCTTTAGACCGTATAACGGTTTAGCAAACCGCCGCCTTCAGCCACTCGGCCACCTCTCCAAAAAGAAAAACTCGCTATTTCAATGGACCCTATCGGTCAAGGACGAAACGCAACAAGCGAACGTAGCGCGAACTTCGGTAGCACGACTGGCACAAAATCTGGCACAATTTACGACCGAGCGAAGAGTTCTTATTTCTCGATTTGTACTCTTAGCGGGCGGAGATGACGTTGGATACACCCGAGATTGCGGTGGCACGATATCTGGTCGTTGGTGAGCGGCCCGGCACATAGGTGACAACGGTACCGGACACATGGGTAACACTTTTCGCCTTTGATCAGCGTTGAGCGTCTTGTATTTGCCTGCCCGTTTGCTCATTGCGGCAGATGTAGGCGGAGCGGATAGGATTTGGATGATGGCGGCGGACGTACCGGCGCGGACTACGCCGTCACACTTCACTTCAGACAGAGACGCTGACGCGATTTTTGCGGGCATCGTTTCGGCTGCATCGCCGCGCCTCCAGGTCAAGCAAGCGGGCTTGTGAACGTTTCCAACGCCCAATTGACCGGCAATTATCGGAAAGCATGAAAGATTCCACGGCGCCAACGACGATCCGGGTGCTTGAACAGAATTTTCCGGAACCCAAGATCAAACAACATTGCCTCGATACACGCCCGATTTGGGGCCCACCAATTTGTCGGATCACCGTCAAGTTCAGAACCCGGATAGAACCGCATTATTGGCTTGCGCGTCAGCGTTCGCAGCAGCCGGGATTCGACAACAAGGCACTCCCTGGCGATCTTGGCTACCCGCTCCAATGCCTCGAACGGATGCCGAAGATGGTAAAAGACACCCAAAAAGAGAACGATGTCGAATACCCCAACACTCTCAACAGATATGTCGGGCACGTCGATGTCCTGCGCCTCGATTGATGGCGCAAGATGTGCTCTCGCGAGTTCAAACGCTTTTCGGTCGGATAAGTGGTGCCAAACGTAGTGATCGGTCGCCAGGACCCGCGAAGCGCCACGGCGGATCGCCGCGATGCTGTAAGCGCCGTCCCAACATCCGATGTCGAGAAGGCTTTTGCCGGACACATTGACCCGGTCGAAAATGACCGCGTTGTTGCGCTCGATCTTGGAGAGTTTGATGGCGCCAGGACTCAAAAGCCCTTTCCCAAAGTCGATCTGATGAAACCACGGGACGCTTTCAACCTCGCGTCGGAGCTGTTCTTGATCAATCACGTCCTGATCCTTCCAGCATCAATCGCAACCCATTTTATCTGTAACACCGGCGGGCGAGAATGGAAGGTCATCAGCCATTACACCCCGTGCCCCTCCTGGCGTCGCTCCCTCTTGGCGCGTGGAGGCGCGGGCGCGTAGTTGAGGTGAACGCCGTCAGATTAAAGCGTATCAAGCCTCGGCGTGAGGCAATCACATTGAAAGGCGCGCGGTGCAGCATGTCAGCGGCCAAGCACACCGCGAAACTATGCGGGTATCACGATCCCGGCTTGGCGGCGGTTAGGCTGGCGCGGGACGCAGCTTGGCGATTATCGAGCCGGCACTATGCGCTGCCGGGACGGCAAGCAAGCCGGTTTCCGACGGGTGCGGGTGTGATAAGCTAATGTATCGGACGTGGCCGCGATGCTTCAGCAAATCTCTTCTAACCGGTGGTGGCAACACCGAAATTGGCTGGCCGCGGCATTGTTGTGCCTGACCGCACTGACGGCGCATGCGCAGGCCAATGTCGTTGAACGCGAGGTCAAGGCGACGCCGGGCCACGACGCCCGCGTTGGCGTCTATACCGACATTAAACCGGATTGCACCTCCGGCCCGCTACCGGCCATCAGGCTGGTCACCCCGCCGGCGCACGGCGCTGTTAACGTCAAGCGCGGCACATTGAAGGCCACCAATTTCAAGCAATGCCTGGCGACCGAGGTCCCGGCGTTCGTCGCGCTGTATCGCGGGGCGGCCGAATTTAATGGTTCCGACGAATTCGTGTTGGAAGTTACCTGGCCAGGAGGCCGCAAGGAGCTCCAGCACTTCCGGGTGAGTGTCTCTGCACATCCGGGCGGCGGCCAAGGAATCTAGCGCTGCGCAGCGGTTCCGGCAGTCGCTAAGGCTTCAATTCCGGCACCGCCGCTATATTTTCGCTTCCCGGTTTGGCGGACTGCTCGACGTTGCCGCCGCTGCTGGATTGTTGACCGGCGATGCGAACCGAATCCCCACCTGCAAGCAAGTCCGGCGGACTGTTCACCACGCGATCGCTCAGCGTCAGCCCCTTGAGAACTTCGACCTCGGTGCCAAGATTGCGCCCGAGCGTGATCGGCTTCATTTCGATTTTGTTGTCTGCGCCGATGGTCGCCACTTCCATCCCGTTCTCGCGGAAAATCAGCGCGCTGGTCGGCAAGCGAACAACATGCGGGTTGCTCGGCAGCTCGAATTTCACCTGCGCATAGGCGCCCGGCTGCAATTGCCCATCCGGGTTGGCGGCATGCAGCTCCACCAGCAGCGTGCGCGCGCTCTCGTTGATCGCGTTTGACGTGGTGGCGACGGTAGCCTCGAAGGTGGTGTCCGGATGTTGCGGCAAATTGAGAGTAGCGGTCAGTCCTTGCTGAATGCCGGCGGTCAATTGTTGGGGGACTTGTACGTAAACCCGCATCTCATGGATGTCCGCGACGCGGAACAGCTCCGGTCCATTGCCGCCGCCCGTCCCGCTGCCGGCGTTAATGAGAGCGCCAATATCCGTTTCCCGCGCCGTGACGACGCCGTCGAAGGGCGCTGTGATCCTCTTATAGCCTTCCAGAGCCTGGAGACGATCAACGTAGCCGCGGTCGGCGGCAGCCTCCGCTTGGGCTGCGTTCTGCCGCGCGACGGCGCTGTTGTAGTCGGCTTGCTTGCTCTCCTGCTCCTGCACCGAAACGACGCCCTTTGGGGAATCGCGCCAGCGTTGGTAAGTCGTCGCGGCGAACTCTCTCTCGGCCTCTCTGACGTTGACGGTCGCTTTCGCCGAATTGAACTTGGCTTCCGCCGCAGCCAATTGGGCATCGAGGTCCGGGGCGTCGATCTCGGCCAATAGGTCGCCCTTTTTCACGCGGGCACCGTAATCGAAGTACCAGTTCTTCAGATAACCGCTGACGCGCGCATAGATGGGGGCCTCGTACCAGGCTTGAACGGTGCCGGGCAGCACCAGGTGCTGAACCGCGGCGCCCTGGCGTGGCGAGATAACAGCCACGGTGGGAATTGCCTGTTCCTGCGTCCACTGTTTGACTTCTTCCTCATGGCTCCGTCGTTGCAAAATCCCGAACAGCGCAACGACGATTGCGGCGGCCACCGCAACGAGTGCGATCATTCGCAGGTTCCGCGGGGGTCGCGGTGCCGCCGATGCGGTATCTTGATGGGGCCGATGATCTTCTGAGGCCATGGGTGCTCGCGTTTAGGCGGGTGCTGCGGAATCAGCAGCGCCCGCCGCAGCTTCACGACGCCGATCCTGCCGGGAATGCAAGACCGTGAAAACAGTTGGGACGAAGAACAGTGTCGCCACAGTTGCGACGAGGAGGCCGCCAATGACGGCGCGGCCAAGGGGCGCATTCTGCTCGCCGCCTTCGCCCAAAGCAAATGCCATGGGCAGCATACCGATGACCATCGCGAGCGCCGTCATCAGCACCGGACGAAACCGCGTAAAACCGGCCTCCAGTGCCGCCGATGCCGCGTCTAATCCCGCTGTTAGGCCTTCACGCGCAAAACTGACGAGCAGAATACTGTTTGCGGTGGCAATGCCCATGCACATGATGGCGCCGGTGAGTGCCGGGACCGAAAGCGTCGTGCCGGTCATGAACAACATCCAGACGATTCCGGCGAGTGCGCCCGGCAATGCCGTGATGATAATGAAAGGGTCAACCCACGATTGGAAATTGACCACGATCACCAGATAGATAAGCAGGATCGCCCCGACCAGCCCGAAATAAAGCTGGTTGTAGGCGCTCGTCATGGTGTGAACCTGCCCGCTCAGCACGACATAAGAGCCACGCGGTAAATCCTTGTGTGTATCCTGCAGGACGCGATCGATATCGCCTGAGACCGCGCCCAGGTCGCGGCCCTGCACGGCGCCGTAGATGTCGATCACTGGCTGCACATTGTAATGCGAGACGATACCCGGGCTCGGCGCCGGGGTGATTTGCGCCAGGCCGCCGAGATATTGCTGGGCTTTGGTCGCTGTAGAGGTGATCGGCACGTTCATCAGATCCGACATGGTGTCGACGCGGTATTGCGGCATCTGCGCAACGATCGGGTAGGAGACGCCGTTCTCCGTGTTCAGCCAAAAATTCGGCTGCACCTGGATGCTTCCCGACAGCGTCACCAGAAGGCTGTTGGCGACTTCGCGCTGGGTCAATCCGACCTGGCCGGCCAGCGTCCGGTCGACGTCGACGTTAAGCTGCGGATAGTTAAAGACCTGTTGGATGCGCAAGTCGGCGATGCCGGGAACGGTGCGGACACGTTTAAGGAGCGCCGTGGCGTAGGCATAGTCGGCTTTTTGGTCATGACCGATGATTTGAATATCAATCGGCGCCGGCAAGCCGAAATTCAGGATCTGCGAGACGATATCGGCGGGCAGGAACGAAAACGTCGCGCCCGGAAATTTCTGCGGCAGCACCGTGCGTAGCTGCTTGATGAAGGAAGCCGTCGGGGAGTGGTCTTCCTTGAGCGTGATCAGAGCATCGCCATCCTCGGGGCCGATCGTACCGGTGTTCTGGTAGGCCATGTTGATGCCGCTGTAAGGCAGGCCGATGTTGTCGACGATGTTATCGAGCTGGGCGGGCGGTATGGTCTGGCGGACGGTGTGCTCAATGAGGTCGAAAAGGCGCGCCGTTTCTTCGATGCGCGTGCCCGCCTGGGCGCGCACGTGCATCAGGATTTGCCCGGAATCGACTGCGGGAAAGAAATTCTCGCCGAGGAATGGCCAAAGTCCGAACGACAGCAGCACGCAAGCGAGAAAACCAGCGATGAAGGCCTTCGGGCGGCCAAGCGCGAGCGACAGCAATGAACGGTAGCGGTCGCGGATGCCCGAGAAGCCGGTTTCGAAGCCCTGTTGAAAGCGCTTGATCGGATTGCGGGTCCGCACCGGCGGCTGCGCGATGGTTTTGTTGAACATGGCCCTGTCCACCATGCTGGCCCCGCATGAAATAGTTGGCCATGGTCGGAACCAGCGTGCGCGACAGAATGAACGAGCCGATCAGCGCGAACACGACCGCTTCAGCCAGGGGCCGGAACAAATAACCGGCAACGCCGCCGAGCTGAAACATCGGGACAAAGACGATGCACAGGCAGAGCAACGTCACGAAGGCGGGAACGACAATCTGCTGCGCGCCGTCGAGGATCGCCGGCTCGATCTCTTTGCCCTGTTCGAGATGGTAGTTGATGTTTTCGATGGTAACGGTTCCATCGTCGACCAAAATCCCGACGGCGAGCGCAAGCCCGCCCAGCGTCATGACATTGATGGTTTCATCAAGCCATGACAGCAGCGTGAGCGAGAACAGAATCGCGAGTGGAATTTCGATCAGAATGATGACCGTCGAGCGCCAGCTGCCGAGGAACAGAAGAATCATGACGCCGACCAGCGCTGCCGCGAGCACCGCTTCGCGGATGACGCCGAAGACCGCGGCCTTGACGAAGATCGACTGATCGCCGACGGCGCGCAGGTTCAGGCTCGCCGGCAAGCTCTCTTCGACCCGCGGCAACAGCGACTTGATGCCGTCGATGACGTTGAGCGTCGAGGCGGCGCCGGCCTTGAGGATCGTCATCAGCACCGCACGCGCGCCATTGACGCGCACCAGGTTGGTCTGCGGCGGCGAGCCGCTATGCACATAGGCGACGTCGCGGATGTAAAGGACCGTGCCGTTGACCTTCTTAACCGGCAGATCGTTGATCCTGTCGAGCGATATCGGACTGGCGTTAAGCGCGACATTCCAGTCGAATTTGCCTGATTTCGCGTCGCCGGCGGGCAGGATCAGATTCTGCACGGTGACGGCATCGAGCACATCATCGGCCGACACGTTGTGGGCCTGCATGGCGTCCTGATCGAGATCGACTTGCACCTGCAGAATTTTGCCGCCGTACGGGGAGGGCACCGCCGCGCCGGCGACGGTTGCAAGCTGCGGCCGGATGAAGTTCTGGCCGAGATCGAACAGCTGCATCTGCGGCAGCTTTTTGCTGGATAGCGCAAGCTGCAGGATCGGCACGCTCGAAGCATTGTAGCTCAGGACATAAGGCGGCGTGATCCCGGGGGGCAGGAGCTTGAGTACCGTTTGCGAGGCGGCCGTCACCTGGGCCAAAGCGGCGGCAATGTCGACGTTCTTCTGGAAGAAGATTTTGACGACGCCGTAGCCGCTGAGCGACTGCGATTCGATGTGCTCGATATCGCCGACCTGCGCGGTGAGGTAACGTTCATAAAAATAGATGACCCGCCCGGACATGTCGTTCGGCAGGAGGCCGTTGTAGGTCCAGACGACGCTGACGACGGGAATGTTGATGTTGGGAAAAATGTCGGTGGGCGTCAGCAGCACGGACCGTACGCCGAACAGCGCAATGATGATCGCCAGCACGACGAAACTGTAGGGACGTCTGAGTGCGGTAAGGACGATCCACACGAGCCGAATTCTCCGTCAGTGCGTCGGCCTGTCGCGTCGGCGATGCAGTACGCTGAACACGGTGGGGACGAAGAACAGGGTCGCCAAAGTCGCAACGGTCAGCCCGCCCACTACCGCGCGGCCGAGCGGCGCGTTCTGCTCGCCGCCTTCACCCAGCGCAAACGCCATCGGCACCATGCCGATGATCATGGCAAGTGCGGTCATCAGCACCGGGCGAAACCGCGTGAAGCCGGCCTCGAGTGCGGCTGCCGCCGCGTCGAGGCCCCCCGCAAGGCCCTCGCGCGCGAAGCTGACCAGCAGCACGCTGTTCGCCGTGGCGATGCCCATGCACATGATGGCGCCGGTAAGAGCAGGAACCGACAGCGTCGTGCCGGTCATGAACAGCATCCAGATGATGCCGCAGAGCGCGCCCGGAAGCGCGGTGATGATGATGAACGGGTCGAGCCACGATTGGAAATTGACGACGATGATCAGGTAGACAAGCACGACGGCGCCGGCGAGCCCGAAGTAAAGCTGGCTATAGGCACTGGTCATGGTGCGAACCTGGCCGCTGAGCACGGCGTAGGAGCCGCGCGGCACATCTTTGCGCGTTTCCTGCAGGATCGTTTGGATATCGCCGGCGACCGCGCCGAGGTCCCGGCCTTGCACCGCGCCGTAAATGTCGACGACCGGCTGCACATTGTAGTGCGAAACGATCCCGGGGCTCGGCCCAATCGTCATGCGCGCAAGGCCGCCCAGATATCGCGGTGTCTTGGTGTCCGCTGATGTGATCGGCACGTTGCTCAAGTCCGACATCGTGTCGATCCGGTACTGCGGCATCTGGGCAACGATCGGGTAGGAGACGCCGTTCTGGGTGTTCAGCCAGAAATTCGGCTTCACCTGGAGGCTGCCCGACAACGTCACCAGGAGACTGTTGGCGATATCGCGTTGCGTCAGCCCGACTTCGCTCGCGAACGTCCGGTCGGCATCAACATTGATCTGCGGATAGTTGAAGACCTGCTGGATGCGAAGGTCGGCGATGCCGGGAACCATACGGATGCGCTTGAGCAGCGCGTTGGCATAGGCGTAGTTGGCCTTCTGGTTGCTGCCGATGACCTGGACGTCGATCGGCGCCGGCAAACCGAAATTGAGGATCTGTGACACGATGTCGGCAGGCAGGAACGAGAAAGTCGTGCCCGGGAATTTCTGCGGCAGTATGGTCCGCAACTGCTTGACGAAATTCTCCGTCGGGCCGTGGTCTTCCTTGAGCGTGATCAGTGCATCGCCATCCTCGGGGCCGATCGTGCCGGTGTTCTGATAGGCCATGTTGATGCCGCTGTAAGGCAGGCCGATATTGTCGACGATGTTGTCGAGCTGCTCCGGCGGGATGGTCTGACGAACGGTCTGTTCGATCAGGTCGAACAGACGAGCCGTTTCCTCGATGCGCGTGCCGGCCTGACCGCGCACGTGCATCAGGATCTGCCCGGAATCGACCGCCGGAAAGAAATTCTCACCGAGGAACGGCCACAGCCCGAAGGAACAAAATACAATCGCAATGAAGCCGCCAATCACGGTTTTCGGGTAACCGAGAGCGACCACGAGGAGCGCGCGGTAGCGGTCGCGGACAACGGTGAAGATGCGCTCGAAGCCCGCCTGAAAACGCTTAAATGGGTTGCGCGAACGGCGCGTCGATGCGGCGTGAGCTTCGTCGTGCCCGGTGTGGGGCTGCAAGAAGTATCGAGCCATCGTCGGCACGAGCGTGCGCGACAGGATAAACGAGCCGATCAGCGCGAACACGACAGCTTCGGCCAGCGGCCGGAACAAATAGCCGGCCACGCCGCCGAGCTGGAACATCGGCGCGAACACAATGTCGAGCACGAGCAGTGTGACAAAAGCCGGCACGACGATCTGCTGCGCGCCATCGAGGATCGCCGGTTCGACCTCTTTGCCCTGTTCGAGATGGAAGAAAATGTTCTCGAGCGTGACCGTGCCTTCATCGACAAGCATGCCGACCGCCAGCGCCAGCCCACCGAGCGTCATGACGTTGATGGTCTCGCCCAAAAGGGCGAGCGCTATCACCGAGAACAGGATCGACAGCGGGATCGATATGATGATGATCATCGTCGAGCGCCAACTGCCGAGGAACAACAGGATCATCAGGCCGACCAGGCCGGCGGCAAGCACGGCTTCGCGCAACACCCCGAAGATTGCCGCTTTGACGAAGATCGACTGATCGCCCACTGCGCGCACGTTAAGTCCCGGCGGCAAGCTCTCCTCGACCCGCGGCAGCAATGATTTGATCCCGTCGATGACATTAAGGGTCGAGGCGGCGCCAGCCTTGAGGATCGTCATCAGCACCGCGTGCGATCCGTTGACGCGAACCAGATTGGTCTGCGGCGGCGAGCCGTTATGCACGAACGCGATATCGTGGAGGTAGATGATCGTATTATTGACCTTCTTCACCGGCAGGTCGTTGATCTTGTCGAGCAGAACCGGGCTGGCGTTTAGCGCGACGTTCCAATCGAATTTGCCAATCTTGGCGTCGCCGGCCGGCAGGATCAGGTTCTGCGCCGAAATCGCATCGAGCACATCATTGGCCGAGACGTTGTGCGCCTGCATGGCGCCTTGATCGAGATCGACCTGAGCCTGCAAAATCTTGCCGCCATAGGGCGAGGGTACCGCGGCGCCCGCGACCGTGGCCAATTGCGGCCGGATGAAATTTTGGCCGAGATCGAACAGCTGCATCTGCGGCAGTTTCTGGCCGGATAGCGCGAGCTGCAGGATCGGTACGGTCGCAGCGTTGTAGCTGAGCACATACGGCGGGGTGATGCCGGGGGGCAGGAGCTTGAGCACCGTCTGCGAGGCCGCAGTCACCTGCGCCAGCGCGGCGGAGATGTTGACGCTTTTCTGGAAGAAAATTTTGACCACGCCATAGCCGCTGAGCGACTGCGATTCGATGTGCTCGATATCGCCGACCTGCGCGGTCAAATAGCGTTCGTAAAAGTAGATAACACGTCCGGACATGTCGTTGGGCAACAGCCCGTTGTAAGTCCAGACAACGCTGACGACCGGAATATTGATGTTGGGAAAGATGTCGGTTGGCGTGCGCACCGCTGACAGCACACCGAAAATCGCAATGACGAAGGAGAGAACGACGAACGTATACGGCCGCCTCAGCGCTATTTGAACGACCCACACGTGCGTGATCTCCTGCGGATGCGGTCAGTTCGACAGCAACAAGGACGGGCGAAGCCGTCGGGCGGCCGCTGCCCCTTCGGGCGGCACCCGAGAACCGCCTCGTGCCGGGCGGACCATAACAGATTCAGCCGATTCCTGATGGCGAGCGGTAGGGTTGCGAAGGAGGAAGGTGGCCGTGCGCATCCACGCCGACGGACCCCGATTGGGGCCTGAGCCGCGAAGAACTGTTTTTTCGTTGACGCAGTGCGGTTTAGCGTCCGCAGAACTCATTTTACGCGAAGCTCCAAGAGGACAGTCTAAGCCCGGGCCGCACCGCGGTCCGCGGACTTATCACCGTAGTCTCGTCGCTCCCCGTTCCCGTGCCGAACGCAAGTCGGTCCGTCACCACTCAGGGGCCGGACAATGCAGCGGGCCGGATTTACTGACAAGGCCGGATTTGGCCGTCAGGGCGCGGCTATCGGTCGCCTCAATATTGAGAAAAATCCCCGATTTCCAACAGCCGTGCGGCTTTCACCCCGGCTGATTGAACTAAACCGCCATACGGATCATTATAAATGCACTGAGGTAGCCGACGCGTTTCCATCGGGCGGCATGGCGTCTGATGCCCGGCCCGGTCAGGCATGCCGCATATGGGTGATTTGCGCAGCCCGCTGCTGATTGCCGCTCTGGCGTTGCTTCTTTCTGACTCCGTGTCGCGAGCTGAGGAGCGGCCGCCGCTGTTTCCTACGCGCGACGTCGATATCATCTACGACGTCACTCGCCTGCAACAGCCGAAAATCCGTCAGCGCGTGCGTTGGCTGGCAGGCGAGCATCGGGAGCGGATCGACGGTCCAGACAAGTCAACGACCATTTTCGACCGCAATGCCCATGAGATTACGCTTCTCAATCCTGAGGGGCGCACCTTTCGCACGCTGGAGGGTTCGCCGCGGCAACCTCCTGAACCGGAGGCTGGTATGGTCCTCAAGCGTGGGCCTGAGTCCATCATAGCCGGATTGCACTGCACCGACTGGACCTGGACCGAAGATGTGGAGACGCACACGGTTTGCGCAACAGCCGACGGCGTTCTGCTGCGGCTTGTCGTCGACGGCGCGACCATCATGCAAGCGCGCTCGGTAAGCTATGGCCCACAGGCGGCCGAGCTTTTCCAGGTCCCGACCAGCTATTCGCCGGCGCTGGCGCCTGAAGGCGATACCGGCCAATGATAAGGCGCCTTCGATATCGGTGCTAACAAGTGCAGACGCCACGTTTGGGTGCTGCCTGTTGCCGAGATGTCACATACATACGCGTTAGCACGCCATCCCCAGCCGACCCGTTGACAAGGACACATCGGGAACTGATGCTGCCGCTATATATTTACGGATACAGCGTGACTGTATCTACAGGGCGGGGGTCCATCGTGAAAAAACAGACAAATAACGGGCGCAGTGCGCGTCCGCTTGTGACTTGCGCACACGCCGGAGAATCAATGATCGGTCGTGTGTTCGGCTGCGCCGTCGCAGCCTTGGCGCTGACGCCATTCGCCGCCAAGGCCGACCCGATCGACCCGACCTTCGTCAACGAGTGGATGGCGATGGCGACGGCGACCCAGGCGGCGCAGCCGCACTGGATGACCCCCCTTGTGTTGGTCACGCCGCGGCTCGAGCAAGAGTTGCGCTTCGATTTCTATGACCAGCAAAATGGGACCGGCAGTCAAGGTAATGGCCAACACCTCTACAGTTACGGTGGACCGGGCGGCATACGGGCCGAACTCATCCCGACCCCTTACACCGAAGTAATTTTGGCAGCCCCGCCGATGGTAAACGCCTGGGGTCCGAAGGGGCCTGGACAAGGCGCAGGCGACTGGCCGGTGTTTCTCGTAAAAGACCGGTTTTTCTCTGCGAACGAGGAGAACGGCAACTACATCCTGAGCGGCTTCTTTCAAATGTCGGCGCCGCTTTCCACGCCCGGGAAGATCTCGAACAACGTTTTGGTCGCTCAGCCAACCTTGGCAGGCGGCAAGGGTTGGGGCGATTTCGACATCGAAATGACGATCAGTCAGCAATATCCGGTCGCCGCATACGGACTCGGATCGAGTGGGACTACGTTGCACAATTTCGGCGACCCGATCCTGTGGAACACGGTCTTTCAGTATCATTTCCTGCAGTATTTTTGGCCGGAATTGGAGGTCAACTACGAATACTGGCCGAACGGCGAGCATTCAGGTTTGAGCCAGGTGTTGCTCACGCCCGGCATCATCTTCGGCCGCTTTCCGCTTGGGCCGCCCCGACAAAACCTGATTTTCGGCGTCGGTTATCAGTTTGCCGTGACGCCGAATCCGGTCGTCTACAATAATTTGGTGGCGACCGTGCGCATCACGTTCTAGCGCGTTCGAATCGGTTCCGGCCCGCCCGGAATATCCACAGCGCCTTGGTGTTGCCGTCGAGCCGCTGCTTCCGTTTTTCCGGGAGTAGCGGCTTACGGTCGCTTGCGCGCATTGTCGAAACCAACCATTCTCGATCAAGGGGATACCATCTGCAGGCGGGAATTGCCGGGTGTCGCGTCGGCGCTGCTGATGGTGGACGATCATTGCACATTGCCGTCGTTATTTCGGTAGTTGGAGTGCATCCGTCTCGTGCCGGCGCTAGCCAAGCTTTCGCGTCCACAGCGGCGCCGCCACCGACGGCATTCAAGGCGCTTCCGCGGCGCCGTAGTGAGCAGCATTGCCTGCTGCGTCGGTTTGGCCTCGTGTGCGGTCGGACCTGATTATTCGCCCCCACAAGCTCCAATGCCGGCGGGTTTCGCGGCGGCCGGGGCCACCGCGCAACGCGCGGCGGCGGATCATCACGTCGCTGACACCGCCAAATGGTGGCGCACGCTGCACGATCGGGAACTTGATTTACTGATCGATCGCGCCATCGCCGCAAGCCCGACGCTCGAAATCGCTTTGGATCGCCTGCAGCAGGTGCGCGCGCAAGAATTCGTCGTCATCGGCTCTGCACTGCCAATGTTGGGCGCGAGCGAGGGCGGCGGCATCGGTACGGGAAGCGATATGGCTCGCGGGCGCGCGTCGCAAACCCTGGTGTCCGCGGAGAATGGGACCAATGTAAGCCAAGTCACCAACCTGGTCGGCTTTGATGCCGCCTGGGAAATCGACGTGTTCGGCAAATACCGCCGCGCGATCGAGGCGGCGCAGTATGACGTTGAGGCGGCGATTGCGGCGCGCAACGTGGTGCTGATTTCGCTCGTTGCCGACGTGACCCGCGCTTATCTCGATCTGCGCGCTGTGCAAATGCGGCTCGCCGTGCTCCGAAAGGATATCGAGGTTGCCCAGAAGTATGTCGACTTCGTGCAAGAGCGCTTCAGCCGCGGCATCACCAATGAGTTGGACGTCACGCTTGCGCAACGCGAACTGGCGCAGCTGCAGGCCGAAGTAGAGCCGTTGATCGCCCAGATTAATGCGGCACGCTACGTGATTGCGGTTCTGATTGGAGAGTTTCCCGAAAATTTGGGCCGGGAGCTGACAAGACCTGGAATGTTTCCTGCGCTTCCCGAGCGCATTCGTTCCGGTCTGCCGATCGAACTGCTCCGGCGCCGGCCCGACATTGCCGAGGCGGAACGCCAGTTGGCGAGCGCCAACGCGCTGGTCGGCGTTGCGACCGCAGACCTCTTTCCCCAAGTGGCCGTCACTGCCGCTTACGGTGCTCAGCAGGGACCCGGCCTCATGCGGACTCCGATCAATCCGATTTGGTCGGTCGGGCCCGCGCTTGCGGCGCCGCTGTTGGATTTTGGCCGGCTCGATGCGTATGTGGAGAAAGCCGACTTTCGCAGCCGCGAGCTTTTATTCAACTACAAACAGACCGTGCTCAATGCCGTGCGCGAAGTGGACACGGCCGTCGATGCCTACACTGCGCAGCAGGCCCGGTTGCGCCATCTTGCAGATGCTTTGAAGGCAGCGCGGCGGGCGGTCGCACTGGCGACGGAGCGGTTCGACCGCGGGCTGATCGATTCGCTCAACGTCATCGACGCGCAGCGGCAGGAATTTGCCATCGAGCAACAATACATATCGGCGCAGCAAAACGCCGCGGAACAACTCGTAACGCTCTATAAATCGCTCGGCGGCGGGTGGGAGGACTATCAGATCTTCCCACCGATCCCGTTGCCGCTGCCTGCGGTGGCCGCCGCCTTCAGAAGTCTGCTGGCGCCGAACGCCGGACCTTAGCGCTTCGTCGAAGAGCATCAGCGCAAGGTCTGCATTGTGGTGCGCTTGCGTCCGCCCCCGACACGAGACGGCAAAGTTGGAACGCTGCGTCCGAATGCCTCTTCCATCATTTGCCGCGAGGAATTGAGCCCGCTTGGCCATCGCAGCGATGCCGGCGGCCTCGCTTGTTGCATTTATGCCACGAGGTCGGCCGATTTGATCCCAATGCCCGGCTAAATGATGGCGGCGGAACTGACTGTCATCCGACAGTCATGTGCCAAAAATAGACCACAGGAGGGTTCATCGCTTCTCGTGTCGTAAACACTCATAGAAAGTAGAGGGGGCTAAATGGTCAGCTTTAGTATGCGCGACGGCGTTCGGGCCGCGGTATTTACAGCGGTTGCTCTCGCGACGTGCGCGACGACCGCGTTGGCCGCCGATATGGACGCGATGGTGACGAAGGCTCCGGTGGTTGCGGCGCCGGCCGCGACGCGGACCGGCGTCATGCAACAGCTTTGCGGGCTTTTTTCTGACCGACTGTCAGTTGCTGTGGTACGGCGTGCGGTTCTACGGCACGGTGGACCTGGGCGGGACTTATCAAACCCACGGCACGCCATTTGATAAGAACTTCCCGACCGGCGCCTCGTATCTGCTTCAGAAGCCGAGCCGGTCGGCAGGCTTTGGCCTCGCCCCCAACGGCTTGAGCCAGTCGAATGTCGGCGTCGATATCAAGGAGCCGATAGCTGCGGACTGGGCATTCGTTGCCAAGGGCGAACTCGCGTTTGATCCGTATTCGGGCCTCCTTGCCAACGCGCCGCAGGCCCTGCAAGACGCCATTCACGTTCCGCTGAACGCGCAGGAGATACCGGTTGACTCCAGCCGATGGGGCTGGTTGGCCGCGCAGATTTACGCTGGCGTCAGTTCGCCGGTCTGGGGCACGCTGACCTTCGGCCGGCAAAATGCGTTGCAGACGGACGCTGTCAATGCCTACGATCCGATGGGCGGCTCATACGCTTTCTCGCCGATCGGCTTCTCTGGCTTTACCTGCGGCGCCGGCGATACCGAAGAATGTCGCTGGACCACGGCGATCAAATATCGCGTCAATTTCGGCAACTTGCGCTTTGCGGTGATCGGGCAGCCTGTAACGGGTACCTCGGCGTACAACGCCTATAACCCGAATAATGGCGCGGTCGAGGGCGACATCGGCGGCGACTTCAAGCTTGGTCCCGGCCTGCTGTCGGTCGACGCCATTGGGTCGTATATCGTGAACTCCGTGAATATCGGGCCGAGCGGCGGTTCAGCCAGTGTCCTCGGCGTTCCGGTGGCTCCGTTCACCCCGACCACGTACCTCTCGGCGACGCTTTCCAACAACACGAGCTTCATGGCGGTGGCGAAGTACGCCTTCGGCAGTTGGGGCAATCAACCCATCGTCACCAAAGGACCTATGCCGCCACCCTCCGGCATCCCGCTCACGCTTTACGCCGGCTATGAGTGGATGCAGCTCTCGAATCCCAGCAATCCGGTCACCAGCTCATTCCCGGATGACGGATTTACGTTCAACTTTGTGAGTGCCACGGGTGCCGCGCCACCGGCCAGTGGGAACGGCACCACCATCGCCAACAACGCTTTCAACTCGCTGTGCGGAACCGGCACCGGTTGCAGTGACAAGATCGCTCAGGTTGTCTGGACTGGCTTCAAATACGGCATCACCAGAGACCTGGATCTCATCGGCGCCTACTACGAATACTTCCAGAATCAATACGTAAACGGCACCGGCATCTGCGCCAATCCCACCGCTCACGGCCAATGCGCCGGCACCGAGACGATGGCCTCCGGCGTCCTCGACTGGCGGTTCCTGCCGAAATGGGATGCTTACATCGGCACCTTCTGGTCGCAGGTTAACGCGGGCTTGTCGAACGGCTATCTGTCCCGCAACAACGTTGCCACCACGGCCGGTGTTCGCTTCCGGTTCTAACAGTACCCGGAGCGGATAGGAGTCAAAGACGCCGCCGGCACAAACCGGCGGCGTTTCGTTTTGCCGACAAGGAAAGGCGCGGGAAATTGCCTTTCGGCAAGTCGTGGGACATGGCCGGTCGGTGTGAGTTATTTGCAACACTAAACGGGAAAGCGTTTCTTTGCGCAAAAAATGCAGTGTGGATAATGGTTTAGGCGTAACGCCTCACTTAAATGCGAAATCGACCGAGTATTCGCATAAGTGTACTATGCAACGGGGCGAGCAGTGGGAATCACGGACGAGCGTATCCGTGGCCCGGGACCGCTGGCGCTTGTGAACTCGTGGGTAATCGGTTGCCGCGAGCGAGGTGAATTGTGGTGCTGGTCAAAAGGGCTTGCACGTTATTGCTGGTCGCCTTTATGGGCGCTTGCCTGGCGCAAGCGGCTGGCGCTACCGATCTGACCAAGACGGATCTGAATGATTTTCAGGTGACGCCGCCGTCGCCACAGAAGCCTGAATGGGCAGGCTTTTATCTCAGGAACAACTCCGGGACTGGCCCCGCCGGCTCCTCGTCGTGGTCGTTACCTGCATCTTCAAATGGATTTTCGACCGCCACGCCTCCATCGGTGAACGAGACGTTTGGGTATAACTTCCAGTCCGGAAGTTTCGTCTTCGGGCTGGAAGGTTCTCTTGCCGCGGCGAACTTCGACGGCAGGTTTACGAGCCCTTATCTTCCCGCGGTAGGTTCGTGGACGCCGAACATGAATTGGCTCGGCACGGTCACCGGCCGTCTCGGTTATTCGTTTGGTCAGTGGCTGCCCTACGTCAAGGGCGGCTTCGCCACGGCTGACGTCGCGACGCCCGCGCAGGCCGCTCAGATTGGCGGCTTTTCTCAAGGCAACCAGCTAGGCGGTTGGACGGCCGGTGTCGGCCTCGAATATCAAATTACGCCGAAGTGGTCGTTAGGCCTGGAATATCTGTACACCGATCTCGGCAATGGCACCCCGAGCGGAGCAAACGGCTCAGCCATTACCGGATCGCCCGAGATGTACTCAACGGCGGTGAAGAGCCAGAGCTTGTTGGGTCGGTTGAATTTCAAACCCGGCTGGTAACGCGCACCTCATTTG
Organism: uncultured Alphaproteobacteria bacterium; assembly: GCA_963727325.1. Lineage (GTDB taxonomy): Bacteria > Pseudomonadota > Alphaproteobacteria > Rhizobiales > Xanthobacteraceae > BOG-931. The sequence continues at coordinate 133,429 of CAVSFV010000027.1, forward strand.
ATGCGCGCTCAATTTATAATGCGCTCAATTTACTGTTGGCGCACCCTGTCGCGCGCTTTCGCAGGACTCTACAAAGCTGACAATCCTGCGCACCAGGTCACCCTCAAGTACCGGCGCATGACCCTGATCGGCGACTTCTATCAAATCCATCTGCGCGCGCCGCGCGCGCATGCCCGCCACCGTGGTCGCCGAAAGTATGTCGGAATTTGCGCCGCGAATGACCAGCATCGGGACGTTGCCGAGAGCGTCAAACTCGTGCCAGAGCGAGGGCATCGGCAGCTCAATATCGATGCCGGCCAGCGCACGCACGATGCCCATGTCATAGGCGGGTTTGAACGCGCCGTGCTTGTGATGCCAGGTCCGCCGCGCGCCGGCGATCCATTGCTCCTTGGTCAGGTTTGGAAACTGTGCGCTCATCAGGCGGCGAAGAATTTCCGCGCCTTCTTCGTAGCTGCGCGGGTGGGGTAATTTGCCAAGATAACCGCGAAGGCGCGCGACACCTTTCGGCTCGGTGACGGGACCGACATCATGCAGCACCACGCCTGCGATCGCTGTTGGATGCACGGTAGCCAGCATCATGGTGAGAACGCCGCCGCGTGAGCTTCCGACAAAAATGGCCGGGCCGACGCCTTGCGCGATCAGAACGCTGACGATGTCCGCAAGTTCAACGGTGCAGTTGTAGTTGGAATGATCGGCATCATGCTCGGAATGACCGCGACCGCGCAAATCGATCGCGATCACATGCCGTTCTGGCGGACCCGCCGCCATGACCGGCGCAAGCTCGTCGAAATCCGCCGCCGTGCGGGCGAGGCCGGGCAGGCAGACGACCGGCAGTCCCGGCGCGGAACGCGAGCCGTATTCGCGTAAGTGAATGCGTAGACCATCATTCGCCGTGACGAAGACGCTCTTACCGTGGCCATGCGCGCCGGCACCTGCATCCGGCACCAGATGAGGGAAGGGCTCGTTCATCGCCTGTCCCAGTCGCCCATTTTATACTCTCCCCGGTCGAGAGAGGTCATAAAAGAGACATTAACTGCCGGGCGGGCGATGGGGCAACTGCTAAATGCGGCGGAGTGGGTAAATCAGCCGCCGCGCCGCATATCGGCGTCGATCAACAGCCTTGAATTGTTGCCGAACCGGGCGCGGTAAACCTGCATATTCTCCATCACCCGCTCCACGTAATTGCGCGTCTCCGAGAGGGGAATGCGTTCGACCCAGTCGATCGGATCCACCTTCGGATCGCGGGGATCGCCGTATTTTGCGATCCACTCCCGCGCCCGGCCCGGCCCGGCATTGTAGGCGACGAAGGCCAGGATGTAGGAGCCGCGCCAGGAAGCGATATCGTTACCGAGTTCGGCGGTTCCGATTTGGGCGTTGTAGGGAACGTCGACCAACAAACGGTGCTGGTTGAAGGCGACGTTGAAACGTTTGGCCGTATCGCGGGCCGCGGCTGGCGTAACCTGCATGAGGCCAAGTGCGTTGGCGCTGGAAATCACCTTGGGATTAAACGCACTTTCCTGCCGCACGATCGAGAACACGACACAGCGCTCGACTTGCGGTCCGATCTGTTCGTAGTCAGGCACGCCGAAATCGGGGAACGCATAGTGCTCGAGCGGCAGGCCGTGGCCGAGCGCGGTCTTGCCGATCAGGAGTGTTGCTCGCGCGTCGTTATGCTGCGCGGCGATCTCGCCGAGCGCGGCGAGTGCGTGCGGGTCTGTTGCCTTGTCGGCGAATTCGACCGCCATCACTGCGGCAAGCTCGCGCTCATCAAGCGCATAGAGGATCTCGAAAGCGCGCGCGATTTCGAGATGGCGTTGGTCGGCGGATGACTCCGGCGGACCGCGCAACGTAACCTCGCCGATGCCAAGTCGCGCGCGCGCCAGCTGGCCGTAATAAGCGGTCGAATACCTCGCAGCCACCTCGTAGTGGGCGCGGGCTTCCTGCCCGCGTCCGAGTGCCTCGGCGGCGCGACCCTGCCAATAATAGGAGCGGGCAATTGTGATCGGGTTGGCCGTGCCCTCGGCGACGCGCGCAAAATGAGCGATAGCAATCGCCGGCTGGGACAAGAAGCGTAGCGCGATCCAGCCGGCGGTAAATTGCTGCTCGGCGCGGTGATTCTCGGTGACCGGCGTCGCGGCACCGCTTGCTATCTCGTACGCCGATCTTGCATCGCCGAAGTCGAGCAGTTTGCGCGCCAGAGAGCGACGCTCGGCCCACCATTGATCGACGTCGCCGAGCTTTTCAGGATCGCGCGGCGCGCTCAGCATCAACTGGGTAGCCTCGGAAATCCGGTCGGAGCGCCGCAGCCATTGGATCCGACTGAACAAGTAGCCGACGTCGCGCCGGGCCTCGATCGGTACCTCGTCCAACAGCGACCTGGCTTTGGCGGATTTGGCGATCACGGCGGAGCGCGCTTTGGCGATAGCGAGTTCGACGCCGCCAAGCTGGCTGGCAGCACGCAAGCCCGCTTGCTCGTCCTCAAGGTCGAAGCGCGTATCGGCGCGCGCCTTATCGTCGGCGGGTGTGATCAAGCCGGCGAAGACCTGCCGCGCCTGCGTCTCAGCGTCAGCCGAAAACGCGTCCTTGCGCCAAGCAGCGCTCACCAGCGCCTGCGCGCCGGGGCGATCGCCCGCGGCGAGCAGAGCGCGTGCGAGCGCAAAGCGGCCTCGGGGCGTGCGCGCCGGCTCATTGGCGAAAAAGGCGATGACTGTGCGGGGGTCAACCTGCTGCTGCCACAGCGCTGCTTCGGCGCGGCGCCTTAAGAACAGGATGCCCGGCCAGCTGGGGTTCGCGGCGATAAAAGCCGCATAGCGCGGAAAATTAAGGTCGGCGTCGTCACTGCGCAGGATCACCCATTCAACGAGCTTGCGCGCGACTGGGTCGTAGATTCTGTCCTCGACACTGCTCGCGTCGTCGGGTCGGCCCTTTTGCGCCAGCTCGATGGCTTGTTTGACCGCGGCGAGATCAAGCGGTGAGGTCGTTGTGTTGGCTGCAGTCGCGAGCGCCGGACCGGGTCGCGCGACCGGAGCCGGGAACTTGGGAGCGGTCAGTGGGATACTTGCCGTGGCATTTCGGTAAGTCTCGGCGTCACCATGCCGTAGAAGCACCCCGGAAGCGGGAACCGAAATGGTCGCGGAAATCTCCGGTGCGAGCACCATCGGAGCGGGTGCGGCCGGCGGCGCCGCGGTGCGTGTCGCGACCTTTGCGGTGCGGGGACCGGCGGCCGCAGGGCGAGGCCGCGGCAGCGGTATATCGCCTTTCGGCGGTGCCGCGCATGCCTCGCCCGTCAGAAGAGCGACCGCAGCGAATGCGAAAATGAGCCGAACAGCCTTCACCGGCACTACCCTCCCGCCGCGGCGCTTACCGTCGGCGATCGAAGGAAAAGTCATCGGCCGCAGGATTAAAAAAACTCCTAAAGCCTCGCAAGCAAGCACGGCAATTGACGAATCTCGCTGCAAAAAACGGGCGGCGGACACCTAGCACATATATGTTCCACGGGGCGCAGCGAAATGGTGGTTGCGCGCGGGCGCAGAGATGAGGGGCTTTAAAGGAACTCTGTGACCCGATATCTATCTGGCTTGGCAGCGCCCGCCACCTGCGGCCATGCTGCCAACCCGGGCTAATCAAGGATCGTGTCATGACCGCCAAGACGAGCTTTCGAGGCTCATTCACTGCGCTTGTCACGCCGTTCAACAACGGTTCAGTGGATGAGAAAGCCTTCCGCGGGCTGGTCGATTGGCAGATCGCCGAGGGCACCAACGGCCTTGTCCCGGTCGGCACGACCGGTGAAAGCCCGACGTTGTCCCACGAAGAGCATAACGAAGTGGTCGAGTGGTGCGTAGAGCAGGCGAAGGGCCGGGTTCCAGTCGTTGCCGGCGCCGGCTCCAATTCCACCAAGGAAGCGATCGCGCTCGCCCAGCACGCCGAAGCGGCCGGTGCCGATGCTGTGCTCGTGGTAACGCCCTATTACAACAAGCCGACGCAGGAAGGGCTTTATCAGCACTTCAAGGCAATCAACGATGCGATCGGTATTCCCATCATCATCTACAACATTCCGCCGCGTTCGGTGATCGATATGTCCGTCGACACCATGCAGCGGCTGTTCGAGCTGAAAAACATCGCCGGCGTCAAGGATGCGACCGCCAACTTGCTGCGCGTCTCGCAGCAACGCGCGGCGATGGGGCCGGACTTCAATCAGCTCTCGGGCGAGGACGGGACCGCACTCGGCTTCAATGCGCACGGCGGTCATGGCTGCATCTCGGTGACCTCCAACGTGGCGCCGCGTTTGTGTTCTGAATTTCAGTCGTTGTGCCTGAAGGGCGATTACGCCGGCGCGCTGAAGATTCAGGACAAGCTGATGCCGCTGCATATGGCGCTGTTCATCGAGACAAGTCCCGCGCCGATCAAATATGCGCTGTCGCTGATCGGCAAGTGTGCCGACACGGTGCGTCTACCCATGGTGCCCGTTGCCGACAAGACACGCGCGGCCGTTCGTGAGGCCATGGTGTATGCCGGCCTGATCAACTAAGGATGTGAGCGTCCCCGCCAGTGCTGGGCACAGAACGGGGTCTCCGCCGAAACGGGGACGATCGGGCTGGCGAGGGCGCGATTTCATGGAGGGCATCGATGTTAGAAGAATTCAAAAAATTTGCGATGCGCGGCAACGTCGTCGATCTCGCCGTCGGCGTGATCATTGGCGCCGCGTTCGGCGCAATCGTTAATTCTCTGGTCGGCGATCTGGTCATGCCGCTGCTCGGGTCGGTCACGGGGGGCCTCGATTTTTCCAATTATTTCCTTCCGCTCTCATCAAAGGTCACAGCCGGGACGCTGGTCGAGGCAAAGAAACAAGGCGCGGTCTTCGCTTACGGCAGCTTTCTCACCGTCGTCATCAACTTCATCATCATTGCCTTCGCCTTGTTCGCGGCTGTCAAAGGCATCAATCGTCTGCAAAAGCCGGAAACGCCGGCGCCCGCCGGGCCTTCAAAAGAGGTTCAGCTGTTGACCGAAATCCGCGACACACTGAAAGCACGCTGAGTTCGGAATGGCGGCACAAGCGGAACGGAAACTGCGGGTCGTCGCCGACAATCGCAAAGCGCGCTTCAACTATTTTATCGACGAGACCATGGAGGCGGGCGTCGCCCTGACCGGCACGGAGGTGAAGTCGCTGCGTCAGGGCAAGGCAACGATAGCTGAATCTTACGCCGACGCCCGCGGCGGAGAGATCTGGCTGATCAACTCCAATATTCCCGAATATCTGCAGGCGAACCGCTTCAATCATACGCCGAAGCGGCCGCGGAAGCTGTTGCTGCATCGCCGGCAGATCAACAAGCTCATTGGCGCGGTCGAGCGCGAGGGCATGACACTCGTGCCGCTCAAGCTTTATTTTAATGAAAAGGGCCGCGCCAAGGTCGAGCTTAGCTTTGGCGCGGGGCAAGAAGCTTTACGACAAACGCGATACCGAGAAGAAGCGCTCTTGGGACCGCGAGCGCGGGCGGTTGTTGCGGCAGAAGGGCTAGGCCATGCTTCCGGTAACGCTCGACCATTGCGTCATTCACGTCACCGACTGGGAGCGTTCAAATGCTTTCTACACCACGGTGCTGGGCGCCGAGCTGATTACGCGGCCGGTCGGCTTTGCTTATCGCTTCGGCGATCGTCAGCTCAATGTGCACGGGCCGGGCGTCGCGCCGGCCGAGGTGGCGAGACTTCCAGTCGCGCCGGGTAACAGCGATCTGTGCTTCGAATGGAATGGCCCGATCACCGAGGCCATTGCGCATCTTGAACGCTGCGGCGTCGCTGTCGAAGCCGGTCCGATGCAACGGTTCGGCGCCAAGGGGGCAGGGACCAGCGTTTACTTTCGCGACCCCGACGGCTCGCTCATGGAATTCATGTCCTATGTCGGCGCGCAGACTGTGAGAGAAGCGCCCGGCACGCACGACCCGACCTTTTTGCCCTCCGATATTCCGATCCCGCCAGACGACGGCGGCGCGCGTCACCTCACACGGATGAAACTGCCTGATTTGCCGCTACCGGCAACGCGCGGCGGCGCCTTCAATCTGTCGATCATCGCCGGCCGTACCGTTCTTTACATTTACCCGCGCACCGGCGTGCCTGGGGTCGAACTACCGCCGGGATGGGACGACATCCCGGGCGCGCGCGGCTGCACGCCGCAATCCTGCGGCTTTCGCGATCATTTTGCCGAACTCAAAGAGCTGGGCGTCGACCACGTCTTCGGCTTGTCGACGCAGGACACCGCCTATCAGCGCGAGGCTGCCGAGCGTCTGCACCTGCCGTTCCCAATTTTATCCGACGCGGAGCTGAAGTTTACCCGCGCGCTGAATTTGCCGACGTTTTCCACCTCCGGCATGACGCTGCTCAAGCGCATGGCGCTCGTGGTCGACGACGGCATCATCAGCAAGGTGTTTTATCCGGTGTTCCCGCCCGACAAGAACGCCACCGAAGTCGTGGCGTGGCTGCGCGCCAAGCAGCTAAACTCGACTTAAACAAGCGCCGTTGGGGACGGACAATTCGCTGCGGGCGAATGGCGCGTCTTCGCCGTTGAGCGATGAAGGAATTCGCGATGCCGCGATGGTCACGCTCCAGTCAACGAAATATGGGGCTGGCGGCGAAATAGCGCGCCATGAAGTCGTTGAAGGCTTTGAGCTTGGCGGAAAGCTGGCGGCTCACCGGGTAGACGGCGTAGATCGTTGCCTCGGGCAATTTGTAATCCGGCAGCACCGGCAAGAGATTCCCGGCCTCGAGCTCGTCGCGAAAAAAGTCGACAGGACCATAGGCGATGCCAAGGCCGCGTATCACCGCGGCCCGCATGACGTGGCGGTGACTGGTAATGATCGGGCCGCTCACTTTCACCACGCGTTCGCCGTCGGCGCCGGTGAGATGCCATTCGTCGGGTACGGCAACGTAGCCGTAACTGAGACAATCGTGCGCTGCGAGGTCCTCGGGTGTTCTGGGCATGCCGCGCCGTTCCAGATATTCCGGCGCGGCGCATAGCACGCGGCGCGACGTGTTGAGCTTGCGCACCACCAGACTCGTGGAAGCCCCGCGGGGCATGTCGACGCTGATGGCGACGTCGTAGCCGCCCTCGATCGGATCGGTGAGGTTGATCGTTGAGCGTGAGATTGATGCGCAGCCGCGGGTGAGCAACGAGAAAATCGGTGATCGCGGTGCCGATGTCGGCGAGGCCGAAATTGGTTGGCGCGATGACGCGCAGTTCGCCGCGCGGCTCGTTATGCAGTTCGCCGGCCGTGCGCTCGGCTTCCTCAAGGTCCGCAAGGATGCGCCGGCATTGTTCGTAAAAGGTGCGTCCCGCGGCGGTGACGCTGACACGCCGCGTGGTACGGTCGAGCAGCCGCGCGCCCAGACGTTGCTCGAGCTGCAGCACGTGTTTGCTCGTTGCCGCCCGTGACAGGCCGAGCCGCTCGGCGGCCCGCGTAAAGCCGCCGGCCTCGATGACGGTCGTAAAAACCCTCGCGTTTTCAAAGCGATCCATGAGGCCAGCCTGATTGTCAACTGATTGTTGACAATCTATTTCGCCGTTCTGGGATTATCAAATCAATTCCGCACGCGTAGTGTGTGCGCATCGCCGCTAGGCCGAGGCCAAGAGAGCGAACGGAGGAGACCATGTCGAAATTTATCGTTGCTCCGCATTTCCGTCTCCAGGAATGGGTTGCCGAGGAGAAGGATTACTTCGCCGCCGAGGGCCTGGAATACGAATTCCGCGAGACCATGGATTCCAGCTCCGCGAGCAGCCATCAGCTCGGCGCCAAGGTCGGCGCCTATCAGACGTTCGAGGCCGGCCGCACGTGCAATGTCAGCGGCGCCTGCCACTGGACTGTGAACGTCGCCGCCTCCAACGGCCACGGCAAGCTGTACGCCGATTGCTATTCGGTTTCGCCGTGCGGCGTGTTCGTGCCGGCCAACTCCGCTGTTAAAACGCCGGCCGATCTCGCAGGCGTGGCGATCTCGGTGGGCTACCAGTCGGGCAGTCACTACGCCACCATCCAGGGGCTTGAGCAGTATCTGAAGCCCGACGCGATCAAATTATCGTTCAACGACGGGATGCTGTTCAGCCGCATGGAAATGCTGATCGACGGCAAGGTACCGGCGGCGTCGCTGTTCAGCGGCCCGTATTATTTTGCCGAGCAGCTTGGCTTCCGCAAAATCATCGACACGACGTTTATGATCGCCGCGATGGTCACCGGTACGCCGGACCCGGAGGATGTACGCAAATATTTTCGCGCGCTGCGCCGCGCGCAACGTGATATCGATCTGCGGCCGGAGCTTTACACTCACTATTACAAGAAAGAGTTTCCCGTGCGCTTCCATCAGCAGATGGATACGCGGCGCTGGGGACCGGGCGAACGCTTGGTGTTTGAGCCCTACTCGAAACAGACCTTCGAGGAATCGTTTGAGTGGATCGAACGGCACGGTATTTTCCCGCCGGGCGAAATGGGCAGCGGAAAATACGAGACCTCCATTTTCGCTTAGGGTCGCGTGATGGCCGGATTTGTCCCGGCCTTGACGCTGTGAGCACGCTCGTCAGTCCGGGGCCGGCGCGTCGAGGTGTTGGCGCACCTTGGCGAACACGTCGCGAAACATCTGCGGCGTCAGAACGCCGGTGCTCGTGTTGTAGCGCGAGCAGTGATAGCTATCGAATAACGCGATCTCGCCCGTCGGATGCACGCCTCCATGGGTGAAGGGATAGTCGCGCTGCCTGCCGCCTCGTGCCGCGATGAATGTTTCATGCGCGATGCGGCCAAGCATGACGATGGCGCGAAGCCTGGTCATTTCCTTGATCGTCGCCAGCAAGAAATCGCGGCATGTTTTGATCTCTTGCGGCGTTGGCTTGTTCTCCGGCGGCACGCAGCGGACGGCATTGGTGATGCGGCAATCGACCAGCGTCAGGCCGTCGTCGGGGCGGGCTTGGTAGTTGCCCTGGGCGAAGCCGAATTCCTTCAGCGTGGCGTAGAGAAGATCGCCGGCATAGTCGCCGGTAAACGGCCGCCCCGTGCGGTTGGCGCCGCGCAACCCCGGTGCAAGCCCAACGATCAACAGGCGTGCGTCAACCGGTCCAAATGAAGGGACCGGGGCGTTGAACCAGTCCGGCTCGGCTTGCCGCCAAGCCTCGCGAAAAGCGACCAGACGCGGACAGCGCGGACAATCGCGGCCGGGTTTGCCACTCGCGGACGCCATCGCATTTGTCCGCGCGGTCTTATTATTCCTCGTCGAATTCGTCTTCGACTTCGACCTCGGCACGTGCGGCGCCAGTGCTGCGCTGCAGGAATTGCGGCGTGTGGCGCGGCTCGCGGGGTTCCCGCGGCTCGCGGCCCTCGCGCGGTTCGCGGGCAGGGCGTTCCGACGGATCTCGGCCGATCTTGTTCTGCAGCTCGAGAATGTCGACGAACTGGTCGGCCTGCCGGCGCAGTTCGTCGGCGACCATCGGCGGCTGCGTCGATATGGTCGACACCACGATGACCCGCACGCCGCGCCGCTGCACCGCCTCGACCAGCGACCGAAAGTCGCCGTCGCCCGAGAACAGCACCATCTGGTCAATATGTGGCGCGAGTTCCATGGCATCGACGGCAAGCTCGATGTCCATGTTGCCTTTGACCTTGCGCCGGCCGGTCTGATCGACGAATTCCTTGGTCGCCTTGGTGACGACGGTGTAGCCGTTATAGTCGAGCCAATCGATCAGCGGCCGGATCGACGAATACTCCTGATCCTCAATCACGGCAGTGTAGTAAAATGCCCGAACCAGATAGCCGCGCGATTGGAACTCGCGGAGGAGCCGCTTGTAATCGATATCGAAGCCGAGTGATTTTGCCGTCGCGTAGAGATTGGCGCCGTCAATAAACAGGGCGATTTTTTCATTCTGTGTCGACATTTTTTATCTCTCGATATGCTCGCTCGTGATGAAACCCGACCAGCCGCAATGAATTCGACAGTTCCGGCGTTTCTTTAAAAGTGGTTTAGCGCCACCGGGAACGCCGTTAGGTAGGCGGCGACGATGGCAAAAGCACGATACTATCCCGCTTTATGACCAACCGATTTTTTGTGCAAGCACAGGTGCCGGCACTGCGGCAGGCCGCCGCGGATTCACTATATTAAGGTCGCAACCCACGACTGCGTTCCGCAATCTGGTACCAGAGCAGGGGTGAGAACGCCAAGTTAATGGCCGGACACCGGAAACGCGGCCGGCCGGGAACACCCTTGCGCTTCACCGCCTGTAACGATACGTAACGGCCCGTCGGGGAACCCGACCCAGATTCCCGGCAAGGAGCAGCGACTATGGCCCGTGTCACCGTCGAAGATTGCATCGACAAGGTGGAAAACCGCTTCGATCTTGTTTTGCTCGCGAGCCACCGCGCACGGATGATCTCGTCCGGCGGGCAGATCACGGTCGAGCGCGACAACGACAAGAACCCGGTCGTGGCGCTGCGTGAGATCGCAGAGACGGCGGTGTCGCCGGAGGATCTGAAGGAAGAACTCGTCCATTCGCTGCAGAAATACGTTGAAGTCGATGAGCCCGAGCCCGAGGGCATTCCGCTCATTGGGGCGCCCGGGACCGGTGTCGATGCCGACGACACCGAAGTGACGACAGATCGTATGAGCGAAGAGGAGTTGCTCAAGGGGCTTGAGGGTCTTACGCCGCCGGAAAGCCAGCCTGAGCCCGATACCGACGTGACCGACGAGGACGAATAAGCTTCGTCGCGTCGTCGAATAGCCTGACAGCTTTCTAGCCCGGACACCTTTGATTGAGCCCAAGTCAGCAGTTGGGCTCAATCCGCTATTAAGCCACGTCTGCTCATTTGGCGGCGGCGGCGAGCAGCTCGGCCACATACTCCCAATTGACCAGGTGATCGAGAAACGCCTTGAGATAATCGGGGCGTCGGTTGCGGTAGTCGATATAGTAGGAGTGCTCCCATACGTCGCAGCCCAGAATCGGGATGGCGCCGTGGACCAGCGGGTTCTCGCCGTTCGCTGACTTCATGACCTCGATCCGCCCGTATTTGACGGCCAGCCAGCACCAGCCTGATCCAAACTGGGTGACGCCGGCCTGGATGAAATCCTCTTTCATCTTCGCCACCGATCCGAGATCGGCGACGATCTGTTTTTCGAGCTTGCCAGGTATGCGGTCGCCGCCGCCTCCCGGCTTCATCCAGTTCCAGAAGTGAACGTGATTGTAGTGCTGTCCGGCATTGTTGAAGAGACCCGGATTGCCGAAGAACGAGCTCTTGACCACCTCTTCCAGCGGCCGGCCGTCGAACTCGGTGCCCTTCATCAAATTGTTGGCGTTGTTCACGTAAGCGAGGTGATGCTTGTCGTGATGAAATTCGAGCGTTTCGCGTGACATGAAAGGGGCGAGTGCGTCGTAGGCGTACGGAAGCTCGGGCAGCGCAAACGGCATCGCTTTTCTCCTCATCGAGGGCCGTCACGCTCGAAGTCGATCACAGCAGGTTCGCGTGCTCAACTCCGAAAAGCGCCGGAGCCGGCTCGCGCCTTGCCGGCGATGGCGGCAGCTCGCTTGCCAGAAGATTGCCCATCAATCACATTGCTGCCCAATGAAAATAAATGGATGCCGACTGGGCGTCGGTGTCCGCCAAGGGACCGCTAAGGGAGGGAAGGCCGATGAAGCCTCCCGTATTCGATTACGAGAGGCCGTCCACTTTGCGGGCCGCGCTGGAAGCGTTGTCGCGGCATGGCGGCAAAGCCAAATTGCTGGCTGGCGGGCATAGCCTCATTCCGATGCTCAATATGCGAGCGGTCGCGCCGGCGCGCCTGATCGACGTAGGCCGGCTTACCGAACTGCAATACATCATCGAAGAGTACGGACAGTTGCGGATCGGTGCGCTGACGACCCACAACACCATTCTCCGCTCGCCGGTTGTCGCGGCGAGTTGCCCGCTCATGACCGAGGCGTACGCGCACGTCGCCAATCATTCCATTCGCAACCGCGGCACACTCGGCGGCAACCTTTGCCACAATGACCCCGCGTTCGAGATGCCGCTCGTTGTCACGCTTCTCGGGGCAACGATGATTGCGCGAAGCGCGCGTTCGACGCGCACCATTCCAGCAGAAAGATTCTTCAAGGCGCCGTTCGCAACCGATCTCGCGGCGGACGAGATGCTGGTTGAAATTCGCGTTCCGCGGCTGCCGCCCGGTCACGGCCATGGCTTCGTTGAGGTCAGCCAACGTTATGGCGATCGGGCGCTCATTGCGGCCGGTTGCTTGTTGACGCTGCGCTACGGCACCTGCCGTGATGTGCGCATAGGCTTTCGCAATGCGGTCGACAATGTGTTCCGCATCCCGGCAGCGGAAGCAAAGCTGGAGGGCAAAGCCGCGACGGTCGCACTCATCAACGAGGCAGCGGAAGCGGCCGCCGAAAACATGCCGGCGGCCGGCGATCTGCATGCCGACGAAGCTTACCGGCGCGATGTGACCGGCACGCTGGCGCGCCGGATGTTGCGTGCGGCTTGCGCGCGAGCCGGTCAGACCATCGACGGATGACGGGCTCGATGGACAATCAGGACGTCAATGTCACCGTGAACGGCAGGCTTTTTAAGCGACGGATCGAGCCACGGCTGCTGCTGTCCGACTTCATCCGCCACGAAATCGGGCTGACCGGCACGCATGTAGGCTGCGAGAACGGCGTTTGTGGCGCGTGCACCGTGCTGCTCGACGGGTTGGCGACCCGCTCCTGCTGCACGCTCGCGGTTCAGGCCGATGGCCGCCATGTCGAGACCGTCGAGTCGCTTGGCCGTCTCAACAATTTGAGTCCGCTGCAGCGCGGCTTCTGGGAGATGCATGGCCTGCAATGCGGTTATTGCACGCCGGGAATGCTGATGCTGATGACCGAACTACTGCGCGAAAATCCCAATCCGGACCGCGACACGATCCGGGCGCGGCTCAACGACAACATTTGCCGCTGTACCGGCTACGAAGACATCGTCAATTCGGTCGAGCGCGCCGTCGAACTCATGCGTGCCGAAAGGCCGGGATCGTAATGGCGGAAGCAGGGAAAATTCTTTCGCCTCCCGCCGGCCGGCAGAAGGAACGGCCGGACCAGCGGTTCAATGTCATCGGCACCCGCATGCTGCGCAAGGAGGACCCGCGCTTCCTGATCGGGCGCGGTCGGTTCATCGACGACATCACTCTGCCAAACATGGCGCATGCCGCGGTGCTGCGGTCGCCCCACGCGCATGCGCGCATCAAATCGATCAACAAGAGCGCGGCGCTGGCGCTGCCCGGCGTCATCGCCGTGATTACCGGCGAGGATGCGGCGAAGGAGACCAGCCCGCTGCCGTGTTTCGCCAACCCGCCGGTCGAACAGCGATGCATCGCGCTCGGCAAAGTGCGTCACGTCGGCGAACCTGTCGCGCTGGTGGTGGCCGATACCCGCTATATCGCCGAAGATGCCGCCGCTCTCGTTCATGTGGAATACGAACCGCTGCCGGCGGTATCCGACATGATGGACGCGATCACGTCGCGCGGCGACGCGGTGCTGCATCCGGAGCGTGGTCCGGATAATGTCGCCGAACATCGCAACTACTCATTCGGCCCCGTCGATCAGGAATTCGCCCAGGCGGCGTTCGTGATCAAGCGCCGGCTGCGTTGGTCGCGATCCGGCGGGCAGCCGCTTGAGACCGCGGGTTCGGTCGCAAGTTTCGATGAAGGCTCCGGCAAGTTCACGATCTACGTCAACGGCTCGATGTACAATTACATCGGCTTTACGATCGCGACTGCGCTCAAGGTGGCAAGCCACCAGCTCAATATCGTGCCGGTGGATGCCGGGGGCAGTTTCGGCAGCAAGCTGTTTCTGCACAAGGTAGCGGTGCTCGCTGCTTTGGGCGCGCGCGCCGCGGGTCGCCCGGTCAAATATATCGAGGACCGCATCGACAACATCACCGCGTCGGACAATCACGGCTCGGATCGAATCTACGACGTCGAGCTCGCGCTCGACGCGGCTCACCGCATGACGGCGCTGCGCTACAAGGTTGTGGACGATTACGGCGCCTATTTCCAATACGGCCTCGGCACGCACGGCAACGGCTTTTCGCAGACCGTCGGTCCCTACAAGATTCGCGCGGTCGGAGCGGAGATCTACGCGGTCTTTACCAACAAGTGCCAGCAGGGCGCATGCCGCGGCTTCGGCTCCGAAGTCACCAATTACATGATTGAGCGCATCGTCGATGCGGCCGTCGACGAGCTCAACCTCGATCCGATCGCGTTTCGGCGCGACAATTTCATCCGGCCGGACGAATTTCCCTACCAAATTCCGACCGGCAATCTGTACGACAGCGGCAACTATCCCGGCGCGCTCGATATGGCGCTGCAGATGCTCGACTACGATGGCTGGCGCGAGAAGCAGCAATTGGCGCGGACGCAAGGTCGCTATGTCGGCATCGGCGTCGCGTCTTGCCAAGAGAAGGGAGTATTCAGCGCCACCGAATTCTGGATGCTCAACCGCCAGCCGGGATTTGCACTGACGAGTTCACCGGAAAGCGCTTCGATCAAGATCGACGCGACCGGAAAGGCGGTGATCTCGTTGCATGCGCCGTGCTGGGGCAACAGCCCTGAGACGGTCGCGGCGATGGTGTTCGCCGAGCAGCTCACCATGGACCCGGCCGACATCAGCGTGACCTACTCGGACACCGATCACGGCCTTCCTGGAACCGGACCGGGCGGCAGTCGCTACACCGTGATGGTGACCGGCGCCATCACCGGCGCTGCCACGATCATCAAGGAAAAGCTCAAACGCGTGGCGAGCCACATGCTTGAGGCAGGGCCCGCATGACCTCGAATTCCGCAACGGCAAGATCGGGGTCAAGGGTGCTTCGGGATTGGAAGTGTCGATCACTGAAGTCGCCATGCAGGCGCACTTCTTCCGGCTCTCGCTGCCCGACGATCCGGACCTGACCAGCGGTCTCGACGCGAGCTACACCTACGATCATCCGCTGGCGACGTTGCCGAAGAGCGACAGCGATTTCGGCATTTTCTATCCGATCATGGGCCACATGTGTCACATGCCGGTGGTCGAGGTCGACACCAAGACCGGTCAGGTCAGTTTTCTGGATTACGTCGCGGTGCACGATTGCGGCACCATGATCAACCCGATGACGGTCGACGGGCACGTGCGCGGCGGAACCGCGCAAGGCATCGGCACGGCGCTGCTGGAGGAATTTCGCTACGACAAGAACGGGCAGCTCCTGAACACCTCGTTCACTGACTATCTGCTGCCGCGGATCGGCAATTTGCCGCCGCAGGTCCGCATCGGGCATCTGGTGACGCCGTCGCCCTATACTGAATATGGCGTGAAGGGAGCCGGTGAGGGCGGCCGGATGGTCGCGCCGCCCGCGGTAATCTCGGCGATCGAGGATGCCCTACGGCCGCTGGGCGTGAAGATTGACGCCGTACCGGTGACACCGTCGCGGTTGCGCGCGCTGATCCGCGAAGCGGAAACGAAGCGCGGCCGCGGTCATTAACACTAAGTTTGTGCAGTGCGGCGAGGTTAATCTCGCGTGGTGTGGTTGCCTGGCTTGTAGCTTGTGGCCGGCGCCATGATATCTTTGTGAGTTCCACCGCCCGGAAATTTCGGAGCGGTTGAGGTTTGTTTATGGCGCGCTCGCCGATCGATTTGCCGCGTATGCAGAACCAGCCCCGGTCGAGGGTCGCGGTGGCGCAGGGCCCGAGCCTGGTGCCGCAAGACGAGCCGCGGCCGCCAAAGATCCGCAAGCCACGATTGATGCGGCAGTTCGAGCTGGTCGACCGCGTAAAACAGTACAATCCTGCGACCAACGAGGATTTGCTCAACCGCGCGTACGTGTACGCGATGCGGGCACACGGCTCGCAGAAACGCAACTCCGGCGATCCATATTTCTCGCACCCGCTCCAGGTCGCCGCCATCCTCACTGATCTCAAGCTCGACGACGCCACCATCGCAGCCGCACTCCTCCACGACACGATCGAGGATACCGACGCGACCCGCACCGAGATCGACGGCCTGTTCGGCCATGACATCGGTGTTTTGGTCGAGGGCCTGACCAAGCTGAAGAAGCTCGATCTCGTCTCCAAGGAGGCGAAGCAGGCGGAAAATCTGCGCAAGCTTCTGCTGGCCATCGCCGATGACGTGCGCGTGCTGCTGATCAAGCTGGCCGACCGGCTGCATAATATGCGGACGTTGTCCCATCGGCCGCCGGAAGCGCGCCGGCTGACGGCGGAAGAGACGCTCGACATCTATGCGCCGCTTGCCGGCCGCATGGGTATGCAGGAAATGCGCGATGAACTCGAGGACCTCGCGTTCCACGAACTCAATCCCGACGCCTACAAAGTCATTACCGAGCGGCTCGAAGGGCTAGCCGCGCGCAGCAAAGGCTGGATCACGGAGATTGAACAGCAACTGGCCAAGAAGCTCGCCGACAGCGGCATCGCCGCCGAAGTCAGCGGCCGGAGGAAGCGCGCCTATTCGATCTGGCGCAAGATGGAAAGAAAGGCAGTCGGCTTCGAGCAGCTCTCGGACATTTTTGGTTTCCGCGTGCTCGTCGATGACGTCG
The DNA here is from genome assembly GCA_963727325.1 of uncultured Alphaproteobacteria bacterium. Taxonomy (GTDB): domain Bacteria; phylum Pseudomonadota; class Alphaproteobacteria; order Rhizobiales; family Xanthobacteraceae; genus BOG-931. Next base: position 149,997 of record CAVSFV010000027.1, read on the forward strand.
CCGAGTGTTATCGCGCGCTCGGCATCGTTCACACCACCTGGCCGGTCGTTCCCGGCCGCTTCAAGGATTACATTTCAACGCCCAAACAGAACGATTACCGCTCGCTTCATTCCACCGTGATCGGACCGGGCAAGCAGCGCGTCGAGCTGCAAATCCGCACCCACGAAATGCAACAGATCGCGGAATACGGCATTGCCGCGCACGCACTCTACAAGGATGAAGTCGGCTCGCCGACCGAATTGCTGTCGCGCGAATCGAATGCCTATGCGTGGCTCCGCCGCACCATTGAACTATTGGCCGAAGGCTCCAACCCGGAAGAGTTTCTGGAGCACACCAAGCTCGAATTGTTCCACGACCAGGTGTTTTGCTTCACGCCCAAGGGCAAGCTGATCGCGCTGCCGCGCGGTGCCACGCCGATCGATTTCGCCTATGCGGTACATACCGACGTCGGCAATATGGCGATCGGCGCCAAGATCAACGGCAAGATCGGGCCGCTCAGCTCGCCGCTGCAGAACGGCGACGAGGTGCAGATCCTGACCTCCAAGGCGCAGACGACGCCGCCGGCGGCTTGGGAATCGATCGTCGCCACCGGCAAGGCCCGCGCCGCGATCCGCCGCGCCACGCGCGCCGCGATCCGCGATCAATATTCCGGGCTCGGCCGCCGCATCCTTGAGCGATTATGCGAGCGCGCCAAGATCGCCTATTCGGACGAGCAGCTCGAAGGGTCGTTGCCGCGGCTCGCGCGGGCCTCGATCGATGACGTGATGTCGGCGGTCGGCCGCGGCGAGATGAAGGCCGCCGACGTCGTGCGCGCCATGTATCCGGACTACAAGGACGAGCGCGTCACGCCGCTGGCGCCGCAGCCGGACAGCGGCTGGTTCGGTCTCAAACGCGGCAAGGCGGTGAAGTTCAAACTTCCAGAAAGCGGCAAGAACGGCGCGGCGATCCCGATCCGCGGCATCAACTCCGACCTGCCGGTGCGCTTTGCGCCCAACGGCGGTGCGGTTCCCGGCGACCGTATCGTTGGCATCATGACGGCGGGGGAGGGGATCACGATTTATCCGATCCACTCGCCGGCGCTGAAGGAATTCGAGGACGAGCCGGAGCGCTGGCTTGACGTTCGCTGGGACGTCGACGAAAAAGCCCCGCAACGGTTCCCCGCGCAGCTCGCGGTGCAGTCGGTCAACGAGCCGGGGTCGCTGGCGCAGATTGCCCAGGTCATCGCCGAGCACGACGGCAACATCGACAATATTCACATGTCGCGGCAGTCGCCGGATTTCACCGAGGTGACCATTGATCTTGAGGTGTACAATCTCAAGCACCTGACTTCGATCATTTCGCAATTGCGCGCGAAAAAGGTGATCGCCAACGCCGAGCGGGTCAACGGCTGAGCTGCTCGTATGCGAGATCAGTACGCAGGCGATATAACTGATCTTCTGAAGTTCTCCTGCATTCGAACTGTTGTCCCGCCGCAGTGCAAACTGGGTGTTGCTTGGTATTACGTCCCCACTCACGACGGCCGTCGGGACGGATGCCACATTGAATTTCACCGGGAGGAAAAGTGGGACTCTCTAGATGCGAAACTTCGCTCGGAATTAGTATCTCTTGGATCCATGCGATCAGTCTCTGCACTTGAGAGGCTGAAAATCTGGCGACCCTCGACTGAGTTTCACCGTGAACCGGTCGAATATCGCGCAACCCGCGACTCTTGGGCCAAACGCATGATCAGAAGTCTGCAATCGTGCGATGTCATCTTCGCCGACCCCGATAACGGATTGTCACGAGATGGCGTGGTCAGTCGAAAAAGCGCAACCTTTAGTGAAATTTCTGGTTTGGCCCGCGAGGGTAGAGCAGTGATATTAATTCGTTTTCCCAGTCGAAACGGTAGCCACGATGAGCAGTTAGGGCGACACCATTTCGCGTTGGCGGAGTACGGGCCTGTCACAGTGCGAACATGCGTTATTTTATGCAACGCCGCGGGAAGGAAATTCCCGCGTATCAGATGGTTCACCTTAATCAACCCCACAATCGAAATGCGGAAGCTCGTCGGGCAGTTCGCCACCATGCTCAATTCTGTCACCAACTCTCGGGCTGAAGTCTCCGACTCAGCGATGTGACCGCTCCCTAATCTTGCGTTAGGCGCGCCGAGATTGTATATCCATGATGGGATATACGGAGCATTCTAAATGGCGACGGCAAGGGTCTTCAAGTCGGGGAACAGTCAAGCCGTTAGGCTGCCCAAAGATTTCAGGTTTCACGCTAAGGAGGTCGAAATCTTCCGGCGGGGCGACGAGGTCGTACTACGCGAAAAATCCAAGGGGATGGCGCGCGCTTTCGAGCTTATCGCGAGTTTGCCGATAGAGGACTTGGCGGACGAACGCGACGATCCGCCGGAGGAGCGAGACGGGTTGTGACCGCGCCGCGCTATCTGCTGGATACCGATACATTTGTCTACATCCGACGCGGTCGGCCGGAGAAAGCGCAGGCCCGCTTTCAACGGTTGCGGCCAGGCGAAGCGGTGTTGTCGGTCATTACCTACGGCGAACTGATTTACGGCATCGCCAAGAAAAAAGTTGGGCTGGAACCAATGCTGCGACTTGAGGAATTGACGCAGATCATCCAGGTGGTTCCGCTGACGCCGGCGACGGCTGGCGTCTACGGGCCGATCCGCGCCGGGCTATCCGCTAAAGGGGAAATGATCGGAGCCAACGATCTATGGATTGCGGCGCATGCCATCAGTGCTGATCTAATCCTTGTGACGAACAATGAGCGCGAATTTCGGCGCGTCCCCGGTCTCAAAATCGAAAACTGGACCAAATAGCCGGGAAAGAACTACCATTGTGGCTGTAAAAGCTCCTCTTCGCCTCGGCGTCAACATCGATCACGTCGCCACCCTGCGCAACGCGCGCGGCGGCAAGCATCCTGATCCGGTGAAGGCCGCCGAGATCGCGATTGCCGCCGGAGCCGACGGCATCACGGCGCACCTGCGGGAGGATCGCCGCCACATCGTCGATGACGACATCGCGCGGCTCAAAGCCGTGATCGCAAAGCCGCTCAACATGGAAATGGCGGCCACCGCCGAAATGGTGGAGATCGCGTGTAACGTGAGGCCGCACGCGGCCTGTATCGTGCCTGAGCGCCGCGCCGAGCGCACCACCGAAGGCGGCCTTGACGCCGCAGGACAGCGGGACGCATTGCGTCCGGCGGTGGCGAAGCTCGCCGCCGCCGGCATTCGCGTGTCTCTGTTTATTGCCGCTGAGCCAGCGCAAATCGAAGCCGCCGTTGCGATCGGCGCACCGGTTATCGAGATTCACACTGGCGCCTGGTGCGACGCGCTGACGGCCGGCCACGGCGACGCCGCGGCCGCTGAATTCGCGCGCATCGTCCGCGGCGCTGAGCTTGCGAAAAATGCCGGCCTCGAAGTTCACGCCGGGCATGGCCTCGATTTCGTGACCGCCGAGAAGATAGCGGCGTTGCCGGAGATCGCCGAACTCAACATCGGCCATTTTCTGATCGGCGAGGCGGTGTTCGACGGCCTTTCCGCGGTGGTGAGAAAAATGCGCGCGGCGATGGATCGCGGCCGGGGCGGGGCAGGGACTGGATCATGATCCTCGGCATCGGCTCCGACATCACCGACGTACGCCGTATCGCCAAAGTCCTGGAACGCCACGGCGAGCGCTTCATCGATCGCGTGTTCACGCCAATCGAGCGCGCCAAGGCCGAACGGCGGCGCAACCGCGCCGAGACCTACGCCAAGCGCTTTGCCGCCAAGGAAGCGTGCGCCAAGGCGCTCGGAACGGGCTTGCGCGCCGGGGTGTGGTGGCGCGACATGGGGGTCGTGAACCTTCCGGGGGGCCGGCCGACATTGGAACTGACCGGCGGCGCCAAACGGCGGCTCGACGCGATCACGCCGGCCGGATACCAGGCCCGCATCGACCTCACCATCACCGACGAAGGCCCGATGGCGCAGGCGTTTGTGATCATCTCGGCGACCGCCATCCCTAACGCCTAAGTCGCGGAAGCTGAAACCAGGCTGAAAATACCGTTCCACCGGGAGCGCGCGGCAGCGATGACAAATTCGTCATGTTCGCGAAACTCTGGCGGTAAGCGTATGGCATTACTAGGTAAAGCTCGCCCCGCGGCGAAATCCCGCGTGCAATTGCGCGCTGGTGCCCCAGAGGTTACAAGTTCGCGGGGCGCCGACGAGACAGCGGAACCATAGGCCGATGAGCGTGCAGACCGGGACCAAGCGGAAGGAAGGTGGATTCGCCGAGACCGTACGCGTGATCATCCATGCGCTGATCATCGCGCTCGTCATCCGCACCTTCCTGTTTCAGCCGTTCAATATCCCGTCCGGCTCGATGATTCCGACGCTTCTGGTCGGCGATTATCTGTTCGTCTCGAAATATTCCTACGGCTACACCCATTACTCGCTGCCATTTTCGCCGCCGATTTTCTCCGGCCGCATTATCGGCCAGCCGGTCGGTCGCGGCGACGTGGTGGTGTTCCGGCTGCCGAAGGACGACACCACCGACTACATCAAGCGGGTCATCGGACTGCCGGGCGACCGCATTCAGATGATCGATGGCGTGCTCAACATCAACGGCGAGCCGGTCAAGCGCACCCGCATCGAGGATTTCGTCAGCGACGACGACGGCGCCGTGCAGCGCGTCAAGCGCTATCGCGAGACGCTGCCGAACGGCGTGAGCTACACCACGCTCGATCTCACCGACAACGGCTTCTACGACAACACGCAAGTCTATACGGTGCCGCCTGACCATTATTTCATGATGGGCGACAACCGCGACAACTCGACCGACAGCCGCGTGCTTAGCGCGGTCGGTTATGTACCCTACGAGAACATCATCGGGCGGGCTCAGATCATCTTCTTCTCGATCCGCGACGGCGCGCATGCCTGGGAGGCCTGGCGCTGGCCGTGGACGGTGCGCTGGAGCCGGTTGTTTACTCTGGTGCGATGAGCGGCCGGGTCAAAAGCAAATCAGCCGCTCCCCAGCAAGAGCCGCCCGCTGTTGATGACGCTCCGGCGCCCGCGGCCGATGCGGCAACGCAAGGACCAAAAGATACGCGCCGCCGTCGCCGCCGCGGCGATGGTTCGCTTGAAGAACGGATCGGCTATCGTTTCAAGGACACCGCTTTGTTCGACAGCGCGCTGTCGCACATTTCCGCGCTGAAGGGCGGCCGCAATCGCGCCGGCAGTTATCAGCGGCTCGAATTCCTCGGCGATCACGTCCTTGGCCTGGTTATTTCCGACATGCTGTTCCGGGCCTTCCCGAAGGCCGACGAAGGCGAGCTGTCGCGTCGCCTCGCCGATCTCGTGCGCAAGGAGACCTGCGCCGACATCGCGCGCGCGATCGATCTGGGTGCCGCGATCCGGCTCGGCTCGTCGGAAGCCAACGCGGGCGGCAGGAAGCGCCCGGCGATTCTTGCCGACGTCTGCGAAGCCCTGATCGGCGCGGTCTATCTCGACGGCGGTTATCCGGCGGCTGAAGCGCTGGTCGCCCGGCTGTGGGACGCGCGGATGAAGACCAAGGCGCAGCCGCTGCGCGATCCAAAGACCGTGCTGCAGGAATGGGCGCAGGCGCGCGGCCTGCCGACGCCCGCTTATCGCGAAGTGGCGCGCTCCGGCCCCGACCACGATCCGGTGTTCCGCGTCACCGTGCAATTGCCGAAGCTTGCCCCCGCCGAAGGCTCCGGGCGCTCCAAGCGCGGCGCCGAGCAGGCCGCCGCCGCCGCGATGATGACACGCGAAGGCGTCAAGCACGATCGCTTCGATGGTTAAGTCGGAGGAGACGCCCGCTTCCGCACCAGCCGCAACCGCGACCCGCTGCGGCTTTGTCGCCTTGATCGGCGCGCCGAATGCCGGGAAGTCGACGCTGCTGAACGCACTGGTCGGCGCCAAGATTTCCATCGTCACCCCGAAAGTGCAGACCACCCGCGCACTCATTCGCGGCATCGCCATCGAGGGCGCGGCGCAACTGATTTTCGTCGACACGCCCGGCATCTTCGCGCCGCGGCGCCGGCTCGATCGCGCCATGGTCGGCAGCGCCTGGGGCAGCGCCAAGGAGGCCGATCTGGTCGCGCTCCTGATCGACGCTGCCAAAGGCGTGCAAGAGGACGACGAGACGATCCTGCGCGGCCTCGCCGATGTCCGCGCGCCGAAGGTGCTGGTGCTCAACAAGGTCGATCTGGTCGGCAAGCCGAAGCTGCTCGCGTTGACGCAAGCGCTCAATGAGCGCGCCACCTTCGCCGCAACCTTTATGATCTCCGCGCGTTCCGGCGACGGTGTTACTGATCTGAAAAGTTTCCTTGCCGCGCACGTGCCGCCGGGGCCGTGGCTTTATCCCGAAGACCAGATTTCGGACGCACCGCTGCGCCATCTCGCCGCCGAGATCACCCGCGAAAAACTTTATCTGCGGCTGCACCAGGAATTGCCCTACCAGTCGACGGTCGAGACCGAGGCCTGGACCGAGCTCAAAGATGGCGCGGTGCGCATCGAGCAAACCATCTATGTCGAGCGCGAAAGCCAGCGCAAGATCGTGCTCGGCAAAGGCGGCCAGACCATCAAGGCGATCGGCGCCGCAGCGCGCATCGAAATCGCCGCGGCGATTGAGCATCCGGTGCACCTCTTCCTCTTTGTTAAAGTCCGGGAAGGCTGGGGCGACGACCCTGAGCGTTATCGCGAGATGGGGCTGGAATTTTCGAGGGAGTGAAAATCAACGCCCGTAGGGGCGGTCGTCGCGTGGCTGCCCTCATGCCGAAAAATAATGCGGCCACGCGGCAAGTCGTCTCTATTGTTGGACACGCTGGACGCGCACCGCGCCCCCAAAAAAGCGCCTGTCGGCGTTCCGCTTCCTTTTTCGTATCGTCATTGCGAGCGAAGCGAAGCAATCCAGTGCAGCCTCACGGTTCTGGATTGCTTCGTCGCTTCGCTCCTCGCAATGACGATACAAAACTCGGGCGCGAAGTCCGGCGCGGGAACGATGTTGCTTATCCGCCCCCGCGGAGTGGAACGGAGCGGGGGAGGGGGGACCATGCGAAGCATGGTGGAGGGGGCGTGCGGCAAAGAGGTTCGCCTTACCGCCCCCGCCCCTTCCACCGCGCTGCTGCGCAGCGCGGTCCCCCTTCCCCGCTGCGCGGGGCAGGATGAGCGCGAGAGCCTGCGAATCTCCCTCGGGCGCGTTACATAAGCGATATGCAGTGGACTGACGAAGGCATTGTGCTCGGCGTACGGCGCTATGGGGAGTCGAGCGTTATTCTTGAGTTGATGACGCAGGAGCGCGGGCGGCATCTTGGGCTGGTGCGCGGCGGCACCGGGCGGCGGCTGCGCGCGGTGCTGCAGCCGGGCAATTCACTGCGCGCGACCTGGCGGGCACGGCTCGATGACCATCTCGGCTATTATGCGGTCGAGGGCACCAATCTGCGCGCGGCTAATTTTCTTGCCGCCGCGCACGCGGTCCATGGCGTGACCCACCTTTCGGCGTTGTGCCGGCTCCTTGCCGAACGCGAGCCACATGCGGGCGTGCATGGCGCGCTCGAAGCCATCCTTGACGCACTCGACGATCCGTCGGCGGTCGCGCCGATGATCGCGCGCTTTGAGCTTTTCTTCCTCGCCGAGCTTGGGTTCGGCCTTGATCTTTCGTCCTGTGCGGCGAACGGGTCGAGGGACGATCTGATCTACGTTTCGCCGCGTTCCGGGCGCGCGGTTTCGCGTGTGGGCGGAGACGCTTACCAGGACAAGCTGATGCGGTTGCCTGGCTTCTTGAGCACCGAGGCTCAACCGGCGTCTGCCGCGGAACTCGCCGATGCCTTTGCGCTGACCGGCTTCTTCCTCGAGCGCCACGCTTTTGCGCCGCGCGGCCTTCCCGTTCCCGATGCGCGCGGGCGTTTCATCGCCGCTATTCTTGTCCGCAGCGGCCAGCCGGAGTACCGCTCTCCGCCATGAGCAGGAAAGTGATTCCCCCTGAATCCGGGGAGGTGCAGGAAATTGCACTGCGCGAAGCGCTTGAGGAGCGCTATCTCGCCTATGCGCTGTCGACCATCATGCATCGCGCGCTGCCCGATGCGCGCGATGGGCTCAAACCCGTGCATCGCCGCATCCTTTATGGCATGCGGCTGCTGCGCCTCGATCCCGGCGCAGCGTTCAAGAAATCGGCGAAAATCGTCGGCGACGTCATGGGCAATTTCCACCCCCATG
>CAVSFV010000028.1:0-11895 GCA_963727325.1 uncultured Alphaproteobacteria bacterium
TGCTTATGTGCGCGATAAAATAATATACTAATTCTATGGACAACATCAATAACCGAGGTTTGAATGCGCGAAGTGTGACGGGAGAATTTGATGACGTTTCTTTCCATCGTCGGTGTCGCGGGAAATATCACCCGCCCATCTAGAACGTCGGCGTTGCTGTCAGACCTCTTGGCGGAAGTCTGTTCGTTACTGAACGCTCAGAGCCAACTCATCGAACTCGTTGACGTCGGTCCGCACCTTTTTCAACCATTCGTGCCGGAACGACTGCAATCGTTCTCTTTCGAGCGTCTGCCACAAGAGGCGCGCTCGGCTATTCAGGCGATTGAGACGGCCGATGCGCTCGTCGTGGCCACCCCGGTGTACAAGGGCTCCTACACGGGCGCCCTTAAGCATCTATTCGATCTTGTCCGGCCAAATGCACTCACCGGAAAACCCGTCTTGCTCGCTGCGACCGGCGGCAGCCCGCTCCATGGACTGGTCACCGAGCACCAGCTTCGCCCGCTGTTTGGGTTCTTCAACGCCCTGACATTGCCGACGTCGATCTTCGCGCTCGAACGCGACTTTCAGAACTATCGGATCGACAAGCCAGAGCTGTCCGCGAGGATCAAACGGGCCGCCGTCGAGTTTGCCGGGTTGCTGGAAATGCGGTCGGTGCGCCGCGGTGCGCAAGCCGCGTTCGCTACCGTCTGAAATTCACACGGTGAGGGAAGATCATGACCGTTCACAGCTCTGAACCCGTCAAGTTCGCGTACTGGGTGCCCAACGTTTCCGGTGGGCTGGTAATCAGCAACATCGAGCAGCGCACTAGCTGGGATATCGATTACAACATCAAGCTCGCGAGGATCGCTGAGCAGGCCGGGTTCGACTATGCACTGAGCCAGATCCGCTTTACCGCGGGCTACGGCGCCGAATATCAGCACAAATCGGTCTCCTTCAGTCATGCGCTTCTTGCCGCCACCGAAAAGCTGAAGGTCATCGCTGCAATTCTGCCGGGACCGTGGGGTCCGGCGTTGGCCGCAAAGCAGATCGCGACGATCAACCACCTGACCAAGGGACGCGTTGCGGTTAACATCGTGTCCGGTTGGTTTCGCGGCGAGTTCGCTGCGATCGGCCTGCCCTGGCTCGACCATGACGAGCGCTATCGGCGCTCGGAAGAATTCATTCGCGCGCTGCGCGGTATCTGGACGCAAGACGCCTTTACCCACAAAGGCTTTTTCTATCACTTCGATAACTACTCGCTGAAGCCGAAGCCGATCGAGCCGTTGCCGGAAATCTTCCAGGGCGGCTCTTCGCGCGCGGCGCGCGACATGGCATCGCGCGTGTCCGACTGGTATTTCACCAACGGCAACACGCCCGACGAAATCGCCAAGCAGGTTGACGACATCCAGGCCAAGGCTGCGCTTAACGGCCATTCCGTCCGCGTCGGCGTCAACGCTTTCGCGATTGCCCGCGATACCGAAGCCGAAGCCAAGGCTGTGCTCGCCGAGATCATTCAGAAGGCGAACCCTGAGGCAGTCCACGCCTTCGCGCACGAGGTCAAGAATGCCGGGAAGGCGTCGCCGGAGGGCCAGGGGAACTGGGCGAAGTCGACATTCGAAGATCTGGTTCAATACAACGATGGCTTCCGGTCGAATTTGATCGGTACGCCGCACCAGATCGCCGAGCGCATCCTCGCGCTCAAGGATGCCGGCGCGAGCCTCATCCTGCTCGGCTTTTTGCACTTCCAGGAAGAAGTCGAGCATTTCGGCAGGCACGTTATTCCGCTTGTCCGTGAACTTGAGGCACGACGCGAGCAGGTCGTCATTGCCGCGGAATAGCGTCGGGTATGCCACCGCACCGCCGCACTTCAACGCTGACAACGGACACGGCAATGCTCCACGTGGCGCCCGACCAGAGACCGGCTGAAAGGCTTGCGCACCAGGTCGCGTCGGCGCCGGGCGGGGTCGCCGCGCCGATCCTGGTTCTCGACGGTGTCTCATTGTCATTCGGCGGGGTGAAGGCGCTGGCAAGCGTCGATCTGGCGGTCCAGTCCGGCGATATTCACGCTGTGATCGGCCCGAATGGTGCCGGCAAAAGCTCGCTTATCAATGTCATCAGCGGGCTCTACCGACCCGATAGCGGACGCGTGCGGATCCGCGACAAAACCTTCACGCGCGTGCCGACGGCGCAATTGTCCCGCCTGGGCGTGACGCGGACGTTCCAACATCTGGCGCTGTTCCCGAGCTTGAGCGTAGTCGACAACATCGCCATTGGCCTTGCCGGTGCCGCGCGTGCGACATTTGTCGAGCAGATCATCGGCCTAGGCCGCGCGGCCGCCGAGCAGGCCGAAATGCGCCGACGCGCGCACGAGATTATCGGCCTCCTCGATCTCGATGCGGTGAAGGATCGTCTCGTCGGCGTGCTGCCCTACGGCCTGCAGAAGCGGGTCGACCTCGCGCGCGCGCTGGTCTCACACCCCAAGATCATCCTGCTCGACGAGCCGATGGCGGGAATGACCGCAACTGAAAAACGCCAGATGGCGGAGTTCGTGCGTGCCGCGCGCGACCGCTTTGGCAGTGCGGTCGTGCTCATCGAGCACGACATCGGCGTCGTCATGGACCTTTCCGACCGGATCGCGGTCCTCGATTACGGCCGCAAGATCGCCGATGGCGCGCCTGCCGACGTACGCGCTAACCCTGCGGTGATCGACGCCTATCTGGGCGTCGCGCATGAGGCCGATCTCATCGAGGAGGCCGCATGAGCGACTTCGACTATTCCTTTCTGTTGGAAGTGCTGATCGGCGGCCTCCTGTCCGGCGTCATGTACTCGCTGGTCGCCATCGGTTTTGTCCTCATCTACAAAACATCGGGCGTCCTAAATTTCGCCCAAGGCTCCATGGTCTTGTTCGCCGCGCTGACGTTCGTCGGCATTCTCGAACACGGCGTGCCATTCTTCGTCAGTCTTGCCATCGCCCTCGTCATCATGGCCGCTCTCGGCGTCACGGTCGAGCGCACGGTGCTGCGGCCTCTGGTCAACAAGTCGCCGATCATTCTGTTCATGGCGACCTTGGGGCTCGCCTACATCCTCGAAGGTGCAGCGCAGCTGATTTGGGGCACCCAAGTCCACGGTCTTAATCTCGGCTTCGACGATACGCCGCTGCAGGTCGGCGATGTGCTGATTAGCTCATTCGATCTATTCGCCGCGGCGGTCGCGGCGACGATGGTTATGCTTCTCTCCGCGTTCTTCCGCTTCACGCACACCGGCCTCGCATTCCGCGCCGTCGCCGATGACCAGTTCGCGGCGCTCGCTGTCGGCCTTCGCCTTCCCGTGATCTGGGCAATCGTCTGGACTGCCGCGGGCTTTGTCGCCCTGGTCGCGGGACTGCTGTGGGGCGCGCGGCTCGGCGTCCAGTTCTCGCTGTCCCTGATCGTTCTCAAGGCACTGCCGGTTCTGGTGTTGGGCGGGTTCGACTCGATCCTGGGCGCGATCGTCGGCGGACTGCTGGTCGGCGCTACGGAGAAGTTGGCCGAAGTCTATATCGGCCCGTTCTTCGGCGGCGGCATCGAGATCTGGTTCGCCTACGTCGTCGCGCTCGGTTTTCTGCTCGTTCGTCCCGCCGGGCTGTTCGGCCTGAAGCTCGTCGAAAGGGTTTGAAGCCGTGACTGCGATCACGTTCGATTCCGCCGCACTGCCGCGCCGCGTGCCGCAATGGCTTGCGATACCGGCGGTGTTGCTTGTCGCCTATGGAATCATCCCGGCCTTCGGTACGAGCTATCTGTTTGAAGCGATCCTGTTGCCGTTTCTTGCGCTCAGCCTCGCCGCGCTGGGCCTGAACATCCTGACCGGATATGCCGGCCAATTGTCGCTCGGTTCGGCGGCGTTCATGGCCGTCGGCGCGTTCGCCGCCTACAATTTCAATCTGCGGGTCCCGGGATTGCCGCTGATCATCAGCTTGATCCTGGCAGGCGCCACCGCGGCGGCGTTCGGCCTGCTGTTCGGCCTGCCGAGTCTGCGCTTGCGCGGCTTCTACCTCGCGGTATCGACGCTGGCAGCGCAGTTTTTCGTCAAATGGGCGCTGACCCGTTTCGCCTGGCTGTCGAACTACAATTCTTCCGGCGTGATCGATGCGCCGCCGCTCACGCTGCTTTGGGATCAAATTCGAGGGGCCGCTGGGCCGTTATCTGTTCGCTTTGACCATCGTCGTGGCGGTGACGGCGTTCGCGGCCCGTCTGGTGTCGACCCGTTCCGGCCGCGATTTCATCGCCGTCAGAGACAATGAGATCGCCGCCAAGGTCTTTGGCATTTCGATCTTCCGCACCAAACTCCTCGCCTTCGGCGTGTCGTCCTTCATCATTGGCATCGCCGGCTTCCTCTGGGCGTTCGCCTACCTGCGCACGGTCGAGCCCGATGGGTTCAATCTCGACCGCTCGTTTTCGATCCTCTTCATCATCATCATCGGCGGCCTGGCGTCGATCCGCGGCGCGTTCTTCGGCGCGGCGCTGATCGTCGTCTTTCCGCTCGTACTCTCGCGCCTCGGCTCGCTCGTGTTCGGCGGCGTGTTCGATTCAGGCGTTCTCGACATGAGTCAGCGCATCGTCATCGGCGCGCTCATCATTGTCTTCCTCATCGCCGAGCCCAGCGGGCTTGTCGCCCTGTGGGATCGGCTGACGAAGAGGCTGCTCGTACAGCTTTAATGCCGACAACTTCATTTGGAACCAGAAAGGAACGATCATGACCATCGCCATACGAGCAAAAACGCTGGGGATAGCCGCCGCGCTGTCGCTGGCGGCGCTCGGCACCGTCACCACACCTGATGCGGCGCGTGCGGACGAACAATACTTCCCACTGCAAAGCTACCGCGTCGGACCCTACGCGGCCGGCGGCACCGGCTTCTTCGGCGGCTTCATCGACTATCTCAATCTCATCAATATCCGCGACGGCGGCGTCAACGGCGTCAAATTGACGTGGGACGAATGCGAGACCCAATATGAGGTCGAGCGCGGCGTCGAATGCTACGAGCGGCAGAAGAGCCGCGCCAACATCGCCGCCTGGAATCCGCTGTCGGTCGGCATCGCCTACGCGATGATCGATCGCATCACGGCCGACAAGACGCCGCTGATCACCATCAATCACGGCCGCACCGATTCGACCGACGGCCGGGTCTTCCCCTACGTCTTTCCGCTTCTGCTCAATCCCTACAGCGAGACGTCCGGCATCATCAATTACCTTGCCAGCCGCGAGGGCGGTCTCGACAAGCTGAAGGGCAAGAAGATTGTCGTGCTCTACCACGGCTCGCCCTATGGCCGCGAGACGATCCCGATCTACGAACTGCTCGCACAGAAATACGGCTTCACCGTCGACCAGCTCGAAGTGCCGCATCCCGGCAACGAGCAGCAGGCGCAATGGCTCACCATCAGGCGGGAGAAACCGAACTATGTGGTGCTGCGCGGCTGGGGCGTGATGAATCCGGTAGCGCTGAAGACCGCGCAGAAAGTCGGCTTCCCGGCCGATCATATCATCGGCAATGTCTGGTCGAATTCGGAAGAAGACGTGATCCCGGCCGGCGACGCCGCCAAGGGCTACATCGCCATCACGACGCAGGCGTCGGGTGCGCAATATCCGGTCCTGCAGGAAGTCGTGAAGACGGTTTATGGCGCCGGCAAGGGCAACCTCGAAGACAAGAAGCGCATCGGCAGCGTTTATCACAACCTCGGCATCGTCAACGGCATCCTCAATGTCGAGGCGATCCGCATCGCCCAGGAGAAGTTTGGCAAACGGACGCTGACCGGCGACGAAGTCCGCTGGGGCTTCGAACACCTCAAGCTCGATCCGGCGCGCGTCGAAGCGCTCGGCGCCAAGGACCTCTTCCACTCGATCAACGTGACCTGGGACAATCATGAAGGCGATGGCCGCGTGACGTTCCAGCAATGGACGGGCGAGAAGTGGAAGGTGATCTCCGACTGGATCGCTCCCGATTGGCAATTGCTGCGGCCGATCATCGAGAAGTCATCGGAGGCCTACGCCAAAGAGAAGGGCATCAAAATCCGGACCTCTGACAGCGCTGCCGCCGAGTAATCGCTCGAAAGCGCGGGACCGGCGCCGACGCCGGTCCCGCCATACGTCTAAGCGCTTCCGCGAAGCGGCGGCGTATCAGGAGAGGCCTATGCCGCAATCGCGTCCGCTACTTGAAATTACTGCCGTCGAAGCGGTTTACGATCATGCGATTGTCGCGCTGCATGAGGTCAGCCTGCAGGTCCGCGAAGGAGAGATTCTCGCACTCCTCGGCGCCAACGGCGCCGGCAAGACAACAACGCTGAAGGCACTCTCGAATTTGCTTCCGGCGGAGCGCGGCGCGATCACCAAAGGAGAAATTCGTTTCCTCGACCTCGATGTGAAGCAGACGAAACCGTCGAATCTTGTTCGCCGGGGACTCGTGCAGGTGCTGGAAGGCCGCCACTGCTTCCGCTCCCTGACCGTCGAGGAAAACCTTATCACTGGCGCGCTGGGCCGAAGTTCGAGCCGCCGCGAGGCCGCGGCGGACCTTGAACGGGTCTACGCCTACTTTCCGCGCTTGAAGGAGAAACGAAAGGCAAAATCGGGCCTCACGTCCGGCGGCGAGCAGCAAATGACGGCGATCGGTCGCGCCCTGATGTCGCGACCGCGGCTGCTTGTTCTCGACGAACCGTCAATGGGTCTCGCCCCGCTCGTCGTTCAGAACATCTTCAAAATACTCAAGCGTCTCAATCGCGAAGAAGGGCTTTCGATCCTGCTCGCCGAACAGAACTCGGCCATCGCGTTGCAATACGCCGATCGCGCAACCGTACTCGAGAACGGAATATCCGTCCTCGAAGGCGATGCCGACGAGTTGCGGCAGCGGGAAGATATCCGCGCCTTCTATCTCGGCGCCGGTGAGCCGAAGGCGCGAGACGCGTTGCCTTCCGTGGCCGCCTAGAGCGGCAACCACCTTCAGCCAACGGAGAAATTGCCATGACGATTGCCGTGAATCCAAAGGACGCAAAGCCTCTCGGAGTCCCCGGCCTGCCGCGCCCGCGACGTCCCGCTCACGTCATCCGTTCGGAGCGCGAAGCGGTCGAAGTCGCCCAGACGCTGGCGAAAGGTTTCGCCGCCAGCGCCTCGGAGCGTGACCGTACGCGGGCCAAGCCGATCGCGGAGCTCGACGCCTTTTCGCAAAGCGGTCTTTGGTCGATCAACGTGCCGAAGGCGTTCGGGGGTCCCGAGGTCTCTTACGCCGTCCTTGCCAAGGTGATCGAGATCATATCCGCCGCCGATCCGAGCCTCGGCCAGATTCCGCAGAACCATCTCGGCGTCGTTGCCGCCATTCGTACCGTGTCCGAGCCACAGCAGCAGCGCGAACTCTTCGCCGACGTGATCACGGGCGTGCGCTTCGGCAACGCCTTCTCCGAATTCCGGTCGAAACGCGCCGCCGATTTCGAGACGACCTTTGTCGACAAGGGTGACCATGTGATCGTGACCGGCGAAAAATTCTATTCGACCGGCGCGCTGTTCGCTCATCTCGTCCCCATCGTTGCCTTGGACGATCAGGGCCGCGCCTGGTATGCGATCGCCGACCGCGATGCGCCCGGCCTCACCGTGATCGACGATTGGTCGAGCTTCGGTCAGCGGGCGACGTTCAGCGGCACCACGCTGATCGATAACGTGCGGGTGCCGAAAAGCCATTTGGTCCCCGGGTACAAGGGCTACGACCGCCCGACCGCCGACGGCGCGATCTTCCAGATCATCCAGGCGGCCGTCGACACCGGCATCGCCAGGAATGCGATCGAAGACACTATCACTCTGGTGCGCGGCAAGGCGCGTGCTTGGATCGACAGTTCGGCCGACGCGGGCGTCGGACGATCCCTACACGATTCAGGCCGTGGGCGATCTCGTTCTGCGCCTTCACGCCGCGCAAGCGTTGCTCGAAATCGCCGGACGCGCGATCGACCTTGCCGTCGAGAATCCGACGCAAGGGTCGGTCGCCGAGGCGCAAGTCGCCGTCGCCGAAGCGAAAGTGCTGAGCACCGAGACGGCGATCGCAGCGACCAACAAGCTCTTCGAGCTTGTAGGTACGCGCTCGACGCTCAGCGAACTCAATCTCGATCGGCATTGGCGCAACGCGCGTACGCACACCCTGCACGATCCAGTTCGGTGGAAATATGCCATCCTGGGAAATTATCACCTGAACGGCGTCAACCCGCCGCTTCACGCTTGGAGTTAGTCGAGGCGGCGGCAGTGGGATTAGAGCAGCGGAGCCGGACGCAGTGTTTTCGTTTCGGTGACGTCGATCGCCTGCGTCGTCGCCGCCGGCTCGAGCAGCTAGGTAGGCGAGCGCCCCAATATATCGCTGTCATTGCTAGGGGAAAAGCGAAATGAAATTAGTCCGCACAGTCGTCGGCGTTGCGGCGGTGCTCGCATTCGCCGGCGCGGTCCTACCGAGTGCAAGCTCGGCGCCGGATAAGGTCGTCACCATCGGCTTCCAGAAATACGGCAATCTGATTTTGCTTAAGGGTCATGGCGGACTTGACGGCAAGCTCGCCCCGCTCGGTTTCAGGGTCGCCTGGAAGGAATTTCCATCGGGACCGCCGCTGCTTGAGGCGCTCAACGCCGGCGCAATCGATTTCGGGCACGCCGGCGAAACTCCGCCGATTTTCGCCCAAGCCGCGGGCGTACCCTTTGTCTATGTAGCGTATGAGCCGCCGGCGCCCAAAGGTGAAGCGATCCTGGTGCCGCGGAACTCGCCGATCAACACGCTTGCCGATCTCAAAGGCAAGAAGATCGCACTCAACAAGGGCTCCAACGTTCATTTTCTGCTGGTACGTGCGCTGGAAAATGCCGGCGTGAAATATTCGGAGATCGAGCCGATCTATCTCGCGCCGGCCGACGCGCGTGCGGCGTTCGAGCGCGGCGCCATCGATGCCTGGGTCATTTGGGATCCGTTCCAGGTGGCCGCCGAGACCGCAACCGGCGCCCGAACGTTGCGGGACGCCACGGGCCTGGCGCCGAACCGTCAGTTCTATTTTGCCGGAAAGAAATTCGCCGATGCCAACCCCGCTGCGGTCGACGCGATCCTTGCGGGCATCGCTGACATCGACAGGTGGGCGGATGGCAAGGAAAAGGCCGTCGCGGAAGAGCTCAGCGCCGGCATCGGCATTCCTGCACCCGTTCTGGAAGTCGCGCTGAAACGCCAGACCTACGGCGTTCGCCCGCTCGATGACGCCGCCATCGCAGATCAGCAGCGCATCGCCGACACATTCTATGCGCTGGGGCTGATCCCCAAGCAGGTTGTCGTTTCCAGTGCTGTCAGAAAGCCGGCCTCATGAGCATCGTTGCGCCGGCCGACGCCAACGTCCTTTGGTTCTTGCCGACCGACGGCGACGGCCACCATCTCGGCACCACCATTGGCGCCCGCGCGGTCAGCCTTCAATACCTGCGCCAGATCGCGCAGGCGGCCGACGATCTCGGCTATTTCGGCGTGCTGTTGCCAACCGGGCGAAGCTGCGAAGATTTCTGGGTCATCGCGTCGGCGCTCGCGCCTTTCACAGAGCGGTTGCGATACCTCGTCGCGGTGCGGCCGGGATTGCAGTCGCCGACGGTTGCGGCCCGCATGACGGCGACGCTCGATCGCGTGTCGCAAGGCCGGCTGTTGATCAACGTCGTCACCGGCGGCGATCCCACGGAAAACAAGGGCGACGGCATTTTTCTCGACCATGACGAACGCTACGAAGTCACTCGCGAATTTCTCGCCGTTTACACTGCACTCCTCGCCGGCGAGAAGGTGAATGTTCACGGCAAGCATATCCGCGTCGAAGACGGCCGGCTGCTTTTCCCGCCGGTGCAGAAGCCACGGCCAGCGCTTTATTTCGGCGGCTCGTCCGAGGCTGCGGTCGACGTCGCCGCTGATACGATCGACAAATATTTGACCTGGGGCGAGCCCCCGGCGCAGGTCGCCGAGAAGATCGCCCCGGTCGCGGCGCTTGCCGCGACACGAGGACGGCAGTGGTTCGGCATCCGCCTGCACGGATCGTGCGCGAAACCAACGCGGAAGCATGGAAGGCCGCCGAGGACCTTATTGCTCACGTCAGCGACGAAACCATCGCCAGCGCCCAATCGATCTTTGCGCGCATGGATTGGTCGGTCAAAAACGCATGATGCAATTGCACGGCGGACGCCGCGACAAGCTCGAGATCAGCCCCAATCTTTGGGCCGGCGTCGGCCTGGGCGCGGCGGCGCGGGAACCGGGCTGGTCGGCGATCCGCCGACTGTGGCGGCGCGTATAAAGGAGTATATCGCGCTCGGCATCGATACCTTCATCATGTCGGGCTACCCCCATCTCGAAGAAGCCTATCGGTTTGCCGAGCTGGTGTTTCCGCTGCTGTCCTTACGGCATGCCCGCACCGCCGACCCGGCGAGCGTCAATACCGGGCCGTTCGGCGAGACCATCGCCAACGAGCAACTTCCGATCCGCCGTCAAGCCGCCCAGTCATGACCGTAGGTCCGATGAAGTTCGTTCGGCCATAGCCAGGCAATCCGGAAAGTTGACGCAGTGGGCGCTACCCATCGGCATCATCGCCGTGTGGGAGGTGCTATCGCTTGCCGGCGTGATCCCGTTGCGCGTCCTGCCGGCGCCAACCGCCGTGATCGCCGCCGGATGGCATGCGACCATCAGCGGCGAACTGCCGCGCAATATTTGGGTGAGTTTCTGGCGGGCGATCGTCGGCCTTTTGATCGGCGGCGGGTTTGGCTTCGCTCTCGGCCTCGCCAACGGGCTATCGAAGCGTTCCGAGCGGATCTTCGACAGCACGCTGCAGATGATTCGCAATATTCCTCATCTTGCACTGATCCCGTTGGTGATCCTCTGGTTCGGCATCGACGAGGAAGCAAAGATCTTCCTGGTCGCGCTCGGCGTGTTTTTCCCGATCTACATCAATACGCAGCACGGCATCCGCACCGTCGATCCGCAGTTGGTCGAAATGGGGCGGACCTACGGCATGTCGGCGTCGACGCTGTTCTGGCGTGTGATCCTGCCGGGCGCGCTGCCGTCGATTTTCGTCGGGCTGCGTTATGCGCTCGGCATCATGTGGCTCACGCTGATCGTCGCCGAAACCATCTCCGCATCATCGGGCATCGGCTACATGGCGATGAATGCGCGCGAGTTCCTTGGCCGACGTTGCGGTCTTAGGCATGCTGGTTTATGCGCTGCTCGGCAAACTGGCCGACAGCGCGCGGGCTGCTTGAGCGGGGGTGCCTGGGATGGCATCCGGCATTTCAGAGCCCAAGCGAGGTCAACGCATGACGGTCGGGGCGCTACGCCGCTCTGACAATTTCGTTGAACTCCTGCCCGCCAGATGCCGCTTGAATTGGACCTGGCTCTCCGGCAGCATCGCGGTGACAATTCGTCAGTTGCGAAAGTCGTTTGGCTGAAATCAGGTCTTGCGCGGCATCGATTTGAGACATCCGCGCCGGTGAATTCGTCGCCATCGTGGGGAGCAGCGGCTGCGGCAAGAGCACTTTGCTGCGCCTGTTGCTCGGACTGGAGCAGCCGAGCGAAGGCGAGTTCCATTTTGGCGGCCGCATCGATCAAACGGCGCACAGCGGCGCAATCCGGATCATGTTCCAGGAGCCGCGGCTGCTGCCCTGGGCATCGGTCCTCGCCAATGTCGAGGTCGGCCTAGGCCGGGAATACTCGTCGCGCGGATGCGCGCGATCGAGCGATCGACACGTTGCGCGAGGTCGGGCTCGAGGATCGGCGCGATCATTGGCCGTCGGTATTGTCCGGCGGCCAGAAGCAGCGCGTGGCGCTGGCGCGCGCGCTGGTCAGCCGTCCGCGCCTGCTTGCCTTTGACGAACCGCTCGGCGCGCTGGATGCGTTGACCCGCATCTCGATGCAGCGGCTGATCG
>CAVSFV010000029.1:0-23853 GCA_963727325.1 uncultured Alphaproteobacteria bacterium
GCCGGATTTGGCGTCCGGTTGACTTCCGCTTCACCCCGATAGGACCACAAAAGCTGACAGGCTGTTGGCCGCAAAACACCCTCGGCGCCGTCACTAAGACAGGGACTACGCACTTGACTCGCGTCACGATTTCAGTTATACGCCAATCCCATCTCGCTCATTCGAGGGGCGTCACCGGTGACGTACCGATGCTGGAGCGAGTGCGGCGCCCGCGGGCGGGATTCGTAACCCCGCACCCGGGCGGCCCTGGACACCGTTGGTCCGGCAAAACGACCGGTCTGCGCGGAGCGCGCTGGACTGGGACAGGCGAAGGCGGGTGACACCCGCCAGAGCCGGGTCCCAGGAAACACGGCCTGGGGCTGAGCCAATGCTGGTTGCGACTGGCGTGGCGAGTGCCGCTGCGGAGCGCCGGGAAGCGAGCGCGCCCCGGAGCAGATGAGTGGCGCGGACTGCGTACAACAGACTTGCGTACACTTGTCTGCGGCGCGCATCCGCGCCCGAACGCATCGGCCGATGGCGACGTTGGCAGGTGCGGCGCGGACATTGGTTGGATGCGCCTCTCGGCGCTCCGCTCCCCCTCGTTGTTGGGGGCAGACTTAAGCTTCGTACGCCGCAAGGCTCGGGCGCAGACGCGCCGCGAGAACGATTTTCTATTTCACCTTTCCCTGCGTGCGGGGAGGGGGTGCACGCTGAGCACCAACAACGAGGAAGCGCATGGTCAGACGAAACGTGGCCGCGTCGAGCTGGAAATATCCGCGGCGGATGACTTTCAGCCAATGGCGCCGCGTGCCGTACCGGGAGAAGCATGGGCTGATCGCGCAAGCGCAATGCGACTTGCTCGGCTACTGGCGCGATTGCGCCAAGGTCCGCTGCCGGCGCGACCGACGGTGCCTGTTTCCGGATCCCTGTTACTGGGATCGCAAGCAGGCCATGTCGAAAGCGGATTGGGCAGCGGCGGATGCGCTATGCAAGCCCTTGCGCGCATTGATGCGCATCGGTTCGACCAGAGGCTCGGAAGGGCTGTGGCTGTTTTGAGTGCGGGGCGATTTCGTCATTGCGAGGAGCAAAGCGACGAAGCAATCCCGCGAAAGCGGGTGCGAAGCGAGGCTGAGATTGCTTCGCTCCGCTCGCAATGACGAGCGACTGCTATCCGCCCGTCACGCTCATGTGGCGCGCCAGCGCGGGCCGCTGATGCCGGCGATCGATGATAAAATCGTGGCCTTTAGGCTTGCGCGCGATGGCCTCGTCGATGGCGGCATGGAGGAGGTCGTTACCCTCGGACGCGCGCAGCGGCTTGCGCAGATCGGCCGCGTCAGCCTGGCCGAGGCACATATAGAGGGTGCCGGTGCAAGTGACCCGTACGCGATTGCACGACTCGCAGAAATTGTGGGTGAGCGGCGTGATGAAGCCGAGTTTCCCGCCGGTCTCGGCGACGCGGACGTAACGCGCCGGTCCTCCGGTGCGGTAGTCCAGTTCATCGAGCGAGAAACGCTCATCAAGACGCGCCCGCACCATCGACAGCGGCAGGTATTGGTCGAGGCGGCCAATCTCGCCGAGCGGCATAACCTCGATCAGCGTCAAATCCATGCCGCGTCCGTGGGCCCATTCGATCAGACGCGGGAACTCATCGTCGTTGACGCCCTTAAGCGCCACGGTGTTGATCTTGATCTTGAGGCCGGCCGACTGCGCAGCGTCGATTCCGGCGAGCACGTCGTTCAGCGCGCCCCAGCGCGTGATGGCGCGGAATTTGTCGGCATCGAGCGTGTCGAGCGAAACATTGATGCGTTGCACGCCGTGCGATTTGAGATCGGCGGCGTATTTGGCGAGTTGCGAGCCGTTGGTCGTGAGCGTCAGCTCCTCAAGGCGCCCGGACGCGAGGTGCCGCGACAGTGAGGAGAACAACGTCATGATCCCGCGACGCACCAGCGGCTCGCCGCCAGTCAGGCGAAGCTTGCGCACGCCACGCGCAACAAAGGCCGAGCAAAGCCGGTCAAGCTCTTCGAGCGTGAGCAACTCGGCCTTCGGCAGAAAGGCCATGTGCTCGCTCATGCAATAGACGCAGCGAAAATCGCAGCGGTCCGTGACCGAGACGCGCAGATAGTTGATTTCGCGGCCGAAGGGGTCGACGAGTGCCGGACGCAAAGCGGCGTCGTCCAGCGCATCGCAGGCTTGCGAGAGTTCCATTTCCACGCTGTCCATCGGCAGGCGTTTCAGTGGCTACGGCTCCATATGAGCCAACAGCATTGCTAGCCTTATATAGCCAGTTCTTGTGCCCGATAAAGGCCTGATGGTCCATACCAATTTTTGGCGCAATCGGGCTCAGCGATGCTTGAGGTACCAAGCCTGGCGCCGTGTTCTGGCTTAAGCCGGCAGCTCGCCCTTATGTCCCGTGCAAATTTGATTTGCCTGAACAAGGAACAAACAGACGATCATTCGCGCTGCGCAGCTTGCTGGCGTCGCCGTTGAAGCGAGTTCATGCGACGGCGTGGGCAGTGACTCCAAGCCTCTCATCGACGCCAAGCCTCTCATCAAAAATCCGTGACGTCGATTTCGTAAAAAATGCGAGGATTCAGGAGATGTGGACTCGATCGGGACGGACATCGGTCAGAAAGCAGAGCGTTTTTCGACGATGTTGTAACTCGTCACGACGGCGACGAGGGACCGCTCCCATCGCGGAACTAAAAGACGCGGCCCACCTCGGACCACCAATTTGAATTCATCTTGCCAAGCATCGGCGCTGCGTTAGCATCAAATTTTCTTTGTACGCGTTGAAGTTTTTCGCACTGCAACAACTCGCCGGCGCTGATCACCGCATATGGCGGTGAGCATCGAACGGCAGCCGAAATTCCGGCGACGTCATGGAGCTGAGAGGCGGCAGTCCGTGACCTAAAAGAACCGCTATGGGAGGAAATAATGGTCAACATACGTGTGAATGGCCAAGAGCACGCATTCGACGGCGATCCGTCGATGCCGCTCTTATGGTATCTGCGCGACGAGCTTGGCCTGACCGGAACCAAATTCGGTTGTGGCGTCGCGCTCTGCGGCGCCTGCACGGTCCATATGAACGGTGAGGCGGTCCGCGCCTGCGGCATCGCCATGTCGGACGTCGCAGGCAAGTCGGTGGTCACTATCGAAGGTCTCGATCCCAAAGGCGAACATCCGGTTCAGGTAGCTTGGCGCAATATCAGTGTGCCGCAATGCGGCTATTGCCAGGCCGGCCAGATCATGCAGGCGGCGGCTTTGCTGGCGAAGACCCCGGCTCCGACCGACAAGCAGATCGATGATGCCATGTACGGCAACATCTGCCGCTGCGGTTGCTACCAACGCATCCATACGGCCGTTCGCGCCGCCTCAAAGGGGGCCTGACATGACCCATCATCGCAATCAGCACAACGTCGCTATCGCCAACGTCAGTCGGCGCAACCTGCTTAAGGGCGTGGCCGGCACCGGCGTGTTCGTTCTCGCCGCGCAGTTCCCCGCGGTTCGCAGCGCCATGGCCTATGCCACCGGCGCCGAGAAGATGCCGCATGGCGTCGTCACCAACCCGCACATCTTTGTTTCAATCGACAAGGATGGAATTGTCACCATCGTGGCGCACCGCGCCGAAATGGGTAACGGCGCCGCGCGCACATCGCTCCCGATGATCGTCGCGGACGAACTTGACGCCGATTGGGCGCGGGTCCGCGTCGTCCAGTCGCCGGGAGACGAAGAGACCTACGGCAATCAGGATACGGATGGCTCACGCAGCGTGCGTCATTTCATTCAGCCGATGCGGCAGATCGGCGCCGGAGCGCGCCAGATGCTCGAAACGGCGGCCGCCAAGCGCTGGGGCGTCAACGTCAACGAAGTCAAAGCGCGCATGCATGAGGTGGTGCACACGGCCTCGGGCAAGAAGCTCGGTTACGGCGAGCTAGCCGCCGATGCTGCGGCCCTCCCGGCGCCCGCTCTCGACAGCCTGCGCCTGAAGGACCCGAGCGCCTTCCGCTACATCGGCAAAGGCAACGTCACCATCGTCGATCTGTTCGACATCACGACCGGCAAAGCCACCTATGGCCAGGACGTTAAACTACCCGGCCTGATGTTTGCCGTCGTCGCCCGCCCGCCTGTGGTTCAGGGCAAAGTGGCCTCGTATGACGCGAGCGCCACCATGAAGGTGCCGGGCGTTGTGAAGGTCGTCACGATCGATCCGACGCCCCCGCCGGCAGCATTTGCCCCGCTCGGCGGCGTCGCGGTGATCGCCAAGAACACGTGGGCGGCCATGAAGGGCCGCGACGCGCTCAAAATCTCCTGGAACGACGGGCCGAACGCCTCGTTCGATTCAGTCTCGTATAAGGCTTTGCTCGAAGAGAACGTTCGCAAGCCCGGAAAAGTCGAGCGCAGTGAAGGCGACGCGGACGCCGCACTTAAGTCAGCCGCCAAGGTGATCACGGCTGAATATTATTCGCCGCACCTTGCCCATGCGACCATGGAGCCGCCAGCGGCTACTGCGCGCATGACCGACGGAAAGATGGAGATCTGGACGTCAGTCCAAAGTCCCGGCGGGGCCCGCGATGATGTCGCCAAGCGGCTTGGTCTCGATCCAAAGAAAGTCACGCTGCATTGCAATCTGCTCGGCGGCGGCTTCGGCCGCAAGTCGAAGTGGGACTTCGCGATCGAGGCGGCGCTGTTGTCCAAGGCGATGGACGGCGCTCCGGTCAAAGTGGTGTGGACCCGCGAGGACGACATCCGCCACGGCTTCTACCATACCGTGACGGCCGAACGCCTCGAGGCAGGCCTCGACAAGGACAACAAGGTCGTCGCGTGGCGGCATCGCAGTGCCGCGCCAAGCCTGTTCGCGAATTTCATGCCCGACCCGAAATATCCGCAGTTTATCGAGCTGGGGATGGGATTCGTCGATACGCCGTTCAATGTGCCAAACGTGCAGCTTGAAAGCGGTGAGGCGCAGTCGCACGTGCGTGTCGGCTGGTTCCGATCAGTCAACAATGTGGCGCATGCGTGGGCGATCCAGTCTTTCGTCGCCGAGATCGCGCATCAGCTTGGGCGCGATCCCAAGGACATGCTGCTGGAACTGATCGGTCCGCCGAGGATCGTCACAGCGCCTGAAAAAGCCACCACGCCATGGTGGGATTACGGTGAGCCGCACGACGTCTATCCGGTGGACACCGGACGATTGCGGCGGGTCGCTGAACTTGTCGCCGATAAAGCCGGCTGGGGAAAGAAATTGCCCCCTGGTCACGGCCTCGGCATTGCGGCGCATCGCAGCTTCGTGAGCTACATCGCCACCGTGGTCGAGGTTGCGGTGGACAGCAAAGGTAACCTCACCGTACCCCGCGTCGACACCGCGATCGACTGTGGGTTCTACGTCAATCCCGAGCGCATCCGCTCGCAGATTGAAGGCGCGGCGGTGATGGGGCTCTCGCTCGCCAAATACGGCGAGATCACGCTCAAGAATGGCCGCGTGGAGCAGAGCAACTTCAACGACTATCCGGTGGTCCGGCACGATGAATCGCCGGCCGTCACCAACACCCACATCGTGGAGAACAGCATCGATGTGCCGTCAAGCGGCGTGGGTGAGCCGGGCGTGCCGCCGTTCACGCCCGCACTCTGCAACGCCATCTTCGCGGCCACCGGTAAGCGCATCCGCCGGCTGCCGATCGGTAATCAGCTGGCGTAACTGAAACTCGCGCCGATGGCGGCGCGCAAATATGCCGGAACTCGGGGCTTCCCGAGTTCCGGTTTTTGTTTGACCGATTGCGGCTGAGACCAAGCGGCGTTCAGCGTTGCGCGGGCCGATCCAGGCTTTTCGCGTGTGGAAAATGGCGAATGACAGCGGGGAGCTCTGCGAAGGAGCTGATGACCCGATCGGGCCGCAGCTCTGCAATCGGAACGTCGGTATATCCGAAGTCGACCGCGATCACTGGAACGTTTGCGGCTCGGGCGGTCCGGATATCAGTGATCGAAGTCGCCGACCATAATCGCGTGTTCAGGGTCGCCGCCGGCGCGCAGCACAGTCGCCCGAAAGACCTGTGGATCGGGCTTTTGGACGCCGAACGTATCCTGGCCGCAAATCGCCGCAAATCGCTTTGCGAGATCAAGCGTCTGTAGCAGCTTTTTCGACAGCCGCTCGAGCTTGTTGGTGCACACCGCCAGCCGATGCCCCGCGTCCGCCAAACTATCAAGCGCTGCTTCGACATGAGGGAAGAGGCTGGAGCGGTCGGCGATGTGGTCGCCGTAATGTGCAACGAAGGGGCCGTAGAGACGGTCGACATCGGTGGGCGTAGAATCGCGTCCCTCCGCGGCCAGCGTCCGCTCGATCAGGCTCCGTGCGCCACCGCCGATCATCGGGCGGGCTTCGTCGTAGGGCACCATCGGTAGCCCGTGCGCCGTCAGGGTAAAGTTAAGCGTGTCGATCAGGTCGGGTGCGGTATCGACCAGCGTGCCGTCGAGATCGAAAACGATGGTCAGCATGATGTTTTTTGCGTAGCGGGTGGTCGTAACAGAGCGCAAGCAATACTGGATCAGGGTGTTTATTCGCTTTTCAGCTGATTTTGCCCTACACAGCCGCCCATGGACGCCGAGGTACAAAAACGTGCCGCCGCCGCGTGCGCGCTGGAACTGGTGCGGGAGGGCATGCGGCTTGGGCTTGGCACCGGCTCGACCGCAAGACACTTCGTGGAGTTGCTCGGCGACCGCGTGCGTGCAGGCCTCGACATCGTAGCGGTTCCGACTTCCGAGGCAACGCGCGTGCAGGCAGCCGAGGCGGGCATCGCGCTGACAACCCTCGACGAGACGCCCGAGCTTGACCTGACGGTCGACGGCGCTGACGAGATTGCCCCGGATTTGACGCTGATCAAGGGCGGCGGCGGCGCCTTGTTGCGGGAGAAGATCGTGGCAGCGGCTTCAGCGCAATTGGTCGTGATCGCAGACGAGACCAAATGGGTGTCGATGCTCGGCCGCTTTCCGCTCCCGATCGAGATCGCGCCGTTTGGCGCCGTTGCAACGCAGCGCGCCGTCGAAGCGGCCATTGCCGCCGCCGGCTGTCCGGGGCCGATCGCGCTGCGTAAAAACAAGAATGGCCAAACCTTCGTCAGCGATGGTGGACATTGGATCCTGGATGCACAGGTGCAACGCATTCCCGATCCGGCGGCCTTGGCCGTGCAGCTCTGCAAGGTTCCGGGCGTGATGGAGCACGGTCTGTTCATCGGTCTCGCGCGGACTGCTATTCTGGCCGGTCCAGACGGGGTACGCGTCGTCGAGCGCCCTTGATATCCTATGAGGAGCAGCGTCTGAGCATGTCCGACTACGACGTCGATCTTTTTGTCATTGGGGGCGGCTCAGGGGGCGTACGCGCCGCGCGCATTGCCGCGCAGCATGGCGCGCGGGTGATGCTGGCTGAGGAGTACCGCGTGGGCGGGACTTGCGTCATCCGCGGCTGCGTTCCGAAGAAGCTTCTGGTCTACGCATCACGCTTCCGCGCAGAATTCGAGGATGCTGTCGGCTATGGCTGGACGCTGCCACGATCGACCTTCGATTGGCCGACCCTGATCGCCAACAAAAATCGCGAGATCGCCCGCCTCGAAGCGGCCTACACTGCGACTCTTGGTAAGGCAGGCGTCAGCATCGTCAAAACCCGTGCGGTCATCGCCGATGCCCACACCGTGCACTTGGCGACCGGCGAACGCGTGCGCGCAGCCTACATCCTGATCGCGACCGGCGGGACGCCGAGTTACGGCGATCCTATCCCCGGGATCGAGCACGCGATCTCCTCGAACGAGGCGTTCTATTTGCCGCGGCTGCCGGCACACGTGGTGGTCCAGGGCGGCGGCTATATCGCACTCGAATTCGCCGGCATCTTTGCCGGTCTCGGTTCGCACGTGACCGTCATTTATCGCGGCGAGAATATCTTGCGCGGCTTCGACGATGAGGTGCGGTCCCATGTGCGCAGCGACATGGAGAAGCGCGGCATTAAGGTCGTTACCGGCTGCAAGATCGCGGCAATCAAAAAAGCCGGCGACCGCTTTTCAGTGCAGCTCTCAAACGGCTTCCAGCAGACCACCGATTGCACGATGTTCGCCACCGGCAGGACGCCGAACATTGCCAAGCTGGGACTGAAGGAAGTAGGCGTCGAAATCAGCAAGAATGGCGGCATCGGAGTGGACGAATATTCGCGCACCAGCGTTGCCAGCATTTACGCCATCGGCGACGTGACCAACCGCGTCAACCTCACGCCTGTCGCGATTCGCGAAGGGGCCGCGTTTTCCGAAACAGTTTTTGGCGGCAAGCCGACGGTGGTCGATCACACTAATGTGCCCACAGCCGTGTTCTCAGATCCTGAAGTCGGAGCGGTCGGCCTGACTGAAACGCAGGCGCGGGCGGAGCTCAACCGGACCGACGTCTATCGCGCCATGTTCAAACCGCTGAAGGCGACCTTGTCTGGACGCGATACCACGGTGCTGCTCAAGCTCGTGGTCGATGGCGAGACTGATCGCGTCGTTGGCTGTCATATCGTCGGCGAAGCGGCTGCTGAAATGATCCAGATCGCCACAATCGCCGTGAAAATGCGGGCCACCAAGGCCGATTTCGACGCCACCATGGCGCTTCATCCCACCATGGCCGAAGAGCTGGTTACGATGCGCCAAAAAAGCGCCAGCTACGCGCGGGAAGCCGCGGAATAGACC
Source organism: uncultured Alphaproteobacteria bacterium (assembly GCA_963727325.1). GTDB lineage: Bacteria > Pseudomonadota > Alphaproteobacteria > Rhizobiales > Xanthobacteraceae > BOG-931. Next base: position 8,679 of record CAVSFV010000029.1, read on the forward strand.
GGTAGTTTCGGGCTGTCGCGGCGACAGGGCGTTGTGTATAAGACGCCCGTCATTCCGGCCGACCCGCAATAACGGCGAGATCCGGAATCCATAAGCACCGGTCGTGACGATGGATTTCGGGCTCGGGGCCAGGCCCGCGCTAGCGATGACGGCTTGGAGATTGTTATGTCGAAACTTACGAACTCGGCGAAATGGAGCCCGGACAGCTGGCGCTCAAAGCCGATCGTGCAGGTGCCGGATTATGCCGACGTTTCGGCGCTCGCCGACGTCGAGGCGCAGCTTGCGAGCTTTCCGCCGCTGGTTTTTGCAGGTGAGGCACGCAACCTCAAGCGCGCTTTGGCGCAGGTTGCAGCCGGCCAGGCCTTCCTTCTTCAGGGCGGCGATTGCGCGGAGAGCTTTGCCGAGCACGGCGCCAACAATATCCGCGATTTTTTTCGCCTGTTCCTGCAAATGGCGGTGGTGATGACCTATGCGGCGGCTTCGCCGGTGGTGAAAGTCGGACGTGTTGCCGGTCAGTTTGCCAAGCCGCGTTCTTCGCCAGTCGAGAAGCGCGACGGCGTCGAGCTGCCGGCCTATCGCGGCGACATCATCAATGGGATCGATTTCACGCGCGAAGCCCGCACGCCCGATCCGCGCCGCCAGCTCGAGGCCTATCGCCAATCGGCAGCGACGCTCAACCTGCTGCGCGCGTTCGCCACCGGCGGCTACGCCAACCTCTCGAATGCGCATCAATGGATGCTGTCCTTCGTCAAAGACAGCCCGCAATCGAAGCGCTATCAGGAACTTGCCGGTCATCTCACCGAAGCCCTCAACTTCATACGCGCGTGCGGCATCGACCCGGAGGTGCACCCGGAGATGCGGACGACCGATTTCTTCACCAGTCACGAAGCGTTGTTGCTGGGATACGAGCAAGCTTTCACGCGGGTCGATTCAACGACCGGCGACTGGTACTGCACGTCGGGCCATATGCTGTGGATCGGCGATCGTACCCGCCAGCCGGATCACGCACACATCGAGTTCTGCCGCGGGGTCAAGAACCCGCTCGGATTGAAAACCGGTCCGACGCAGAAACCGGATGAACTGCTCAAGCTCATCGACATTCTCGATCCGGACAACGAGCCTGGCCGCCTCACTTTGATCTGCCGTATGGGGGCGGACAAAGTCGCCGAACACTTGCCGAGGCTGCTGCGCGCGGTGAAGCGCGAGGGGCGCCGGGTCGTGTGGTCGTGCGATCCCATGCACGGCAACACGATTACGTCCATGACCGGTTACAAGACCCGGCCGTTTGATCAGATCCTCAAGGAAGTGCGGACGTTTTTTCAGGTGCATGCCGCCGAAGGCACCTATGCCGGCGGCGTGCATCTGGAAATGACGGGGCAAAATGTCACCGAATGCACCGGCGGCGCCCGCGCCATCAGCGATGAGGATTTGAACGACCGCTACCACACGGTCTGCGATCCGCGGCTCAATGCCGAACAGTCGCTTGATCTGGCGTTTCTGGTGGCCGATCTCCTGAAAGCCGAGCGCCAGGGCAAGATCAAACCGGCGCCGGCGGTGGCGGCGCTATAGCCCGCACAAACGTCATTGCTTCTTCGCAATGATGTTTGAGCTTGGCACCCGCCAAAGCGGCAAGTCTTTCCATCTCGTACACCATTCCGTTTTACGGACCGCTTAGGCTGATCCGCGATCGGTCGCCGCCATAAAGAAACACGCAAACAATTTGATTCAAATCTTCCGCGTCAGAACAAGCCTTAAACGGGCGCGGGGCGTGCAGTGCTGGTACGGTTTCATTTACCGCGTTGGTTAGCGTTGGCGTTTTTGTTCGCCACGCCGGCTTACGCAGCGGAGTGGCCGGTGTTGCCGCCGCTGTGGCCGGCATCGTCGCCGTCGCCGCTCGTAACCAAAGCCGCGCCGATACCGGACGTTGACTATTTCGTGCCGCGTTCGATTCCCGCCTGGCAGATCGAATTCGCGGCGCGTTATTGGTTCGGCAATGCCAATACCAGTAAGAGTTTGTACAACATACCGAGCGTGTCGAACGCGATGGTCTCGCGGCTCACCTACAGCGACATGATGACGAATGTGGGCGAGCTCTACAGCCGCGTCGCCTTTACCAATGGCCTCTTTATCAAAGGCTATATCGGTACTGGCGCCATGTCGGGCGGCCACCTCAAGGACGAAGATTTTCCGCCCGCTATCGAGCCTTATTCGAGCACGACGAGCGATCAGAAAGGTGGCTACTTAAGCTACGCCAGCGGCGACGTCGGCTACGACGTGATCCGCGGCGGCGATTTCCGCATCGGCGCGCTCGCCGGCTACCACTACTTCAATCAAGAGATGAACGCCTATGGCTGCGCGCAAACCGCCACCAATCCTGTTGTTTGCCAGCCGGCAATACCGACGTCCATCGAGGCGATCTCGCAAAACAATTATTGGCAGTCAGTGCGGGTCGGGCTTGATGGTTCGCTTCTCTTCGCCGAGCGTTTCAGGCTCAATGCGGAGGCCGCGTATCTGCCTTTCGTGTTTCTCAACGGCACTGACACCCACTGGCTGCGGATTGGCACAGCGGTCGGCGACTTCGCAGGGCCGATCCCGGAGAACGGCAAGGGCCAAGGTTACCAGTTCGAAGTGTCGCTATCGTACCAGGTAACAGAATATGCCAGCGTCGGCATCGGCGGCCGCTATTGGCACATGCAGGCGAACGGCAATTCAAACTTCCAGGGCAACGTCATTGGCGAAACGGCTTTTCCACAGCCAGTCGACTGGAAGACCGACATTTTCGGTGTCTTCGTCCAGGCCGGGCTTAAGTTCGGACCTTATCCGGTCGGCTTTCTGAACTGATATCTCCGTCGCGAGAGCCCATTGCCGCCACGCGAGACTGCGTTACGATTGCGCGGTGAGCGTCACACCCGGCATTCATTATGTAATGCCGATGTTCCCACCGTTTTCGCAGCTTTCCGGGAAAGCAAATCCGCGTTTCAGTATCGCCCCCGCCGCAACGGAGAAGTTATATGCCACAGCGTGTCGTCGACCTCAGCCTTCTGATCGAGGACAACATGCCGGCTCACAAATTATTTCAGAGGCCGGTCATTACCACGCATCTCAGTCACGAAACCTCCAAGGCGCTTAATCTCGGCGTACCCGGCGATGCGATGACGTTCCAGACGAATTTCATTGCGACACTCGATCACGTGGGTACGCACGTCGACGCCTTCCGGCACGTCAATCCCAGCGGCCAATCGGTCGACGAAATGCCGCTCGATTTGTTCATGGGGAAGGCTGTCTGCCTTGACCTAAGGCACATTCCGGATCTCGGCGAGATCACGCTGGCGCACATGGAGGAGGCCGAGAAAAAGGCCGGCGTCACGGTAAACGGTCACATCGTGCTCCTGTGCACCGGCTTCCATAAGCGCACTTATCCGGGGCTCGACTCGGTGTGGAAAAACCCGCAGCTCACGGTCGAGGCGACGCAATGGTTGTATGACCGTGGTTCGCGGATGCACGGCGTAGAAGGACCGTCCACTGACCGGCCGAGCGACAATATATTTTCGCAGCATCGGCTGTGCCGAAAGCTGGGCATCAGCCATTGGGAGTGGCTGGTGAACCTCGAGGAACTCTTGGGCAAGGGCGAGTTTCAGTTCTTCGGCGTGCCTTTGAAGTTCAAGGGCGGCTCGGGCTCGCCGGTGCGCGCTTTCGCAATCGTCACCAATTGATGCGGGGCCGGCCGCTTATTTCCGGAGCCATGTGATGTCCGCCGACTTCGATGCCATGACGGCTGCGGAGATGCGTCAGCGCGTTGCCGCCAAAGATATCTCGCCGGTTGAACTCACGAAGCGTGCACTGACCAAGGCCGAGGCAACACAGGCGACGTTGAACGCGTTCTTCGTGCTGCTGCCGGAAACGGCACTTGCCACTGCCAAAGCGGCCGAGGACGCCGTGATGCGGGGCGCGCCGCTCGGCTTGCTACATGGCGTGCCGTTCTCGGCAAAGGACCTCATGGCGGTCGCAAACGTGCGCTATGCGTCAGGTTCGCGGACGATGGCGAACAACATCGCTGCGGTCGATGCGCCGGCGGTCGAACGCGCGAAAGCCGCCGGCGCCATTCTGATCGGCAAGACCACGACCAGCGAGTTCGGCTGTAAGCCGGTCGGCGACAGCCCATTGACCGGAATTACACGCCATCCATGGAATCTCGAGAAGACCCCTGGTGGTTCGAGCGCGGGTGCGGCGGCGTCGGTCGCGGCCGGCATTACGCCGTTTGCGCTCGGCACCGACGGCGGCGGTTCGGTGCGCATTCCGTGCAGTTTCACGGGCCTCGCCGGCATCAAGGCGCATTTCGGCCGCGTGCCGGTTTGGCCCGCCTCGGCGACGCCGACGCTCGCCCATGTCGGCGCTATCGCCCGCAATTTTGGCGATGCAGCGCTTTTGCTCTCGGCGATCGGTGGTTACGACTCGCGCGATCCGTTCAGCGTGTCGGCGGCAATGCCGGATTTGCTCGGCGCCTGCGGCGCCGGCGTCGCCGGTTTGCGCATTGCCTTTAGCCCAACACTTGGTTACGCGCGGCCTGATCCTGATGTCCAGGCGATCATAGCGGACGCCGCGCGGACATTTGAGGATCTCGGCTGCAAGGTCGAGCTGGTTGAAAGAGTTTTTGAGAAAGATCCCGCTGACCTTTGGGTGGCGGAGTTTTATGCCGGCGTCGGCACGCGGTTGCGCTCTTTCGTTGAGACGCAACGCGAACTGCTCGATCCGGCGGTCGCCGAAGTGCTCGACCTGGCATTGTCTCAGGACATGCGCGCTTACTATGAAACAGTGTTCGAGCGGTACGCGTTGCGGGACAAGGTTCGCGCGTTCTTCGAATCTTACGACCTGTTGCTGTCGCCTGTCCTGCCGGTTTCTTCTTTGGACGTCGGCAAAAACATTCCCGACCACCTGAGTGATCGCAACCTGGTGTCCTGGGTGTTCTACACCTATCCGTTCAATTTGACCGGCCAGCCGGCCGCCACCGTGTGTGCCGGAATGGCGGCGGACGGCATGCCCGTCGGCCTTCAGATCGTTGGCCGCGCACTCGGCGAATACGACGTCGCCAGGGCTGCCGCCGCGTACGAGCGAACCAAGCCCCCAGGCTACAATGTGCGGCCGTTCAAGATCTAAGCCGTCGGCGGAATTGCGCCCGCGCGCTGGGTGATCAGCTGATAGTGTTCGATCCGCCGATGCTGGGCGAAATTGAACATTGCCTCTTTGTTATATCGGCTGATGTCGAGATTGCATTTCGCGGTGAACACTTCGTCGCCATTGCTGGTCGCCATGGCGACGATCTCGCCCGAGGGAGCGACGATGCAGCTGCCGGCCAGGAGTTCGCTGCCTTCCTCGTTGCCGGCCTTTGCGATGCCGACGACCCAGGTGCTGTTCTGGTATGCGCCGGCTTGCATGCACAGATGGTTGTGGAAGTCCGAGAGGTGATCGTAGACCGGTACCCACGGCAAATGGGTCGGTGTGTTGTAGCCAAGCAGGATCAGCTCGACGCTCTGCATACCCATGACCCGGTAAGTCTCTGGCCAGCGCCGATCATTGCAGATGCACATGCCCACATTGGCGTCAAACGCGCGCCACACTGGAAAGCCCAGGTCGCCGGGCTCGAAATATAGCTTCTCCAGATGTTGGAATGGATAGTGCGAGCGGTTATCGGCGTGGCCGGGCAGGTGCACCTTCCGGTATTTGCCGACGATCTTGGCGCTCTTATCGACGAGGATCGCGGTGTTGTAGCGATGTGCCTTGCCATTATGCTGAGCGAGTTCCGCGTAGCCGAGATAGAAACCGATCTCGAGCTTCTTGGCGGCTTCGAAAAGCGGCATGGTGGCCGGACTGGGCATTTCCCGCTCGAAAAAGCTGTCGATCTCGGCATCTTCCTCCATCCACCAACGCGGAAAGAACGTGGTCAGGGCCAACTCCGGAAAGACCACAATATCGCTGCCGCGGGCCTTTGCTTCGCGCATGAGTTCGAGCAGCCGCGATACCACCTGCTGCCGTGACTCGTTGCGGGCAATCGGTCCGGTCTGCGCTCCGGCGACGGTAATGAAGCGTTCCATTGGTGAACCTCTGATCCAGACTGGAGGAGCGGCGGGTTGGGCTGCCCGCGGCTCAAGCGCAATGGCATGTTAGCAAACTCCAGCCCAATTTTCTGCCGTGGTGCTCCCGACTGTGGCGGTGGCCCATCGGTCACGACGGACCAATCGTTGGCTGTTTGTTTGAGCATCCATTCCGAAAAGCGGGTTCCACTGGCGGCGATCATGCTCTAGATCATCGCCATGAGCGAACATCCTGCCGATCAACTCTCGATTGCGGTGGCGCAGCTTAATCCGATCGTCGGCGACGTTGCCGGCAATCTGGAGCGGGCCCGCGCGGCGCGCGCGCAAGCGGCGCGCGACGGGGCCGACGTCGTCGTCTTTTCGGAATTGTTCATTGCCGGTTATCCGCCAGAAGATCTGGTGCTAAAGCCGGCGTTCCAGTCTGCCTGCCGTGCCGCAATCGAGACACTCGCGCGCGAAACTGCCGATGGCGGTCCCGCGGTATTGATCGGCGCGCCCTGGGTCGAGGATGCAAAGCTCTACAACGCGTATGCGCTCCTGTCCGCCGGCCGCGTCGAAGCGATCCGCTTCAAGGTCAACCTGCCGAACTACGGTGTGTTCGACGAGAAGCGGGTGTTTGCGGTCGGCCCGGTGCCCGGCCCGGTCAATTTTCGCGGCGTGCGGCTTGGCCTGCCGGTTTGCGAAGACACCTGGACCGACTGGGGTGACTACGAGAACGTGGTCGAATGCCTGGCTGAGACCGGCGCCGAACTCCTGATCGTGCCTAACGGCTCGCCATACTGGCGCGACAAGGCGGAAGTCCGCCTGAATGTTTCGGTCGCGCGCGTCACCGAGTCCGGTTTGCCGCTTCTCTACGTCAACCAGGTTGGCGGTCAGGACGAACTTGTTTTCGACGGCGCGTCGTTTGCTTTGAACGCAGACCGCTCGATCGCGTTTCAGCTGCCGGCGTTCCGCGAATTAATCGTCACAACCCAATGGTCGCGGACTGCGGGCGGTTGGCGGTGCGCGTCGGGACCGATCGCGCCGGCTGAGCAATTTGACGAGGCAGATTACACCGCCTGCATGTTGGGCCTGCGCGACTATGTCGACAAAAATCGGTTCAAGGGCGTCGTTCTTGGCCTATCCGGCGGCGTCGATTCAGCGTTGTGCGCGGCGATGGCGGTCGACGCGCTGGGGGCCGATCGGGTGCGCTGCGTGATGCTGCCGTTTCGCTTTACCTCGCAGGAATCACGGAACGATGCCGCGGCCGCCGCCAACGCGCTCGGCGTTCGATACGAGATCGTTCCGATCGAGAGTGCCGTGCACGGACTTGAGACGGCGCTCGGGAATGTTTTTGCCGGCCTGCCTCGCGATGTAACCGAAGAGAATCTGCAGGCGAGGGCCCGCGGCGTCATCCTGATGGCGATCTCCAACAAATTCGGCTTGATGGTCGTGACGACCGGCAACAAGTCGGAAATGTCGGTCGGTTACGCCACCCTCTACGGCGACATGAACGGCGGCTTCAATCCGATCAAGGATCTTTACAAGACCGAGGTCTACCGGCTGTCGCGCTTGCGCAATCGCTGGAAGCCGGAAGGCGCGCTTGGACCCGGCGGGCCGGTTATTCCCGAGAACGTGCTCACGCGGGCGCCGAGTGCGGAACTGCGTGAGAACCAGACCGATCAGGACACGCTACCGCCCTACGACATGCTCGATCAGATTCTCGAACGCCTGGTTGAGCGTGAAGAATCTGTGGCCACCATCGCCGCAGCCGGCTTCGATCGTGACACGGTGCTGAAAGTCGAGCGGATGCTCACCATCGCCGAATACAAACGCCGGCAGGCGGCGCCGGGCGTAAAAGTAACGCTGAAAAATTTCGGGCGTGATCGGCGCTACCCGATCACCAATCAATTCCGTGATCCCGGCGCTTCGGCGCCGGCGTCTGACCGCAGCCCGGTTAGAGGTCCTGCCGCAGCAAAGGCTGACGCGGGAAATTTCTGAAACCCGCTGAAACCCGTCAGTGCCCCGCGACAAACGGTGGTCCGACGGTCCGTACACCACCCGGACTTGACGCGCTTGCATCTGCGGTTGCGGGGGACGCATTCGGCGTAGCCGGCACCGCGTTTGCGTCCTTCGGGGTGGCCGCGCCTTTCGGCAGTGGCTTGGCTTTAGGCTGCGGCGCTTGCGACAGCGTTTTGGAGTTCTGATCGGTCACAACGATGTCGCCGGGCTCAAGTGTCGTGGCATCGTCGGCATTTTTCAGCGCATCGGCCCAGCTCTGACCCGGACGCCGGCAAGCACAGGTCGCGCCAGTGAATTCTTTCCGATAGCGGAAAGCGTTCGGGAGCTCGGTGTACGGCTGACCATTGAGCGACACCGCCTGGCTGATGTCTTCGCCGGGGTTGCGATAGCTGTACAGCGTCGCCTCAGCGGCCGGACATTCGCGCTGACAAGCGCGCTGGTCATCGGCAAACCGGTTCGGCACCGTCGAATACGAGATCGGAAAATAGTAGCCGTCGCACGTGCGCACGCAAACGGTTCGATAGGTGCCGGCCGGGGCGCCGTCGCCGCCCTGGCTGATGACGGTGCCGCCGAACAGCGAACTCAAGAAGCCGCCCGGGCCAGCCGCCGCTACCGCCGCGCGATACTGCGGCCCGCAATTGTTCTGCGCCAGTTGTCCAATCAAGGCAGCCCGCTGTCCTTGCTGATCGTTGTTGCTGCCGCTCTTGAGACGTTCGAGGTCGCTCATGATGCGATCGAGATTGTCGCGCATCTGCTGGATCTGCGTGTTCACCGGCTCGCATTGGGGCGCCCGTCCTGTGAACAGAGCAAAAAATCCACCGCCCTCGCAGCCGAGTTTACGCGATTGCGCCAGGACGCGATCGAGTTCCGCCTGCTGCTTGCTAACCGAGTCTTCATAGCGACGGATCTGATCGGCACGTGCCGGATCAGCGGAGCCGCGATTGAGTGCGGCAAGCTGGGCTTCGTAACGCACGCACACCGGATTCGATGCCGGCTGATCGGCTGCGGGAGGCGGTCCAGGGGGCGGCGTAGTTTGGGCGGGAGCAGCGGCGGAAAGTGCAACTGCGCCGAGAATGACGATGCCAAGGCTGGGCCAAAGCTTGATCGGCTTAATCATCTTGGCCCCGGTTTTCCCAACGTCGGTGGCGCGATCAAGCGATGCAATGGTGACCAAAGTGTGAATTGTAGCTGCGGTTCACTCTGCGTCCGGCTGATTTTCCGGCCGCGCGCGGTCGAAGGCTGGGAGCTTCAGGCAGGCGGCTTCAATAGCCAGGATCTTTGGGAACTCATCGAGTGGGACCTTCAGCCGTCGGGCATTGTAAACCTGCGGCACAAGGCAAACATCGGTCATCGTGACTTCAGTCCCGCACGCATAGGGCGCGGGCTCGACGAGTGATTCGAGAGCCTTGAAACCCTCGATGACCCAGTGATGATACCAGGCGTCGATCGCGGTTTGCTCCTGATGCAGCTCGCGCTTGAGGTAACGCAACGGTCCAACGTTGTTGAGCGGATGGATATCGCAGGCGATGATGTCCGCGAGAGCCCGAACCTTTGCGCGCGCGATCGGGTCCCTCGGCAGCAGCGGCGGGTCGGGCTGCACCTCCTCAAGATATTCGATGATGGCGAGCGATTGGATGAGAATATCGCCGGTCGGTGCCACCAGTGTCGGTATCCGCATCTGCGGGTTGATCGCTCGAAATTCGGGCCGCCGGTTGTGGCCGCCGTCTTTGACCAGATGAACCGGCACGGTCTCGTAGGTCATGCCTTTGAAATTGAGCGCGATACGCACCCGATAGGCGGCCGACGAGCGGAAGTAGGAATAGAGCTTCATGCTGTTGCTTCGAACCGGTTGTCTGCCAAACTACGTTAGCACGGAATAGACGCTCGCGGCCAACGCACTGTTTGAAAAAGGCCAATGGTGATTGCCGCAGGTGAGGTTAGTCTTCATCCTGCGTCTGGTCGTCGACGTCAGCAACGAGTTCCGCGGATCGCGCCGTCAGCAGCTTTAAGGCGCGGTTGAATGCTTCACGATCCGCGGGCGTCAAGATCTCCGTCAGCCGTTTCGCGAAATCCAAAGCATGCGGCGCGATCTCCTCATACATGGCCTGGCCGCCAGCGGTGAGCGACAGAAAGGCTTCACGCTTGTCTTCGCGATTAGAGCGGCGTGCGAGCAGGCGCCGCTTTTCCATCAGCGCGACTGCACGGGACACTTTGGTCTTGTGCATGTGCGTGTGCGCGCCGATCGCCTTGGCGGTCATGGCCTCGAACTGGCCGAGCGTAACCAATACGCGCCATTCCGGTACGCCTATTCCATACCGCCGCGCATAGACCCGCGAGAGTGCCTGTGAGACGAGGCTCGAAACCACGTTGAGCTGGTAGGGAAGAAACTGTTCGAGCTTGAGGGGCGCGGGCTTGTCGCCTCTCGTTTCCTTCACCGCCGAAGCGTTCCGGCCGTCCGCCTCGATTGTTCGCTGACTGGCCATGCCCTTATCCGCACACATCCTCAACGCAGCCGCCCAATTCCTTGCGGCGCGACAACCAAAGATGGACGAAGAAGCAGAGCCGTGCAACGGCGTAACGACGTGCTAGGATCGCGCCAATTCCCCAGTTGATACAACAGGTGCCCGGGAGGAAAACACGATGAGCGCGGAGTTCGCTTCGACTGCGGATCTCGCCGACAAGCCGATTACCTTCGACGCCATCGGCTCTGATCTGTACGCCTTCACCGCCGAGGGGGACCCCAACTCTGGGGTCATTGTCGGCGATGATGGCGTCATGGTCATTGATGCCCAGGCAACGCCCGTGATGGCGCGCCAGGTGATCGACCGCGTCGCCAAAATCACCGATAAGCCGATCAAATACGTCTTGCTGACGCATTACCATGCCGTGCGCGTGCTCGGCGCTTCGGCCTATGAAGGCGCGGAAATCATCGCTTCCGACGCAACGCGATCACTGATCGCCGAGCGCGGCAAACAGGATATGGATTCCGAGATTGGCCGTTTCCCACGGCTGTTTCGCGCGGTCGAGAGTATTCCGGGCCTGACCTGGCCCTCGATCACCTTTCCGGACCAGATGTCGGTCTGGCTCGGTAAGCGCGAGGTGCGCATCATGCACATTGGCCGCGGCCACACCGCGGGCGACGTCGTAGCCTTTGTGCCGGACGCCGACGTCGTGTTCTCAGGTGATCTCGTCGAGTACCACTCGGCCTGCTATTGCGGCGATGCGCATTTCACCGACTGGCCGGCGACGCTTGATCGGCTCGCCGAATTTTCCGCCAAAGCGCTGGTGCCGGGTCGCGGCGCGGCGCTGAAAACGCCGAAACAAGTTGCCGACGGCATCGCCTTGACTGAGGACTTCCTTACGACGCTCTACCGCACCGTCGCCGACAGTGCCGGCAAGGGCCGGACCCTCAAGGAAGCCTTTGATGCGGCACGCAGCGTCATGGATCCTAAATTTTCGAGCTTCGCGATCTACGAGCACTGTATGCCATTCAATGTCTCCCGCGCCTACGATGAAGCCAAAGGCATTGAGCATCCGGTGATCTGGACCGCGGAGCGCGACCGCGCGATGTGGGCCGCGTTGCGCGGGTGAGGGGCCTTGATGAACACGGCGCGCAAATCGGTCTACCACTATGACTATCGCCGCTCGCGTGACCAGGACTCGCGCGCGGCCGTCCGTCATCCGGTCGTCGTGGTTGGGGCGGGGCCGGTCGGGCTTGCGGCCGCCATCGACCTGGCGCTCCGCGGCGTGCCGGTGGTTTTGCTCGACGACGCGGATCGGATCGGAGAGGGCTCGCGCGGCATCTGCTGGTCAAAGCGCACGCTGGAGATTCTGGATCGGCTGGGGGTCGGCGAACAATTGGTCGCGCAGGGCGTCACCTGGAAGCTTGGCAAAGTATTTTGCGGCGACGAGCTTTTGTTCTCCTTCGATCTTTTGCCGGAGGCCGGGCATAAGATGCCGGCGTTCATCAATTTGCAGCAATTCTATCTGGAAAAGGCGTTGGTCGATCGCGCGCTCGAGATCGAGAACGTAGAACTGCGCTGGAAGAACCGTGTCACAGGACTCGATCGGCTGAACGACGGCGTGCGGCTTACGATCGAAACGCCGGACGGCAGCTATCGGCTTGATGCCGACTGGCTGATCGCCGCCGATGGGGCGCGCTCGACGGTTCGCAGGCTCCTTGGCCTCGACTTCGCCGGCGTCACTTTCGAGGACAAATTCCTCATCGCCGACGTGCGGATGGCCGCGGATATTCCGACCGAACGCCGCTTTTGGTTCGCACCAACGTTCCATTCCGGCCAATCGGCGCTGATGCACCGCCAGCCCGACGACGTCTGGCGCGTGGACTTGCAGCTTGGTCCCGACGCCGATCCGGTCGCCGAACAGGAACCGCAGCGGGTCCGGACGCGTCTCGACAAAGTGCTGACAGGCCACCCCTACGAACTGGAATGGGTCTCGATTTACACGTTCAACTGCAGGCGGCTCGATCGCTTCGTGCATGATAGCGTAATCTTCGTCGGCGATGCCGCACACCAGGTGTCGCCGTTCGGCGCCCGCGGCGCCAATTCCGGGATTCAGGACGCTGAAAATCTGGCGTGGAAGCTTGCAGCGTTGATCAAGGGTGAAGCCGGGGAAGGGCTGCTCGCGAGCTATGAAATCGAGCGCGTCCAGGCTGCGGATGAGAACATCGGCCATTCGACCCGTTCGACCGATTTCATGTCGCCGCATTCGGCGGCGGAGCGGCGGCTGCGTGACGCGGTGCTGGAGCTCGCGCCCAAGGCTGAATTCGCGCGCCGCATGGTCAATTCGGGCCGGTTGTCCGTGGCGACGGTTTATGACTTGCCGCTGTCGACGCCCGACGCGACCGATTTTGGCGGTACGGCAAAACTCGGCGCGCCGTTGCCGGATGCGCCGCTGACCCGGAACGACGGGACTCCGACGCACCTTCTCGACAACTGCGCGGCGACTTCGCGATTATTTACGTGAAGGACGGTGTCGGCAAAAACGGCGCTGAACCCCGTGCGCCTGATGGGCTTGCCCTTTCGGTGATCGGCAAAGACTATCTGGATCAGAGCGGAATTTTTGCACAGCGCTTCGATGCGACGCCCGGCGCGACCTATCTGGTCCGGCCAGACCAGCATTTGTGTGCGCGGTGGCGTCAATTCGATGCCGCCGTTGTGGCACGTGCGCATCAACGCGCGTTGCGGAGGTGAACCGATGCCGAAGCTCGTCACCGCCTCGCAATTTCCCGATCCCGATGCGGCCTATCTTGCGCTGGTGGAAGCGCGCCGAAATTTATCCGACGCCGAAGCCTCGCAGCTCGATACGAGACTGGTGCTCATCCTCGCTAATCACATTGGCGATCTCGGCGTGTTGCGCGAAGCTATCGCACTGGCGCGGCGAATGGCGTGATCGACAAGCAACAAACGTGACGCATCAAAAAAGAGCCCCGGCATGGGTCCGGGGCTCAGTTTCCCACATCGCCACACCCGGCAGGTGGACCGGGCGTGACGAATTCAGTCATCGCACTGTCAGTCTCATCCTCAGCGCGCGCAGGTGATGGCGACAAAATCGTCGCAGATGGCGCCGTGGCACGAGCCGGGTCCGCTCGCCGGAATGGCGCCGGTAATGTCGTCGCGATCGACTTTGCGGTAAGACAGCGCCTGCGAAAACTCGCGCGACCGGCAATAGGAATTCGCTGCTGCTTCGCCGCATGACGCGCCGGAAGCAAGGCATCGATCAATGCCGTAGCCGTCGCCGTTGTTGGCGATGATGAATATCCGCCGTTCCGCTTGCGCGGCGCTTGCCGATGCGAGCGACGCGGCGAAAACGGCAACCGCGATGATGGAACGCATGGACCCCCCACCGGCGCCCCGAGCGCCGTAAAAGCGGGGTAGCTATAAACGCCGAGAATGCGACGACGGGGTAAACGCTTCATTAACTCGGAAATCCGCGCGCTAACGACTGAGCATCGGCGCGCGATCCGCTGCAGATCACGATCATGCGGTGCGGCGCGAGGGCTAAGCCGATGGTTGTCGACCATTTGAACCCGGCGGAGCGCAACGGCTTGACGCAACGCCGATCCTCGACCATTGTGCGCGCCATGTACGGCCTTAACCATATCTGCGGCATTTGCCGGGAGATTATTCGCTAGCGCCAAACGCTGGCTGTGGCCGTCTTTTCTCCTCTTTGAGACCGATGGACGCCCGGCCGGTAGCGGCAAGCGCCACGAGTTCTGGATGGAACTGAAACTCTACGATACGCTTACGCGCGAGAAGCGGGCGTTTAGGCCGCTCGATCCGTCGAACGTCCGCATGTATGTGTGCGGGCCGACGGTCTACGACTTCGCGCACATCGGCAATGCGCGGCCGGTGATCGTGTTCGACGTGCTGTTCCGTTTGTTGCGCCATCTCTACGGCGCCGAACCACGTCACCTATGTGCGCAACATCACCGACGTCGACGACAAGATCAACGCGCGCGCGGCGAAGGAGTATCCGGACCTGCCGCTGAACGAGGCAATCCGCAAGGTAACCGAAAAAACCGACAAGCAGTTTCACGAGGACGTCGCCGCGCTCGGCTGCCTGCCGCCGACTTACGAGCCGCGGGCGACCGAACACATCGCCGAGATGCGGACCCTGATCGATCGGCTGATCGCGTCCGGCAATGCCTATGTCGCCGAGGACAATGTGCTGTTCAGCGTGCCGTCGATGCCGGATTACGGCCAGCTCTCAAAACGGCCGCTCGACGAAATGATCGCCGGCGCCCGCGTCGAGGTCGCGGCCTACAAAAAGGACCCGCGGGACTTCGTGTTGTGGAAGCCGTCGAAGCCGGGCGAGCCGGCCTGGCCTTCGCCCGCCGGCATCGCGGCGCCCGGGCGGCCCGGCTGGCACATCGAATGCTCGGCGATGTCGTGGAAATACCTCGGCGAAATCTTCGACATCCACGGCGGCGGCATCGATCTCGTGTTTCCCGCATCACGAGGACGAGATCGCGCAATCGCGCTGCGCCTTCCATACGCCGGTGATGGCGAATTACTGGATGCACAACGGCTTTCTTCAGGTCGAAGGCGAGAAGATGGCGAAGT
>CAVSFV010000030.1:0-4707 GCA_963727325.1 uncultured Alphaproteobacteria bacterium
ATCCGGCCGCGTCGGCGCCGTCAAGCGAACTATGCCCGGTGGACGAACGCTTTGGCGTCGCGAACGAGTTGCTCGGCGTCCGCGAGTTTCTTTTCAAGATAACCGACTTGCGGGGGTCTTTTCAGATCACCGGAAGGACTTGGGTAGCGATACGCCGTCACCGCGGTCGAGAAATCGTCGAATTCGCGGATGCGATTTCTGAAAGGATGCCCCTCCGGCAACGCCTGCGCCATCTGCGCGAGATTATGGCTGGTTCCGAACGGTATGCCGGCCTGCGTCAGCAGGGCGCGCGCGACGCGCTCGACGATCTGCTGAACGTACAGCGCGGCGTCCTCGAACTGATCGGCCCTGAGCAGAGCGGCCGCGCTGACGACGCCCCTGTCAGCGAGGGTGAAGAAGGCGGCGATCCTTTTCGGCGCGCTCATAGAGCATCTTCCCCTTGCGCACGACTTGCCAGCAGAGACTTGTCGGATCGTTCCGCTCGGTCTCGAACTCGTCCGCCCGGCACGGCACCACATCGCAGCCGACGCCCAGTCCTTGGATGGGCGCGTAGAGGGCATCGTAGTCGAGGGCAGATTCGCCGTCGGCCACCTTGGTGACGACAAGGATGTCGAAATCGCTGTCAGGCGTGTTGCTGTTCTCGGCGCGGCTCCCGAACAGCCAGATTTGTTCGGGATCAATCCCCGTGACCAACCGCTTCACCACCTCCCGCAACGCCTCGTCCTCGGACGCGAACGGACCGCGGTTCGGGGGCGGCTTCCTCGACGCCCGTTGCGGATCAACGGCGCTCATCTTTGACCTCCATCCGACCGCACAGCCGCAGTATGACATATATCGCCAAGCCCGGAGAAATCGCGATGCCGATGAGATCAGCGCCGCGCCCGACCCGGTCAAACAGCGGCTTGACCGCCACCAAAGCCATCGTCCCGCCCCGTCGCATGCACTCACGCGCTCGACCAGAATTATGAGAATTACGGAGAATTACGGAGACGTTTTACCTTACGTCCGCCACCCGTGCGACAGCCAGCAGAGCCCGGCCCGCCAGGGACACGCCTAGACGACCCACCTCCAAAGCATGCTCGGCTGTGCCGCTTGCTCCGCCGACTATTTGGTTTTCAATACCGTTTAAATAGTTTTAAACCGTTTGACATTTTGTCATCGTAACAGTTTATGAAGGCGAAATGGCGGCGGCCTACCGAAAACGGAGACGATAAAATGACGAATACGTTTGACGGGATGTCTGAAACGGTTCGGTGGCGACTGATGGTCGACGCTGCGAAAAAGGGCGTTGTCGCGCAGGGCTATTCGCTGGCCCGGGTCCCCGGCCGCGGGCTCTCGAATATCTGGAACGTCACCCGCAACGGCACCACTGCGATGGCATCGATCCGCACGACGCGGGATCGGTGGATCGCCTTTCCGCCACTCGACGGCGGTGCGAAATGGAAGACCCTCGACGATGTGGAAACGGTGATCGTCGCGTCGGTCGACTCCAAGGACAATCCCAAAAATGTCGAGGTCTACATTTTCCCGGCCGCCGAGGTGCGCAAGCGCTTCAACGCCGCCTATGCCGTGCGCGTAAAGGACGGCCAAACGGTCAAGGATAATTTTGGCATGTGGGTCGGGCTGGATCGTGACGAGCGCGGAATCGCCGCCAGTGTCGGATCGGGCATCCTCGATCACTACAAGCCCGTCTCGATCTATCCGATCGCCGAGCTTATCGCTGAGAATCCACACAGCGCCGCCGACCACGCCGAGCCCGCAACGGAAGAGACCGAAACGGCCGCAACCGCTGCGGCGGCGCCAGGCCTTTCCACCATCGCGGAAGTGATGGCCTGGGCGCGGGATCGCGTCGCCCAACTCGCCGATGTGCCGGCCGAGACCGTAAAGCTCGATCTCAAGATCGGCACCTGACAGGGGTCGGGGCAGGCATGGCCGGTCCGCCGAGCCCGGCCGGCCCCCGGCTTGCCATCGTCAATTCGGGCTGGAATCTAATAAGACCGGCTCGTTCCGGCAGCCGTGGCGCCAAGGACCACTCCGCCGCGCGGCGGGCGGCGACGATCTGATCCGCGGTGCTCGGGCCGGAGGTATGCTACGGGCTCGGCGCGCGTTTTGACCTGCCCCTTCCGACTCATCATGTCTCTCAAACCGCGCCGGCGCCGAATCTCCGGTATCAGCGAATTGGCGGCCGGGCTGGTTTCGAAGAGAGCCGAGTGGGGCTCAGCCGTGCACGAGCGGGCAGCCGCCGTCCTTCAGCGGCCTGAATGCTTGTTCGGCGGGAATAGTCGCCAAGATTTTGAAATAATCGAAGGGGTATTTGGATTCAGCAGGCGACTTCACCTCTTCGAGATACA
Source organism: uncultured Alphaproteobacteria bacterium (assembly GCA_963727325.1). Lineage (GTDB taxonomy): Bacteria > Pseudomonadota > Alphaproteobacteria > Rhizobiales > Xanthobacteraceae > BOG-931. The sequence goes on from CAVSFV010000030.1 coordinate 2,352, forward strand.
TGTCGCGCATGACCCGACCATCTTCACGGATCCAGCCGTCCTTGGTCATGAAGTCGTTGATTTTCATCTTGCGCATCTGAGCGGCGACCTTGTCGGTATCGTCGGTGCCGGCGGCCTTGATCGCCTTGAGATAGTGGGTCACTTCGCTGTAAATGCCGGCCTGGATGTAAGTCGGCGGCAAGCCGTTGTGGTTCCTCGCCATGAATCGCTTGGCAAAGGCGCGGGAGGCGTCGTCCTTGTCCCAATACCAGGCCGAGGTGATGGTCAGGCCGTGCGCGATCTTCAGACCGATCGAGTGGACATCGGTGATGAATATGAGCAGCCCCGCCAGCTTCTGCCCCCCCGATACGATGCCGAATTCCGAGGCTTGCTTGACCGCATTAATGGTGTCGCCGCCGGCATTGGCGAGGCCGATAACCTTCGCCTTCGAGGACTGGGCCTGCAGCAGGTACGACGAGAAGTCTTGGGTATTGAGCGGAGCGCGCACAGAACCAAGCACCGTGCCGCCCGCAGCCTTGACGGCATCGCCCGTGTCGCGTTCCAAGGCATGGCCGAAAGCGTAATCGGCGGTGATAAAGAACCAAGAGTTACCACCCTGTTTGACCAGGGCACCTCCGGTGCCGTGGGCGAGCGCGTAGGTGTCGTAAGTCCACTGGAAGCCATACGGCGAGCAGGCCTTGCCGGTCAGGTCCGAAGATGCCGGTCCGGACATCAGAAACAGCCGTTTCTTCTCGCGCGTAACCGCTTGGATCGCCAAGGCGACGGACGACGTCGGCACGTCAACGATGACGTCGACATGGTCGGTATCGATCCACTGGCGAGCGATGCCGGCGCCAATATCGGGCTTGTTCTGATGATCGCCGGAAATGACCTCGATCGGGGCGCCGAGTACTTTGCCGCCGAAGTCTTCGACGGCCATCTGCGCCGCAAGCACGCCCCCCTTGCCGGAGGCATCCGCGTAGAGGCTCGACATGTCGTTGAGGACGCCGATCTTGACAACTCCATCCGAGATCTGAGCCAACGCCGCTCCACAATAAAGCACGCCAACCGCAACTGTCAGACCAAATAGTCGTTTCATTCTTTCCTCCCATGTGACGACTGAGTTCCGCCGAGCACCTGTTGCTCGGCAGCCTTTTCTACGCATCTGCAAACGGCGGCCGCGAGGACCGCGCTTGCTGACTGCTCTGGTATTGGTCTTGAATCGTTCTCTTCCCGAGAGATCTCAGGGCTCGGCGTGGACGCCGCGACGCCACTGGCGGCAACGCATTGGCGACGGTCGGAAAGACCAACCCACCGCCCGATCGCATCCGCAAAAATCTCGAACATAGGGCAGTTGCCCGTTCCCACAGGCAGTGGACCGCTGGCGTACTAGCCGCGCTTCCCCCGCGTCCCCTCGTTTTGGGCAGATTATCCGACAATCCGACAGTCAGTCAATCTTGCTAAGGTAACGGAAAGGGGGCAATAGCTGGGCGACGGAGAAACTGCGGAATGGTCCAAACGGCCGAAAGGTTCGATCGAATTGCGGTAAAGCCGGCATACCAATTGGTCGCCGATGCGATCGAGCGCGAGATTCTGGCACGGCGGATCCGACCTGGTGAGCCGATCGGTACCGAGGCTCAGCTCGTCAAACAGTTCGGTGTAAACCGTTCAACGGTGCGGGAGGGAATCCGTCTGCTCGAACAAAGCGGTCTCATCCATCGGGATTCGAGCCGTCGGTTGACCGCCAGTCTGCCGCACTATGATCGCCTTGCGACCCGCATGAGCCGCGCAATGCTGCTGCATGAAGTAACGTTCAGAGAGCTCTGGGAGGCAACCGTTGCGCTCGAAATCAAAACGGTCGAGCAAGCCGCGGAACACGCGACGGCAGAAGAACTTGCTGAGCTCGAGGCAAACGTCGTCAGCACCGAGCACGCCACCCGAGAGCCGGCCTTGGTTGCCGAGTTAGACACGCAATTTCATTCCCTGATCGCGAAGGCCTCTCATAATCGGGTGCTGCAGCTCGCACGCGAGCCCTCGAGCCTTCTGATCTTTCCGACGACCGAGATCATCTTGCGCACGGTAAAAGAAGGCGTGCCACGCCTCATTCGGGCGCATCAGATGATCGTCAAGTCGTTGCGTGAGCGCGATAGGGAAGCGAGCCGATTATGGATGCTCCGCCATGTCAATGACTGGCGTAAAGGTTTCGAGCGGGCGGACAAGGACGTCGATCAGCCGATCGACCGGGTCTACAGGGACGACGTGATGACGCGGCAATCGACGACCTGACGTTCAATCCAATTTCCCGATTGAGCTCGGCTCTGCGGCCGCAACATGCGTTAGCTCAACCTGAGAAGACGACTTCCTGATGTTCGCGTCA
>CAVSFV010000031.1:0-62734 GCA_963727325.1 uncultured Alphaproteobacteria bacterium
GTGGACAGCGACGAGCATACGAGATCGATCTGCGGGGTGCTCGACCTGCGCCAGCAGCCTGTGCGGCGCTGTGTGTGGCAATGGACGGTGGCTGGCGGCCGACGTCGATGGTTTGTTGGTGCCGATCGATCGCCGAAGATTCGGCGCCGCCCCGGCGATGATGGTCCCAAGGCGCCGCGGTGCTACCAACACGACACTCGCCGCCACCCAGCGACATCCGTGTCGTTCTGGGATGGTGACCGCTGACTGCGCTCTGCCTCGCTCGTGCCCCGAAACGGTGGTGACGTCCGGCGCACTGAAGGATCAGCAGAAAATTCCCGCGTGTACCATATCTCTCACCCACTCGCGCGCGCGAGGCGCTGATGATGGCGGGCGCCGGCGGCGCGATGCGAGCTACGGGGTGGCGCGCGACAGCCATCCGGTTTCAACAATTCGGTGAGGGGGGCTCTGATGGCATCGCTCGCTGAGCGGACGGCGAGCCCGTGGACAGCGACGAGCATACGAGATCGATCTGCGGGGTGCTCGACCTGCGCCAGCAGCCTGTGCGGCGCTGTGTGTGGCAATGGACGGTGGCTGGCGGCCGACGTCGATGGTTTGTTGGTGCCGATCGATCGCCGAAGATTCGGCGCCGCCCCGGCGATGATGGTCCCAAGGCGCCGCGGTGCGACCAACACGACACTCGCCGCCACCCAGCGACATCCGTGTCGTTCTGGGATGGTGACCGCTGACTGCGCTCTGCCTCGCTCGTGCCCCGAAACGGTGGTGACGTCCGGCGCACTGAAGGATCAGCAGAAAATTCCCGCGTGTACCATATCTCTCACCCACTCGCGCGCGCGAGGCGCTGATGATGGCGGGCGCCGGCGGCGCGATAAGGTGCGAGCTACGGGGTGGCGCGCGACAGCCATCCGGTTTCAACAATTCGGTGAGGGGGGCTCTGATGGCATCGCTCGCTGAGCGGACGGCGAGCCCGTGGACAGCGACGAGCATACGAGATCGATCTGCGGGGTGCTCGACCTGCGCCAGCAGCCTGTGCGGCGCTGTGTGTGGCAATGGACGGTGGCTGGCGGCCGACGTCGATGGTTTGTTGGTGCCGATCGATCGCCGAAGATTCGGCGCCGCCCCGGCGATGATGGTCCCAAGGCGCCGCGGTGCTACCAACACGACACTCGCCGCCACCCAGCGACATCCGTGTCGTTCTGGGATGGTGACCGCTGACTGCGCTCTGCCTCGCTCGTGCCCCGAAACGGTGGTGACGTCCGGCGCACTGAAGGATCAGCAGAAAATTCCCGCGTGTACCATATCTCTCACCCACTCGCGCGCGCGAGGCGCTGATGATGGCGGGCGCCGGCGGCGCGATGCGAGCTACGGGTGGCGCGCGACAGCCATCCGGTTTCAACAATTCGGTGAGGGGGGCTCTGATGGCATCGCTCGCTGAGCGGACGGCGAGCCCGTGGACAGCGACGAGCATACGAGATCGATCTGCGGGGTGCTCGACCTGCGCCAGCAGCCTGTGCGGCGCTGTGTGTGGCAATGGACGGTGGCTGGCGGCCGACGTCGATGGTTTGTTGGTGCCGATCGATCGCCGAAGATTCGGCGCCGCCCCGGCGATGATGGTCCCAAGGCGCCGCGGTGCTACCAACACGACACTCGCCGCCACCCAGCGACATCCGTGTCGTTCTGGGATGGTGACCGCTGACTGCGCTCTGCCTCGCTCGTGCCCCGAAACGGTGGTGACGTCCGGCGCACTGAAGGATCAGCAGAAAATTCCCGCGTGTACCATATCTCTCACCCACTCGCGCGCGCGAGGCGCTGATGATGGCGGGCGCCGGCGGCGCGATGCGAGCTACGGGGTGGCGCGCGACAGCCATCCGGTTTCAACAATTCGGTGAGGGGGGCTCTGATGGCATCGCTCGCTGAGCGGACGGCGAGCCCGTGGACAGCGACGAGCATACGAGATCGATCTGCGGGGTGCTCGACCTGCGCCAGCAGCCTGTGCGGCGCTGTGTGTGGCAATGGACGGTGGCTGGCGGCCGACGTCGATGGTTTGTTGGTGCCGATCGATCGCCGAAGATTCGGCGCCGCCCCGGCGATGATGGTCCCAAGGCGCCGCGGTGCTACCAACACGACACTCGCCGCCACCCAGCGACATCCGTGTCGTTCTGGGATGGTGACCGCTGACTGCGCTCTGCCTCGCTCGTGCCCCGAAACGGTGGTGACGTCCGGCGCACTGAAGGATCAGCAGAAAATTCCCGCGTGTACCATATCTCTCACCCACTCGCGCGCGCGAGGCGCTGATGATGGCGGGCGCCGGCGGCGCGATGCGAGCTACGGGGTGGCGCGCGACAGCCATCCGGTTTCAACAATTCGGTGAGGGGGGCTCTGATGGCATCGCTCGCTGAGCGGACGGCGAGCCCGTGGACAGCGACGAGCATACGAGATCGATCTGCGGGGTGCTCGACCTGCGCCAGCAGCCTGTGCGGCGCTGTGTGTGGCAATGGACGGTGGCTGGCGGCCGACGTCGATGGTTTGTTGGTGCCGATCGATCGCCGAAGATTCGGCGCCGCCCCGGCGATGATGGTCCCAAGGCGCCGCGGTGCTACCAACACGACACTCGCCGCCACCCAGCGACATCCGTGTCGTTCTGGGATGGTGACCGCTGACTGCGCTCTGCCTCGCTCGTGCCCCGAAACGGTGGTGACGTCCGGCGCACTGAAGGATCAGCAGAAAATTCCCGCGTGTACCATATCTCTCACCCACTCGCGCGCGCGAGGCGCTGATGATGGCGGGCGCCGGCGGCGCGATGCGAGCTACGGGGTGGCGCGCGACAGCCATCCGGTTTCAACAATTCGGTGAGGGGGGCTCTGATGGCATCGCTCGCTGAGCGGACGGCGAGCCCGTGGACAGCGACGAGCATACGAGATCGATCTGCGGGGTGCTCGACCTGCGCCAGCAGCCTGTGCGGCGCTGTGTGTGGCAATGGACGGTGGCTGGCGGCCGACGTCGATGGTTTGTTGGTGCCGATCGATCGCCGAAGATTCGGCGCCGCCCCGGCGATGATGGTCCCAAGGCGCCGCGGTGCTACCAACACGACACTCGCCGCCACCCAGCGACATCCGTGTCGTTCTGGGATGGTGACCGCTGACTGCGCTCTGCCTCGCTCGTGCCCCGAAACGGTGGTGACGTCCGGCGCACTGAAGGATCAGCAGAAAATTCCCGCGTGTACCATATCTCTCACCCACTCGCGCGCGCGAGGCGCTGATGATGGCGGGCGCCGGCGGCGCGATGCGAGCTACGGGGTGGCGCGCGACAGCCATAGGAGGAAAACAAGGGGGTTGGTAACCCAACCGCCTTACCCAAGCTTTTGCACAAAGGGTCTCATTCCAACGAACGTCTACGCGTCAGCAATTGGATTGTGCAACGACTTGTCTGATTGCGAAGACAAGCTGCTCGGACTTCCCTATAGCTAAATGATAGCCCGCTAGGCTCTCTCTTGTCTACGAGGTCGGCGCGGTGGCCGCCTCAAGATGGTGGTCCGAAGGCTGAAGGCTGCAATCTCTAATGGCGTACTTGCGCACAGTCGTTGCAACGCAGTCACTTCAACCCGGTCCTTGCGGGACATCATTCCGCCGGCAGGCGGATTCCTTGTTAGCTCAGTTCCTCGGGCTGTTGTCGCTCATGCATCGACGGCTGCCTCTCGCTGCCATCGATATTCCGTCCCGTCAGTCCAAATTCGATGCATAAGCACGGCTAGTTTGCGTGCGACTGCGATGACCGCTCGGCGGAGGCCGCGGCGCTTTGCAATGCTAAGCCCCCAAACCCGGATGGCTGGAATACCTTTTGGATCGCGTGAGAAGCGCGAGAGCCGATTGGTACAGGACCGCACGCATTGCCGCGTCTCCGCACTTGGAGATGCCGCCATTCCTATCCGTCTCGCCTGAGGCGTACTTCTTCGGCGTCAGACCCAGGTGAGCGCCAACGTCGCGGGATCGATGGAAGCGATCCGGATCATCGATCGTCGTCAGAAAGGTCACGGCCGTGAGAGCCCCCACGCCTGGTATGGTCATCAAGCGACGGCAGGTCGCACTTTTGCGGACCTTCTCGAGTATCATTTTGTGAAGGACCGCGCATTGCTGCCGGAGGGCAGCGCGCGCGACGAGCATGGGGCGCACTATCGCTTCCAGGTGCGGCGTCTTAGCTATCAGCTCGAGAACGCGAACCTCAAATGGGCCGGCTGTGACCCGCCCGGTGAGCTTCATCCCAAATACCCTCAGGGTTCCGCGGATCTCGTTTTCAATGTCAATCTGTTTGATCAGCAGCGTCCGTCGGTTCGTGAGCAGCCATTCGGACCACTTGACTGACCTCACTCTTCACGTGGACAACCGAGTACCAGCCGACACGCATGCAATGGGCGATCGCCCGGGCGTCGTTCCGATCATTTTTAATGGGCATGGTCTTGGTGACCGCGCGGAGCCGACGAGGATCGATGCAAACCGCAGGCACGCCCCGGTCTCGCAGTCTGCTGTAGAGCCATGCGGCGGTAGAACCGGTCTCGAGCCCAACTCGCTCGAAGGCAAGGCCAAGCTGCTCCAGCCAATTTGCGATCTCGTCTGGATCGGATGCCGCAACGCCTTCTTTGATGATTGCTCCGTTCTCGTCGACGGCACAGATCGCGGTGGTCGCAAGCGAAACGTCTAAGCCAATGTAGTACTTCATTGCGTTCTCCTTCGTGACTTGGGTTCTGAAGGAGACCGAGGCACCTCAGTGATTCGCAATCACCCCATCTCTATTATTACGCAGTCAAGTAAACCGTCGAACTCCGATTTCTGACGGTCTTTCAGCATGTAGTTGATCCAGCCCGCGTTTGCACCGTCGCGGACAAGAGTTCGACGGTGACCCAACTCGACCTGCGCCCAACAGTCACCGATTAAAGTCTCGAGGGCAAAGGCATCGAAATGCGGCGGCAATTCTATGGCGCAATGGATATGCCATCGACCTGACGTGCCACGCTCCCATCGACGTAATGAGCGAGCGCGGACCTCGCCCTTCTCAAGTACGGGTAACACGCGAAGGCGTTTGCCGTGACGACGAAATGCAGATCCATACACTGCTTTGTTGAGGAGGTTCATGAAATGCCGAAAAGCTTGTCGGCATTGATAGTGGTCCATCTTTATCCAACCGCTACCGTCGGCTTGGCGGCCTTGCTTCAAAGTCAGTGTGACATCGCAAAATTCACCCCAGCTACTCGTATCGAAGAAGTGTGATTTGGCGGATTCAATAGGATCAGCCTCAATCGAGTTGATGTTCGCGTGAATTGCAGAGGCGGCGGCAGGTCTAATGGCAGCCTTTGCGCAGTGTCGTTCGATAATTTGCGAGGAAGTCAAGTTTTAGCACTACTTTGGCAGAATCTGTTTGCGCCAATGTTTTTCAAGGATTTGCTTTCGGCAGTATGGACACAGTTGAGGCGGCGGTCGAAGGATGAGATCGACGATGGCGTGACGTACGGCGGGCATAGTTGGCTGAGGCGGAGGTCCGTTGATTCTTTTTTTTCCGCCCCGCGTGTGCGAGGCGACGATGTTGCAGGAAGGCGTAGGCAATCATTGTCATCAGGGCGTGGCGATGAAGACCTTGCCATGATCGCCCCTCGAAGTGATCAAGTCCAAGCTCCTCCTTCAACTGCTGATGAGCCTGCTCACAAATCCATCTTGCCTTGATGGTGGCGGCGAGCGTGCGCAGATCCGTCGCCGCAGGGAGATTGGCAAGATAGTATTTCTTCTCCCCTGAGGCGCGTTGCTCGCCAATGAGCCAAGCTTCGTCGCCCGGGAGATGCTGCTGACCTTTATCCCAAATCCGCTGAGGAGGGCCGTCGGCGGTGCGGACACGCAGAGCAGCAAATCGGGCTTTCAGCCGACCTTTTGTCCCGCTGCGCCAGCTCACGGCTTTCCATTTGGCGCTGACCAGCATTTGTTCTGCCGCAATCGATAAGATATCGGGCACGTGGTGCTTTCGTGGTTTCCCGCGGACCTTGGTAATCGGCCAAATGAGCTTCACATCGACCGAATACACTTTCAGGTGCCGAGGAATACCGACAGCCCAGGCCAGCCCGCGCTCCGTCAGCCCTTGTCGAAACGGAGCGCTGAGTCCGTATCCTGCATCCGCCAGCACACATCCAAAGCGCACGTTGGCGGCCATCGCGCGGTCAATCTCGGCCAAAGCAATCTCCGGCTTGGACCGGGGCGTTCGGTGTTCGACCGGCACGCGAGCGCGCTTCAAACGAGACACGTCGCTTGTCCAACTGTCAGGCAGAAAGAGACGTAACGCGACCATCACTGGCACTTCGCCGCGCGCAAGCGTCAAAGACACCAGCGTTTGGCAATTTGCCGTTTTGCCGAGAGCCGACGCGTATTGAGCCGCAACACCAACCGAGCGTTCGCCCTTCTTCGGCAGTGAGGTGTCATCTATAACCAGCACCGCATCCCTGCCGCCGACAAGTCGGTCCGCCTGATTGAGCAGCTCTGTCTCCAGCGGCGTCGCGCCCCAGACACCGTCCGCAATGAAATGGTGCAGCTGGTCGTAGTTGCCCATGGCAAGGCGCTCTGCCATCGGCTGAACGCTCTTGCGATCGCCAGGACCGATCAATCCCGCAACGTACAGAGGACACGTCCGCTGCCGAGTCTTATGACCCAGCCGGTCCAAGAACGGCATCAGCCAGCGTTCGAGGTCTTCTTCCCATCCCGCCATGGTCAGCCCTCCAAGAGCCGACCACCCATGAATCATTGAAAAATTGATTTGGGAATCCTATAAAGCACAACGAAACCGACAATCTGCCAAAGTAGTTTAGGCTCCAGACTCTTTCTCGAACGCGACGTCGGTTCGCAGGGTTTGACACACGTAGCGGTACTGTATTTTGGCTTCTCAGCGACGGTGCCAAAGCAAGAGTGCCACCCCATTGCACGGTGAAGCGCGAGCGAGATTCCATGGGTCGAAGATAGCGCCCGAAGCGCGCGCAGTGTCGTGACGCCAACAAACCAGTGTCAACGCGCGTTAATGCCGAACAATGCCGAAGACTGCATCATCGGCCAACATCTGACAGTCGACATTACCGGATTTTTCCTCTGTCTATCCATTCCCGCACATCATTGAGTTCATAATATACCTTGCGACCTATATTCGTGCTCGGGGGGCCTTTGCCTTCCTCGCGCCAGCGTTGCAGCGTCCGCGGGTGGTAGCCCAGCATTTTAGCAACGCGACGCTGGACGAGAAGGTGTCGGTCGTCGATAACGATCTCGTCGCCAGCAGTGGCCGTCGCAGAAGTGCTCGATTGAGGATTGGCAATCGTCCGCGGCACGATATTCGTGGGCGGCTTGTCAGACTGCCGCTCGTCCTCACTCGGTACCAGTAACAGACCGTTCGAACTCACCACCAGTCGGCAACTCGGTTGCTGACGGCGTCGAGCGCGGCTCGGTTGGTTCAGCCGCGACATCGGTCCTGGCTCGGGCTCGCAGATCGCGTAAGAATTCCTCACGAGTTTGCCAGCGATCCGGATGGTCCCGCAGCCATTCCTCTTTTTGCCGCAGGGACAATCTTCCGATGAAGAAGTTTCTTTCGCGGCGATCGCGGAACACGCGACCGTCATGCTCTCGCCCGTTGAAGGGGTTTTCGGTGGTCATTGTCAGGTCCACCGGTCGCGGGAGCGAGGACTCGTAGGTCTTCGATGAGTTGTTCTTGAGTGCGACCCGCTCGCGCTCGGCAGATTTCTGTTCGGCCGCGATGTCGGCCATCTCCGCCGGAGCAACGAGTTTGGCGGCAGCCGCTTCAGCGTCGCGCCGCACGTTATCTGCAAGCAAGGCGGCGGGGTCTCTGATCCCGGCCGACTTTAGCGCCGCCAACACGTACTTGATGAATTCGGCCAACTCGGCGGGCGCAAGATTCGCCGGGTGGGTCGCACCAAGGCGTTCGCGAAGAAGCTGTTCCCAATTTACATGATAGGCGTCCCGGAACACCGTGATGATGTGGGTCAGGGTGACGCCTTCCGGTATCAACGCGGCCAGCGTCGGGTCGCCGTTGGCGACGGGTGTGTCCATGCGCATGATCGAACCTCCTGAGCGCAACAAATGCGGCGCATCGCGGCGCAAAAGGTGCAAGGTTGTTGGCAGGAAATCCGCGTCGCCACGGAGGTTCGACCTACTGACGCACCCGATAGGGCCGTGGGATCGGTCGGCAACTCTCACTGCGAGCGTTGAACCCAACAGTCGGAAGACCCATGTCCTCCAGGACAATCTGTCCGCGAGTTGTAGTGGCTATGTAGCCTCTGCTACGGGCATTTTCAAGGCGGGATCGGTCCGATCCAACCCGGACGGGTCACTCCCGCGCCCCGCCAAGCTTTTCGACCCTGAACCGTTTCGCACCACCGATTACGCGTTCGGCGTGAAGAAGCCACGGCGTAAGCAGATAAGGCAGCGACCGTATTCGTCAAGCGCGAGGGGAGTGGTACCGGCATGCCCGGCCAGATGTCTCAAATGGTCACCGAACGTCCAAATGCCGGCGCCGTCAGGCACTAGGATCGGTGCGGTGTCGTCCGCCGTCCGAGGCGTGGAGGCTTTGTTTCCATTGTTGCTCACTGCATCACTCCGATCGACGTCGCTGCCGAGTCTAAGAAATGTCCGCACGGAGTTTGCCTACGTTAATCACACTCATTGCGGTCACGCGCGCGCCGTTTAGTTGGAGGCGTTTTTCGCACGAAGGTGCCAGGCATTCGCGCGCTGCTGTGCAAGTCTAGCCTTAGTTTGAAACTCCAGCGCGGAATCCGCAGCACCCTTGTCAGCCCAGTCCTGAGCTTCGACTAGGTGTTTGGCTGCACGGTGCTCGAACAAGCGAGTGGTTTCGAGACAGACGGCGCGTGTGTAGGGATGAGTTCTTATGTTCTCGATCATGGCACGCTTGGCGGCATCCCAGACGCAAGTTGGATTTTGGCAGTTTCCAACCGGCGTCTGGATTTTCGAGCAGCGATCGGACAACGGTTGCATATGGTCAACCGACATTTTTCTGTCGGGCGCTCTGCCGTTCCGACGGCGTTGCCGTGGCAATCTTTTTGGCTTTGCCGGCAATGGGAAGCAGCATCTCGGCCTGTCCCTCAGTGCGCTTGCGCCCCTTCTTCGGCGGAGCAGGAGTGGCTTTTTCCTCTGCAATGCTGCGGCGTAGCGCGTCCATTAAGTTTGCAACATTCTGCGGCCGTGGCGCGGCACGCTCGCGCGATACTGGCAGGCCGGCCTGTTTCTTCTTGAGCATAGCGACGACGGCTTCTTCATAGTGGTCGACAAACTGCGAGGGGTCGAAGTCCGTCGCCTTGCTCTGGAGGATGTGCTGGGCCAGCTTGAGCATATCGGGCTCGACCTTCACGTCAGGAATGTCGTCGAAATATTCCTTCGCGTCCCGAATCTCGTAGGGATAGCGGAGCGTAGTGGCCATCAGCGCCTTGTCCCATGGCTGGAGCATGATGACCCGCTCGCGCTTCGCCAGCACGACACGACCGAGCGCGACCATGCCCTTGCCGCGCATGGCCTCGCGGATCACCGCAAATGCGTCCTGGCCGACTTGGCCGTCCGGCGTGATGTAGTAGGGGCTGTCTAGATACCGCTCGTCGATCTGCTCGCGCGGGACGAACGAGTCGATTTCGATAGTGTGTTTGCTTTCGACCGCTAGGGCGTCGAGTTCGTCGTCATCGACTGGGATGTAGGCGTTCTTGGAGTATTCGTAGCCGCGACCCTTGGCCTCGCCCTCGACAACCTCGCGCGTGACCTCGTCGACCAGCTGCTGGCGCAGGCGCTGGCCGGTTTTCTTGTTGATCTGGCGAAACGAGACCCGCTCGGTCGATGCTGTCCCGGCGTAGAGGCCGATGGGGCACGAGACGAGCGAGAGCTTGAGGTAGCCTTTCCAAAACGCACGCGCGGGCGCCATGGGGATATCTCCGCTTGGTTGCAGGTGCCACTTGGGCGCCGGCCGCGTCTACGGACCACCTTGCTCGGAGAAGCGCAGGTTGGCGCGGGCCAATCCGTCGAAGCCCGCATCTGTACGCTGAAGCTAATGTAGGGCGCGCTTTCCGAGAGGCGAATCCTCTCGCTTGCCATGGTTAATCGGTCATTTCCGGCGCGATGCCGCGCTTCACCTCGACGGCTTTGGTGTCGTAGACTTCTTCGGCACCAAGAAGGCGCGGCCTCGTCAGCGTCGCCGCGAACGGTGCTACTTTTCGCGCTCCGATATCTTGAAGATTAGAAAATCGACAAGGCCGATGATTTTTATAGTCAGGGGAGTGAGAGACCCGACGACTGGTCAATCAACTCGTACCGCCACAATCAGCCGGATTTGCCGGTAAACCCTGCGGCTAATGCCCCTAAAGACGCCTGTAAGTCATTGTAAAACCACAGGCCCATGACCCTCCGAAGGCAGAGGTCAGGGGTTCGAAATCCCTTCGGGCGCGCCAACGTCAGCGTAAGGGCGTCGTCGGTAAATCATATCCGACAAGCAGCGCGCAGCGTGGTGCGCAGTCTCGCATGCGCGACCAACAAAACCTGCTCAACGGGCGGACGGCTCAACACGCAAACGGCCAAGCGCGCGCGTCGGGCGAAGCGAAGCAAAACAAAAAGCGCATTTGCTTTTTTGACGGCCCGCGGCGGTGGACGGGAATAAGTATACGAGTACCGCCAGGGCAGCCGAGCCGCACAGTCATGCAAGCCGACCCGTGCGTAATGCCGGCGCGCGCACAAGTACGTATGTCCCGATTTTTGTGAAGATTTAACTGTCTTGAACGTTGACGCGGTGGGAAAAGCTTATTCGCGGTTGCGCAGTTACGGCGTAAACCATTGATCGGCAAATGGTTATCTTCCGGCGACAAGAAGTTGCCTCGATTTTGCCGGTTTGTTTCGGCGTTCATGTTACTCTTTGGCAACAGCATTCGTTTAAGTCATAGTGTAACGTGACAGCAGCTCGGAAACGCCGGTGAGGATTCCCATGAGACTGTTTGTGTTAGCCGCTTTGTGCGTCGGTTCGACATCCGCCGCTTTCGCAGCCGATCTTCCGCCACCCATGGCGCCGCCCCCGCGGGCTCCGGCGACTTACGTTCCGGCTCCGATACCTTACTACAATTGGAGCGGGTTTTATATCGGAGGCAATCTTGGTTGGGGTTTCAGCAGCCCCAGTGCCAGTGACACCTTGGGTAGCAGCATTGCCAGCACGACCAGCCAATCGTTCCTTGGCGGCGGCCAGGTTGGTGCTAACTGGGAGTTCGGACCTGGCGTTGTCATCGGCGCGGAAGCTGACTTCGATTGGCTTCCCAATACCTCAAACGCCATTACAGCGACGGCACCTGGTGGTGGCCCTGTCGCGACCGCAACGATCAACAACCGATGGCTGACGCTCGTTGATGCGCGCCTTGGCTATGCTTGGGACCGTTTCCTGGTCTACGGCAAAGGCGGCTGGGCCTTCGGCGGGGTGAGTAATTCAAATATCAACGTTGGTGGCACGCCGCTTCTTGCTTCCGCCTCCAATAGCAATAACGGCTGGACGGCGGGCGCCGGCCTTGAATACGCGTTTTGGGGCACCTGGTCGGCGCGCGTTGAATACGATTTCGTCCGGTTCAACAACGCGACTTACACCGTGTCGGGGGCAGCGACTAATGGGGTATTTGCCAACGATGTGATTACGTCCAACAACCGGCAGATCAACCTGATCACGGTCGGGCTGAATTATAAATTCGGTCCGTGGTGATCGCTGCGAGGTGATCGCTGCGAGGTGAGCGGGGCCAACAGGCCCCGCTGCCCCAAATCGTCCGTCACGACTTGAATGATTAGCTCTCCCGTTTTTATTCGCCTCCGCGCATGCGCGATTGTCGCGGCGCGGCCCTGGTGCTCCGGCTTTCCGCCGCCGCTTTCTTGACTTCTTTCATGCCTGAAGGATCGCCGAGCTGCGGCGCTTGAGTTCTTCAGCCATCTCGTAAGTTTTCCAGCGACCTTGCGAACGCCGGCGATCCGTTACGCGGTCAGTAGCGCACCAAAGCGGGACTATTGCCGTCAGCGTCGATACTGCGCTCGACCCGGTGCTCGCAGGCCAGACAGGTAAAAGTCTGCCGCTCGTAGCGCCCGCCATACTGGGCGTCCGGACAGCGTCTCGTCAGCAACATGTGTTTATCGCAATTCAGACACATCGGTCTGTCGTCCGCGCCAAAGGTTCGCGATTTCCGCTGCTGAAACGGCATGTTTGTTCCCCCGAATCCCGACGCAGCGATTAGGACCAACGAATGTGATGACACGCGGGCGCGCCTATGGCGATACTGGACGACATTGCGGCACGCGGAATGACCGGTGTGCGCAACCGTCATTTGTAAGAGAGCACGATCATGGCCGATCAGGTGTTCGCGGGCACGGTGGTGTTGCCGGATCGGGTCGTCGAAGACGGTTATGTGCTGGTCGGCGACGGCGTGGTGCAGCGGGTCGGTTCCGGCCCGCCGCCCGCGGGCGAGAAGCACGGCGGCGCCGGATTCTTCGTGCTGCCCGGCGCGATCGACGCGCAGGTCCATAGCCGCAGCCAGAAGGGCCAGGAGGATTTTATCTGGTCGACGCGCAGCGCCGCCGCCGGTGGCGTGACCACGATCGTCGACATGCCCTACGACGAGGGCGACCTGATCGCCAACGCGGCGCGTTTCCAGCGCAAGAAGCAGGAAGCCGGCGCGCAGGCCCGCGTCGATTTCGCGCTCTACGCCACGATCGATCCGGCGGAAGGAACGGCGCGGATTGCGGAACTGATCGACGCCGGCGCGGCCGCTTTCAAATTCTCGACGTTCGGCACCCATCCGCAGCGCTTCCCGCGGATTCCGCCGCAACTGCTTTACGCCTGCTTCAGTCTGATCGGTCCGCGCGGCCTGATCGCCGGCATTCATAATGAGAACGACGAGATGGTGCGCGCGTTCACCGCGCAGATCGAAGCGAGCAACATCACCGATTATCGCGCGCATGGCTTGTCGCGTCCGCCGATCACCGAGGCGCTGGCGGATGTTGAAGTGTTCGAGCTTGGCGCCGGCGCCGGCTGTCCGGTGCACATCGTGCATTCATCGATCGGCCGCGGCTATGAACTGGCGGCGGCCTATCGCGCGCAAGGCCACGCGGCGACGATCGAGGCGTGCATTCATTATCTGACGCTCGACGAGGAGAACGACGTGCGCCGTCTCGGCGGCAAGGCCAAGATCAATCCGCCGCTGCGCTCGCGCCGTGAAGTCGAAGCGATCTGGCAGCATCTCGCCGCCGGCAATGTGACCATTGTCTCCACCGATCACGTCAGCTGGTCGGAGGATCGCAAGACCGATCCGAACATGCTCAAGAACGCATCCGGCGTTCCCGGCCTCGAAGTGTTGTACGCTTTGCTGATGAAGGGGCTGAGCGAGCGCAATTTGCCGCTGACGCATGCGGCGCGGCTGCTGGCGCATAATCCCGCCGCGCTGTTTCGCATCGCGCACGTCAAGGGCGCGCTCGCCATCGGCCGCGACGCCGATATCGTGCTGATGCGGCGCGATCCGTATCGTTACAAGCGCCGCCGCCAGCGGCAACAATTATGTTTCCTGGAGTCCCTATGACGGCATCGAATTGCCGTTCCGCGTTGTCGCTACTTTTGTGCGCGGCGCGCCCGTGATGGCAGACGGCCGCGTGACCGCTGCGCCCGGCACCGGCCGGTTCGTCGCGCCATCGCTTCCGCCGCACTGAGAGACGCCGAGAAGTGCCCGCCGCGCTGCCGCTCGACGCCGACCGCCTGTGGAGCCGACATCATGGCGCTCGCGGAAATCACTGACGCGGACCATCCCTACACCCGCCGCTCATTCACGTCCGCTGTTTCTCAAAGGCCGCGCCTGGCTTCGCCGAACGTTTCGCCGAGGCCGGGCTTGCGACGCGCATCGATGCCGCCGGCAATCTGATCGGCCGCATCGAAGGCAAAAATCCCGCGCTCGGCGTCATCGCGGTCGGATCGCACAGCGACACGGTCCCGTCGGGCGGTCGCTTCGACGGGATTGCCGGCGTCGCGGCCGGCCTCGAAGTCGCCCGCGCGTTGCGCGACGGGCAGGTGCGCCTCGACCACACCCTGGAAGTCATCGATTTTCTTGCCGAAGAGCCGAGCGATTATGGCTTATCCTGCATCGGCAGCCGCGGCATGGCCGGTGCGCTCGAGGCGCGAATGCTCGATATGACCGAACCTCACGGCGAGACTTTGCGGGCGGCGTTGCGCCGGGTCGGCGGCAATCCGGATTGCTTGCGCGTCGGCGAGGCGCGACGACATCAAGGCGTTTCTGGAATTGCACATCGAGCAGGGCATCGTGCTGGAATCGCAATCGCTTGACGTTGGTATCGTTACGTCGATCGCCGGCATCCGCCGCATCGAGATCATGTTCGAAGGTGCCGCCGATCACGCCGGTACCACGCCGCTCGCGTTGCGGCACGACGCGCTGGTCGCCGCGGCCAACACCGTTGTCGCGGTCCGCCGCATCGCCGAGCAACTGGCCGCCGCAGGATCGGATTATTTCGTCGCCACGGTGGGCATTCTCAACGTCGCGCCCGGAGCGGCGAACGTCGTGCCGGGACGTTGCCGGCTGGTCATTGACGTCCGCACCACCAATCCGGCGCTGACGCAAAAGTTTGCCGATGAGGTCGAGCACGAGAGCAAGCGCCACGCGGAAGCAGGCGAAAGTCTCGCGAGCGCCGTTGCTCACTTTATCTGATGGACCGCCCGCGGCGTGCGATCCAACGTTGCGCGCCATGCTGCGCCAGAGCGCCAGCGAGCTTCGTCTTCAGGCTACCGACATCGCCAGCGGCGCCGGCCACGATGCTGCGTTCATGTCGCGCATCTGTCCGATGGCGATGGTCTTTGTCCCTTGCCGCAACGGCAAGAGCCACGCGCCGGAGGAATGGGCCGATCGCGATCAAATCGCCGCCGGCGCGGCGGTCATGCTGGAAACGATCAAATCGCTCGACCGATCGTTGCCGCGCGTCGCGCAAGCGGGCGAGGGAGCGCACTGATGGGCCGCATTCTTGGCTTGCAAGATGTCGAGGCCGCGATCCGCGGCGGCTCGGTGTTTGCGGCCGGCGGCGGCGGCTGGGCGGATCATGGGCGCTTGCTGGGCACCGCGGCTGTCACCATCGGCCATCCCGAGCTGGTGAGCATTGATGAAGTTCCTGACGATGCCTTCATCGCCACCGCCGCGGCCATCGGCGCGCCGGCCGGCACGACCGAATGGCAGATGCTCGGCGTCGATTACGTCAAAGCGGTCGAGATGCTGCAGGAAGCGCTGGGCGCGCCGATCTACGGACTGATGATCGGCCAGAACGGCATGTCGAGCACGATGAACGCATGGCTGCCGTCGGCGCTGCTTGGCACCAAAGTCGTCGATGCGGTCGGCGACATCCGCGCGCATCCGACCGGCGATATGGGCTCGATCGGCATGGCAAGCAGCCCTGAAGCGACGATTCAGGTCGCGGTCGGCGGCCATCGCGCCAGCCATTCGTACATCGAACTCGTCGTCCGCGGCGCCACGGCCAAAATATCGCCGATCCTGCGCAAGGCCGCCGATATGTCCGGAGGCTTCATCGCCAGCTGCCGCAATCCGGTGCGGGCTTCGTATGTCAAAAAACACGCGGCGCTCGGCGGCATTTCGCGCGCGCTCGAGCTTGGGCATGCGATCATGGCCGCCGAGGCAAATGGCGGGCGCGCCGTGATCGATGCAATCTGCCGCACGACGTCGGGAAAAATCCTCGGCGAAGGAACGGTCACGCGCAAGGCCGTCACCTACACCGAAGGCGCGTTCGATATCGGCACCATCACCATCCGCTGCGGTACGCGCGATCTCGTACTCCACGTCATGAACGAATACATGGCGGTCGAAGAGGGCAATTCACGTCTGGCGACATTTCCCGACGTCATTACGACATTGGGTCCAGACGGGCGGCCGGTCAGCGTCGGCCATATCAAAGAGGGCGTGGAGCTTTCGGTCTTCCATATCGAAAAGTCGCACCTGCCGCTGAGTTCGTCGGTGAAGGATCCCGCGGTCTATCCGGTGTGCGAAGCGGCGCTTGGCATTCCGATCGCGCGCTATGCTTTGGCCTGAGCCGCAATGAGCAAACACTTCGGTGTTACGTCGGGATCAAATCTGCGTTGCCGCGGCTGGCGGCAGGAAGGGCTGCTGCGGCTTCTGGAAAACGTGCTCGCAGTCGGCGAAGACCCGGACAATCTTGTGGTCTATGCGGCGCTGGGCAAGGCCGCGCGCGACTGGCCCTCGCACGACAAGATCGTCGAAACGCTGATGACGATGTCGGACGATGAGACGCTCATCGTTCAGTCGGGCAAGCCGATCGGCCTTTTGAAAACCCACGACAAGGCGCCGATCGTGATCATGGCCAATTGCAACATGGTCGGCCAATGGGCCAAGGCGGAAAATTTTTATGATCTGCAAAAACGCAACCTGATCTGCTGGGGCGGGCTGACGGCGGGCGATTGGCAGTACATCGGCTCCCAAGGCGTTATCCAGGGGACGTATGAAATTTTTGTCCGTATCGCCGAGCGGCATTTCAACAATAGTCTCGCGGGCCGCTTCATCCTGACCGCGGGGCTCGGTGGAATGGGTGGTTCGCAGCCGCTCGCCGGACGCATGGCCGGCGCCGTCATTCTGTGCGTGGAGATTGACGAAGAGCGCATCGCCAAACGCCTGGCGAACGGTTACCTCGATCACCGCGCCCGCAATCTCGACGACGCACTGGCGCTGGTCGAAACGGCGAAGCGCGAGCGCCGCGCCACATCGGTCGGCGTCCTCGGCAACGCTGCTGACGTTTACGAGACGCTGCTCGCGCGCGGCATCGTTCCCGACGTGGTCACCGATCAGACGTCTGCGCATGATCTCGTTTATGGCTATGTTCCGTCGGGCCGGACGCTGGACGAAGTACGGCGGATGCGGCGCGACGACCCGAATACGCTTATGAAAGAGAGCCGCGCCACCATCGTCCGCCACGTTCGCGCGATGCTCGGCTTCAAGCGTGCCGGCGCTGTCGTCTTTGACAACGGCAATTTGATCCGCACTCAGGCGCGCGACGGCGGCGTTGCAGACGCTTTCGATATCCAGATCTTCACCGAGGCGTATCTGCGTCCGCTGTTCGCGCGCGCCGTCGGCCCGTTCCGCTGGATATCGCTCGCCAACGATCGCGACGATATCCGCAAGATCGATGATTATCTGCTCCAGACGTTTCCGGATAATCGCATCCTCGCCAACTGGATCGCGTTGGCGCGGCGGCATGTGCCGTTCGAGGGGCTGCCGGCGCGTATCGCCTGGCTCGGACATGGCGAGCGCACCGCGCTTGCGCTTGGGGTCAATCGCATGGTGCGCGAGGGTACGCTGTCCGGGCCGGTCGCGTTCACCCGCGATCATCTCGATGCCGGCGCCATGGCGCACCCGAACATCATGACCGAGCGGATGCGCGACGGCTCGGACGCCATCGCCGACTGGCCGCTCCTTGACGCCATGGCGATGTGCTCGTCGCAAGCCGATCTGGTGGCGATTCATTCCGGCGGCGGCGGCTATTCCGGCTATATGACCAGTGCCGGCGTAACAATTATCGCCGACGGAACCAGCGAGGCAGACGAGCGCTTGAGCCTGGCGCTGACCAACGACACGAGTCTGGGCGTAATGCGCTACGCCGACGCCGGATATCCGGAAGCGCTCGAAGAGGTCAGAGACAAAAACCTCGCTCACTTTCAATTGTCTTGAGTAGCGCGAGCGCGCACCATGGCGATCCGGCGGGTGATGGGTTTTTAGGGAATCAGATGGACGACGTTCCAGGCCGTGAGGCGAGAGATGATCGGCGCCGATCCGCGGGAAATTCGCCGCAGTCAATGCGGGCGTTTCTTGCTGCGCTGGAAGCTGCCGGGCAGTTGACGTCGATCGCGCAGCCGGTGAATGCGGATTTTGAGATCGCGGCCTGTTTGACGGAGTCCGATTCAGGCCCCGCACTGCGTTTCGAACATATCAGCGGACATAAAATGCCGGTGGTCGGCAATTTGCTTAATTCACTGCCGCGGTTCGCCCTGGGCGTTGCGACGACACAATCGAAGCTGCAAGCCGCAATCATTGGCGCCATCGAAGCGCCGCTGTCGCATCGCGTCCTGACGTCGGCACCTTGCCAGGAAGATGTTGTCGTCGACCCGGATTTGATTCGCGAACTGCCAATTCCGCGTTTCTTCGAACACGAACGCGGTCCCTACATCACGGCCGGCGCAATCGTCGCCAAAGATCGGCACTCCGGTCAGACCAATCTCTCGATCGCGCGACTGATGCCTCTCGGCGCCAATCGCGCTTTCGTCGGAATTGCGCCCAACCATCATCTTGCCGTGCTGGCGCGGCAAGCACACGCGCGCGGCGAAACGCTCGATATCGCCGTCTGCATCGGCAATCACCCGGCGGTGCTGATCGCTTCATGTCTTTATCTCGGCCTGGGTGATGACGAACTGAAAGTCGCGGGCGCGCTGCTCGGTGAACCGCTCGATGTCGTTCGCTGCGTCGGCTCCGATCTCTTGGTGCCGGCGCATTGCGAATGCGTGCTTGAGGGTACTCTTGATGCCGGCGAACACGTCGAAGAGGGCCCGGTCAGCGAATTTCACGGCCTCTACGAGAACTACGGGGCCGGCATCGCGGCGACGTTCAAGCGTTTGACGCGGCGGCATGACGCGTTGTTTCAGGTCGTGCTCCCCGGCTACCACCCGGAACATTGTCTGCTGGGCGGGGTCGCGATTGCCGCCGGCCTGGCACGGTCTGCTCGCGTTAGCGTACCCGCGGTGCGCGAGGTTGCGGTCGGCATGGGTGGGGCCGGCCGTTTGCACGCCGTCGTGTCGCTGCACGAACCGCGACCGGGCGACGCCCGCAAGACAGCGTTTGCGATTTGGGCGGCGGTGAATCTGATCAAACAAGTCATCGTCGTCGACGATGACATCGATCCTTGGGACCAGGCGCAAGTCGAATGGGCGATGGCTACGCGCATGAAGGCCGATCGCGATCTTGTCGTCGTGCCGGGCGTGCGTACGGACCGTTCGGAGCCACTGGAAGCTGACGGTACGATTGCCAAGCTTGCCATCGACGCCACGCGGCGCGACAGTGACCGGCCCGATTGGAGAAAAGCGCAACCGCCCGAGCCGGCGATACGTCGGGCCTTGCGAGCTGTTGCGCGCCAATAGGGCGCCGCCGCGATCCGGGGACGCGCCGTCCGATTCCCACTGATGGAGATAACGATGTGGCATCATCTGTCGAAAGTATTTGTGTTGGCGCGGATGGCGCTCATCGGGACTGCGGCCTTGGGGCTTGTCGCCGCCGGCCCCGCCAATGCCGAAATCAAGATCGGCTTTCAGGCTCCGTTGACCGGATTTGCCGCGACAGATGGCAAGTCGGCCAAAATCGCCGCCGAAATGGCGATTGAGGAAATCAACGCTGCCGGCGGCGAAATCGGGCAGAAGCTGCAGCTCATTTCCTATGACGATCAGGCCAAATCCGATCAGGCGATTTTTACCGCGAACAAGCTGATCGGAGATGACGGCGTCAAGCTCGTCGTCAATGCGAGCTACTCGGCTTCGGGTCGCGCGGCAGCGCCGGTGTTTCAGAATGCCGGCGTGCTTATGATTTCGGCCTATGGCGTGCATCCCGACATCACCCGCGCCGGCGATCTCATGTTCCGGCTGGTTCATCTCGGACCGCCGCAAGGGCGCGCCACGGCACTGTTCATCGGTAAAGATCTGAAGCTGAAAAAGATCTCCGCCATCACCATGGATAATGACTATGGGCAAGCGACGATGGACGGCTTTCTGGAAGCCGCGCCCAAATACGGAATCGAAGTGCTGAACAAATACAGCTACTCGCTGACCGACCGGCAGTTCGGCTCGATCGTCGCCAGCGTCAAGCGCGACAATCCGGACGGCGTTTACGCCACCGGCTATTTTTTCACCGGCGGGCCGCTGGTCGCGCAACTACGCGGCGGCGGCGTTGCCGTGCCGGTGATCGGCTCGCAGGCCTTCAATTCGCAGAAGTTTATCGACATCGCCGGTCCCGCGTCCGAGGGCACTTACATCGTCGACAGCTTCGATCGCGGCCGTGACGACGCGGCGCTGCGGCGTTTCTTTGCCGAGTTCACCAAGCGCGCCGGCTATCCGCCGGAGAACGTCGCGGCCATCAGCTATTCGGCGGTCATGTTGATGGCGGACGCGATCAAGCGCGCCGGCAGCGCCGAACCGGCGAAGGTCCGCGATGCGCTCGCAGCAACCAAGAACTATCCGCTGCTGACCGGCGAACTGATCGGCTTCAATGATTTGCACGAAGTGATCCAGACGATCAGCGTCAATACCATCAAAGACGGTAAGATGAAGTCTTTCGCCAAACTCGGCGATCTGGAAGCGTACGCGCCACCGACGAAATAGGCATTCGCGCCTTTGACGCGCGCGTTGCCTTTTCCACCCTAAGGATGGAGCGGTGTACTACATCGATCTCGCGGTAACCGGCCTGAGTTTCGGATGTATGTACGCCATGATGGCGGTGGGGCTGACCCTCGTCTACGGGCTGTTACGCATTTTGCACGTCGCCCACGCGGCGGTATTTGCGCTTGGCGCCTATCTGACGGTGATCGTCGCGAATGCGACAGGCAGCATCGGCCTCGGATTTCTCGCCGCGATCGCGCTGACGCCGCTCTTTGGCATGGCCGTCTACCGCCTGCTGTACGAGCCGCTGTTAAGCTACCGGCCCGACGTGCCGATGATCGCGTCGGTCGGGCTATTGGTATTCATGCAGGACGCGTTCCGTATTGCCTTTGGCGAGCAGGGCGTCACTTTCAAGAACAACATCTATGCGTTCAGAACTTATGATTTTGGCGGGGTGCGGGTGAACGCGGTGCAGATCGCGATCGTGGTCTGCGCCATGGTGGTTTTCGTCGGCTTGCATCTTTTCACCACACGTACGCGCATCGGCATCGCCTGGCGGGCCACCGTATCGCGGCCGAAGATCGCCGCGAGCTTCGGCATCGATGCCGTCAAGGTGCGCTATCTCAATTTCGCGATCGGCTCGGCGCTGGCGGCTTTAGCCGGCGGGCTGGTTGGGCTCCTCAATAATCTGGTCGATCCGGTGATCGGCTACGTCGTCAGCTACAAGGCGCTGGCGATCATCGTGCTCGGTGGCCTGGGCAGCGTGCGCGGCACATTGATCGCGAGCCTGGTGCTTGGAATGGTCGAGGCCTACGGTACGATTTTCATCGGCTCGTGGCTCAATCGCGACGCCATCGCGTTTCTTGCCTTGATCGCTCTTTTAATGATCCGCCCGCAAGGATTTACCGGAGCGCGCGCAGCGTGAGCGCGTACGAGATCAGTCTCCTGTCGGTGATCGGTCTCAATGTGATCCTTGCGGTCAGCCTCAACATGATCAGCGGCTTTTGCGGGCAGATCAGCCTCGGGCACGGCGCGTTTTACGGCGCTGGCGCTTATGCCGCTGCCTTGACCATGATCTCGACCCGAAACTTTCCGCTTTCGCTCGTCTGCGCCACGGCGGTCGGAGCTCTGACTGGTGTCGTGGTCGGCTTTGCTTCGCTGCGGGTGCGCAGCGATTTTCTTGCCGTCACCACCATCGGCGTGAATTTTCTGTTCACCGGCTTCGTGCGCAAACAGGCGTGGCTCGGCGGCGAAATGGGTATCAGCGGCATTCCCGCGTCCGGTCTCGGCGGCCACGGCAACATGGTCATGATCTTGTTGTTCGCTGGCGTGACCATCGCTTTGAGCCTCTATATCAACCGCTCCTGGATGGGCTTTGCGTTCCGCGCGGTGAGCGAGGACGAGGACGCCGCGGCCACGCTCGGTATCAATGCCGGCGCCTACAAGCTTGCCGCGTTCGGCATCGGCACGGCACTGGCCGGCTTGGCGGGCGGCCTTTATGCCTTTTTCACGCAATTCATCACCGCCGACACGTTCGACTTCATTTTTTCCGTGCTGCTGATGGCGATGGTGGTGATTGGCGGCATCGGCTCCACGTTCGGCGTCGTCGTGGCCGCAATCGCGCTGACACTGCTGCCGGAGGCGATCCGCTTCGTCAATGATTACCGCCTGCTGGTTTTTGGCGGCCTCCTGGTGCTGGTCATTCGTCTGGCGCCCGGCGGCCTTGCGAGCTTGGCGCGGCGACTGACGGCGGCGGCGGCAAAGCCATGACAGCCGCCTTGCAACTTGAGGACCTCGCGGTTCATTTTGGCGGCGTGCACGCGGTAGACGGCGTGACTGTTTCGATCGCGCCCGGCGAATTTGTCGGACTGATCGGACCCAACGGCGCCGGCAAGACAACGCTCATTCGCATCGTCGCGGGTTCGGTTCGGCCCGACCGCGGACGGGTCGTGCTCGCGGGGAACGACGTCACCGCGGATTCCACGGCATCGCGAGTCCGCAAGGGGCTCGCTTTGACGCACCAGATGGTGCGGCCATTTCGCGAAATGACGGTGCTCGACAATGTCGTGCTCGCGGCCGGATATCGCCGCACGGCAAACCCGTTGCGCGCGGCGCTCAATGTTGGCCGCAAGCACGAGCGCGAACGCGCCGCCGAGATCCTCGGCCGCGTCGGCTTGGGGGGTACCGAAGACAAGCTGTCCGGCTCGCTGCCGCTCGGCCAGATGAAACGGCTCGAGGTCGCGCGGGCGCTTGCCGTCGATCCGCAGATCATCCTGTTCGACGAGCCGCTGGCCGGGCTCAATCAAGCCGAAGCAGCGCGGCAGATCGAGACAATCGCCGACGTCAACACACAGGGGATCACTGTCGTGCTGGTTGAGCACAATCTTGAGGAAGTGATGCGATCTTGCCGGCGTCTCGTCGTGCTCAATGATGGCCGCATTATTGGCGACGGTGCGCCCCAGGAAGTGATGGCTAATGCTGTAGTACGCGAGGCATACGTCGGCAGTGGGATTGCAAGTCATGCTCGGCATTGAGGGCCTCAACTGCGGCTATGGATCGGTCCGCGCCGTGCACGACGTCTCGTTTGAGGTGCCGGCCGGCTCGGTGTTTGCACTGCTTGGCCCCAACGGCGCCGGCAAGACTTCGACCATCATGGCGATCATGGGGCACGTCGACATTTACGCCGGCCGCATTGCATTCGACGACGTGGACATCACGCACCGCCGCGCCGTCGATCGCGTCGAGCTTGGCATTGCGCTGGTGCCGGAAGGCCGCCAGCTGTTTTCCGATCTGACGGTCGGCGAGAATCTCACCGTTGGCGGCTATGCGCGTCCGTTGGCCCACGATGCAGCCAAACGGGACCGGGTGTTTGGTTATTTTCCACGGCTCTTTGAGCGGCGCGGTCAACGTGCCGGTTCGCTGTCCGGCGGCGAGCAGCAAATGCTTGCCATTGGCCGGGCCCTGATGGCGGAGCCGCGGCTCCTTCTGGTCGACGAACTGTCGCTCGGGCTGATGCCGAAAATGGTCGATCTCTGCCTTGACGCGCTGATGAAGCTCAAGGACGAAGGCCTGAGTATTCTTCTGGTCGAGCAGAACACCGCGCGCGCGCTGGATGTTGCCGATCGGGTCTGCGTGTTGTCTTCAGGCGTTCAGGTTTTTGCGGGAACCGCAGAGGAGGCGAGGGCGGCCGGTTCTTTGTTTACCGCCTTCCTCAGCGGCGGCTAAACGAACAACAAGTCTAGGCCGCGCGCGCCGGGATTAACGTTCCGGTAACCATCCATCATCCTAATTTGCCGAAGCAATTCGCTGCGCTCAGGCTTCGCATGATTAAAATCCACCGATCAATTTCGCTGTTGATGCTGTTCGCGTGCAGCGGCTGCATCACCGATCAACTCGATCCGCCGACAGTTGGCTCGACGCCCGCACCAACGTCCATCACCATCACCCGGTCGGACGACGACAGCTATCGGGCGGCTGCGGCCGATGTTGAGATCGATGGCAAGCAGGTTGCAACGCTTGCAGCCGGCCGTTCGTATACCGGCCCGTTGTCCCCGGGATCGGTCGTGCTCAAGGTCTCAGCCTGGACGGCGCCGATCAGCGTCGGGAGCCATCGCCTGCCTTCCGGCAGCACCAGCTACCGCTTTAGCGTCCAGTCCGGAAAGTCCTACAGCTTCGTGATCTCGCCACGCGGCGAGCCGGCGCCAAACGATGTCGCGCTCGGTGCCCCGGGGAGCTCCGGCGAGGCAACTGAGAGCGGCGGCGGGGCATTTCAGATCGCGATGACGCAATAGACGCGCCATGCAGCGCTGCTTCGTCTGAACAACACAAAATCCGCCCGCAGATGTTGAGCTTGCTGGCTTTGATGGTCGCGTAAACAATCAACGCGCGCTCGGCCGATTGGCGCTGTTGCGATCATGGCGCAAACCAGTCACATTCGGATCATGTCCTCGAACCCCCCCATCATTGTTGGTATCAGCGGCGCTTCCGGCGCCATTTATGGCGTGCGGCTCCTGCAGGCGCTCCGCGATAAAGCCATTCCCGCGCATCTTGTCGTTTCGAAATCCGCGACGCTGACCCTGAAAGAAGAGACCGACGTCTCGATCGATCATGTTCGCGGGCTCGCGCAAACCACGTATCAGAATGCGGATATTGGCGCCGCGATTTCGTCCGGATCGTTTCGAACCCGCGGCATGGTGATCGCGCCGTGCTCAATTCGCACGCTGTCCGACATCGCCTACGGCACGACTGACAGCCTGTTGAGCCGCGCTGCTGATGTCACACTGAAAGAACGGCGCCGTCTCGTTCTGGTCGTGCGCGAAGCGCCGCTGCACGCGGGTCATCTGCGCAGCATGCTCGCCGCGACGGAGAACGGTGCGGTGATCGTCCCGCCCGTGCCGGCGTTCTATCATCGGCCCAAAACCATCGATGACATTGTCAATCAAACCGTCGGACGGTGTCTCGACCTGTTTGATATCGACGTCGGACTGGTCAAGCGGTGGCGGACCGAGAGCAACGGGTAGTTCCACCGTGCCGGAGGTCTCGTCGCCGTTCTGGAGCTTTTCGCTGGCCGTATACGGCGCCCCCGGTGTCCAGGAGGAATGCCTCCATCTCCAGGAGCGCTACGGCGTCGACGTCAATGTGCTGCTGTTCTGCGCCTATGTTGGCGCGGCTTATGGCGCGCTGTTGTCGGACGGCGACGTGCGCGCAGCCGTTGCTGCTACACGCGATTGGAACAGAGCGATCGTCGGCAGTCTGCGCGAGGCGCGGCGCGCGCTTAAGCCGTTTGCGGCCGATGCGTCGGCGCCGGCCGCAGCATTGCGCACCGTCGTCAAGGGTGCCGAGCTGGAAGCCGAGCGGATCGAACAAATGACACTTGAAGGGTGGAGCGCCGATCGCATCGAAACCTGGCCCCGCGCCGAGCTCAAAACGGCGGTCGTTGCCAACATTGAGGCGCTGCTCGTAACCCATGACGGCGCAGCTGGTCAGCCGGATCTGACCGCGCATCTGGTCGCCGCCGCGCTTTCCGGCGCGCGCCGCGCCGCCGTCTGACGGCGCCAATGCTGTTGACATGATAAACCAGCATAATAAACTTACTTTGGTATCTGGAACGACGCTATGCCGCCTGAGACGGTCGCAACGGCGGTCAAATGTGGACCGCAGTCGAACGAGCAACCGCTCGATGCGAGCCTGCGCGGCTATCTCGAAAGCAACGCCGACATCGTAACGCGCATCACCAAGCCGGTGCGTTTAGACGACGTCGGCGCGCTCTCGGCGCAGAGCGAACAGCCGATCGTGTTCGAGAATATTGTCGAGAAGCCCGGCTTCCGCCTCTGCGACATGTTCGTGAAAAACCGGCGCTCCCAGGCCCGCGCGCTCGGGGTGACGCCGGAAAACTACTTAAAGACACTTGCGTTCCGGCTACGGCAGCCGCCGCGCGGGCTGAAAAACGTCAAGACCGGGCCGGTGAAGGAAGTCGTCCGTACCGGCAACGATGTCGATTGGACGATCCTGCCGATCCCTCGCCACAAAGATGTGGACGCCGCACCCTACGTCACGGCGATGAACATCATCCGCGATCCGGAGACCGGCTTCTACAATTCATGCCACGCCGGCACCTACGCGGTCGGGCCGCGGCGCGGCCTGATCAGCTTCATCACGCCGCACTCACACATCATCATGAACAAGTATCGGGCGATGGGCAAAGACAAGATGCCGATCGCCTTCGTGTTCGGCATTCCGCCGGCCTACGAAATCATGGGCAATTTTTCCGGATTGCACATGGATATGTGGGGCGAGATGGAAATGGTCGGCACCATCATGGACCGGGATATCGAGATGGCGCCGTGCGAGACGATCGATCTCACGGTTCCGGCGCAGGCTGAAATCGTCGTCGAAGGCTACGTGCATCTCGGTGACAAGTTCCCGGTCGGCGAAGTGACCTCGCCGTCGATGTATCACTTGCCGCATTCCGAGCAGGTGCCCGAGGTCATCATCACGGCGATGACGATGCGGGGCGACCGGCCGATCTACCGCAATCACCAGACCACGCCCGACACCGATCACCAGACGCTGCCGCGGCTCTGTCATGAGGCTGTGCTGTACAACCGCCTCACCGAGATCGGGTTGACCGTCACCGACGTGCGTTTTCCGACCTGGGGCGCTGCGCTGTCGTGCATTTTGCAGTTTGATTATCCGCGCGAAGGTTTCGTCAACGACGCGCTGATGACGGCCATGGGAGCGCCATGGCTCAACACCAAAATGGTGGTCGCCGTCAGCCCCGACACCAACATCGACGATGCGCGCGAGGTCTATCACGCGATCGCGACGCGGGTCGATCCGGCGCGTGACATCGTCATCGTGCCGCATACCCGCGGGTCCCCGTTCGATCCGTCAGGGCGGCCGATCGAGGGACAGGCGCCGCTGCGCACCGTCGGCAAGATCGGCATCGATGCAACGCGCAAGTCGCGCCACAACCCAGCCGATTTCGAGCGGGCATGGCCCATCAACTGGGGCAAAGTCCGGCTCGAAGATTTTCTCTAGCGCGCGATGCCGATCGCGCGCCATCAACAGGAGTGAAAGCGATGAACAAGCCGGTAACGCCGCCCAAACCACAGGTGCTGGTCGAAGCCCAGCCCTTTATTCCGTATGTGCGCGAGGAAGATTTCTCGCCGAAGCTCAAGCCGGTGGTCGAGCCTTACAAAAAGCGTATGGGTTTTCTGCCCAATGCGCTGAAGCTTTATGCTTATCGCCCGGAGATCGCCGAGACGCTCTGGAAGCTCAACAGCAACATCATGCGCGATCCGTCGTCGACGCTTGATCAAATGCTCAAGCGCAAGCTTGCGGCGATCGCCTGCGCGACCAACGGCTGCGCTTATTGCACCGCCCATAGCTGCTCAATGCTGAAAAAGCCGCGCGACGCCGATTTCGAAGGCTGGGGCGTCAGCGAAGAGGAACTGCAGGCGCTGATTACCGGCGACATCGAGCCGAAGGACGAATTCGAGCGCATCTGTTTCGATTACGTGCGTACTGCGTCCGCCGATCCAACCTCGGTTCCCGATGAGATTTTGCAACGCCTGAAAAAATACCTGACGCCGGCGCAGATCGTCGAGCTTTCCTGCGTGGTCGGCTTCTGGAAATTCTACAACACCGTGCACGACAGCCTGCACATTCCGGTGGAGAGCCAGCTCCTGCAAGACACTGGTTATGTCAATCTCTAAGGCGGCGGGCAAGAAACGCCGCGGGCGGCGGCGTGCAGCGCTTGCGGGCGAGCCCAAAGCCGCAAGCGCCCGCCTGCCGGCAACGGTGTCGCTGCCGGCTCTGCTCGAAAGGAGGTCGGACGACCGTTTCCGCCGGCTGGTCTATGATCTGCTCACCATCGCAAGCCGCATGACGACGGTGCGCGAACATCTGGGCGAACGCATGGGGATCAGCGCGCCGCAATACTCGCTGCTGATGGCGGTCGGCCAATTCCAGGGCGAGCGCGGCGTCGGCGTCACCGCCGTCGCGAAAGTTCTGCATGTGTCCAGCGCCTTCGTCGCGACCGAGTTCAGGCAAGCTGGCGCAGGCCGGGCTGCTCGCCAAACGTGCCAACCCGAAAGATGGCCGTGCGGTGCTGCTCAGTCTGACCCGGGCCGGACGCTATTTGATCGCACGCCACAGCGCCGAGATTCGAGCCATCAACGACATTTTTTTCGGCACGCTGACGACGCCAATGTTCGTCGCTGCATCCGCCGCAATGGCTGCTCTGGTCCGCGGCTCGGCTCGGGCGACGGCATCGCTTCATCGCCCTGAACCCGAGCTCGAAGTCTTGGCGTGAAGCGGCGGAATAGCGATGCCGGAAGTCGGCATCGCCCTGCCGCAAGAGCGGCTTTCGTGCTCGGAAAAAACGCTTGTGAAATCTCATCGTGGTGACAGGCTCTGCACCGTCGGCTGTATACTTGCCCGCCCTTGATGGAGGATTGGACTTGCATCGTGACGAAAAGCTCGACGTTCGGCGGGTTCGGCAACTCGTCGTTGCCGGGTGGACCGGCCGCGACGTCGCGGCGTTGGAAAAGCATATCCGCGAACTCGAGGCGATCGGCGTTAAGCGGCCAAAAACCACGCCGATTTTCTACCGCGTGTCGGCGTCGCTGCTTACGACTGACGATACCATCGAGGTGCTGGGTGAAAATTCGAGCGGCGAGGTCGAATGCGTCGCCTATTCATTCGATGACGGCAATTTTGTCGGTCTCGGCTCGGATCACACCGATCGCAAGGCCGAGGCGGTCGGGGTGTCGTTATCCAAACAGATGTGCCCCAAGCCGGTGAGCCGCGACATCTGGCGATGGGAAGACGTCGCGCCACATTGGGATTCGCTCATGTTGCGCTCGTATGCCGGCGTTAACGGCGCGCGGCGGCTTTATCAGGAAGGTTCGGTGACGGCGATGCGTCCGCTGCCCGAGCTGTTCAGGCTCTACAGCGACCGCGAACAATTGCCCGCCGGCACCGCCATGTTCTGCGGCACGCTCGCGGTCCACGGCGGCATCGCACCGGCCGAGACATTCGAAATGGAATTGGAAGATCCGGTGCTGCACCGGAAAATTACGCACAGCTACCGGGTACGGACGCTGCCCGATCAGGGCTAGGAGAAACCAATGGGCTACCACAAGGGACACAAGGAATTTCACGCGCTCGATATGGAGAAAGGCTGGCATACGCCGCCCGGCTATCCATCGGGCATTCAGCAAAAAATCATCGCCGGCGAACTCGACGAACAGGCGCGGCGCGGCAATCGCACCCGGTTTCTGCGCTTCGAACCCGGCGTCTACACGACCAAGCCGTTCGTGCACGAGTATTGGGAGGAAGTGTTTCTTGTCTCAGGCGACCTGATCGTCGGCAATGATGAGCAGGGCAAAGGAGGCGAGAAATTCGAAGGTTACACTTACGCGGTAAGGCCACCCGGCGTGCACCACGGCCCTTTCAAGTCCGAAAACGGCTGTATCTTGCTGGAAGTGCACTTCTACCCTGAAGCCTAGAGCGCTCCATGTCATACATCGGGCGAGCGGTCTGATCGCGGGAGGTCTCTGACATGTTGCGTGCGGGCAAGGAGCACCTCGAATCAATCCGCGACGGGCGTGTCGTCTATATCGGATCGGAACGGGTTGACGACGTCACCCGGCATCCCGCCTTTCGCAACGCTGCACAAACAGTCGCTGCGCTCTACGATATGAAGGCCGACCCCACGCTCCGCGACGAGATGACGTTCGAGGAAGACGGCGGCCGCCACTCAATCTATTACCTGCGCCCCCGCTCGCGCGAAGATCTGCAGCGGCGGATGATCGGTCATCGCCGCATCGCCGACTTCACCTATGGCATGTTCGGCCGTTCGCCGGATCACGTCGCGTCTTTTGTCACCGGCATGGCGATGAAGGCCGACGAACTGAAAGCGCCATGCGGTCATCCCGATAATCTCCTCGCCTACTATCGCCACATCCGCGATAACGACATCTACGCGGTTTATGCGGTGTTGCCGCCGCAGGCGGCACGCAATCCGGAGTTCTACCATCGCCAGAACATCCCGGTGCCAACCTTGCGCGTTGTACGCGAGGACGATTCCGGCGTCGTGATTTCCGGTATGAAAATGCTCGCCACTGGCGCTGTTTTTGCCAACGAAATCTGGATCGGCAACCTCGTTCCGCTCGCGCCGGACCAGAAGAAGGAGGCGATCACCTGCGCGATTCCCTGCAATGCGCCCGGCTTGCAATTGTGGTCACGGCAGCCGGCTGAGCTCGGTTGCATCTCGGAAGTGGATTCGCCGCTCGCCTATCGCTACGACGAGAGCGACAGCATGCTGCTGTGCGATGAGGTCAAGGTCCCGTGGGAGCGCGTTTTCGTCCACGACGACGCGCTGCTGTCGCGCGACATTTACGTCAAGACGCCGAGCCATTGCTTCGGCAACCATCAGTCCAACGTCCGTTATTGGTCGAAGATGAAGCTGCTGGTGGGATTAGCCAGCAAGATTACGAACGCGACCGGAGCCGATCAAGTTCCCGCAGTGAAGGAAACGCTCGGCCGCATTTCGGCACAGGAGGCGATGATCGCCGGCATGGTCAACGGCCAGATCAACGCTTTCGAAAACTGGCCCGGCGGCCCGCAAGGCTATGTCTGCTTCAATCGGCGAATGATGTACGGGGCGCTGGAATGGTGCACGCAGAATTACAGCAAGTTCGTCGATGACCTGCGCGAGCTGTGCGGCGGCGGCGTGTTCCAGATGCCGGCCAATATCTCGGTCATGAACGATCCTGATCTGGCAAAGAACTTTCAGACCTTCTGGCAGACGCCGCAGTCCGATGCGCTCACCCGCATGAAGCTGTTCAAGCTTGCCTGGGATATGGTCGGATCGGAATTTGCCGGACGGCATCAGCAATACGAGAAGTTCTACGCCGGCGCATCCTTCATCATCCGCAACCACTCGTTCCGCGAGACCGACTGGGCCGCGTTCAACAAAATCGTCGAGGACTTGATGGCGAGCTACGGTCAGGACGCTGCCACACCGGCCAAGATCGCCGCCGCTTGAGCCATGGCTAAAGACATATCCGAGCCTGGCAAGCGGGTGCCGTCATGTTGATGACCGGAAAGGAATATCTGGAGAGTATCCGCGACGGCCGTACGCTTTACGTCGGCCGCGAGCGCATCACCGATCAAACCCGGCATCCGGCCTTCGCCGGCGGTGCGCGTACCTATGCGGCGCTCTACGACATGAAATGCGATCCGGCGCTGCGCGAAGTCATGACGTTCGAGGATGCCGGCGGGCGCTATAACACTTATTACCTCCAGCCACGCTCGCAGGAAGATCTGCGGCGGCGTACGCGTGCGCATCGAAAGATCGCCGAATTCTGCTTCGGATTGATGGGCCGCACACCCGACGCGATTGCCGGCAACATCACTGGCCTGTCGATGAAGCCGGAAGTATTTGACGCCGAGCCGGGAGGAAATCGCGCGAACCTCCTGAATATCTACGAGCACATGCGGCGCGACGACGTCTTTACCACCTATGCGCTGCTGCCGCCGCCGGCGGCGCGTAATAAAGAGTATTACCAGGCGCAAGGGATTCAGCAGCCGGCCTTGCGCGTCACCGCGGAGGACGACAAGGGCGTCACGCTCAACGGCATGAAGATGCTGGCGAGCGGCGCCGCCTACGCGCACGAGGTACTGATCGGCAACGTCATGCCGCTTGCGCCAGATCAGCTCAAAGAATCGATCACTTGCGTCATACCGCTTAATCTTCCCGGCCTGTCGCTGTGGTCGCGGCGGCCGTTCAATCGGGTTGACACGCTCGAATTCGATAGTCCGCTGACTTATCACTTTGACGAATCCGACTGCATGCTGGTGTTTCAGGACGTCAAAGTGCCGTGGGAAAAGGTGATCGTGCACGACAATGCCGGGCTGAGCCGGAACATCTATATCCAGACGCCCTCGCACGTGATGGCCAATCACCAGTGCAATGTCCGCTTCGGAACCAAGCTGCGGTTCATGGTGGCGATGGCAAGTCTCTTGGCGCGGGCGACCGGCGCCCGCGATATTCCAGCGGTGCGCGATACGCTCGGGCGCCTCGCTGCCATGGAGGCCGGTTACAACGCCATGATCGATGGACAAATCGAGGCCTATCTGCAGATCGACAATGGCTTTGCTCTTTATAACCGGCGCTACCTTTACGCCGCGATCAATTGGGCGATGGAGAACCATTCCACCATGATCGACATCATGCGCGAGCTGATGGGTGGCGGGCAGTTTCAATTCCCGGCGAGCATCGAGGTGCTTGACGATCCTGCGCTTGGTGAAATGTTTGGAACGTACTGGACGGCCGGCGAGCAAAGCGCTGTGGATCGCATGAAGCTTTTCAAGCTGGCCTGGGATCTGATCGGCTCCGATCACGCCAGCCGCGCCACCTCCTACGAGAAGTTTTTCGTCGGTCCCGCTTTCGCCGTGCGCAATTATAATTTCGTCAACGCGCCATGGGACGAATTGCACCAGATCGCGGAAGACTTCATGTCGACCTATGGTTACGAAGCAACAGCGACACCGCAGACGCCAACGGATATTCGCGCGCCGGGCGCAAAACACAGCAGCTAGGGAGTTCGCCTTATGAACAGCCTCGCCAAGGGAACCGCGATCGTGCTCGGTCCGGACGACGGAGAGTCGTTCTGGCAGCCGTTGCCGTCCCGTGGTTATGTCGTCAACAAATTCAGCCCCTACACGTCGCCATACGACAACTTCTCGATCGGGATTCAGGTGCTGGAGCCGGGTGCGCATATCCGCCGCCACGGCCACGAGCGCAGCCACGAAATTCTATTCTGCTTTCGCGGCACGGGCACAGCCGAGATCGACGGGAAAACCTACGAGGTCCGCGAGGAAACCATGATGCTGATCGGCCGCGGCCTGCAGCACAAGGTCACCAACACCGGGCCAGGTCAGATGCGGCTGATCTGGTTCATCAGCCCGCCCGGCCTTGAGGACTGGTTCAAAGCGTTGGGCCAGCCGCGGAAACCGGGAGAGCCGTTACCGCCCGCCTTCGACCGGCCGACCAACATCAGGGAAATTCAGACGCAGCAGCGCTTTATTCCGTCGGAAGAAGGCTAGGACGCGCAGTAAATCGAGCTGCTTCGGCGCAGCCTGTTCGATCTTTGCTGATCGAGCGTTCGTCGCCGGCTCGTTGCGGTGATTGGGGCGATATACACGAACCGCGCATTTATCGTGCCTCGCTCGTGCCGCCGTCAAAAAAAGGGCGGCATAAAGCCGCCCCGCATTCGCATCGGGAACGCACCGTCACTTGGGGCGGGCATAGGTCCAGTGAATCGCCGCTTTGGCTTTTGAGTGGAAGTGCAGCTCAAAGCCGACGACTGCGGCCGATACCATGTCGTCCTTGGCGAACTGCAGCTTGTCTTCGTCGACCGCGTAAACCGTCAAGGTGTAATGATGCGGCTTGTCGCCTTTTGGCGGGCACATGCCGCCATAACCGTCGGCGCCGTAGTCGGTGCGGCTTTGAATGGCACCCTCGGGCATCAGCTTTGCCTTTACGTCGCCGGCGTTCTTCGGAATCGATGTCGTCGATGCTGGAATGTTAAACACGACCCAGTGCCAGAAGCCCTGAGCCGGTCGGCGCATCCGGATCATAGAGGTTGATCGCAAAGCTCTTGGTGCCTTCGGGCGCCCCGGTCCATTTCAATGACGGCGACATATTGCTGCCGTCGCAGCCAAAGACGTTCGCCTCCATGGCCTTCGTGCCCTTGGCGCCATTCTTGATGTCATCGCTGGTCACTTTCATCTGCGCGAAAGCAGTCGAGGCGCTCAACGCGCCGAACGCCATAACCACAGCCCCTAATGCCACCTTGTGCATGGTTTCCTCCCTTGGTTGGGCGGCGGAAGCTAGCACGGCAAAGGCGCACTGTCTTGGGATTGTCTTGGGCGCTCGCCCCATTTCGATCAGACTTTACGTCGACCTTCGCTCTGTAATGCCGTTATGTTGTCGAGCCTGCTAAGCTTCTCCTGAATGCGGGAAACGCAAATGGCGGTTGCTTTCGCTAACCCCCCAGCGGTGCGGACCGTCCTGCCGGTCCCTGAACCAGATCTCACGCCACAAGAACTGATTGCGCGCGCGGCGGCGCTCAAGCCGCTGCTGCGCCAGCAGCAGGCCGAGAATGATGAACGCGGCTGTTATTCGCCGGAGCTACATCAGGCGTTCCTGAAAGCCGGCCTCTATCGCGCGGTGCAGCCGCGTATGTTCGGCGGCTACGAGTTCGATCTCCCGACGTTTTACCGCGCCATGCTGGAAATCTCGCATGGCCATCCGTCGTCCGGCTGGTGCCTCACACTTTGTGCGTCACATCCGTTTCTGATCGCGTCGCATTGGTCCGAACAGGCGCAGCGCGAATTATTTGGCGCCGACGGGCATTTCGCCGCACCTCACCGGGTGCCTCCAAGCGGCGTGCTCACGCCGGTCGAAGGCGGCTACCGGCTCAGCGGTCTGTGGGATTTCTGCTCCGGCATACCCTACTCCACCCATCTCGTCTGTGGTGCGCGGCTGCCGGTCGCCAACGGACCGCCGGAAGTTCTCTGCGTGGCCGTACCGCGCGACAAGCTGCGCATCCTGAACGATTGGGGCGGCGATCAAACGCTTGGCATGCGCGCCAGCGGCTCGCACAGCGTCGAGATCAGGGACGCCTTCATTCCGGCGCATCATGCGGTGCCGTTGCAGGGCATGTTTACGCGCCCGGAAGATATGCGCGACGGCACGCCGGGCACCCGGCTCCACGGCAATCCGATGTATCTCGGGCGGGTGTCCGGTCCCTATCACATATCGCTCGTCACGACGGTCATCGGCGCGGCCAAAGCGGCGCTCGACGAGTACGAGGATATCATCCGCACGAAAAAGACCACCTTTCCGCCGTTCGTCCCGCGCGCCGAGCACGAGGACTTTCAGCGCGCGCTCGGGCAGGCGACGGTTCTGGCGGACGCGGCCGAGAATCTGATGATCCGCGGCTGCGAGGTCTATATGGAAATGTGCCAGCGCTGGGCGGCCGACGGCACGCCGATCACCGTGGAGCAGAACCTCCGGCTATGGGCGATGATGCAGCAAGCCGGGCGCATGGCGTGCGATGCGGTCGAGCTTTTGTTCAAGAACGCCGGCACGTCGGTAACGCGCAAAGGCAGCCGTATGGAGCGCTACTTCCGCGACGTGCAGATGTATCGCGCGCATCCCTCGGCGCTATTCGAGAATTTCTGGGCGCCGGTCGGACGCGCGCATCTCGGGTTGCCGATCCGGCATTTCCACTTCTGAAGTCTCATAGCGGCAAACCTGCTGATGCGAGCCGCGGTCGCCGCGATGGCCTGGCGCATGGGCCTCTTGCTGGTCTGCTGGTGGGCAGGTCGACGACGACTGAAACGCAATAAACTTGGAACGCCGCCCACGTCGCCTCGAGGGGACGTCATTGAAAGACATTGATTGACCGGGCAGAGCTTGCGTACGTAAAATCGCAACTAAGGGTCGTGATGTATCGCCAAAAATGGCGCATCAAGCAGACCAAACAATTCAAAAAAGCGACCCAAAAAAACGAACCCAGGGAGGAAGCGATGAAGCGCATGCTTGCGTTTTTGACCGGAGCACTCGTGCTTGGGCTCTGGCTTGGTACGGCACCGGCGTTCGCAAAGCCGGACTGCGGCGAAAACACCGGACAGAAGGCGACCGGCAAGCCAATTCCGATCGGCGGCGTCACGTCAATGAGCGGCATCGGCAGCTTTAAGGAAGCCGGCGACGCGGCAGAAGCCTACTTTAAGTGCGTCAACGACAATGGCGGCATTCACGGCCGGCCGATCACGTACCATGCGGAAGACGATCAAAGCCAACTCGACGTCGCCGCTCAGGCCGCCAAGAAACTGGTCGGCGACGAAGGCGTCTACGCGCTGATTGGCAGCACCAGTTTCATCGAGTGCATTCCCAACGCCAGCTATTACCTGAAAGAGAATGTCCTTGAAATCGGTCTCGGCATTCCGTCGCAATGTTATCAATCGAAGAACATCGCCGAAATCAACGCCGGGCCGCGGCAAAGCGGCATCGGCGGCGCTGATTACGCCCGCCGCGTACTCGGAGCCAAGAGTCTGGTCTGCTCGATTCCAAAATTCCCCGGCTCCGACTATAGCTGCAACGGGCTGGAAGAGTGGGGCAAGAAATTCGGCGTCAAGGTGACCAGCATTTATTCCGACCCGGTCTCTCCGGACTATAATTCGCTGGTTCTGCAATTCCTCGCTGCCGGTGCCGATGCCGTCATGGTCTACGGCACCGACGATACCGGCGCACGCATCCTTGACGCGGCGGAGCAGCAGGACGGCGCGGCCAAGATGAAATGGACGACGCCGACCTCGTATTACACGGTGCGTATACCGAAAGCGATCGATGCCAAATATTGGAATGATCGGCTGTGGGTCAACGCGGAACTTGCACCGCTCGACAGCAAGGCCAAGGACAATCAAAACTGGATCGCAGTGATGGACGCCTACGGCGGCAAGGTGCTGCGGGATAGCTTCTCGCAAGCCGGCTACATCGCCGCTCGGATTGCCGTCAATGCCATGATGACGATCAAGAATCCGGATGACATCAACCGCAATACGGTGACGGCGGCGATTCAAAACATGAAACCCTACGAGACCGATATCCTCTGCCAGCCGTGGTATTGGGGCGGCCCGGAGGCGACCGAGCACAATGCCAACCACGTGACCCGCACGGTGACGATACACGACGGGAAGTGGAAGACCGTGGAAGGCTGCATGAACGATCCGGATCCGGGTCTCGCCAACATCGAGGCTCTGGAAAAGAAGC
This sequence comes from uncultured Alphaproteobacteria bacterium, assembly GCA_963727325.1. GTDB lineage: Bacteria > Pseudomonadota > Alphaproteobacteria > Rhizobiales > Xanthobacteraceae > BOG-931. The sequence goes on from CAVSFV010000031.1 coordinate 36,824, forward strand.
TGGGTATCAAGATTTCCGACACGGCCCAATAACCGGCGTCGTCAGTCGTTTCTTCAGCGCCAGGAGACGGCAAGGGTTCTTTTCAAGGTCCTTGCCTAAAAGTTCTTGACGTCTGCATTGAGGATTTCCGCTGTCGGCGACGACAATGGAAATCCTCGCGGTGTTTTTAGGCAGATACGCCTTTGGCGTTAAATCGGCACCGTTGTTGGCGCAACCTGCGCTGACGCCAGATACGCCCCGTGCAGAATTTCAGGATGCTGCCGCAAGTCCTCGCAGCTGCCGGAGAACACCACGGCCCCGCGTTCCATGACGTAAGCGCGTTTTGACAAGCTCAGCGCCAGCGTAGTGAACTGCTCGATGAGCAGAATGCCAACACCGCGCTGGGCGATGACCTGTATGGTTTCCGCGAGCCGGCTCACGATGGACGGCGCAAGTCCGAACGACAATTCGTCGATCAGGAGGTAATGTGGCCGCGAGATCAGCGCCTGCGCGATCACCACCATCTGCTTCTGACCGCCGGACAGAAGCTGCGCCGGAATCGAGAGTCGATTGCGCAGTTCCGGAAATATCTCCAGCGCCGCCTCGATTTCGCGGTCGGCTTCGCGCCGGGTGTGCATCAATGCCGCGGCGGCGAGATTGTCGCGCACCGACAGGCCGATCAGAACTGGATGACCCTCGAGGACCAGGGCGACGCCTTGCCGCCGCACGGCGTCGGGCGACTGTCCAAGTAATGGTACGCCATCGCAGGAGATATCGCCGCGCAGTGCCGGCAGGGCGCCCGCGATGGTAAGCACGAGCGTCGATTTACCGGCGCCGTTGGCGCCCAACAGCGCTGTAATTTCCCCTGGCGGAACGTTGATCGAGACATCGCGCAGCACGGGACGCCCGCCGCGCGCGACGAACAGATTGCGTACCGTCAATTCCGATCCGGCCATCGAGCTACTCGCGTCCCAGATAAGCGCGGCGTACAACCGGATCGTCGAGCACCGCGCGGGTCGGTCCCATGGCGAGGCGCTTGCCGAAATCCAGGACCAGCGTCTCTGAGCAGACCGAAGCGATCAGGTCGGCATCGTGGTCGATGAGCACCAGCTGGGTAGCAAAGGCCGACGGAATCTCGACCAGCAGCCGGCGCAGCCGGCCGGTTTCGGTTTCGTTGAGGCCCGCCCCCGGCTCGTCCATAAGGATGACCTTGGGCCGGCCGATCAAGGTCTTGGCGATTTCGACCATGCGGCGTTCGAACAGATTGAGCTGACGGCCAAGCGCCGTGCGCCGTTCGCCCAAACCGACAAAATCGATCGCCGCGCCGACTTCACGCCGGGCGCTGCTGCGGTCAGCCGAAACATGATCGGCGATCGCCTGGATATTTTCCATCGCCGTCAATTCATCGACGACAAGTTCCTGCTGAAAGGTTCGGCGGAGCCCGATGCCGACGCGGCGGCGCGGCGATAGCGCGAGCAAAGAGGCATCGTTCAAAAAAATTGCGCCTTTGACCGGTGTGACGAACCCGGAGAGCACGTTGATCAAAGTCGTCTTGCCTGCGCCATTGGGGCCGATCAGCCCGCAAATCGGCGCCGCGAACTCGGCATCGAGCGCGTCAAGCGGCGTGATGCCGCCAAATTGCACCGTCAGCGCGTCGATCTTGATCATGGCGCGCGTTGCGTCTGGAATTTGCCGTAGAGCCGCTCGGCCAGGATGGTGATTTGGCCACCGAGACCGAGCGGATCGCGCAAAGCAAACAACAAAGCCGCGCCAAAGATCATGAAACCGACATTGGTGTTGACGTTGAGATCGATCAGCAGCGCCGGAATGAACCGCGTCAGCAGGCCGCCCAAAAAAGCGCCGAGCCAAACGTTGTATCCGCCCAGCAGCATGCCGATGAAAATCACGATGGAATTCGTCGTCGGGAAGGCCGAAGCGTCGAGCTGACCGAACAGGCCAGCCAGCAGTGCCCCGGCGACGCCGGCAACAAATCCGGAGAGCGCAAATGCCCACGCCTTGTAGAAAACGATCCTGACGCCGGACGCGATCGCCATCTGCTCGCTTTTGCGGATCAAGGCCCAGGCACGTCCCGGCTTGGTCCGCCGGTGCGCCTCGACCAGAAAGATGCAAAGCACGGTCACAACCGCAACGAAGAGAAAGTAGGCGCTGTCACTGGAGGCAAAGATCGGTCGCGCCATGTTGATGCGGTCGTTGCCGCTGGCGCCGACCTGGCCCAGAAAGCCGGGCCCTCCGACCGGAAAGCTGATCACGAAGGCCAAAGTCTGAAAGGCGCCCGCGAGCATCAGCGTGACCAGCGCCAGATAAAGCCCGCGCATGCGCAACGCCGGCAGTCCCCAGATCATGCCGATCACCGACGCACCGACGCCGCCGGCCAATATAGTCACGAAGAACGGCGGATGAATGTAATGATAGACGCGCAAGCTCACCCAGCCGCCGACACCGACCAGCGCCCATTGACACAGCGAGACGAGGCCGAGCTGTCCGTAGAGCAGCGCGCATCCAAGCATCGCCAACGTCATGCAATAGGCCTGGGTGAAATTCGACAGCCAATAGCCGCCGGAGGTCAACGCGATAATTGCCGAGATAACGCCGACCACGACGACGATCGCGATTGCCCGAACTCCGGGCGTGACTTCGCGCGGTACTGCCGAAGGACTGACAGCGATCCCGATGATTTCGGTTTTGGCGATTTCGGTCATTCGCGCGCTCCAACGCCCTGACCGGCACCGACGATCATCAAGAAGATCAGGGCGGCGACGTAGGGTCCCGCGCTGCGCAAATTGGCTATCTCAGGCGAGGTGGCGATCAGCAGCGCCTCGATCAGTCCGGCGACGATCCCGCCGACGAAAGCACCGGGCAGGGATGACAAGCGCGCCATAATCGCGGCGGCGATGGCTGGGATGACCAGAAAGGTCAACGTGCCGGGATCGAGCCGGTTGATATTCGCCAGCAGGATTCCGGCGATGCCGGCAAACATCCCATTGACCAGCCAAGCGATAGAATCGATCTGAACAACGCGGACGCCGATGGCGGCACTGATGTGGCGGTCGCTCGCCAGCGCGCGCATTCCAAGACCGATGCGCGTGCGGCTCAACAACAGACCGATGCCGGCGGCCATCGCCAGCGACAGGCCGAGCGCGATGAGGCGCGTCACGGTCAGCCTGACGCCGAACAACAAGACGTAATTGAAATCGGTCGGCAAGATCAGGCGTCGCGCCACACCGACACCCCAATACAGCGCCATGCCGCCAAAAAGGAAGAGCGCCAATCCAAGCGTGGCGATAGCGCGGACGACCCGGTCGCGATGCGCCAGGCGCGGGGCGAAAACGCGACCATAGCCATAGGCGATGGCGGTCGAAACGCCGACACCGACAATCCAGCCGATCGGCGCCGGAAGCCCGTCTTGCTCGAGTTCCCACGCAAGAAACGCGGAGATGCCGCCAAACGCACCGAAGGCGAAATTCAACGTGCCCGATGCCCGGTAAAGAATAACCAGGCCGACGCTGGATAGCGCGTAGACCGCGCCAAGCCCGATCCCGGACGCGATGAAAGGAAGCAAACTCATGTTGAATGCCGACCAATGTTCATTGGTAGGGCACTCCGCCGGACGCTTGAACGTTTCCCCTGCGGGCGATCCTATAGCCGCTGTTGCGCAGTGTCAGCAGCCTTCACATTGTGCCCACTTTGATTGCGCCCACTATTCAGGAAGGCGCCCACTCTTCTTCGAAGGTGGCGGGCGGTCGCTGCTCCAGTGTTTCGGCCAGATTTATTTGTTCGATTGGCGAACACTCGACCGATCAGTGCCAGTGCGGATCGGCCGTTCCCGGTTTTCTTCTCTTAGCAGCCGCGACGTTCGTGCATCAGGCGAGCTGCATCGCGGCGCGCTTGACTTCAACGTACGACCTCATAACCTCACCAGCGAAAAATAGACAGAACCCGGCGTCGCTCTTCGCCCCTGACCAGTTCTGCGCGCCACGGCGTAACGCAATAGGGAGGCCTATATGATCGGCAACGCCCGATTCGATTTCATCCATTTCATGCACTACACGGCGTTGCCGGAAAATCAGAAAGAGTTTCCGTCATTGTGGGTGGATTTTCCCAACAAATATTTTGACCCACAGCGCGGGTATGAGTTGTATCAGCGCTACCTTGCGCAGCTCGTGCTTGCCGACAAGCTTGGCTTCGATGCCATCATCGTCAACGAGCATCACAATACTGCCTACAGCATGATGCCGGCGCCGAACCTGATTGCGGCGACGCTGATCCCGCAGGTCAAGAACGCAAAGATTTGCGTGTGGGGGACGCCGCCTAATCTCGAGCACCCCAACCGGCTGGCGGAAGAATACGCCATGCTCGACGTGCTCTCACAGGGCCGTCTGGAAGTCGCGTTCCCGCTCGGCACCGGCATGGAGTACTGGTCCAATTCAGTCAACCCGGCCACCGCCCGTGAGCGCCACCGGGAATCGATCGAAATTATTTTACAGGCTTGGACCCAGGATGGGCCTACCTCCTACTATGGCGACTTTTATACCTATCGCTATCTCAATCCGTGGCCGCGTCCGGTCCAGAAGCCGCATCCACCCTGCTACATCGTCGGCACCGGCAGTCCGGAGACCATCGATCTCGCGTCGAGGCTCGGCTTCGGATACGCGTCGGTGTTCGTCACCAAACAGCGGGCGCGCGAGCTTAATGAGGAACTGCGAAGGGGCGCAGCGGAGCACGGATACCACATCCGGCCTGATCAGCTCCCGCTGCAGGTGATTACCTACGTCGCTGAAACCGAGGAAAAGGCCAAAGAGGAAGCGGTCGAGCACATTCAATATTTCTTCGAGGACGCCCTTCGGACGACGCCCGCTTTTCTCGCTCCGCCCGGCTATCTCTCGGTCGATCAGTTGAAGAAGCGCGCCGCGCTTGCCGACAAGCTGCACGGCGCCTTCAGTTTCGAGAACATTGAGCAATCGTTCTTCGTCGCCGTCGGCACGGCCGATCAGGTGGTCGAAAAGCTGGAGCAATGGGCCGAGCAGATGGGGACCAACCATTTCGTCATGTTCGCTGCAATCGGCAACATGCCGAATTGGAAAGTGGTGAAAAACCTGAGCTTGATTGCGCAGGACGTCATTCCGCGTGTGCGCGCCGCCACGCCCGTGCATCACCGCGCGGCCGCCGAGTAAGGAGGACGCCCATGGCAAATCCCTTTCCCGCCGAATTCAAGCGCGAAGTTCACACCATTAACGGCGTGAAGACCGTCGTGCTCGCCGCCGGTCGCGGCGAGCCCCTGGTGTTTCTGCATGGCGCCGGCATCTGGCATGGCATTAATTTCACCATGCCGTGGACGGAGAAATACCGCGTCATCGTGCCGATCCATCCGGGCTTTGGCGAATCCGGCGACGACCCGTCGATTTCGGACATGCATGATTACGTCATGCATTATCTCGACCTGTTCGACACGCTCGGCATCGAGCGGATGCGGCTGGTCGGATTCTCGCTTGGCGGCTGCATGGCGGCGAAATTTGCCGTCGAACACGGCCATCGCGTCGAGCGCCTCGTGCTGGTCGGCCCGGCCGGTCTGCGCGACAAAGCCCATCCTGGACCCGATCTGTTCATGCTTCCGACTGAGAAGATACCGGCGATGCTGGTCTCGAACTTCGACGTCATCAAACCGTATCTGCCGGAAAAGCCCGATCTCGACTTTATGGGAGAGCGCTATCGCGAAGGCGGAATGCTGGCACGGCTGCTATGGGAGCATCCCTGGGACAAGAAATTGCCACGCTACCTGCATCGTCTGACCATGCCGACGCTGCTGGTTTGGGGTGAAGAAGATCGTCTCATTCCGGTGCAACAGTCGGAAATATGGCGCCGGTACATTCCAAAAGCGGACATTCAAATTTTCAAGGGCGCGGGCCATCTCGTGCTCGATGAGAAGCGGGAAGCCGTCGACGCAGTGCAGCGCTTTTTGTCGTAGACTTCAGCCGCGACCCCGCAATGGTCGCGCGTGAGGCCTGCGATATGCAAACGCGCTTGTGATTGTGCTGCATGTTGGCCGGCTGTTAGTCTTTGATGCCGATGGCGCACGGAAGCGCCAATACCAAAGCTGGGGGATATCTCTATGGACAGTATCAAAACCTACGCGGCTCCACTCGGGCGCCTGCTGATGTGCAGCCTCTTTATCTGGGCTGGTTACGCAAAGCTCTTCATGTTCGGTCCATCGGGGACGGCTGGTTACATGGCGAGCGTGCACATGCCGCTACCGGAGTTGGCGGCCTGGGTTGCCATCATCGTCGAACTGGTCGGCGGCATATTGCTTCTCATCGGGTACCAGACCCGGTGGGTCGCGCTCGTGCTCGCGATTTGGTGTGTGGTGACCGGTGTCGCCGTTCATCTGCCGGTCGGCGACCAGGCCAACATGATCCATTTCTACAAGAATCTCGTGATGGCTGGCGGCTTTCTGTTCGTGGTGGCGCATGGCGCCGGCGCCCTTAGCGTCGATAACGCCATGGGCACCGACAAGGCTGCCTAGGCGGCCGAGGGTCGAGCCAAGGATTTGAAACGGGGCGGATGGTTCCGTCCCGTTAACTTTCTGGCGGCGCACCCGTTCGACCGCCGGTAAGACTTGACCTGTAAACGCGAACGGCCGGATGCGCAGTCCGTGCCCCCTAGGTTCGCGCAGGCAAGGTCATGCAAGTCGAACGAAGATCGATTCAGCGAACGCGTGTATTGCGCTGCGCCAAGATCATTGTGCCGCGCCTTTCGTCGATCATTCATTGCACCGTGCAGAACATCACCGGTGTCGGCGCCTGCCTCAAGCTCGCAAATACATTTGGTATTCCGGAAACTTTCGATCTCACCTTCGAGCACGGCCGTACGCGGCGCCAATGCCGGGTCATCTGGCGGACAAGCGACAAACTCGGCGTGACGTTCGAGTCGTCGGATGCGCCGGCGTGAATCTAAAATTCTGCCACGGCGCGGATCAGGCGTTCGATGTCTTCCGGCCGCGACAGGCGGTGATCGCCATCCTTGACCAGGGTCAGAACAACGTCGTCGCTGGCAAGCCGCGAGACCAGCTCGACCGCGTGCCGCCACGGCACATCAGGATCTTCGACGCCCTGCAGGATGCGAACCGGGCATCCGGTTTCGATCATGCCGCCCAGCAGCAGATGATTGCGGCCCTCTTCGATCAATTGCCGGGTGACGAGATAGGGCTCCGACGAATATTCCGACGGTCGCTTCCAAACGCCATTTTCTTCAAGCTCTTTTCGGATTGCTGGTGTGAAACGCTTCCACATCAGCTCCTCGGTGAAATCCACCGCCGGCGCGACCAGCACCAGACCGATCACCGAAGCCGGCGCTGCTTGCGGGCGCGCCCGCAGCGCGCGGACCATCAGCAGCGCCAGCCAGCCTCCCATCGACGAGCCGATCAAAATCTGTGGCCCCTGACAGCAGGCGTCGAACACGCCGAGAGAATCGGCGAGCCAGCGGCCGATCGTGCCATCGGTGAATTCGCCGCCCAATTCGCCGTGGCCGGAATAGTCGAAGCGGATAAAGGCGCGGCCTGCTTCCTCAGCCCAATCGCGCCAGCGCGGCGGCTTTGGTGCCCTTCATGTCGGATTTGTAGCCGGACAGCCAAAACAGCCCGGGCGGCGTCCCCGAGCGCTCCCGCACCGCAATGCGGCGGCGCTCGCCTCCCGATCCAATTTCCAGAAATTTCAGGCTGTTATCGTTCATCGAACTTTAGGGATGCTCGCGCGGCGCATGGCTTAGCATGATCGAACATAATCACGTCACGCACCGGTTCTCCATCAATCCAACGCGCAATTGCGTTGACTTATGACCCGAAACTCCCGATCTTCCGGGTTCTCTGCAACGAAACAAGGAGAAAAGTACCATTCGTCGACCGATCAGAACCGCGCAACCTGCTCCCAAGGAAGGTCCGCGCATCAACGAGGAGATCCGCGTCCGCGAGGTCCAGCTCATTGACAAGGATGGCGCCAACAAGGGCGTCACGGAAATTAACGCCGCTCTGGCCATGGCGCAGGAGGCCGGCCTCGATCTGGTAGAGATCGCGCCGAACTCATCACCGCCGGTTTGCAAAATCCTGGATTTCGGCAAATACAAATATCAGGCGCAGAAGAAGGCCGCCGAAGCGCGCAAGAAACAAAAGGTCGTGGAGATCAAGGAGATCAAGCTGCGGCCGATGATCGACGATCACGATTACGAAGTGAAGATGCGCTCGATGCAGCGATTTTTCGAGGAAGGCGACAAGGTTAAGGTGACGCTGCGCTTCCGCGGCCGCGAAATGGCGCACCAGGAACTCGGCTACAAGCTCCTGGATCGCGTCAAGGGCGACACGTCAAAGATCGCCAAAATCGAGCAGGAACCCCGCTTCGAGGGCCGCCAGGTCGTGATGGTGCTGGCGCCGCGATAAGGCCGCGCGGCGGGATTTGCCAATTTAAGCTGCCTCTGCCATAACCGCGCCCTTTCCGACGCCCGGCTGATTAGGGCTGCCGTGGCGTCGGCCAAGTGCTCATCGGCACACGATCGTCAGATCGTCGGCGCTGCTCCCTGTCTACCGTCCCTCGCGTGCGGGGGAGGCTAGGGAGGGGACGCCATCAAATCAGGAGAGCCAAATGCCCAAGATCAAGACCAAATCGGGCGCTAAAAAGCGCTTCAAGGTGACGGCTGGAGGGAAGGTCCTCTATGCCCAGTCGCGCAAGCGCCACGGCATGATCAAGCGGACGAAAAAGCAGATCCGCCAGTTGCGCGGTACCAACGTGCTGTTCAAGACCGACGGCGACAACATCAAGAAGTACTTCTTGCCGAACGGTTGACGGCCGGCGGCCTGCCGCCATCGTCCATTCCAGGTTTTGCGATTTTTAGAGGAGATCAGCCATGGCACGCGTCAAACGCGGCGTCACCAGTCATGCCAAGCACAAGAAAGTGCTCAAGGCCGCCAAGGGCTATTACGGCCGGCGCAAGAACACCATCCGCATCGCCAAGCAGGCGGTGGAGAAGGCCAATCAATACGCCTTTCGCGACCGCAAGCGAAAGAAGCGCACCTTCCGCGCGTTGTGGATTCAACGCCTCAACGCCGCGGTACGGCCGTTCGGCCTCAACTACAGCCGCTTCATCGCGGGGTTGAGCAAGGCCGGCATCGTGGTCGACCGCAAGGTGCTGTCGGATCTGGCGATCACCGAACCGGCGGCGTTCGAGGCCATCGTCGGGCAGGCCAAGATCCGCGCTCGCGGCATAGAGGTCATGACCGGCCGCTCTCACCATCGAGCGCGCCATGATTGACCGCGCCTATGTGCAGCGCATGGCGCGGTACAATCGTTGGCAGAACGAAAACCTCTACGGCGTTGCCGATCGGCTGTCCGCGGAAGAGCGCGGCCGCGAGCGCGGCGCGTTCTTCGGCTCGATCCACAAGACGTTGAGCCATCTCTTATGGGGCGACCGGATCTGGATGAGCCGTTTCACCGATGTCCCGAAACCGCAGGCGGGAATTCCGGAATCGGTTTCGCTCTATCCCGATTGGGACAACCTGAAATCCGAACGCGCGACTTTCGATCAGACGATTATCGACTGGGCCAACACGATCGAACAGTCGTGGCTTGACGCCGAACAAACCTACTATTCCGCCGCGACCAAGCGCGAGTGGACAAGACCGCGATGGATGCTCGTCACTCATATGTTCAATCACCAGACCCACCACCGCGGTCAGGTCCACTGCATGCTGACGCAAGCGGGCGGCCGGCCGCACTGACACCGATCTGCCGGTCATGCCTGAATGATCTGCAGCCAAAGCCGACTGACATGCCTGACACCGCCCAGCTTGAGCAACAAATTCTGGCCGAAGTCGCTGCCGCAAGCGATGAAGCCGCGATTGAAGCAGTCCGCGTCGCGTGCGCTTGGCAAGAGCGGCTCGGTTACGGCTCTATTGAAAACGCTCGGCACGCTGCCGCCGGAAGAGCGGAAGACTCAAGGGCCCGTGATCAATGGGCTCAAGGACCGCGTCAATGCCGCGCTCAGCGCTCGCCGCGAAGCGTTGAAGAACGTGGCGCTCGAAGCGCGGCTCAATACCGAGAGCGTCGACGTCACGCTCCCGGTGCGCGAAACGCCGGCCGAAATCGGGCGTGTTCACCCGATCACCCAGGTGATCGACGAACTGACCGCGATTTTCGCCGATATGGGCTTCGCCGTCGCCGAAGGCCCCGACATCGAGACCGAAGACTACAACTTCACCAAGCTCAATTTCCCGGAAGGGCATCCGGCCCGCGACATGCACGATACGTTCTTCTTCAACCCGAAGCCGGACGGCTCGCGCCTGTTGCTGCGCACGCACACCTCGCCGGTTCAGGTGCGCACCATGCTGAGCCAGAAGCCGCCGATCCGCGTCATCATTCCCGGCCGCACCTATCGCAGCGATTCCGATCAGACCCACACGCCGATGTTCCATCAGGTCGAGGGCCTGGTCATCGACAAAGGCTCGCATCTCGGCCATCTGAAATGGATCCTGGAGGAGTTCTGCAAGGCATTCTTCGAAGTCGATCGCGTCAAGATGCGCTTTCGGCCGTCGTTCTTTCCGTTCACCGAGCCGTCGCTTGAAGTCGACATCCAGTGCCGGCGCGACAAGGGCGAGATTCGCTTCGGCGAAGGCGACGACTGGATGGAAATTCTCGGCTGCGGCATGGTGCATCCGAACGTGATGAAAAATTGCGGGCTCGATCCCGACGAATATCAAGGCTTCGCCTGGGGCATGGGCATCGACCGGATCGCCATGCTCAAATACGGGATGCCGGACCTGCGCGCCTTCTTCGAGGCCGACGTGCGCTGGCTCTCCCATTACGGTTTCCGCCCGCTCGATCTGCCGACGTTGGCGGGGGGATTAAGCTCGTGACTTTGCTGCGCGCGCGCGGAGATACGCGCCCATGATGAAATTCACGCTCGGCTGGCTCAAGGAGCATCTCGATACCGATCGTCCGCTCGGCGAACTCGCCGACAAGCTCACCATGATCGGGCTCGAAGTCGAGCGCATCGAGGACAAGACCAAACTTCTCGCGCCGTTCGTCATCGCGCGCGTCACGGAGGCGAAACAGCATCCCAACGCCGACCGGTTGCGCGTGTGCATGGTCGACACCGGCAGCGGTGCGCCGATCCAGGTGGTGTGCGGCGCACCGAATGCGCGTGCCGGCATGAAGGGTGTGTTCGTGCCGCCGGGCGCTTTCATTCCCGGCAAGGACATGACGCTGCAAGTCGGCACCATCCGCGGCGTTGAAAGCCGCGGCATGCTGGTGTCCGAATTCGAGCTGAAAATTTCCGACAATCACGAAGGCATCATCGAATTGCCCGACGATGCGCCGGTCGGCGCGAATTATGCGCAATGGGCCGGCCTCGACGATCCGGTGATCGAGATCAACCTGACGCCGAACCGCGCCGATTGTACCGGCGTGCACGGCATCGCCCGCGATCTTGCCGCCGCCGACATGGGGAAATTCAAGGATCCGTCGATCAGGCCGATCAAAGGCGAGTTTCCCTGTCCGGTAAATGTGGCGCTCGATTTCGGCGCCACGCCGCCGCTGTGTCCCGCTTTCGCGCTGCGTCTGGTGCGCGGCGTGAAGAACGGCCCATCGCCTGATTGGCTGCAAAAGCGGCTGACCGCGATCGGCTTGCGGCCGATCAATGCGCTCGTCGATATCACCAACTTCATCACCTACGACCGCGGCCGGCCGCTGCACGTGTTCGACGCCGCGAAAGTACATGGCAATCTCGTGGTACGCCGCGCCCGCGCCGGCGAAACGCTGCTCGCGCTCGACGGCAAGACCTACACCCTCGACGACTCGATCTGTGTCATCGCCGACGAGGAGGGTGTCGAGTCGCTGTCCGGCATCATGGGCGGCGAGAACACCGGCTGCTCCGCCGCGACCACCGATGTGTTGATCGAATCGGCATTGTGGGACCCGGCCAATATTGCGCAAACCGGGCGCAAGCTCGGGATTAATTCCGATGCGCGCTACCGTTTCGAGCGCGGCGTCGATCCGGCCTTCATGGTGCCGGGTCTCGAAATGGCGACGCACATGGTGCTTGATCTGTGCGGGGGTTCTCCGTCGGAGGCCGTTATCGTCGGCAATGCTGACCCTCTTGACCGGGTCATCGATTTTCCTCTGCTCGAGGTCAAGCGCCTGGCCGGCCTGGTTGTACCGCTCACGGAAATGCGCGGCGCGCTCGAGCGGCTCGGCTTTTTCGTCGCCGGCCACGGTGAGCACGTTAAGGTCGCGACGCCGTCGTGGCGCGCCGACGTGGAAAACAAAGCCGATGTCGTCGAGGAAGTCGTACGCATCGTCGGCGTCGACCGGGTGCCGCTGACGCCGTTTGATCGTGGCCTCGCACCGCGAAAGCCGATCCTGACATTAATTCAGCAGCGGACGCGCAAGGCCAAGCGCGCGCTCGCCGCGCGCAATCTGGTCGAGGCGGTGACCTGGTCGTTTATCGGGAAGAAGCAGGCTGAACAATTCGGCGGCGGTCAGGCGGAGCTGGCTCTTGCCAATCCGATCGCGAGCGAACTTTCCGACATGCGGCCGAGCCTGATACCCGGGCTGGTCGCTGCTGCGCAGAAGAATGCCGATCGCGGTTTTCCCGATGTCGCGCTGTTCGAAGTCGGTCAGGTGTTTCGCGGCGACGCGCCGCAAGATCAGTTCACGGCAGCCGCCGGAATCCGCCGTGCGCTCGCCAAGCCGTCCGGCATCGGCCGTCACTGGACAAAACGTGACGGCGAGGTCGACGCCTTCGACGTCAAAGCCGATGCGCTTGCGGTGCTGATGTCGGCTGGAGCGTCGGCGCAGGCGATGCAAGTCGTCGCCGGCGGCCCGGCATGGTTTCATCCCGGCCGCTCCGGTACGATTCAGATCGGGCCGCAGAATGTGCTTGGCCATTTCGGCGAGTTGCATCCGCTCGCGCTTGAGGGTCTCGATGCCGATGGTCCACTGGTCGCCTTCGAGGTCGTTCTGGAGCGGATCCCGGAGCCGAAGGCGAAAGCGACGCGCGCCAGGCCCGCGCTCGAGCTTTCACCATTCCAGCCGCTCGATCGCGACTTTGCCTTCGTGGTCGAGCGCAGCATAAAGGCGGCCGATCTTGTCCGCGCCGCACAGTCCGCCGATCGCAAGCTGATCACGGGCGTGACCGTGTTCGACGTTTACGAAGGTCCCGGCATCGAGCCCGGCAAAAAATCCATCGCCATCGCCGTCACTATTCAGCCGCGCGACAAGACCATGACCGATGCCGAGATCGAAGCACTGGCGGCGAAGATCGTCGCCGAAGTCGGCAAGCGCACCGGCGGCGCGCTGCGGGCGTAAGCATCGTGATCGTGCCGGCCCGGCCCCGATCAAGCCGAGACGAGAAGATCGAGTGGCACCCTGAGCACTACAGCAATGCGGCGAAGCGCTGCAACCGTGCCGGTTCGCCGGCCAGTCTCAACGTCCGATATGTAGCCTTGGCTGAGACCGGTCTTAAATGACAGGTAGAGCTGCGTTTCATCGCGCCATTCGCGGAGCACCCGCACCGGGTTCTCGCCCTTGGCCAGGCGATCGACCACTTGCTTTGGCAGCAGCGGAGCACCCGCTGCAACCTCGCCACGTGCGCGCGCTACGAGGCGGCGAGTGCCAGCATCCTCGTCCGCCTCAGCCGCTTTGATAACAAGCGCTTCATACTCTTTCCGCGGAAGGATCGCGAGCTCGCCGCGTGCGGTCTTCTGAAATCGAACATTCATGAACTTGCCTCAGTCATAGATCTCTCGCCTGTGTCCGACCGCGACGACTACAATCGAGCCGCCCTCTTCGTAGAAAATTACCCGCCAATCACCGATCCTCAAGCGTGAACCCCTGCGGCCTTTGAGCCGCTTCACGTCGCCTTTGCCATGGGTCGCAAATTCCATCAGACGGGTATCGATCCGCCGACGTATATCCGACGAGAGTTTGACCCATTGCCGGGTGCTGGCGGCCGTGAATGCAATTTGCCTCACGGCATAATATCGCGTATCGCGATATTAAAATCAAGGGAATCAAATTACGGTTCGTGGGTGCGCCGAAGCGCCGGTCTACTGCCGGCGGATATTCGGCGATGCCTGAAATCTTCGGCGCGCTTGCGGCGCGGCGGGCGTCGCCTCGGGCTCTTTGGAAGCGGCCAGCCGATGCAAAATCGCGTCGGCCGCGCGTTCTCCCGATTCCCAGGCGCCGCCGACAGTGCCCCACAACGTCTCGTGGACCGCTTCGCCGGCGAACCAGATGGTGTTCTGGACCGGCTCCATCAGAACGCGCCGAGCGCCCTGCCATCCCGGTGCTGCCGCCGAAAAGGCGCCCAGCGCCAACGGCTCCTGGTTCCAGCGCGTGGCGCGCGAACGCTTGATGGCTTTTTTTATATCTGAGCCGTAGAGCCCGGCGAGCCAATCGGCCGCGAAATTGACCATCTCGGCTTCGCCGTGTTCGGAGAGCTCCCGGCCGAATGTACCAGCAACTTCGACCAGACAAAGCGGCGTTCCCGACACATTGGCAAGAATGGCCGCGGTGTGCGCGTCGCCGGCTTTCTCGAATATCAGATCGTCACTGTCGGCATCGAGCGGATTGCCAGCGAGTTCGAGCGCAATATGATCGTAGCTGCCAAGTGAAAGATTGGCGAAGGCGTCAAGCTGCCGCTTGGATAGTTCAGGCGTGAATTTGATCGCGCCGGACGTCATCACATTGGTTGATACGGTGACGATCGCGGCATGCGCGGAGATTGTTCCTTTCGGCGTTTCCACCGTAAGCCCGCGTCGCGTATCGATCGAGATCGCAGGGGTCGACAGCCGGACCGCGATCCCCTCAGCGAGTGAGGCCAGCAGTTTGCCGAAACCCTGACGGCAGAACAGGTCGGTGTTGCGCTGGGCAGATTTCGCAAAATCCGCCGCCGACACTTGCGTCAGCTCCTTGGCGCAGCCAAACGGGCCGAGCACGAATTCAACCAAAGACCGCCAGTCGCCAAGGTCGTTCGGCAGCGCCTGCGCGCATGCAACGTCGCCCTTACGGCTAGAGTCGGCGATGGCGCGATTGGCTTTTACTTGAATGGCTAAGAAATCCTCAAGCTCGCCCTCGCGCGCGTAGCGCCGGCCGATGCGTACCTTCTGGCTCTGCGGCGCCGGGTAAATGTCGATGCCTTGGCGCGGCGTAAGCTTCGCGACCGGATTGAGTTCCGGCGTGTGGATCCAATGCGCGCCGCGATCGTAAGGCACACCAAAAGTGCGGGTGTCGGTGACGCAGCGGCCGCCAACGTATCCGGCCGCTTCGATCAGCACGAACTTCCGTCCAGCGGCGGCGACCCGGCGCGCCGCAGCAATTCCTGCCGCGCCCGCGCCGACAATCACGACGTCGAAATCAGCCGCGGTCGATGTTGGCGCTGCAATCGCCGGCGCTGCAAGCGTTGCGGCCGAGGTGGCAAGAAATGAGCGGCGGCTCAGTCGCGACATGGTTTCCAGATGCATTCAGTTCGCGGCACACTGCCCGAACGATGCGGTGCACGCAAACGGTAAAGACTTCATCAAGCATGCCGGTTTTGTGTGAACCAAATTGCAAGGGCCTTCGACTAAAATGCCCGCAAGAAGACGCGACCAAGGCGCGCGCACATCGGAGGCCTCATGAGTTGGATGCTCGACGGCATCGGGCGGGTGATCGTTCGTTATCTGGATCGGCCAGTGCTCGGCTATGAGCCGTTTACGCCGAGCGATCCGGACGCGCTTGCGTCAATCTCTGGAACCCGGCGACGTTCTTTTGGTCGAGGGCAACAACCACATCTCCGGCGTCATCAAATATCTGACCCAATCGACCTGGTCGCATTCGGCACTCTATGTGGGACCGATCGGCGGTCACGTCACGCCCGACGGCGAACCGCACGTGCTCATCGAGGCCAATGTCGGTGAGGGCGTGGTGTCGGCGCCGCTCTCGAAATATTTGAGCTTTCACACCCGCATTTGCCGGCCGGTCGGCCTTACCGAGGAAGACTGCACGACGGTGTGTACTTACGCCATTTCGCGCATCGGTTTCGCCTATGATCTGAAGAATATCATCGACCTGATGCGTTATCTGTTTCCGCTTCCGGTGCCGCACCGTTGGCGCCGGCGAATGATTGCGCTTGGTTCTGGAGATCCTTCGCGGCTGATCTGTTCGGCGCTGATCGCCGAAGCGTTTCGCGCCGTACATTATCCGATCCTGCCGAAGATCAGGCTGACCCAGAGCAGGCAAGCGCTGCAGGAGATTCTGGAGATTCGCGATTCCTCGCTGTATTGCCCGCGCGACTTCGACATTTCGCCCTATTTCAACGTGGTGAAGCCCACGATTGCCAGGGGCTTCAATTACAAGACATTGTCTTGGGCCGATCGGTCGCAAGCAAATGAGCCCGATGCTTCCAGCCTTCCCGAGTTCGATCGACGACATACAAGTTCCGGTGGTTCCCACCGTTGCCGCTGACGATGAGAAGACGACCGTGATGGCGGCCTGAAAGCCGCTTCAACAGCCCTTGAGCTTGGGAGATGCGCCTTCTACCTCTGCTCGGCAAGTGCGGAGGGATTCATGCTCAGTGACGCGGCCAAAGCGCTCAGCCAGATGCTTTCGCCGCCGCTGCGCGCGGTGTTGTGGAAATCGATTGCCCTTGCGCTCGTGCTCATCATCGTTGTCGCCATCGTGCTCGACCGGCTGCTGATCTGGATGGTCGGATGGCTCACCGCGTCACTTGAACCCGGCTTGGGTTCGTCCGCTCATCTGCCGGTGAACGCGATCGCCTGGCTGCTCTCGGTCGCAGCTGCATTGGGTATCGTTGCCGGCAGTGTGTTGCTGATGCCGGCGGTGACCGCGCTGGTCGCGAGCTTCTTTGCGGACCAGATCGCTGACGAAGTCGAGCGCGAGTCTTATCCGGCGGATCCGCCCGGCGTCGCCTTGCCGCTGCCGCGCGCGATCCTCGAGGGCGGCAAAACCGCGTTGCTCGCGATTGTGGTCTACCTTTGTGCCGTGCCGTTCCTGCTGTTTGCCGGCGCCGGCGCAGTGGTCTTCTTTCTTGCCGCCGCATGGCTGCTCGGCCGCGAATACTTCGAACTCGCCGCGATGCGCTTTCGCCCGCCGGAAGAAGCCAGAGCCTTGCGCAGGCTCAACGGGACAACAGTCTATATGGGCGGACTATTGATCGCGGCCTTCGTCTCGATCCCGATTGTCAATCTGGCAACGCCGCTGTTCGCCATGGCGCTGATGGTGCACGTCCACAAGCGGATCAGCGGACGCCCGCAAAAGGCGCGATGATGCCAATGCGTCATTGGCGACGCCCGCTTGCCGAGCGCAGAAAATTGCGCCCAGCGGCTTAGTTTATTTGCCGCTTAAGATGTGGGAGGTGCAGCCGGAGTGGGCAGCGGCTCCAAAGCCGTCAGGCCAGCTTGCTTTGCGGGCCGGGAGGTATCCGGCTTGGCGGTCTTCTGACTGCCAAAGACATCGCTCTTTGCGGGCTTCTGTTCCGGACGGTATTCAGTGGAGGAAAGTCCGCCGGCGATGCTTGCGCCCTGTTCGATCTGCAGGAGCCCGTAGCTGATATTGCCGTCGACCCGGCCGGTAGAGCGCAGGATCAAGAGGCATTTGACTTCGAGCTTCTCGAACACCTTTCCGGAGATTTCGGCGTTCTCGGCCACGGTAATTCTGCCCTTGATCGCGCCGGTTTCGCCGACCACCAGATTGCCAACGGACACGTCGCCCTCGAGGCTGCCGCAAACCACGAGCGTATCGGGCACCGAAATCTCGCCTTTAATCGTGACGCCTTCACCGATGTAGAGCCGGTTCGCGTCTGGCATCGAGTGTTCCGTTAACGACATCTGAGGCCCCTTTTCCCGCAACTTTCCACAGGCTAACTGCCTTAATAAAGTATTACTTCACTGCAACCGTTTTGTCATCGTCGGTTTGCTGCCGATCCCACGATTTCAAATTTTAGATTGGTTAACGGCCGGGCTTTCGGCTTAAATTCCTAGCGATTTCAGGCCTCGTTCTGCGCCGACGAGATCGCGCGCCAACAAGTCAGCGCCACACCTCGTCGGCGAGTTCGACCACCATCCGAAGCTTCGCCCATTGCTCCTCCTCGGCGAGCACGTTGCCCTCCTCGGTCGAAGCGAAGCCGCATTGCGGCGACAGGGCAGAGCTGATCGAGCGCGACGAATTTGGTCGCTTCGTCGATACGCCGCTTGACGTCCTGTTTGTTTTCCAGCTCGCCGCTTTTCGTGGTCACGAGACCGAGCACGACGATCTTGTTGCCTTTCGGCAAAAAGCGCAGCGGCTCGAAGCCGCCGGCGCGCGCACTGTCGTACTCCAGGAAATAGCCGTCGTAGTTCAATTCGCCGAGCATGATCTCCGCAATCGGCTCATAGCCGCCCTCGGAAATCCAGGTGGAGCGAAAATTGCCACGGCAAACGTGCGTGGTGACCACCATGTCGGCCGGCTTGCCCTCCAGCGCCTGATTGATGACGCGGGCGTAGTCTTTCGCCAGATGATCGGCATTAAGCCCGCGCTCCCGCGCCCGTTTCAACTCGGTCGGCGAACACAAATAGGCCCAAGCCGTGTCGTCGAACTGCAGATAGCGACAGCCGGCGTCGTAGAACGCGCGAATGGCCTGGCGATACGTTTTGGCAAGGTCGTCGAAGATAGCGTCGCGGTCGGCGTATTCTTTCGTCAGGAGGGCGTCCGGCTCCAGGCGGAAATGCAGGATCGCCGGGCTCGGGATGCACATTTTCGGCGTCACGCGGGTATGCGCTTTGAGGAACTTGAAATGCTCCAGCATCGGATGACTGGAGAAAGCCGAGTTTGCCGTTGATGCGCGGCCTGCTGTGCCGGGTCTGCACGCCCTGGAACGGCAAGCCGTGATCCACCTCATAGATCTCCACCCCGTCCAGCATGCCGAAGAAGTCGAAGTGCCACCACGAGCGGCGGAATTCGCCGTCGGTCGTGACTTTGAGCCCGACCTCCTCCTGCTTTTTGATGATTTTTTCGATCTCGCGGTCTTCGACTTCCGTGAGCTGCGCCGCGCTGATCTCGCCCTTTTCCCGTTTCACGCGCGCTTCTTTCAGCGCTGCGGTGCGCAACAGGCTGCCGACGACGTCGGCGCGAAACGGAGGCTTGTTTCTGGTCATCAGGTATTTTCTCCTCGGAACGATTTTGTCAGTAACAAGCGGGGACTGCTTGTTTCGTCAACTACAAAACGCACTGTCGTGCGGAATGGGCGTCGTCCCCCAAAGCGCCCAATGGCCAGGACAAAAGGGTTGCCGCCATAATCGTTGCCGAGCGGCTGGATTGACGAGACCCACAATGCCCCGCCGGTCGCCGTACGTTTTTGACCTTACGGTCGGGTGTGGCCAAACAGCGCGGCCGGGGCCCGAATGGGTCGCTACTCGCACGTGGACCTTACATCTGCTACGTGGGAGTTGGCTTGCGCTAAGTGGGCAGGACAAATGGTCGATTGATGCACAAACAGCCGGTCTGGAGCGCGGAATGCTGAAGAGATTGCGCACGTCCGCGCACTTCTTCAACGAAAAGGTTGGCTTCAGTCGAATAGGTGTGGCGCTCAGCGTCATCATCGTCGTCATCGCCGCAATTGTGCTCTATCACATCCTGCGCGACATCGATCCCGAAGAGGTCATCGACGCGCTCGAGGCGACCGATTGGCGGACACTCGGCATCGCCGGCTTGTTCGTCGCTGCCGGCTATTTGACACTCACATTCTACGATCTGTTTGCGCTGCGAACGATCGGGCGGCGCGAGATTCCTTATCGCATTGCGGCGCTTGCAAGCTTCACCAGTTATTCGGTCGGGCACAATGTCGGGGCCAGCGTGTTCTCCGGTGGCGCAGTGCGCTATCGCATCTATTCCTCATGGGGCCTGAGCGTCATTGAGGTTACCAAGATCTGTTTTGTCGCCGGCCTGACCTTCTGGCTCGGCAACGCCACGGTGCTCGGCCTCGGTGTTCTTCACGCGCCGCAGCAGGCGAGCAATATCGACCAGCTGCCGATCTGGCTCAACCGCGCGCTGGCGCTTGCGGCTCTTGCGCTGCTCACCGCCTACGTGGCGTGGGTCTGGGTGAAGCCCCGCATCATCGGTCGCGACGGCTGGCAGGTGGCGCTGCCCGGCGGACCGCTGACACTGGTTCAGATTGCGATCGGGATTCTCGATCTCGGATGCTGTGCAATGGCGATGTATTGGCTGGCGCCTGACGAGCCGCATCTCGGTTTCATTCAGGTAGCCGTCATCTTTGTAGCCGCGACTCTTTTGGGTTTTGCCAGCCACGCCCCGGGCGGCCTTGGCGTTTTTGACGCGACCATGATGGTGGCGTTGTGGCAATTCGATAAGGAAGACTTGCTCGCGGGTCTCCTGCTGTTTCGTTTGCTCTATTATATTATCCCTTTCGTGCTGTCACTTTTGATCCTCGGAGTTCGTGAAGCCCTGCTTGGTCGTACTGTGCGCCAGCTTGCGCCGCCGGACACAGCATCGATGCCCTCCGTCCCTGGGCTAGTGCGGGAAAAATCGGACGTGACTTGATCCGACCAGGCGGCTGCGCGGGGCGGTTTCGATGAGCCTGAATGACGATCGCGTAGCGCTGCAACACGGAGGATGGCGTCAGCTGCGCCTGATGATCGTGGCCGCGGCTTTGGTTTTCGCAGGATTGACGATCCTGGACGCGCTTACAATCGGCTACGCGGTCACGGGCTTCATCATCATTGCCGCCACTGCTTTCCTCGCCTTGCGGGCCGGTCAAGAGGCGAGCCCTCTGGCGCGGCCCGTTGCGGCGTCGGAGGCTGCGGGAGACTCGCTCCAGGCCGTTGTCGCCGGCTTGCCTGATCCCGTGATCGCGCTCGACCGGAACGGGCGCGTGCTCACCCTAAACGAACACGCGCGGTCCTTGACGCCTGCACTCCGGCAGGGTGAGCCTGTCTCGCTCGCTCTGCGGATGCCCGAGCTGATCGAAGCGATTGGCCGCGCGTACGATACGGGCGAGGAGCAGCGGGTCGAGTATTCCGAACGCGTTCCGCTTGATCGCTGGTTCGAGACCATTGTCGTGCCGGTCAAACGGCGGTCGAATCCGAGCAGGCCTGATCTGGTACTCATGACGTTTCATGACCTCACGCCGCTGCGGCGCGTCGAGGAGATGCGGGCCGATTTCGTCGCCAACGCCAGTCATGAACTGCGTACACCACTGGCGGCGCTTTCCGGTTTCATCGAAACACTGCAGGGTTCGGCGCGCGACGATGCCAAAGCGCGTGAGCGGTTTCTTGCGATCATGCAGGAGCAGGCGCGCCGCATGGCGCGGCTTATCGACGACCTGTTGTCGTTGTCGCGCATCGAGCTTAATGCCCATCGCCGCCCCGATGCATTGGTCGATCTGGTGCCTATCATCCGTCAGGTGGTCGATGGACTTGAAACGCTGGCGCGTGATCGCGGCGTCACCGTTCACATCGAGGCAACGCGCGCAATGACGATCCCCGGCGACCGTGACGAGTTGGTCCGGGTGTTTGAGAACCTGGTGGAAAATGCGCTCAAATACGGCGCTCCTGGCAAACGTATCGACGTTACTGTCACCCACCACGAATCCGCAGAAGGCGAACCCGAAGCGCAGGTCGCCATACGTGATTACGGGCCGGGTATTGCGCCTGAGCATTTGCCGCGGCTAACTGAACGCTTCTATCGTGTGGACGTCACCGAGAGCCGCGCCCAGGGCGGGACTGGGCTCGGTCTGGCGTTGGTCAAACATATCCTCAACCGCCATCGCGGCCGGTTATCGATCGAAAGCACGCTCGGTGCCGGCGCTACTTTCACTGTTCAGCTGCCCACCAGGGTCACTCAGCCGGCAGAACAAATCGCCTGATAGATCAAGCGGTTCGACTGTCATCTAATTGTCATGTTGGCCTCATAGAACCTTGACGTGGTCAGCGTAAGCAATCCGCTGCTGCGGTTCTGTTGGGAACCGACATTTCCTCGCCGCAGCGCGTTGCCGAAGACGTCAAACCAAAGCGAAAAGGTCCCGAACGGGACCAAGGCCGGCGTGGGTCAACGGCCTGCGTCGCCCAAAAACCCGCTGACAGGAGAATTTCAGTGAAACATCTCACAGCCATTGCCGTTGCCGGCTTCGTGGCCGCGACGGTGCTACCAGCAGCCGCCGTCGAGATTTCCGGCGCCGGTGCGACGTTCCCGTATCCGATCTATGCCAAGTGGGCGGATACCTACAAGAAAGAGACCGGCGTCGGGCTTAATTATCAATCGATCGGTTCGGGTGGGGGAATCAAACAAATCGAAGCAAAGACCGTGACCTTCGGCGCAACTGATGCGCCGCTCAAGGGCGAAGACCTCAACAAATTCGGCCTGGTCCAATTTCCCATGGTGATGGGCGCTATCGTGCCAGTTGTGAACATCGAAGGGATGAAACCGGCCGAGTTGGTTCTCGACGGACCAACCCTTGCCGAAATCTTCCTTGGCAAGCTGAAGAACTGGGACGATCCAGCGATCAAGAAGTTGAACCCGAACGCCAAGCTACCCAGCCAAGCGATCGCCGTTGTTCACCGGTCCGACGGTTCCGGCACCACCTTTAATTTCACTTACTATCTTGCGCAGGTCAGCCCCGATTGGAAATCGCAGGTCGGCTCCGCTACATCAGTCGAATGGCCGGTTGGCATCGGCGCTAAAGGTAATGAGGGCGTTTCCAACAATGTGGCTCAGACGAAGGGCTCGATCGGCTATGTCGAGTACGCCTACGCCCTGCAGAACAAGCTGGTCTACACCAACATGGTGAACAAGGACGGCAAGACCATCGCGCCGACCGCCGAAGCTGTTCAGGCAGCTGCCGCCAACGCTGACTGGAATTCGGTGCCGGGCTACGGAGTCATTTTGGCCAATCAGCCCGGTGCCGCCTCCTGGCCGATGACAGCGGCGACTTTTATCCTCATCCCTAAACAGCCGGCCGACCCGGTGGCCACGGCCGAGGCGCTCAAGTTCTTTGCCTGGGCCTATGACAAGGGCGACAAGATGGCGGAGGAGCTCGATTACGTCCCGATGCCGAAGAAAGTCGTCGGTGAAATCGAGAAAGCCTGGGCGAGCGAAATCAAGGACTCCAGCGGCAAGCCGCTCACGAGCGCGATGGCGCATTAGGTTCGGTGCAAGACCTGCAAGGGGCACTGCGCGGACTTGCAAGGTGCCTTGTCCTTTATCCACTGGCCGGTCTGCCGCACCCTTGTGCGGCGGCCGGTAGATCGTTTGAGTGGGGCGCTCCAGGTGCGGTTGAAGGAGCGCCTCTGCAGATTCCGCCCGGAGGCGATCCTTGGTTGATGTAGCCTTGCAGGAAGGAACGGCGGTGTCGGTTGACGGGATCACGCGCGCCAGGGTGCTCGATCGGCTGCGCCTCGGCGATGTCGCCTTCCGGCACGTCACGCGTGTTGCGGCTTTCGGTGTGTTGTTGCTGCTCAGCGGCGTTATCGTTTCATTGATCGCCGGCTCGCTGCCGGCAATTCGGACTTTCGGCTTTGACTTCCTGGTGAGCGAGCGATGGAATCCAGTCACGGAGAAGTTCGGCGCGCTTGCGCCGATCTACGGAACGCTCGTCACCTCTTTTGTCGCCATGCTGATAGCGGTCCCGGTGGGCCTGATGATCGCTTTCTTTCTCACCGAACTGTGCCCGCCATGGCTGCGGCGGCCGATCGGCATCGCCATCGAGCTTCTTGCCGGCATCCCTAGCATCATCTACGGGATTTGGGGCCTTTTCGTCTTCGCTCCATTCCTCCAAGAAACCTTGCAGCCGTTCCTGATCAATACGCTCGGCAACGTGCCGGCGATCGCACCGCTTTTTTCCGGGCCACCCTATGGCATCGGAATGCTGACCGCGGGACTGATCCTCGCCATCATGGTGCTGCCGTTTGTGACTTCGATCTCGCGCGATGTGTTTGAGGCGGTGCCTCCGGTGCTTAAGGAGGCGGCATACGGGGTGGGCTGCACGACCTGGGAGGTGGTGCGCTACGTCGTGCTGCCCTATGCCAGAGTTGGTGTGATCGGCGGAGTGATGCTCGGCCTCGGCCGGGCGCTGGGCGAGACCATGGCGGTGACCTTCGTCATCGGCAACGCGCACAAGATCTCGCCCTCCTTGCTGGCACCCGCGACCACCATCTCCGCTACCATTGCCAACGAGTTCACCGAAGCGGTCGGCGACCTCTACACGTCGGCGCTCATCGCGCTTGGCCTGATCCTATTCGTCATCACTTTCATCGTGCTCGCCGCAGCGCGTTACATGCTGATGCGGATCGAGCGCCGAATCGGGTGACACCATGTCGGATATAACCATGTCCGCTCGCTACGCCGCCCGCCATCGCACCAATGTCATTGCAAGGGTGCTGGCACTGGCGGCGACCACGATGGGGCTTGGCTGGCTGGCGCTGATCCTGGGATCGCTACTATGGCATGGCTTTAGGGGGCTATCGCTTGGGGTCTTCACACAGATGACGCCACCGCCCGGTGCGAGCGGCGGTTTGCTCAATCCTATCGTTGGAAGTTTGATGCTGACTGCCCTGGCGGTCGCGATCGGCACCCCAATCGGCGTTCTCGCCGGCACCTATATGGCCGAATATGGCCGCTATGACCGCCTCACCAGCGTGGTGCGCTTCATCAACGATATTCTGCTCAGCGCGCCGTCTATCGTGGTCGGGTTGTTCATCTACGAAGTCATGGTTGCCCCAATGGGCCATTTTTCCGGCCTGGCAGGCGGCGTTGCGCTCGCCGTGCTGGTCATACCGGTGGTGGTGCGCACGACCGAGGACATGCTGACGCTCGTTCCTAATGCGCTGCGCGAGGCGGCGACCTCGATCGGCCTGCCGCGCTCGCTGACGATCGTGCGGATCTGCTACCGTGCTGCGCGTGCTGGCATGGTGACGGGTGTGCTGCTAGCGGTCGCCCGCATCAGCGGCGAGACCGCGCCCCTGCTTTTCACCTCGCTTAACAATCAGTTCTGGAGCACGAACCTCAACGCGCCGATCGCGAGCCTGCCGGTGGTGATCTTCCAATTCGCGCTCAGTCCATATAAGGACTGGCAATCGCTGGCCTGGACCGGCGCTCTCATCATTACCTTGGCAGTTCTGGCGCTGAGCATTACGGCGCGTAGCCTTGTCGCATCGGGTAGACAGTCATGAGCGTTACTTCAGTCGCCGTTCCCACCGTTTCTGCCGCGCCGACCGATCGATCGGGGCTCGCCGAAAAAGTTACGATCCGCGATCTCGATTTCTTCTACGGCGATAACAGGGCCCTCAAAGCGATCACCCTGCCGCTTTATGAGCGCAAAGTCACCGCCTTCATCGGCCCCTCGGGCTGCGGCAAGTCGACGTTGTTGCGGGTGCTCAATCGCATGTACGACCTCTATCCGAACCAGCGCGCGACCGGCGACGTCATGTTCGACGGCACGAATATTCTGTCGCCGAAGCAGGATCTCAATTTGCTGCGGGCGCGCATCGGCATGGTGTTTCAGAAGCCGACGCCGTTTCCGATGACGATCTATGAGAACATCGCCTTCGGCATCAGGCTGTATGAGCGTCTGCCCAAATCCGAGCTCGACGGGCGGGTGGAAACATCGTTGCGGCGCGCCGCGCTCTGGGATGAAGTCAAAGACAAGCTTGGCACCAATGGACTAAGCCTGTCCGGCGGCCAGCAGCAGCGGCTTTGTATCGCGCGCACCGTCGCCGTGCGGCCTGAAGTCATCCTGTTCGATGAGCCCTGCTCGGCGCTCGATCCGATCTCCACGGCCAAGATCGAGGAGCTGATCGACGAACTGACCGACGATTATACCATCGTCATTGTCACCCATAACATGCAGCAGGCCGCGCGCGTGTCGGAATTCACCGCCTTCATGTAT
>CAVSFV010000032.1:0-116081 GCA_963727325.1 uncultured Alphaproteobacteria bacterium
AAAGCGCTGGCCGTCTATGTCGGGCAGAATCATTGGTCGCCGCTTTCGTTCATCGCTTGGAATAACGACGCCGGCCGCAGTGGCGTCAATGGCATGAAGACGTTGCTGCCGAAGGACGTCGCGATCGGCTATGTCGGCTATTTCGATGTCGGCGCCGTCGACTTTTCCAGCGACGCGACCAACATTCGCAAGTCAGGCGCACGAGCAGTGATGTTGTTCATGGATGAAGAGCCGGGCTCGCTTGCGATCCGCCAAATCCGCGACGCCGGCCTTGATACCCAGTTCGTCGGAACGCTCGCCATGGGCTCGGACCGTTTTCTCAAGCGGCTCGACGCGAAATATCTCGACGGGATGGTGCAGTACAGCGCTTTCCCGCCGGGCGCGCCGGCGCCGCGAATTCAAGAATTTGGCAAAGCCTATCGCGCGCATTTTAATGAAGAATTGCACGGCTTCGCGGCGCAATCCTATGACGGGTTGTTGCTTGCGATAAAAGCCATGCAGGCAGCCGGCACCGCCACCGACGGGGCAGCAATTCAAAAGGCGCTGTCGAGGATTTCCTTCGACGGCGTCATCGGCCACATCCAATTCGACAACGAAAATCAGGCCCATCCGCCGGTCTACATCACGCAATGGTGCAAAGACGGCACCCGCAAGATCGACTTCCCCGCAGACTTGAAGTCGGGCTGCGGCGCTGGTTAGCCTGCGCATGGACGTCACGCTTACGACGCTTACGGCTTTTGTCGAGCAGGTCGCCAACGGAACGATGATGGGCGCGATCTACGTTCTGGTCGCACTCGGCCTCGTGCTGATCTTTGGCGTCATGGAAGTGCTGAACTTCGCCCACGGTGTCATCTTCACCGCTGGCGGCTATGTCTGCTACGTATTTTTTGAGCGCGTGATCGGCAGCTATCCGCTTGCCGTCGTCCTCACGATGCTCACGCTCGCCATTGTCGGCGTAGCACTGGAACGCGCCGTCTTCCGTCGCCTGCGCGTGAACCTGCCCATGCAGATCGTGGCATCGCTGGGATTGATCCTTATGGCGGAGAATGCCGCCGTGCTTATCTTCGGACCAAGCGCGCTGCAATTGACCGTGCCTTCGGTCCGCAGTCTGGTGCGCGTTGGCGAGTTGAGTTTCACGCTGCAACACTTCGTCGTCATTGCCGTTTGCTTGGTCGCGATCGTGGCGTTGCAAATCTTCCTGCAATACACGCGGCTTGGAACGGCGCTACGCGCCACGAGCCAGAACGCCGAAGCCGCTCGCGTCATCGGCATAGACGCCGACCGGATCTATCAGATCACTTTCGCAACGGGTTGTGCGCTTGCCGCACTTGCCGGCGCGCTCATCGGTCCGCTATTCCTCATTTTTCCGCAAATGGGCGATCTGCCCTTGCTCAAAGGGCTGACGGCGATCGTCCTGGGCGGCATGGGCAGCATACCGGGAGCGATCATCGGCGGCTTCGCCATCGGCATCATCGAAGCGGTTTCGACTTTGTTCATCCCCACCGACTACCGCGACATGGTGGTGTTCGCGATATTGATCGCGATTTTGCTGATGCGGCCCTGGGGCCTGTTCGGCGTACGCGTTCGCGGAGACGTTTGATGCGGGTTCGCGCCGGCGTCACGCGGCTGGCAATCGGCGTTGTGTTTGCCGTCATTCTCTACCTGCTGCCGCTGGCGTTGGCCGCTTCTCCCTATGTGCTGTTCGCCCTGACCTTGACGCTCTGCTATGCCATTCCGGCAATGGCGCTTAATCTGCTGCTTGGCTACACCGGGCTGGTGTCGCTGGGCCATATGGGTTTCGCCGGCATCGGTGCTTATGTCACGGCCGTTCTGATGAAGAACGGCGTCGCGCCGTTCGCGCCCGCAATCGTAGCCGGCACCATCGCTGCCGGGCTTGTCGGCGCCGTGATCGGCGTCCCCTGCCTTCGCCTTCGCAGCCACTTCTTTATCATCGTCACGCTTGCCGTCGGCCTGATGCTGTACCTGCTGTTCAATAATCTGGACTGGCTTACGGGCGGCGCTGCGGGTCTTCCGGGAGTGCCGCGTCCGGGCCCGATAAATCTCGGCTTTGCGATCGTCGATCCACGCCGGCCGGCCGGTTTCTACTTTCTCGCCGTGACGATTTTTCTTCTGGTTTTCATTGTCCAATACGCCCTCGTCTATTCCGATTTCGGGCGCTCGCTCGCGGCCATTCGTCAGGACGAGACGCTGGCGGCAAGCCGCGGCGTCGACGTGTTCGCCCACAAGCTGACGATCTTCGCGCTTTCGGCGGCGATCGCGGGTCTTGGCGGCGGCTTGCAGGTCGAGTTCCTGCGCGCTGCGGCGCCGCAATCCTACGGATTTCTGGAAAACGTCAATCTCGTGCTGATCGTCATCGTCGGCGGCGCCGGATCGTTGTTCGGACCAACGCTCGGGGCTCTGTTGTTCATCGCTCTGCCCGAAGTGCTGCGTGTCGCCGATACGTACAGAATGATCTTGTTCGGCGCGGCTCTGCTGGCGCTGGCGTTGTTCGCGCCGCGCGGCCTGTGGGGATTGGCCGTTTCCGCATTTCGCAAGCTCCGCGGCCACGACACGGCGCTGACCCATGCCAGCCATCCTTGAAGTCGACAACGTCACCAAATCATTCGGCGGCGTTCGCGCCGTCGACGGCGCGAACTTTCGCCTCGCATCGCCGGGCATTTATGGGCTCATCGGTCCAAACGGTGCGGGAAAGACCACATTATTCGACGTCATTTGCGGGCGGCAGTTCGCCGACACCGGCAAGGTCCGCCTTGCCGGGGAGCGCATCGACCATTTGCGGGTGCATCGGCGGGCGCGACTTGGTCTGGCGCGGACGTTCCAGGAATGCCGCGTGCTCGAAGCCGAAACTTGCCTCGACAACGTGCTGTTCGCGGCGCAGGACAAGCACCTCGGCAGCGAGATGACGCAAGCCATGAGCCGGAGCGCCGGCGCGCGCCAATCGGTTGCCGACGAAGCCCGCCGCCTCCTCGATCTCGTCAACCTGCAGCGCTTTGCCGCCGAGCCCGCCGGAAATCTGTCGTACGGGCAGCGGCGTCTGCTTGAGATTGTCTCAAGCATCATCACGCAGCCGCGCCTGCTTCTGCTCGACGAGCCCGCCTCGGGCATCAATCCGACGCTGCTGAACACGCTGCATGACTTTCTCCTGCGCATCTTTGCCGAACGGCAACTCACGGTTCTGATCGTGGAACACAATATGGAATTCATCATGTCTCTCGCCTC
The DNA here is from genome assembly GCA_963727325.1 of uncultured Alphaproteobacteria bacterium. Taxonomy (GTDB): domain Bacteria; phylum Pseudomonadota; class Alphaproteobacteria; order Rhizobiales; family Xanthobacteraceae; genus BOG-931. The sequence continues at coordinate 3,241 of CAVSFV010000032.1, forward strand.
GCATGTTCTGGTCATGCATCAGGGCCGGCTTCTGGAACAGGGGCCGCCGGCCGCCATTCAGGCCAGTCAACGCGTGATCGAGGCTTATCTCGGTTGAAAACGATGCTCGAATTGCGCGGTCTGGAAGTCGGTTACAGCGCCGGCCGCCGCATCGTCAACGGCGTCGATCTTCACGTCGATGCCGGCGAGATGGTCGTCATTATCGGCCAGAACGGCGCCGGGAAATCGACGCTGCTCAAGGGAATTTTCAATATCGCGCCGGTCCGCCGCGGCGAAGTTCTGCTTGACGGCGCGTCGGTCTTCGCGTTGCCGGCGCCGAAGCTCATCCTTTCCGGTCTCGCTTACGTGCCGCAAAATCGCAGTCTGTTCCCCAAGTTGACAGTCGCCGAGAATCTGCGTCTCGGCGGATTTTTGCTGCGCGATCGCCGCCTGCTCGAACGCCGCTTCGACGAACTGCAAACACTGTTTCCCATTCTCGGGGAACGCCGGCGCGATTATGCGGCGAGCCTCTCCGGCGGCGAACAGCGTCTGCTCGAAATCGCCCGCACCCTGATCATGGAGCCGAAGCTGGTCATGCTCGACGAGCCGTCGATTGGGCTCGCGCCGCGCATGGTCGATTTGGTTTTTGCCACCGCGCGCAAGTTGGCGGAACGCGGCGCCGCGGTGCTGATGGTCGAGCAGAACGTGAAAAAGGCGCTGCAGGCTTCCGACCGCGGCTATGTTCTGGAATTGGGCCGCGTGCAGATCTCCGATCGGGCGGCGGCGCTGATCGACGATGCCCGCGTCGGCAGCCTGTATATGGGCCGGCGCGCTGAAGGCGGCACACGCGCCGATGCTACGTCCTGAGATCGACAATAGGCTTGGCTTTCCAGCCGCGCGCCGCGATGAGCGGGTCATCCGCGGCAACACGTTCCACCACCGGTGTCACACCAATCGCTTTTTGCACGCTGCCCTGCAGTCGTCTGGAAAGGTCGGCCCCCGCGTCCGCCGCCGCAACGATTTTCAGGATAAGCCGGTCCATCGACAACGGATCGCCCGCGGTTTCCTTGGCGACCATCGCCTGGAATTCCAGCACTTCGGCCTCCGCCGCAACGGCATCGACCAGAGCCTGCGGATTGACCAGCATGCCTTTGATCTTGAGGAGCCCGTCGATCCGCCGTGGCATGCCTAAAAGCCGCTCGGTGAGCGCGCCGCAATGCGGGCAGCGCGCGCGGGTGAGCCGGGCGACGTCGCCGAGCGCATAGCGCAGCATCACCGTGCCGCGGCGATCGAGATGCGTCAGCAGGATCAGACCTTCTTCGCCGTCCGGAAGCGGCGCGTGGGTCTGCGGATCGACCGCCTCGAACAGAAATTGATCGGGGGCCGGGTTGTGATTGCCGGCACCCGGCGTGCACTCGACCATGCCGCCCTGCATCTCGGTCGCGCCATACGACACGCTGATGAACGGTGCCTGCGCCCCGAGGCGTTGCAGCCGGTCTTGCAGATCCTTTCGCGCCGCGTCGCCAAAACCTTCGCCGGTAACAAAAACCAGCCGCACCGCCGGCAGCTTCGCGCCGAGCTCTTCCGCCCGTGCCGTCATTTTGCGAACGAAGGTTGGCACGCCCCACAGGATGGTCGCGCGCGAGCGCTCGGCAATCGCGACCACGTCATCGAGCCGGGAGCCGATCTGCGGCTGCCGCTCATTGACGTGACCCGGCAGCGCCGCGACCACGGGGATATTCATCGCGGCGGCCGCGTTCATGGCGCGCGCAAACGCGCCGTGCGGATAGCGCGTCAGCGGAAAGAGATTGAGAATCGTGTCGGCAGCGGTGACGCCGCGCAGCCGCATCATGTTGCGGTTGAGCGCAAGGATATTGACGAAATCGTAGGCGGTCGAGACGAACGGCGTCGGCTTTCCCGATGAGCCGGTCGTGTACATGATGTCCCAAATGACGGTTTCTGCATCGTCGGTCGCGCCCGCTGCACCAAGCACAAATGCGTCGGGCTCAGCGACAAAGTCGGCCTTGGTCGTGACCGGAAACTTGCCGAGATCGGCGAGGCCGCGCACGTCGCCGCGATTAAGTCCAAGTTCCGCGAACTTGCGCTGGTAGAAGGGATGCGCGGCAAAGACCCGGTCGAGGGTGGCCGCAAATCTTTGCTCGCGGAGCCTCGCGAGCTCCGCGACATCGGTCGCAAACAGAGGATCGGCGTTCGTGGTCATTTTCTGCGACCGGAATATGCACTTGTCACCATCGTGCGAACAAGCACGCGTTCAGCGAAGCGGCAACGCAAAAGACGGGTCTCGCAGCGGACGAGTTTGTTCCGTCATCCTGAGGCGGCCGCGAAGCGGCCCTCGAAGGATGCAGCAGGCGACGCCGTCCGGGCCGTCGTCCTTCGAGGCTCGCTGCCGCTCGCACCGCTGGATGACGGACAACAGCAAGCACTCTCGCGGCGCGTCTGCGCCCGAGCCTTGCGGCGTACGAAGCTTAAGTCTGCCCCCAACAACGAGGGGGAGCGGAGCGCCGAGAGGCGCATCCAACCAATGTCCGCGCCGCACCTGCCAATGTCGCCATCGGCCGATGCGTTCGGGCGCGGATGCGCGCCACAGACAAGTGGACGCAAGTCTGCTGTACGCAGTCCGCGCACCTCATCTGCTTTCGGGCGCGCTCGCTTCCCGGCGCTCCGCAGCGGCACTCGCCACGCCAGTCGCAACCAGCATTGGCTCAGCCCCAGGCCGTGTTTCCTGGGACCCGGCTCTGGCGGGTGTCACCCGCCTTTGCCTGTCCCAGTCCAGCGCGCTCCGCGCAGACCGGTCGTTTTGCCGGACCAACGGTGTCCAGGGCCGCCCGGGTGCGGGGTTACGAATCCCGCCCGCGGGCGCCGCACTCGCTCCAGCATCGGTACGTCACCGGCGACGCCCCTCGAATGAGCGAGATGGGATTGGCGTATAACTGAAATCGTGACGTAAGTCAAGCACAAAGTCCCTGTCTTAGTGACGACGCCGAGGGCGTTCATGCGGCCAATAGTCTGTCAGCTTTTGTGGTCGCTATCGGAGTGAAGCGGAAGTTGACCGAACGCTAAATCCCGCCTACTCGGCCGAAAATGACCCGGAACGGACATTGCGTTGGAAATGGGCTCCAAGGCCGTTGACCAGGATCAAAATACGAGGGGCCACAGCCAAGTCGGCCGTGGCCCCGGATCATCCGATTAGAGTTGCGTTCAGTTGTTGCCTTGGCCGTCGGATGTTACCGCCTCCATCACGCGGTCGAGGCTGAAGCTGCCGGGTTTCTGGCGAGGCGGGAATTCGCGGAAGCTCTGCAGCCACTGAGCCACATAAGCACCTGCGGGCGCTAACACGAACATTCGCTCCGCAGCCCATTTTGTGTGACCAATCAACTCATCCGAGGCGCGCTCGAATGGATCCATGCGCAAATTGGTGAGCATTGGCCAGCGCAATGTCTCAAACGGTTGCTCCCAGACTTTGAAACCGACGGCGTTCTGCCGCAGGAAGGTGAGCTTCCAGTTGTCGTAGCGTAACGCCGCGACGCTGCCGTCGTCGGTCCAGTAAATGAACTCGTGACGTGGCCATTCCTTCACGTCGCCTTTCAGGAAGGGCAACAGGTTGTAGCCGTCAAGATGGACCTTATAGGTCATGTCGCCGATCTTCCGACCCTTGAGCAAGTCCTCTTTGACGGTGGTGTCGCCTGCTGCCGCGAGTAAGGTCGGCATCATGTCCTCGTGTGCGCCCATCTCGTTGATAATGGTGCCGGGTTTGATGACGCCGGGCCAGCGGATCAGCGTGGGGACACGGAAGCCACCTTCCCACTGCGAGTTCTTCTCGTTTCGGAACATCGTTGTGCCGCCGTCGGGCCAAGTGAAGAATTCTGCGCCGTTGTCGCTGGAATACATGACAATGGTGTTGTCATCGACGCCCAGCTTCTTGAGTTCAGCGAGCAATTGGCCGACTTGACCATCGTGCTCGACCATGCCGTCGGCGTAGACGCCCAAGCCAGTCTTGCCCTCGCTTTCCTTCTTGAGGTGCGTGAAGACGTGCATGCGGGAGGAGTTCCACCAGACAAGGAACGGCTTGTGGTCCTTCGCCGCCTTGTCCATGAAATTGATCGCCCCGGCGGTAACTTCCTCATCAATCGTCTCCATGCGTTTTGTGGTCAGCGGGCCGGTGTCTTCACACTTCTGTTTGCCGACCTTGCCAAAGCGTGGGTCGACGGTTTGATCGTCCGTATTCGTCGCGAAGCAGTGCAAAACGCCGCGTGGTCCGAACTGCGCTTTGAAGGCAGGGTTCTTCGGATAGTCGACATTCTCCGGCTCCTCCTCGGCGTTGAGGTGGTAGAGATTGCCCAGCCACTCATCAAAACCATGCACCGTCGGCAGCATATCGTTGCGGTCGCCAAGGTGGTTCTTGCCGAATTGGCCGGTGGCGTAACCTTGCGGCTTGAGCAATTCGGCAAGGGTCGGGTCCTCTTTTTTCAGACCCTCCGGTGCGCCCGGCAGGCCAACTTTGGTGAGGCCGGTGCGTATCGGTGATTGCCCGGTGATGAATGCCGCACGGCCAGCGGTGCAACTCTGCTGGCCATACCAGTCGGTGAAAATAGCGCCCTGACGGCCGATGCTGTCGATGCTCGGGGTCTTGTACCCCATCATGCCCATATTGTAGGCGCTGACGTTGAACGTGCCGATATCGTCGCCCCAGATGATCAGTATGTTGGGCTTTTGCGGCTGCTGTTGCGTGACGGCCGGCGCACTGGTCATAGTTGCGGCGGCAATCACGGCAAAAGAACCAAGTAAAGCGTTCCTAATTTTGTTCATTTGTCCGGTATTTCCTCTCTTAACGAAACACTTTATCCCGTTGCGGCCTTTAGCTGCCATGAACCTTCCTAATTGCAGCAATCGCCCAATAGCGTCCTTGATTCAAGATCAGACTAGTAAATCATCGTAATCGACTCGTCTGAGGCGCGCTCGAACGGGTCCATGCAAATGATCGGTGCTGGTCAAGTACCAGCCGCGCCCTTCCTCAAAGGTGCGGAGTGGCGTCTCCCTTCCGGGCCCAAAAGCAACCTGCGGTGCATGAGTTCGCTTTTGGCCCATCGCGTTATTTGGTGGCAACGCACCACATCGGTCGCTATCGCAGTGAAGCGGAAGTCGACCCGATGCCAAATCCGGCCCACGCGGTCGATAATGACCCAAGACCCACTTCCGACGTAGAGTGTGCATCGCGGGAGATCGCAGCTTCTGCTGCCGCCAGGCCTGTGTCGCGCCCGCCCCGGGCGCTCGCGCGGCGGCCGCACGACCACGATCCACGCACTGACCGACGCGCAAACTGCTGGCGCAGATGGACATCGAGGCTGTCATTCCCTCGATTGCCAGGCCGCAAACCGCTGATCCCGTACGATCGCGAAGTTTACCGACAACGCAATCTGATCGAGCGAATGTTCGCCCGGCTCAAGGACTTCCGACACGTCGCTACACGCTATGACAAGCAACTCGCGGCAGATGACTGCGAAAGGACCGCCTATTCTCTTACAGGGGCGCGTTACGAGCTAGAGAGGCTTGCTGCGCGACCTTGAAACACGTGACCCCACGTCGATCACGTCATCTGGTCATCGGCCTACGGCATATCGTGACACACGGGGACTCTCGGCGGGAGCCTTAGCGCAACGAGCGCCGGAGCCTGCTGCCGTCCCTGCTCATAAACAAATACGAGAACGACACTTTCTGACGCCTGGGGTAAACGGCAGCGGGCACTTCTCCTTATAGCCCATAGCGTCATTTGGTGGCATTGCACCAAATCGGTCGCGATCGGGGTGAAGCGGAAGTCGACCGGACGCCAAATCCGGCCCACTAGGTCGAAATTGCCCCCCGAGTTATTTGAGCGAATCAAGCAAGCTCTTTGCACGCGGCAGGCTGAAGCTGTCCGCCGGCGGCTCCGGCGCGCCGAGCGCATCGAGTTCGGCGCGCGAGGCGGCCGACGCGTATGGCAACAGCCGGATTGCCTCACGGAAATCGGCGACGGCACGATCGCGGTCGCCCTTCATGCGGTAAGCGACGCCGCGCCCGTGAAAGGCGTTTGCAAAAGTCGGATTAAGCCTGATTGCCGCATCGTAATCAGCAATAGCGCGGTCAAGTGCGCCCTTGGCCTTGTAAACGTCACCGCGAACCTTGAAGGCGCCGTAACTCGACGGATTGATCCGCAGCATTGCTTCGGCATCCGCGAGCGCAAGTTCGGTGTCACCGAGCGCGAGATAGGCAAAGGCACGGCCGCTATAGCCGCGGACAGCACTCGGCTCCAGCCGGATGACCTCGCTATAGTCAGCGACGGCACCTTTTAGGTCGTGCACTATTTCGCGTGCCTTGCCGCGGTTCCAATAGCCGCTCGCGTAGTTCGGATCGATCCGAATCGCCGTGTCGAAATCGGCGATCGCACGATCATTGTCGCCCTTGTAGTAATAGCTCAGCCCGCGCCAATCGTAGGCAATGGTGAGCTTGGGATCGAGACGAATTGCCTCGTTGAAATCGGCAATCGAGCGGTCGTATTCCTGAGTCTCCTGGTACAATTTCCCCCGGCTGAAATAGACTGTCGCCACCTCCGGTTCGAGCCGAATTGCCTCGTTATAATCGGCCAGCGCTTCGGCGATTTCGCCCTTCTGTTCGCGCGCGAGTCCCCGGACGTGGTGGGCGCGGGCAAGCGTTTCGGCCGGGAACAGCGGTTCTTCAATGATATGCGAGCAGCCCGCGATCTGCCGATTAATATCGTGCGATCCGCAATCCGTGAAATCTGATGGTGTTGCCGCCACCGCCGGTCGCGCAATCAGCCAGAACGCGCAGATGGCAAATGTCCCGATGCGCATGGCCCGCCGCGGTCAAGAAAAAACAGCATAGACTTATCATTTGCGGCCGATGTTGTAAGCGTTTTATGCGGTTGCCTTTTCCCGATTGGCGGCCTTCAACTTCTGCTTTTGGCCCATTTCGTCATTTGGTGGCATTGCACCAGATCGGTCGCGATCGGAGTGGAGCGGAAGTCGACCGGACGCCAAATCCGGCCCACGCGGTCGAAATTGGCCCGCAGCAAACATCGACCATGCGATCATCCCGTCTGCGGCTTGCCCGAGTGCGATTATTGTCCGCCTGGCGGACTCAATTTGGAAATCATGCCCACGCGGCTGCGTTCGCCCCTAAAGTCGCACTTGGAAATCCCCACTATGCCCCGCGCAAGGTTGCACTAAGGGAGCGGACTCTCGATGAACCGATCAGATGCCCGGTCTTGCAGGGAGCGCGCCGCGATTGTCACCGGCCTCGCCGAGCAGGCTGTTTGCGAAGCGGCAAAAGCAAAGCTGGTTTATTTGGGGGAAATGTGGCTGGTCGCTGCAAAAATCGCAGAGTTGGTTGAAACGAACAAATCGCACCGCGCGCGCGGTGGCGAACCTCGTCTTTTGTTGCTTGAGTAAGCCAAGGCCTGCCGGCAATTCTACATTTCAAGAAGCGTTCTTGTAGAGCGTCGTTGAGCGGGGCTCTTCGAATTTTCCGGCTTGCCGTTGTAAGTTGATCAAGCTCAAGCTTCCAGAAATGCAATATCGTAAGCGGCGATCGTTGAAATTGACGTTCATCTGGGACCTCTGGCGAGGACGTCAAAGGCCTGTTGCCGCTTAACCGCAGCACCCGCTTCGTACCAACGCCGGCTTCTGTTCACGATCTTAACGACAGAGAGCATAACGGGGACTTCGATCAAGACGCCGACGACAGTCGCAAGCGCGGCTCCGGAGTTGAAACCGAAAAGGCTTATTGCGGCAGCAACCGCCAGCTCGAAGAAATTGCTCGCCCCGATCAAAGCCGAAGGGCCGGCAACACAATGCGCCTCGCCGGCTGCGCGATTGAGGACATAAGCAAGCCCGGCATTGAAGTAGACCTGGATCAAAATCGGCACTGCCAGGATCGCGATGATCAGGGGCTGGGACAAAATCTGCTCACCCTGGAAGCCGAACAGCAACACCAGTGTGGCGAGCAGCGACGCAAGGGAAATCGGCTGCAGCGCGGACAACAGCCGCGTGAGCGCGTTGCCTCCGCCGGCTGCGATCACGCTCCGCCGAATGAACTGCGCAAAGATGACCGGCACGACAATGTAGAGGACGACCGACAGCAACAAAGTCTCCCATGGCACGGTTATGGCCGATATCCCAAGCAGAAGGCCGACAATCGGCGCAAAGGCGAACACCATGATCACGTCGTTGAGCGCGACTTGGCTCAGCGTAAAATGCGGCTCGCCATCCGAAAGGTTGCTCCACACGAACACCATCGCAGTGCACGGCGCGGCCGCGAGGAGGATCAGGCCGGCGATGTAACTGCTTATCTGATCCGCCGGAAGATATGACTTGAACAACCATCCGATGAATATCCAGCCCAGGAACGCCATCGAGAAGGGTTTCACCGCCCAATTAATAAAGAGCGTGACCCCGATGCCCCGCCAATGCTCCTTGACCCGCGACAAAGCCGCGAAATCGATCTTCACGAGCATCGGAATAATCATCAACCAGATCAGGAGAGCCACCGGCAAGTTGACCTTGGCGATTTCGATCGAACCGATGCTGTGGAATACCGTCGGAAAGAAATGTCCAAGGGCGATACCGACAATGATGCAGAGGGCGACCCAGAGGGTAAGATAGCGTTCGAAGGTGGACATGGAGCCTCGTTGGTGGGGAGGAATCGTTCGAATGCGTGATTAGGAAAGCGGGCCCGCCGCCGATCCAACATCGCTTGTCTTGTCCTTTGTCTTGCCAATTTCGTCCAACCGCTTCTGTAATGTCAGCGCGTCGAGCGACTTTATCGGCAGGCTCACGAAAATATTGATGCGGTTCGAGAGCATGCGCAGTGCGTCCGCGAACGCGAGCCGGATTTCCGCCTCGGTCCCGGCCGCGGCGGCGGGATCCGGCAAGCCCCAATGGGCCGTCATCGGTTGCCCCGGCCAAACCGGGCAGCTCTCAGCCGCGGCGGTGTCGCAAAGCGTGAAGGCAAAATCGAGCTTAGGTGCGTTCGCGCCAGCGAACTCCAGCCAGCTTTTCGAGCGAAGGCCGGTGACGTCGTAATGCAGCCGTTTCAGCAGATCGATGGCATAGGGATGGATATGCCCTTTCGGCTGGCTTCCCGCTGAGAAGGCTCGAAACCTCCCTTGCCCGGCACGATTAAGGATCGCTTCCGCCATGATCGACCGCGCCGAGTTGCCGGTACAGATAAACAGTACGTTGAAGATTTTTTTCGGGACGACTTCCATATCGGCAACCTCCCGTCTTTCGCACCGCGCCTATGAAACCCGATGGCCGGCGCTATCGACCACCAGCTCGCCGTCTTCCTTGCGAAATTCGCCGCGCTGGGGATCGGGGAGCAGGTCGAGGACCGTCTCGGAAGGCCGGCAAAGCCTGACGCCGAGCGGCGATACCACGATCGGACGATTGATCAGGATGGGATGCTTGAGCATCGCATCCAGCAATGCGTCGTCGGTGAGAGCGGGATCGTCGAGCTTTAGGTCATTATAGGGCGTGCCCTTCACGCGAAGCACATCACGCACTGAAACGCCCATGCGCGCGATGAGGGATTTCAGCAACGCGCGGCTTGGCGGGCTTTTGAGATATTCGATGACATGCGGCTCGATGCCGGCGTTCCTGATGAGCCCCAGCGTGTTGCGCGAGGTGCCACATTCCGGGTTGTGGTAAATGATGATCTCCGTCATCGGTCCGCGCCGTCAGTGTTTGCGACCCGGTGACGATCGAGGCTGTGTTTTGCGAATCCGACTGCCATCGTCACGATTGCGCCGGCCGCCAGACCGCCGAGGATTTGCAGGACCGCCTGGGTCACCGCGTCGGCATCCTGTTGCACGCTGCCTGTGGAGTTGACGACCGTCGCCACGATTGTTTGAAGAAAATAGCCGCTGACGGCGCCGCCAATTGCGCCGGTCACGCTGTGGCCGAGCACGCCGAACGAATGCTCTTTGACGGCAGCGGCCATGCCGATGCCGCCGGCAATCCCTCCGACCGTCTCGATGAAAACATTTGTCAAAGTCCAGGTCATTTTCTTCGTTTCTTTTTCTCTTGGGTCGTGGGAGCGCAACCGCAATCGGCCGGTTCATTCGTGGTGGCCAGGCCGCACAGTTCCGGGCGGCCGTTGCAGCAATCGTTGACGAGAAACGCAATCAGCGCGCGGGTGCCCGCTGCATCGGCGCAATAGGTGATGGTGCGTCCCTCGCGTCTTCCATTCACAAGACCCGCGCGCACCAGGATAGCCACGTGGGTCGAGAGGGTGTTGTGCGGACAACCGATGGCATCGGCGAGCGCTCCCGCCGACAGCCCTTCGGGTTCTTTTTTCACGAGCAGGCGGAAAATCGCGAGCCGCGTTGGTTGGCCGAGCGCGGCCAGCGCCGCGAGCGCATGAGATGCGGCCATCGCGCCGCTGCCAAATTCCGGACCGACATGGCCGACCACGGCTAAAGCTTCCGCTCCCATCCCAACCTCCGAGGCCCGGCCCATCCGCGACCTTATCGCCGGATTGCCACAAATTGATTACATATTTCTGGAATTCTCGACATATGGACAGTTAACAGGCCTGCAAGGGAGGATCAAGATGCATTTTGCCCGGCAAAAGCTTGGGATCGGGACGTTCGCCGCCCTGCCGATAGCCACGCGCGCTGGGAAGTTCGGCCTAGCGCGCGACCGTACGGCGCGGCGGATGATAGAGCACCACCACATTGCGCGACCCGCATCGCGGACAGCGCAAGCGGCTCTCCAGCCGCGACAACGGAAAATCCCGGCCCCGTGTCCAGACCAGAGTCTCCATGTCCAGGTCCCTGCGGTAGCTGCACTCGCGATTAGACTGGTAGCGCGGGCCGTCGCCGCGTTCGTAGTTGCAGCGGACGGTGACGCGCCAGCCCAGCGCATGAGCGTCGCCTATGGTCTCGACCGCCATCGAAAGCGCCTGGAACTTTGTTATTGACAAACTAGAACAAAAAGAGAACAATCTGTAGTCCGAGTCAAGGGTTGATGGGTGGTGGAGGCGACGGTGGAAGCGGACAAACGAAGCGCATGGCTGCGAAAGCTTGATGAGGAATGCCCCTTTCAGGTCGTGCTGCCGCGCCAGCAGCTCACCGACGACAGCGAGATTCTCGATTTCCTCCTCACCTATGTGGGCAAGTTCGACATGTACGTCGAAGACGATTACGCGGCCTTCGTGCGCTATTGTTTCGAGGATCCGCTGGATGCGGAAATCTTCCGGGCGCGCTTCGAACCCAAGGTGGATCGGCTGAGGCTCGCGGGATAGCGGCGCAGTTTTGTCCGGCCGCCGGCGGGCAAAGTTGGTCGGCTACGCTTTATGCTTCAGGAATTGCGCGAGCATGCGCCTCGCATCGCCCGTTCTGGCGGTGCGCCACGCCGAATCATACAAATCGCGGCCGAAGATCGTCGACAGGGTGTGCCCGTTCGACAGATGAAACTGCGAGAGTGCGACCATCAAAACATAAAGTCGCAGCCCGTCCAGTCCCGGCGGTAATTGCCCGGCTTTGGTGCCGCGCGCGATCAATTGCTCGATCATATCGAGCACTGGCGACGACATTTCCGGGATGCGCGATGATTTGCGCATGTATTTGGCTTTAAGCAAATTCTCCGCCGAGAGCAGGCGCACCAAATGCCGGTTGGTCTCGAAATAGTTTCCCATAAAATCGAACAGCTGAAGCAGCCCTTCGCCCGGATCCAGATGCTCGATGTCGATCTGCAGCTCACGATGCCGCAGGCCGCCGAGCGCCTCCTCCAGCACCGCGATATAGAGCTGCGATTTGCTGCCGAAGTAATGATAGATCATGCGCGGATTGCTGCCCGCCTTCTTGACGATGCGGTTCACGCGCGCGCCGGCAAAGCCGTGGGTGACGAATTCGCGCGTGGCAGCGCGCAATATCTGCTCGCGGCTTTCCGCGGGCTTGCGGCGCGGCCGCCGGCGCGGACGTGATAGCGGCGCGCGGAAACCAGACGGCGTGTCGGCGGCGCGATCGGTCATACCGGCGCCATTTCGGTCACGCGAGCAGCGGTCTTTGCCGCAAGCTCAAGCAATGCGCGATCACTGCCCCGCGCGCCAAGGATCGACAGCCCGATCGGACAGCCTTGCCATCGGCCGAGCGGCAGCGCGACCTGGGGCGCCCGGCAATGACCGGCGACCGAGGTCAAGGTCAGCGCGCGGTGATAGAAGTCACCGAGGGCGTCGCCGGATACGCTTTCCAGCAACGGCAGACATGGCGTGATCGGCATGACAATAGCCGTGTCTTGCGGCACGTGCCTTTCGAATCTGTTTTGGATATCAGTCCGGATGGGAGCGCAGCGCGCGACGGCGGCCGGCGTTATCGCGGCAGCATCGGCAAAGCGCGGGGCAATATCGTCGGCAAAGCGAGGTTTGCTGGTGGTGATCCAATCGCCGAGACTTTGCCAGATTTCGGCGCCCTGCAGGATGCGGTAGCATTCAAAGTATTCCGCCTCCTTGCCAGCGAACACGTTGATCGTTTCGGTCACGCCGAGATCTTCGGCCTTCGCCTTGAGTTCGGCGGCGAGAGCCGGGTCGACAAGCTTCAAGGCGTCGTCGGCCAGCTTGAGAGTCGTGATCGGTACGCCGTTTTGGGAAGATAGCAGCGCCTCGCCGACGCGCGTCAGCGTCTCCGCGTCGCGAGCGAACCATCCGATCGTATCGTACGACGGTGCAAACCGCACGACGCCCTCCAGCGAAATTGCACCGTGGCTCGGCCGAAAGCCGAACAAGCCGAGAAAATTTGCCGGCACACGAACCGAACCACCCGTATCCGTACCGAGTGCGAAATCCACCAGGCGAGCAGCCACTGCAACGGCCGATCCGCTCGAAGAGCCGCCGGGAAGGCGGCCCGGACAAACCGGATTGACCAGCCGATTGTGATGGACATTTCTGCCCTCGAGGCTGAAGGCAAGTTCATCCGTTACAGTTTTACCGATGAGGGTCGCGCCGGCGGCCAGCGCCTGTTCGACCACCGGCGCGGAACGTGAAGCCGGTTTCTGTTGCGCGAGCCAATCCGGATTGCCGCCGCCGGTGCGGCATCCTTTAACATCGATCAGATCCTTGACCGCAAAAGTGTGGCCGTCGAGCGGCCCCGATGCGGTGGCCTCGCGCCGGCACATTCCATCGGGGACGAAGGCGCCGAAATCACCCGGCGTTGCCGGCAATGCCGCGACGTTCGCCACGTCAGCGGGCCGCGACCGTCGAAAGCGATTTGATGATGGCCTCGGAGCCGGTCACAAAGCCGAAGCACTTTTTGACGTTCCAGATCGTCGCTTCGGTGCAAAAATCCGGCGACGTGGTGGCGCAGCAATCGTCGACCAGGATGCACCCATAGCCGAGAAAATTGGCGTCCGTGAGCGAATGCATCACGCACTGATCGGTATTGACGCCGGCGAACAGGATCGACCTGGTGCCGAGATTGCGCAGGATGCTGTCAAGCGGCGTATCCCAGAAGCCGCTGATCCGATACTTGTCGACCTTGATGTCGTGCGGCTCCTGCTTGAGTTCGTCAACGACGGCGGCGGCCCAGGAATCTTTTTCAAGCACATGCGCGCCGCTGCCCGGCAACGGATCGCCCAGCCCGATACCAACGCCGTGCGGCTTGTACAGATGAATCTGGTTGGGCGGCATGTTGGCGAGATCGGGCCTGTTGCCCCAGTTGACCCAGATGACCGGCACGCCGGCTTTACGCAGCGGCGGCAGGAGCCTCTGTAACGGGGCGATCGGCGCGCGATCGGGTTTGTAGTCGGCGCCGAGATGATCGACCCAGCCGCCCTTGGCGCAGAAGTCGTTCTGCATGTCGATCACGATGATGGCGGTACGCCGCAGGTCAATGGTCACGTTCTGCGGCTGACAGGCAATCGACACCGGCACCGGTGCAGGCGCCGGCATCGCCATGTCGATCGCTTCTACGGAGGCTTGCCACACATACTGCGAGCCGAAGCCGAGAGGACCTCCAGATGAAGGTTCTTTGCGCTTTCCGACGGCTGTCATTGTCGCTGCTCCTTCGCCAAAGACACGGGACCGGAGCGATCCGGCGGCAACTCCGTTGCAATTTTACTGCCAACGATCTGCAATTTTGCTGCCAACGAAAGGGCCCCGGAAAACCGCTGGATTTTATCATCGTCGGCGACTCCGGCCCCGCGCAGTTCTGGCTAAGTGCCTTCAAGAATGGCAATTTTTGCGTAACTAGTAAGCATATACTTATTAGCAGAGCCGCCGGATTGAACTATCTCCAATTTTTTCAAAGGCTTAAATTCGTGGCATAGGCCTTGCTAGCTGAACGAGGCTGCACGTTTTCGTTCACATCTAGCGAAGGACCCTATCCATGTTTTCCCGACGCCTTGTATTGGCCGGCGCAGCAATTGCGATTGCTCTCGGCTTTGGTCTTGCCGATCCGCACGCGGTGCGCGCCGCCGGACCGTTGAAAGTTGGCATCCTGATCCCCGGATCCAAATCGGACAAAGGCTGGATGGAATCCGGCTACGACGGCCTTGTCGCCTCGGAGAAAAAGTACGGCGACAAGATCAAGGTCCAGATGATCGAAAACATCAACTACGCCGATATGGACCAGGCGCTGACCAATCTCGCCACCGGCAATGATTTGGTGATCGGCGTCGGCGGCCAGACCCAGGCGGCCGTCTACAAAATCGCCAAGCGGTTTCCGAAAGTGAAGTTCTCCATCGTCGGCGGCAACGAAGCGGAAGCGCTGCCGAATGTCGCCGGCTACGACGTCAAGCAGGCCGAGATCGCCTTTGCGGCGGGCGCCGCTGCCGCGATGCTTTCAAAGAACGGCGCCGTCAGTTACGTCGGCGGCCTTGAAATTCCCTCGATCGTCAACGCCGGCAAGGAATTCGGCAACGGCGCACGATACGTCAACGCCAATATCAAATACTTCGAGAACTACACCGGCGATTTCGACGACGTTGCCAAATCGAAAGAGGCGACGCTGGCCGCAATCGCGCAAGGCGCCGACGTCCACTATCACATCCTCAATCTCGGCCTGCGCGGCATGGAGCAGGCGGCGAAGGACAAGGGCACGCACATCATCGGCAGCTACACCGATCGTTGCGGCACTGACCCGCTTTACGTTGCCTATTCGATCACCGGCGTTGGATTTCAGGTGCAATACGCGATCGATCAGGCGGTGAGCGGCGAGTGGAAGCCCGGCTACAAGGAGTTCGGCTTGAAAATGGGTCCGCAAGCGTCGGACATGATTATCTGCGGCGGCACCCCGGAGCAGAAAGCCAAACTGGACGCCATCAAGAAGGATATCCTCGCGGGCAAGATCAAGGTCCTCAAGGGCTAAGGCCCGACCGCGCCATGCTCGCCGGATCGCTCGCCGTGAGAGATCCCACGCAAACTTTGGCCGAACCGCTGTTGGCGTTGCAAAACGTCACCAAGCGGTTCGGTTCATTGCTGGCGGTATCGGACGCCTCGCTCGACATCATGCCGGGCGAGGTGCACTGCATTCTCGGCGAGAATGGCGCCGGCAAATCCACGCTGTGCAATCTGATTTTCGGCGTTCACGTGCCGGACCAGGGCACCATGCGCTTTCGCGGCGAAGTTTATCGCCCGACCGGCCCTTCGGATGCGCTCGCCAGCGGCATCGCCATGGTGCACCAGCATTTCAGTTTGGTGCACGACATGACCGTGGTCGACAATGTCATCCTCGGTCAGCAACGCGGCTTCGTGAATACCAAGGCTTGGGCGAAGCGCCTCGAACGCCTGGCCCATGATTACGGTTTTGCGCTCGACCCTTACGCCAAGATCGACGACCTTTCGGTTGGCGAGCGGCAGCGCGTGGAAATTGTCAAATGCCTGATCCGTGAGCCACGCCTGTTCGTGCTCGACGAGCCGACGGCCGTGCTGCTGCCGGACGAGATCGCTGCGCTGCTCGACATTTGTCGTCGCGTCGCCGCCGGCGGCGCTGCGGTGGTGCTGGTCACGCACAAGCTTGCCGAGATCAAGAAGGCGGCGGATCGTGTCACCGTGCTGCGCGGCGGCCGGGTGGTCGCGCGGTCGGAACATCCCGCAGAGGAAATCGACACGCTGGTGCGCGCCATGATTCAGGGCGACGTCAAATCGCTCGACAAAACGGCAGCCTCGACACTCGGCGTCGCGGATCCCGAACGTGGCCGGGCCGGGCTGGCGCCCAGCGAAACACCGCCGCGTGAAGCCGTGCAGATCGATGGACTGACGGTCGTCGACAGTCAGGGTGTAACCCGGCTCGATCATTTCACCCTGGCCATCGGGCCGGGTGAAATCGTCGGCGTCGCCGGCGTCGAGGGCAACGGACAAAGCGAACTCGCTGCGGCGCTTTCCGGCATGCTGGCGCCAACCTCTGGACGCGTGTTTCTCGGAGACACCGAGACCACAAACCTGAGCCCCAAAGAGATCACCGCGACCGGCATCGGCGTGGTGCCGGAAGACCGGCACGCTGTCGGTTGCGTGGTTGAGATGAGTGTTGCCGAAAACATTTTTCTCAACCGGCTCGACGGCTTTACGTCGTACGGCTTTCTGCGCCGGAAGGAATTGGTTCAGGCCGCCCGCGACCTGATGACACGTTTTGACGTGCGAGCGGCCGGTCCGGACATCGCATTCTCGGCGCTCTCCGGCGGCAACCAGCAGAAGGCGGTGCTCGCGCGCGAGATCACACTTCCAGACCTGACGTTCCTGATCGCCGCGCAGCCGACGCGCGGTCTCGATGTCGGCGCGGTCGCTGCCGTATATGGTCACATTCGCTCCGCCTGCGAGCATGGCGCCGCCGTACTGTTGATTTCCTCGGAACTCGACGAACTGATCGCCGTGGCCGATCGCATCGTTGTGCTCTATCGGGGCCGCATCATGGGCAACTGCGCGGCCGATCCAGGCGAGCGGGAGCGCATCGGCGCCATGATGGCGGGGCAAACCCAATGACCGACGCGGCCGTCAACACCGCAAGAAACTTCCGCCGATGGTTTAAGCCATCGGTGGTGATTTCCATCTCCGCGGTGTTGGTCGCAGGCTTGCTCGGACTCGCATTGATCTTCGCGATCGGGGTTTCGGTGCCGGATGCCCTGTCGGCCTTTGTCAACGGCACGGTCGGCTCGCCCTACGCGATTGCGGCATCGATCAACCGGAGCATCGCTTTCGCGCTGGTCGGTATCGGCTTCGTCATCGCCAACCGCGCCAATTTGGTCAATGTCGGTGGCGAAGGTCAGATCGCGGTCGGTGGAATTGCCGCAACCGCGGTCGCACTTTACGGCGGCGTCGCCGATTTGCCGGCCGGGCTGCCGTTCGTGATCCCGCTTCTCGCCGCGGTGATTGCGGGCATGATCTGGGGATCGATCGCCGCCATACTGAAGATCAAGGTCGGGACCAACGAGGTCATCAGCACGCTGTTATTGTCTTTTATCGCGGTCTGGCTGCTGTATTGGTGCGTGCAGTCGCCCGCGCTGTTGCGCAAGCCGATGACCAGCTCGGCGACACTCCCCAAATCCCTCGAAATTCCCGACTCGACCAAGCTGCCATTGTTGACCGGCGATTATTCCTTTCCGGTCCATGTCGGGTTGCCGGCGACCATCGTCATCGCGATCATCGTGGCGGTGGTGCTGGCAAAGACTCTGTTCGGCGTGCAGCTGCGAGCGGTCGGATACAACCCCGTCGCCGCCAGTCGCGCCGGCATTTCTTATCCGCGCATGGTCATGTCGGCGCTCGCCATCGCCGGCGCGCTGGGCGGCCTCGCCGGCGGCTTCATGCTGCTTGGCGATCAGTATGTGCTCAAGGACGGTTTTTCCTCGGGCTACGGATTCGACGGCCTCGTCGCCGGCCTGCTGGCGCGCGGTTCGGTGGTTGGGGTGATCGCTGCAGCGCTGCTGTTCGGTTTTCTTCGTTCCGGCGGCATCAATATGGAGATGGTCGCCGGCGTGCCGACGGCATTGGTGATGGTGATCCAGGGATTGATCGTCGTGACGCTGGCGGGCGCGGCCTTTTTCATTGGCGGACGGCGCGCATGACCTGGGAACTGTTCGCCGTCTTTGTCGGCTCGTCGCTACGGCTTGCGGTGCCGCTCTTACTCGCCGGGACCGGCGAACTGGTCAGCGAACGCGCCGGCGTCCTCAACATGAGCATCGAAGGCATGATGCTGACCGGCGCCTTCGGCGCGGCGGTCGGCGCATGGGCCACCGGCAGTCCAATGCTCGGGCTTTTGATCGGCATTGTCGCGGTGTTCCCGGTCGCGCTGTTGCAAGCGCTGCTGAGCAACACGCTTCGCGCCAATCAGATCGTCACCGGTATCGGCATCAATATTTTGGTGCTGGGCGCGACCACCCTCGCCTACCGCGAAATCTTCGGCGCGCGCTCGCGCGAACAAATCCCCGGACTGTCCAAGTGGAGCCCGCCGCTGCTCGGCGATATTCCGGTTTTCGGCGAGGCTGTGTTCCAGCAGGTTTGGCTGCTGTATGCAGGCGTCGTCATCATCGTTCTGACCGCGCTGGTGTTGCGCTATACGGCTTTTGGCATCGCCATTCACGCCGCCGGGGCGGAGCCGCGCGCGGTCGACAAATCCGGCGTGTCGGTCACCTGGATTCGCTACATGGGCGTGATCTTTGCCGGCTTCATGTCGGCGCTCGCGGGCGCGTTCCTTTCGATCGGCGACATCCATACCTTTACCGAAGGCATGACCCGGGGCGCGGGTTATCTTGCGATCGCCGCCGTCATCTTTGGCAAGTGGACAATTGCCGGCACGGTCCTCGCGTGTCTGCTGTTTGGCGCCGCGACCGCTCTGCAGTTTCAATTGCCAACGCTCGGCGTCAACGTGCCGAACGCGTTCCTGATCATGCTGCCTTACCTGTTGGCTTTGCTTGCCGTTGGCGGGTTGGCTGGCCGCCAAACGGCGCCGCGCGCGCTTGGCGAACCCTACCTTCGCCGCTAAGTCATCGAGACCTGGCAGGCTGGCGGTCAATTGGCGTTCAACGGCGAACCGGCGTAAAAGAGCGCCACAATGACCGGGGCGGTGGATTTCGAATTCGCTCTACCCGCTCCGGGTCAAACGCGCTAAACGTCCGCCGCAATACTTGGTTCTCGCCGCTGCCCTCCAGCCACGATCGGTGACTTTTGTTCAATCCTTGGTTCGACGTCGCGCTCAAAGCGATGCAATTGGGCGTCGAAGCCCAGAGTGTCATTGCGCTGCGGATGGTTCGGTTGGCGGCGGGCGGCGCCCTGGCACAAAGCGAAGCGCAACGCATGGTGATGGAAAAGATTGCCGCCGTCGCCGAAGTGCAAACGGCGGTGGCTGCCGGCATCCTCAACGGCCACCACGATCACGTCGTCGCCACTAACGCTCTCGGCGCCTTCAAAAAACGCGTTCGCGCGAATAAACGCCGCCTGACGCGAACGTAACGCCGGCAGCGCGCGCGGGGAACCGAACCCGGTTATCTTCGGCGTTTTCGTATGTCCGGAAGTTTCTGGCGGATCTTGCCGATCTCCGCCCAGGCGTCCTCCTTGAGGCGCTGTTTCAGATCAAGCAGTGAGAAATCGTCGCCGCCTTTGGTGCGGGAGAGCCTCTCCCACGTCACCGGCGCGGAAACCGGTGCGCCGGCGCGCGCGCGGGTCGAATAGGCCGCGACCGACGTGGCCTCGCGCGAATTGCGCAAATAGTCGATGAAGACGCGACCGTGGCGCAGCGATTTCGTCATTTTGGCGAGATAAAGCTTCGGGCTGTCGGCCGCCATCGACGCGGCGACCTGTTGGGCGAACAGCTTGGTGGTATCCCAATCGGTATCGGCGATCGGAACCATCACATGGATGCCTTTGCCGCCCGAGAGCTTGACGAAGCTTTCAAGCTTCAAGTCCTGCAGCCGCTCGCGCGTCTCGCGCGCCGCTGCGACGATTTGCGGCCAGGCGACTCCCTCGCCGGGATCGAGGTCAAATACGATGCGGTCGCAGGTTTCGAGGCTGTCGAGCCGCGACCCGCGAACGTGGATTTCGAGCGCGGCGGTCTGTACCAGCGCCACCAGATCGCCGACGGTCTCGACCGCGATCACGTCGTGATCCTTGCCGGCAACCTCGCGGCGAAGCGGCGACGATTTAATGTTGGCGGCGATGTGCTTCTGAAAGAAGGTCTCGCCGCCGGTCCCCTCCGGCGCGCGCACCAGCGACAGTGCGCGGCCGAGAATGTGCGGCTTTATCCAGTCCCAAACGTCGACGTAATACTCAGCCAGTTCCTTCTTGGTCACGCCGGCATCGGCCCAGTAGATGCGATCCGGATGGGTCAGGCGCACCCCTGCAACGTCGCTGTTTTTGCTCGCGCGTGCCGGTTTTGGAGTTTCCGTTGCTGCCTTCGCCTTGGTGGCGGCTGTCGTCGCGGATTCTTGCTCGCTTTGTCTTTGCGCGCCTGCGGCGCGCGCCACTGGAATTTCACGCACGACATCCTCCGCTGCCTTGTCCTCGCGGACGCCTTTGAAAGAGGCCTGCCGCAGCACCCCGCCATGGGTCACGCCGGCAAATTCGGCTTCGACGACCAGCTTCGGGTTCACCCACACGACGTCCTTGCGCCGCTCGTCCGCCGGCAACTCGATCGGGCGCCGCTCGGTTCGCAACGGCGCGAGGCGGTTAAAAAGATCACGCGCCATTTTTTGCGTGTAGCCGGTGCCGATGCGGCCGGCGTAGCGGAGCTCACCATTTTCGCGGACGGCGACGGTGAGCGCGCCAATCGCCTTTGGCAACGCCGTCGAAGGCGTATAGCCGGCGACGATAAACTCCTGGCGGCCATGACATTTGGTCTTGATGAAATTATCCGTCCGGCCCGAGCGATAAGGCGCATCGCGCCGCTTGGAGATAATGCCCTCAAGCCCGATCTCGCAGGCCTTCTTGAGAATGAGCGGTCCACCCTCCTCGAAATGATCGGTGTAGCGGATCACGCCGGTCTTGCTGCTGCCGTTCAACAATTGCGCCAGCGCCGCTTTGCGCTCGACAAGAGGCGCAGCCGTCAGATCACGACCGTTGAGATACAGAAGATCAAAGACATAATAGACGAAGCGATCGCGGCCTTCCTTTAGATCGGTCTGTAACAGCGAAAAGCTGCTGATGCCGTTCTCATCTTCCACGACGACTTCGCCGTCAAGGAGCGCGGTTTCCGCAGGGAGGGCGGCGACCGCGTGAACGACCGGCTCAAAGCGGTGCGTCCAGTCTTGCTGCTTGCGGGTCAGCAGCCGCACCTTACCGTGATCAAGCCGCGCTTGCATCCGATAGCCATCAAACTTGATCTCGTGCAGCCACTCCGGTCCGCTAGGCGCCTGGTCATAAAGCGTAGCGAGACTGAACGGGACAAAATCAGGCAATTTTGATTTGGCCGCGCCCGGGCTTTTCGATTTTTCACTGCTTTTGCCGGCGGCGGCTCCGCGTATTGTCTTTTTGGTCTTCGCTCGCGGTCTCGCGGCCGGCCTTGCCGTGATGTTTTTGATCCGCTGCTTGAACGTCACGTTGTTTTCCGATTTTGCCGTCTCTGCGCGGTTCGAGTGCCAGACTCGCTTTTTGCCGCCCTTACCCGCGGCGATCTCCTCGATCGAGCGGCCCGTCATCACCGAGCGCGATTTCTCTTCCAAAATATCTTTGTCGCGCGGTCCGCGGGCTTCATCGTCTTTGCCCTTGATCAAGAGCCAGTTGTCATGACGATCTTTGGCGCGGCCTCGCATCCGCACGAGATGCCAACGGCCGTGCAATTTTTCGCCTTCCAGATCGAAAACAAGATGGCCTTTCGCATAGCCGCGGTGCGGATCGCCGTCCGGCGTCCAAGTCCCGCGATCCCAGACCATGACGGTGCCGCCGCCGTATTCACCCTCAGGGATGGTGCCCTCGAAAGTATTGTATTCGACGGGGTGATCCTCGACATGGACGGCAAGACGCTTCTCGTTCGGATCAAGGCTCGGCCCACGCGTCACCGCCCAGCTCTTCATTACGCCGTCGAGTTCGAGACGCAGATCGTAATGCAACCGCCGAGCCGCGTGTTTCTGAATGACGTAGCGGCGACCGCCGGTCGGCACTTTTCCGCCACGGGGCTCCGGCGTCACGTCGAATTTTCGTTTTTTACGGTAAATTTCGAGAGCCACGGGACATCAACCGCGCTTTTGCCGCGTTTCAGGCCGGTTGCAACTCCGCCGCCGGGGGCGCGTTAACGGCAACGAGGGACTCAAAAAAACTCCCCCTGTGGCATCTATGCCATAGTAATGGATGCAACCGATCCCAACATAAGTCATTGGGTTATAACGTGGGAGTCCTGGTCCGGTTTCCGGGCAGCCAACGCGTTGAAATTGCGTTGCCGGCCGGGAGTATAGTAAATACCAAGGGTTTACGCGTCTCGTTACGCTATTGGCGGGGCTGACCGAAAAGTTGCCATTTAGGTCCGACACGGGCCAATAGGGCTAATAACAAGGAGCATTCGCGTGACCGTTCCGTCAAAGACCCCATTGCTCGATCTTGTCAAAACTCCCAGCGACCTCAGGCAGCTCGAAGAGAGCCAGTTGCGCCAGCTCGCCGATGAATTGAGACAGGAAACGATCGACGCCGTGGCGGCAACCGGCGGTCACCTTGGCGCCGGCCTTGGCGTCATCGAGCTGACAGTTGCGCTGCACTATGTGTTCGACACGCCGGCCGATCGGCTTATTTGGGACGTCGGTCACCAGGCCTATCCGCACAAAATTCTGACCGGCCGCCGCGACCGCATCCGCACGTTGCGTCAGGGCGGCGGTTTATCCGGTTTCACCAAGCGCGCCGAAAGCGAATACGATCCATTCGGCGCTGCGCATTCATCGACGTCGATCTCGGCTGCGCTCGGCATGGCCGTGGCGCGCGATCTTGAAAACAAACGCAACAACGTTATCGCTGTCATTGGCGATGGCGCCATGTCAGCCGGCATGGCCTATGAGGCGATGAACAACGCCGGCGCGATGAACTCCCGTCTGATCGTGGTGCTCAACGACAACGACATGTCAATCGCGCCGCCGGTTGGCGCCCTCTCCGCCTATCTCGCTCGCCGTGTTTCCGGACGTACCTACCGCAGCATGCGCAACATCCTGCGACAGATAGCCAAGCGTATGCCGTCGAGAGTGTTGGCGAAACGCGCCATGGCGATGGAGGAATATGCGCGCGGGCTTGTCACCGGCGGCACGTTGTTTGATGAGCTCGGCTTTTTTTATGTTGGGCCGATCGATGGCCACAACATTGATCATCTCCTGCCGGTTCTCAAAAACGTGCGCGATGCCGGAAACGGACCGTTCCTGGTTCACGTCGTCACCCAAAAAGGCAAAGGCTACGCGCCGGCGGAAAAGTCCGCGGACAAATATCACGGCGTGGTCAAGTTCGACGTCGCCACCGGCGCGCAGGTAAAATCCAAGCCGTCTGCACCCGCTTATCAGAAAGTTTACGGCGAAAGCCTGATCAAAGAGGCGCGCAAGGACGACAAGATCGTCGCCATCACGGCGGCGATGCCGTCCGGCACCGGAATCGATCTGTTCCAGAAAGAGTTTCCGAAGCGCACCTTCGACGTCGGCATCGCCGAGCAACACGGCGTCACTTTCGCCGCCGGACTGGCGACCGAAGGGTTCAAGCCGTTCGCAACGATTTATTCGACATTCCTGCAGCGCGCCTACGATCAGGTCGTCCATGACGTGGCGATCCAGAAATTGCCGGTGCGCTTCGCCATGGATCGCGCCGGTCTGGTCGGCGCCGACGGACCGACCCATGCCGGCTCGTTCGACATCGCCTATCTCGGCTGCCTGCCCAATTTCGTATTGATGGCGGCCGGTGATGAAGCCGAACTGGTTCACATGGTAGCGACCGCCGTCGCGATTGACGATCGGCCATCGGCGCTGCGTTACCCGCGCGGCGAAGGCCGTGGCGTGCCGATGCCGGAGGAAGGCAAGCCGCTCGAGATCGGCAAAGGCCGCATCCTGCGCGAAGGCACCAAGGTTGCGCTGTTCTCTTATGGAGCGCGACTCGGCGAATGTTTGAAGGCAGCGGACGAGCTCGCCGCGCAAGGCCTGTCGACAACCGTTGCTGACGCGCGCTTCGCCAAGCCGCTCGACGTCGACCTCTTACTGCGGCTTGCGCGCGAGCACGAAGTATTGCTCACGCTGGAAGAAGGCTCAATCGGCGGCTTCGGCGGCTTTGTGATGCAGGCGCTGGCCGAACATGGCGTGCTCGATCGCGGGCTTAAAATCCGTTCGCTGGTACTGCCTGATGTGTTTATCGATCAGGACACGCCGAACGCCATGTACGCCAAGGCGGGGCTCGATGCGAAGAGCATCGTCGCCAAGGCCTTCGAAGCGCTCGGACAGAATGTCCAGGGCGACGTGGTCAAGCTCGTCCGGCAATAACACGTTGTTCGCCGTGCCCGGCCTCGTGCCGGGCATTCACGTCTTGAAGCATCAAGATGAAGACGTGGTTGGTCGGGACAGAGCCGGCCACAACGTTATTATAAGCTTTGAAACGTTATGACCTCCCGCCAACGTGCCGATCGGCTTTTGGTCGAGCGCGGCTTGTTCGAAAGCCGCGCCCGAGCCCAAGCGGCGATCACCGCAGGCCTGGTGACCGCGGACGGTCGGCCGGTGCGCAAGGCGTCGGAGGAAATCTCCCCCGCCGCCATCATCGAGGCTAAGCCCGCACACACCTACGTTTCCCGCGGCGGGGTCAAGCTTGCGGCGGCGCTCGATCATTTTCAGCTCGATGTCACAGACCGCATCTGCATCGATGTCGGCGCCTCGACCGGCGGCTTCACGGAGGTGCTCGTTCGCCGCGGCGCAAAACGCGTCTACGCGATCGATGTCGGCCAGGATCAGCTTCATCCGTCGCTGCGCGGCCGCGATGAGATTGTCTCGATGGAAGAAACCGATATCCGCACGCTCGATCGCTTACGCCTTCCCGAGCAGCCGGATTTCGCGACCGTCGATGTGAGTTTCATCTCGCTCAAAAAGGTGCTGCCGGCGATCGAGGATTTGCTCACGCCGCGCGCCACGCTAGTGGCGCTGATCAAACCGCAATTCGAAGCGGCGCGCGGCAACAACAAGAAGGGCATCGTACGCGATGCCGCGGTGCGTGCAGCGGTCTGCGATGCCATCGCTTCGTTTCTCGCCGCACGGGGATGGCGCATCGGCGGCCTGATGCCGTCGCCGATTCTCGGCGGCGATGGCAACGTCGAACTCTTCGTCGGGGCGGAGCGTGGTTGAACGGCTGATGATCAATCGGATTGGCCATCTCGGCGACGGCATCGCCGACGGCCCCGACGGTGCGATCTATGTTCCCGGCGCGCTGCCCGGCGAGACGGTCGAGGTCGAAAACGTAGCGGGCCATCCCGATCGGCGGCAGCTTCTCCATATCGATGAGGCGAGCCCGGAACGCATGACGCCGATTTGCCCGCACTTCGGCGTGTGCGGCGGCTGCGCCATGCAGCACTGGGAAACAGTCCGCTACCGGGACTGGAAGCGCGATCTTGTGACCACGGCTTTGCACCAGGCTGGCCTGGACGCGCAGGTCTCCGCGCTGATCGATGCGCATGGCGAAGGACGCCGCCGCGCGGTATTTCACGCTCGCCGTGGCACGCACGATGTGCTTGAGGTGGGGTTCTCAGCCGCTCGTGCCCACCACCTTGTCGCTATCGACCATTGTCCTATTTTGGCCAAGAGCCTCGACGGAGCCCTGAAGGCTGCCTGGGCCATCGCCGAAACGCTCGACCCGGCCAGAAAACCTCTCGACATTCACGTCACCTCGACAGACGCCGGCCTCGACATTGATGTACGCGGCTCGGGCGCACTCACGGCTCCGCTCGTCTCCGCATTAGCTACGATTTGCGAAACGCATAATCTCGCGCGGCTCACACGCCACGGCGAACTCATTGCGCAGTCGCGGACGCCAACGCTCCGCCTCGGCAAGGCGATCGTACAATTGCCGCCGGCCGCTTTCCTGCAGGCCACGTCGGACGGCGAGGCCACGCTGGCTCGGCTCGTTCTCAGCGCCTGCGCCGATGCAACACGCGTCGCCGATCTTTTTTCCGGTATCGGCCCGTTCGCTTTGCGGCTTGCGCAGCGCGCAACCGTGTTTGCGGCCGACAATGACGAAGCCGCACTCTCCGCGCTCAAGCGCGCGGCCGCATCGACGGCGGGACTTAAACCGGTGCAGGTCGAGCGCCGGGATCTGTTCCGACGTCCGCTCGCCGCGGCGGAGCTGAAAAATTTCGACGCCGTCGTGTTTGACCCGCCGCGTCAGGGCGCCGAGACGCAGGCTCGCGAGCTCGCAGCGAGCAATGTCCCGCGCGTTATCGCCGTCTCGTGCAATGCCGGCACTTTCGCCCGCGATTTGCGCGAACTGGTGCGCGGCGGTTATCGGCTGAGCACAGTCACCCCGGTCGATCAATTCCGCTATTCGCCCCACGCCGAAATCGTGGCTCAGCTGGAAAGATAACGCCAGGCGCCGCGACGATCCGTACCCATGCGTTTGGACAAACTTGATGGCTAGGACACTTACGGTATTTTGTTAGGATGACAATCCCGACAAAAACAATGGCCGTGCGCCTGTTCGAATACGGCGGACCGGACAAGCTCGTCTATGGCGAATACGATTTGCCGGCACTTGGCGAGCGCGACGTCTTGGTCAAGAACCTCGCCGCTTCGGTGTCGCGCTGGGACGTAAAGTATCGCGCCGGCGACCTCGCGCGCTATCAGCTCCCCGGCCGCGCCGCTTTTCCCCTGCCTCAGCAATTGGGCCGCGAGGCAGCCGGCGAAGTCGTCGCGACCGGCGAAGGCGTAACGCGCTTCAAGCCGGGCGACCGGGTGATCGGTGTCACGCATCCCGAGGACCCCAATTCGACCGAGACGGCGCGAGGGCTCGGCAACCTTTCGCGCAATCTCGCCATTCCAGGCCACCAGGCGTTCGGCTCCTACGCGCAGTATCTCGTTCGCGCGGAGCCGTTATGGTTGCCGCTGCCCGATGGCGTCGATTTCGAACAGGCCGGCATCGCACTGTGGCCGTTCTCTTCGTCCCATCGCGTGGTGCGCGATCGTCTGCACGTGCATCTCGGCGATACCGTCCTGATCGCGGGCGCTTCCGGTGGTATGGGCCAGGCGACGCTTCAATTGTGCAAGCTCGCGGGCGCGCGGGTGATTGCAACGACGCGGCACGCCGCGAAAGCCGCGACCCTGCGGCAGCTCGGTGCCGACGCGGTCGCGGTTACGGCGGATGCCGAGAGCGCGCGCGCCGCGGTTTTGGCCTTCACCGGCGGCGAAGGCGTCGATCACGCCGTCGACTATACCGGAAGCCCCGATCTTCTGCGCTTTATCGGCAGCGTGATGCGGCTCGGCGGCAGCCTCGTTGTCAGCAGCGAACAGGGCCGCGAACCGCTGCCGTTCACCGCGTCAGACATGATCCGTCTCGAGCTTAATCTGCTCGGCATGCGCGGAGCGCGGATGAACGACATGATTACGGTGCTGAAACTTCTTGGCACCGGACAGATCAAGACACGGGTCGCCGCGCGCTTCCCGCTGGCAAAAGTCGGCGACGCTCACGAGCTTCTGGTGAATTCGCCCGATCTCGTCGGGCGAATCGTGGTGCTGCCGTGGGCTTAGATTGCAGTACCGTGTCCGCCTCGCGGTTCTTGACCCACGACCGGCACGCAAGCGCGCAATGATCTCCTGATGGATCAAAGCCTGAGAATCGGAGCGACGATGAGATGCCCACGCCTCGCCACAGTGCTTTCGCTCTCCCTCGCGACGGCGTCCTTGACGGCGTTGGCGATCGCCGAGCCCATCTCCTCTGATTTGGCCGCCCGCACCGAACTCCATGCCATCGAAACCCTGACTTTGTCCGACAAGCAGTTCCTGGAAGGCGACGCCGACGGGAAGGCAACGACGACCGCCGGAGAGTTACGTATCGCGGCGGGCGCGGGCCGACTGCCAGTCGTCGTACTTCAGCATGGCTCGGGCGGCGTTAGCGCCAACATTGAAATGTGGGAAAGAGAATTCAACGCCATCGGCGTTTCAACATTCACACTCGATGGATTAACCGGCCGCGGACTCACGCAGGTGATCACCGACCAAGCCTTGCTTGGCCGCCTCAACTTCATCCTCGACATCTATCGCGCGCTAGACGTTTTGGCCAAGCATCCGCGCGTGGATTCGCGCCGTATCGCACTTATGGGCTTCTCACGCGGCGGTCACGCTGCGCTGCATGCCAGCCTCACGCGCTTCCATAAGATGTGGAACAAGTCAGGCATCGCGTTCGCCGCTTACATTCCGATCTATCCAGATTGCGCGACCGCCTACATCTCCGACACCGATGTTGCGGATAGCCCCATCCGAATTTTTGGCGGCACACCCGACGATTACGATCCAATCGCGCCCTGCAAGGTTTACGTGGAGCGGCTAAAGGCTGCCGGAAGAGACGTGGAAGTGACCGAATATCCCCACGCGCCGCACTCCTTCGACGATCCGCGCCTTCCCTCCAGCATCGTTGTTATCGGCGGCCAGACCTTGCGCCATTGCGTCATACGTGAAGAAGCTCGGGGCGTGTTGATTGACGCCGTCGACCAAAGAGCCATTCAGCTACAAGGACTCGTGCGTCGAGCTTAACCCGCACGTGGGTTTCGATCCCACAGCCGCCGCGGCGGCAAAGGCGTCCGTCAAGCAGTTTCTCAAGATGGTATTCAGGCTCTAGTTCACCGTCGCGCGTCGACGGAAACATTTTCTACTGTTCGACCCGGTACAAGCGCCACCGCTTGGGCACGCCTTTGAGTCGGTGAGCCCCGCGATCCTTGAAGCGGATTTCGGATTGCAACATCAGATCCCTGACGGCGCTCGAAACCAGGACTTCACCGGCACGCGCTTTCGCGGCGACGCGCGCGCCGACGTGAAACGCCAGACCGACCACGTCAGTCCCATTCACTTTATACTCGCCCGCGTGCAACCCCACCTTGATCTCTAGACCCAGGGTGCGCACCGCCTCACGGATTGCGGTCGCACAATGGATCCCGGAAGCCGGCGCGTCGAACGTCGCGAGCAGTCCATCTCCCGTGGTCACGACTTCTTTTCCGCGCAATCTCTTCAACTCTTTACGGACAGCGGCGTAATAGTGATTCATCACCACTGTCCAACGCGAATCGCCCAGCCGCGCGGCTTTTTCGGTGGACCGCACGATATCGACAAACAAAATTGTGGCGAGCGCCCGTTCGAGCTCGGCGCCGCGATTGGCACGTCGGCTGCGGATCGCGACATTTCCAGCCAGGGGCTCATAGCGATGGTTGCGTCGCCGCGCGATTGCAGTTTTTGCATAGTCTTTGGCACGCTGCACCGTGCCGCAACGAATTGCTTTTGCCCGCGGCGGAAGCGTCCAATAAATTTTTCGGCCATCGCCTGCGCCCTGGACCTCGACGGCGCCCCACTTCAGGAAAACGGTCGAGCCAACCCGACGAACCCACCACGCCTTTGACGTATATCCGGAAACGTTCGACTGATGGATTCCGATGCGAAGAAACTTGGGCATGTGCGTGGGTCGCTCGCAAGACCGTTCGGGATAGTTCGGCATAGACTGTGATCATACAGTCTTGCGTTGGCAACCGCTCTCCACAAGAGCGTCCGCTTCACCGCCTCACGCCCTTGCGTCTCGCCACCTGCAACCACGATGTTGATCTCTTCTCGGAGCTGCCATCGATGGCCCTATGATATGATCGAGGCTGCTCACGGGGACGGCTAAAGAAGGCTTTCGTCAGTCTCTTCACGTCGCTCAAAGGACGTCTCAATCGTGTACCTCTGCGCAATCCGAGCTCGGGGTCGGCCACCGTTCAGACGCCCGAGCCAATGACGGCGCGGGCGCTGAAATGAGCAGGAGTGCCGTCACGCAGCTTTGCGGGCCAGGGCATGAACGTCGGCCGTGGTCAGGGCGTTGCCACCGATACCCCAATCGCCGCTTTCCACTTCCTCGACCACGCACCAAGTCACCCCGCGCATGTTCTCGCCTTCAATCGAGACCATCGCGTCGGTGAGCTTGCTGATCATCTCGCGCTTCTGTTCTTTGCTGAACACATCCTTGATGACACGGACCTGGATCAGGGGCATTGGATTTCTCCTATGGTGTCGGGATTGACACCTGCGCGATCATGACGAACACTACACCGGACAGTAATAGACAGTTTTTCGGTCGGTACCCGTAACTGTATTGGTCCGGCGACAAGGCCAGCCCACAACGGAGCGCAGAAGCAACACGCTCTCGTTGGTCATCAGCCACAAAAGCGGTCAGCCGCTTGCCGATCAGATCGTCGCCGGTATCAAGGGTCAGATCGACGATCGCCATTTACGTCCTGGCACCAAGCTGCCGTCGATCCGCACGTTGGCCGTTGACCACAATGTCAGCCGCTTCACGGTGGTCGAAGCCTACGACCGCCTGGTCGCGATGGGCTACCTGCAGTCGCGGCGCGGTTCCGGTTTCTACGCGGCGGCTCAGGCCGCAGCGGAAAGGCCGCAGGCGGGCGCCTCCGACAGCCACAAACGCAACGAGGAGCTGGTCTGGCTCATCCGTCGGCTCCTGGAGGCAGACGAGAACACGCTGCTGGCTGGCGGCCCGTGGCTTCCGAACTCTTGGCTCGACGAAATGGGCATCCGACAGAGCCTCAATGCGCTGGCGCGGAAGAACGGCGCCTATCTGCTCGAGTACGGCCACCCCTTCGGTTACTTGCCGCTGCGTGAGCACCTGAAGCTGATGCTGGCCGGGCTTGGCATCACGGCACACCCCGGCCAAATCCTTCTAACCCACGGCACCAGCCAGGCGCTCGAACTCGTCATCCGCTATTTGCTTAAGCCCGGCGACGCTGCGTTGGTGGACGATCCCGGCTACTACAACTTGTTCGGCAATTTGCGTCTCCAGGGAGTCGAAATGCTGGCGGTGCCGCGCAACCGCGACGGACCGGACCTGACAGTGCTCGAAAAATTCGCCGCCGAACGCCAACCGAAGGTCTATTTCACCCAATCGGTGATGCAGAACCCGACCGGCACTGACATGAGCCCGCATGTCGCCTTCAAGGTGCTGCAGGCGGCGGAGCGGCATAACTTCATGATCGTGGAAGACGACATCTTCTGCGATCTGCAGATAAAGATGACGCCGCGTCTGGCGACACTCGATCAGCTCGGCCGCGTGATTTACGTCCGTAGTTTCTCGAAGACGCTGTCGGGCAGCTTACGCGTCGGCCTCGTCGCCTGCGCGCAACCTATCGCCAAAGAGCTTGCCGACATCAAGATGCTCACCAGCATCACGACCTCGCAATTCACCGAGCGGCTCGTCTATCTGATGCTGATCGACGGGCATTACCGAAAATATCTGTCGCGGCTGCACGAGCGTCTAGGCGAGACGCGCCTCAAAGTGGTGCGCGCGTTCGAGCGTATCGGACTGGAAATGTTCGTCGAGCCGAACGACGGAATGTTCGTGTGGGCGCGCTATCCGCACATCGAAGATTCGCTCCCCTTGGCGGAAGCCTCCCTGCAAGACGGGATCATGTTGGCGCCGGGCGCCGTGTTCCGCCCGCACCTCGAACGCTCGGCATGGATGCGCTTCAACGTCGCAACTTGCGAGGACACGCGCGTGCAGCGGTGGCTTCAAAAGCACGCCGCAACCGTTCCCGCGTGACTTGGCCTACCCACAATAAACTACCATGCGATCGGCTTGCGTGGCCGCACGCGGGAAATGAGCGGTGAACGGAAATGTTTACCGCCACGCATCAACCGAAATGGTCGCGTTGCGCAGCGAGCCGCCGAACATCTTCCACGCCCCCTGCGTCTCGCCGCCCGCGACCACGATGTTGATCTCCTCCGGCAGGTACATCTGGATCAGTTCATCGGGCGCGCTTTGAGCCGCGTGGCATAGGGTTCGACGCCTGCGACAGCCTTCGGCTGGATCAGGGTCTGGATCCACTGATCGTCCCAATAATTGCGCGCCGGCAGGCGCGCATTCTCGGCGCACCAGTCGATCAGTTTCTCCTTGGTATCGAAGCCCAGTTCGACGAAGCCGCGCGCGGCGATCGGATCGAGCACCAACAGCGGCGGGATATAGTGTTCGGTCGCCGCCAGGCAGCGGATGAACCGTTCCTTCCAGGTTTCGCGGGGACCATAGCCGCTCTGCGCGTACCAGCCGCCGAAGAAGACGCTGACAGTCGAGTCGGTCGGCTTGAAAGCCCTTTTGCACATGCAGCGGCTGCCACGGACTGCGTTCTTCGTTTTCCGGGAAAGCTGCCGTATAGGCGTAGCCAATTGCCCAGCGAGCCCATATAGGATTCGCCCGGCACCGAACCGCCTTGCAGATTTTGCGAGAGCAATCCGAAAGCGCGGCCGATCGTGGCGTTGGCGTGATTGTAAGGGCCAAGTACGCCGATGCCGGCATCCATGCCGATCTCGTTGCGGATCGGGCCATTGACGACAGAGATCGTCGCGAACGACGTCGTGCTGCTCGACCGCGCGGTCTGGCCGCTCGCGGCCATCGCCAGAATGACCGGCAGATATTCCGGCCGCGCACCCGCCATGACCGCGTTGACCGCGACCTTCTCTACGGTGAACTCCCAGAACTCGCGGAACAGGGTCGGACGCATCCGTCCGACCACCTTGTCGGGCGGCAGGCTCGTCCCTTTCAACATCTTGGCGACACGTTCTTCCGTCGGCAGGACGATGGCGGCAGAAAATCGGTCCAGCGATTTTCGATAAACAGCGCGTGGAGATTGTCTTCGGTGTCGGGGGCGAGCAGCCGCGGCGTGGATCGGTCGAACGAGAGCCCTTTGAGATCTTCGTCCGTCAGCGGGTCGGTCAGCCCCTCGATCACCTCCTGCATGAATGGGCGCTTGCTGACCGGGTCGGTCACCCTCGATATAATCGCGCAATTGCGCGGGCGGTGCGATCGACCACGGGCTGCGGGACGTAACGCTTGTCGCGTGCGCGGCATGCCGTTGGCGAGCGCGCTGGCGCGTGCGAGGCGTGCGAAGACATGGGTGTGAACTGCGACGCTGGGAACGCCGCTTTCTTCCATCGCCATTGTCAACCCGACGACCGTCGGGCTACAGGTGCTTCAAAGCCCGACACCAAGTATCGCCGCGCTCGCCGTCGGCAACGATCTTCGCGCGCATGTCGGGATCGTCCTCCCAGCTTTCGCGCGGCCTGATAACGCGGGTGACGATTGCGGGGAGGTGCACCGCGAACCATAGTCGCAGCTGGTCCATGAATGCCGCGGAATTGTCGAACAGGCAGTCGACCAGATAGACGATCTTGCCGTCGAGGATTGTGGAGCGGGAGGCGAGCCGCTTGCCCGCGACCTTCGGCGGGTAACCGCGAGGATCGTGGACCGTCAAAAGTTCGCTCATCGGCACCTCCGATTTCCAAATCCCGCGGACCACTCTACCACTTGCCGTCCGCCAGATAGCGTTCCGCCGTGATCGCCGCAATCGTTCCGTCACCCGCAGAGGAGACGGCCCGGCCAACCGAGCCCGATCGCGCGATGCCCGCTCCGAGCACCCCCGGCAATTCGGTCCGCATCTGGGCATCAACCGGTATGCGCCCAGACGAATCGAGCCTGATGTGAGTTTTCGCAAACGTCGTCGCCGGCTCCAAACCAATGTAGACGAAGAGGGCCGCCAGTTCCAGATCGGTGGACACATTGCCGTTGACGTCGCGGATGCGAACGCCGGCCACTTTGCCATTACCGAGAACTTCCTCGACGACGGTATTAAAGCGAATCTCGATCTTCGGGTGACTGGCAACGCGGTCGCGATAAGCCGCCTGAGCGGTCAAAGCAGAGCCCCGCTGCAGAATGATCACCCGCTCGGCGAACTCGGCCAACGTCAGCGCTTCCTGCAGGGCGGAATCGCCGCCGCCTGCGACCGCGACCGTCAGCTTCCGCACCAGCGGCGCGTCGCAACTTGCACAATGACTAACGCCCTTTCCGCGCAAGCGCTCCTCGCCGGGAACGCCAAGCTCCTTCAGCGTTGCGCCGGTTGCGAGAATGACGGCACGTGCACGCGCGTGCGAACTACCACTCGTGAGCTGCCAGCCGCCGTTTTGCCTGTCGAGACCATCGAGGCTTGCGGCGGTGAATTGCGCACCCGCCGCGACTGCCTGCTCCTGGACCATAGGGCACAGGTCGTAACCCGGTACGCCCTCGACGAACCCGGGAAATCCTTCGACTTTCTCGATGCTCAGAAGAAGTCCGCCGAGCACGTCGCCGGACAAGACCAATGTCTTGCATCCGAGACGCGCCGCCGTAAGGGCCGCCGTCAAACCGGCAATGCCTCCTCCGGCGACGACGATGTCAAATTCCTCGTCCAATTTGGGCTCGTGCTTGCTCGCTGCGCTCACAGGTTAGCAGCTTGATCGCGCAAAGCGTAGCGTACCGATCATGCGTTTTTGCGCCAGACCGTCGCGCATTCCGCAGGTCGCGTTACCTAATCCTGCTTATGTCACTTCGCTTGGTAGCCTTCCGTTGACGGAAAAGCTTAAATGCTTTGGCCGACCGGGAAACGCTGGACCAAGAAGGAGAGGCAGATGAGTGGGCTCGGTGGGTTGAACAAGGCTCCCGACGGGGTCGTTATCGGATTGGTTCAATTGCAATTGCCGACGATCGCGACCAAAGGCGACCTCGCGGCCCAGACGAAACGGATTTGCGCGATGGTGCAGAAGGCGCGCAAGAATATGTCGACCATGGACCTCGTCGTTTTCCCCGAATATTCGCTGCATGGTCTCTCGATGGATACCAATGCAGACCTGATGTCCCGGCTCGACGGTCCGGAAGTCGACAGCTTCAGGAAAGCCTGCGCCGAGAACCGCATCTGGGGCTGTTTCTCCATCATGGAGTACAATCCCGACGGCAATCCCTACAATTCAGGCATCATCATCGACGACCACGGTGAGCTGAAACTCTATTACCGCAAGATGCATCCTTGGGTGCCGGTCGAGCCTTGGGAGCCGGGCAACCTTGGCATTCCGGTTTGCGATGGGCCCAACGGCAGCAAGGTCGCGCTGATCATCTGTCACGACGGCATGTTCCCCGAGATGGCGCGCGAGTGCGCCTACAAGGGCGCCAACATCATGTTGCGCACGGCCGGTTACACCGCACCGATCCGGCACGCCTGGCACATCAGCAATCAGAGCAACGCGTTCTCAAACCTGATGTATACGGCGAACGTTTGCATGGCCGGCACGGACGGCGTGTTCAATTCCATGGGCGAAGGCATGATCGTGAATTTCGATGGCACGCCGATCGTGACCGGCAACGGCGCGCCCGACGAGATCATCACCGCCGAGGTGCGGCCGAAACTGGCCGACGAGGCGCGCCGACTCTGGGGCGTGGAGAACAATATCTACCAGTTCGGCCATCGCGGTTACGTCGCGGTCAAAGGCGGCGCCCAGGATTGCCCCTACACTTACATGCGCGATTTGGCGGCCGGCCAATACCGGCTGCCCTGGGAAGACGAAGTGGCTGTTACCGACGGGTCGAGCTGTGGCTTCGCCATCCCCAACCGGGCGTATCAGGAATAAGACGCGCCGACGTTCAAATCGATCAAATAGAAAAACAGCCGCGCTTTCGTGCGGCTGCTTTTCTTCGTAACGCCAGTCAGACGACTTTCAAACGAGCACCAACTCAGTACGGAACGACGCCTTCGAAATAGGTGCCGACGAAGGGATCACGCTGCTGGATCCTGCCGCCGGGTGACACTGCATCCCAATAATCCCTGTTGTAATAGGAGTACGGGTTTTGCTGCGCGACGTTCGTGCGTGCCACCTGAGCATTCACCCGCGCCACATGCGCGTTGGTCTGCGCGGATGCCGCCCCGGCAGACGCAGCCAGAGTTGCAGCGACCATAACCGCGGTGATTTTATTGGTCATATCAACCTCCACTTTACAGCTTCATGAGTGCGTAGGCTTCGCGGCCGGAAGCTGCTCGGCTGCAATGTTCGATATGTGCGCGCCAATCCGTTTCAACACCGCCTGTCTGGTGAAAGACCCATTCAGGATCAATGAACAATCAAAGGCGCGTCGCGCAGCGTCGGAGCTGGATGCACAAATCTGAGGCAGCTTCGTGCGTCTTGCTTTTGCGTCTTGCGTTCTCAGCAGATGTGATCGGCATAAAACGCGGAGTATTACGGCCTTCGACCGCTCTTGCGCAGGCAGCAAGGAGCCTTAGCTGAAAAAAGCCGTGTGATGGCCGCTCGAGAGACCGCGCACTTATGTGCGTGATTTTGGGCGAGGTATCCCGGCGGCTGTTACAGGGCCCAAAATGCGGCGAGCGCAATTTGCTGATCTGAACGCCTTTGTCGCCGTCGCCGAGTACGCAAGCTTCACAAAGGCCGCCGAACGGCTTGGGCTCTCCACCGCAGCGCTCAGCCAGGCCGTACGGGGGCTTGAGGAACAACTTGGCGTTCGACTGCTGAACCGCACGACGCGCAGCGTTGCTCCGACCGATGCCGGCGAGCGCCTGTTGCAGCAACTTCGCCCGTTGCTTGATGGCTTCGACGCCGCAATCGAATCGGTCAACGCGTTTCGCGAACGACCTGCAGGCCACCTGCGTCTGACCATGCCGCCGCCGGTCGCCAGATTCGTCCTGGCGCCGGTTCTCGCGCGCTTCCTTGAGCAATATCCCGACATTGTGATCGAGACGACGGTCGAATCCGCTCTGACCGACATCGTGGCCGGCCGCTATGACGCCGGCATTCGCCGCGGAAATCTGGTCGCCCGCGACATGATCGCGATGCGCGTCACCAACGACATGCACTATCTTTTGGTCGCGTCGCCGGATTATCTGGCGCGGCGGGGCCGACCACGAACACCCGACGATTTGCAGGCGCACAACTGCATTCGCTACCGGCTGCCGGGCGGAGGATTCATCCCCTGGGTGTTTGTCGTTGACGGCAAGACCGTCGAATTCGACATCAGCGGATCGGTCGTCGTCATTAACGATCCTGAACTGGTGATCAGCGCCGCACTCGAAGGCATCGGCATCGCCTACCTCTACGAAGAGTATGTGGCCTCATTGGTTGCCGATGGACGGCTGGTCAGCTTGCTGGACAAATCGGCGTTGCCGATCACTGACGGCTTCTTTTTATTCTATCCGAGCCGCCGGCAGAACCCGGCGGCACTTCGCGCGCTCATCGACTTCCTGCGATCGGATATGCGAACGCGGGTGAGGATGGCATACGCCCCGCCGATTGACGGGCGGCTTGTGCCGACGGACCGTAGCCGGTAGACCGCGCCAGCACAGCGACACCCGGCGCGATCGTCGGCCGGCGCCAGGAGGAGTTCGCTCATGAACACCCATCACTTTCACGCGGTCGTCTGGATCGATCATCATGAGGCCCGCATCTTTCATTTCAGCCCGACCGATGTCGAGAAGCTGGTGTTCCATCCGGATCATCCGACCAGGCACATTCACCACAAGGCAAACTCCATCGGCGCCGGTCATGCGGCGGAAGATCACAACTTCCTCGCGGCGGTCGCTCAGTCGATCGCCGACGCCGGTGCCGTTCTGATTACCGGACCTGCAAATGCCAAGACCGAACTGATCAAGCACATTCACCAGCACGCGCCGCAGCTCATGAAGGTCATCGTCGGCGTGGAAACAGTCGATCATCCAAGCGACGCACAGCTGGTGGCGCATGCCCGGCAATACTTCAAAATTGAAGATCGGATGCTGGCGCAGAAGGCTTAGGCAGCGAAATCTTCCCGGTTCGGGACCCGATTCCGGTCTCTCAAATTCCAAGCAAATGGTGGCCGCCGACCCCCGGCACCGGACGCCTGTTAAATAATTTGTGATTTGTGACGAATATTGACATTCGTCATTAGTCAAGCCACCTTCGATTAATCGGAGGTGTTCAGATGTCCGTTCAGATCGCCAACGACACGGGTTTCTTCCGAAACTACAAAAGCTTAGGCTGGGTACTTAATCTTGCGGCCCTCGCGTTGGCTTTAGGCGGCTGCAACGAGATTGCAGCGCAGCATGTAGCGCCCATACGGCCGGTCCTGGTCACCAGCGCCCATTATCAAGCGCTGGTTCCGGATCGCAGCTTCGTTGGGATCATTCGCCCCAGGATCGAAAGCGATCTGGGCTTTCGGGTCGCTGGCAAGGTTTCGAAACGCCTGGTGGAGGTCGGGGCGGTCGTTGCGACAGGTCAGCCGCTCGCGACGCTCGACGAGAACGATTTGAAGCTACAGGCCGAACAGGCTGAAGCCGAGTTTTCTGCCGCCGGCGGCGTACTCGCGCAAGCCAGTGCCGCTGAAACACGGGCCAAAGAACTGCGGCAGAAGGGCTGGTCCACCGACGCACAATTGGATCAGGCCAAAGCCGCGGGAGACGAAGCGCGGGCAAGGCTCAATCGCGCCGAACGATCGGTCGAACTCACAAAAAACAGTCTGTCCTACGCGACGCTCCTTGCAGACGCGCCCGGAGTCGTCACCGCGACTTTGGTCGAGCCCGGTCAGGTCGTCACCGCGGGGCAAACCGCGATCCGCGTGGCACGGGTTGCGGAAAAAGAGGTCGTTGTCGCAATCCCCGAGACGCTCTTGGCGCACGCCAGATCCGGCGAAGCCCGGGTCTCGATCTGGTCGCAACCGGACAAGTTCTATGTCGCGAAGCTTCGCGAGCTCGCTCCCTTGGCCGATCCCGCAACGCGCACCTATCTGGCCAAGTTTTCGATGCCCAATTCTGACGACGAGGTACAACTTGGCATGACGGCGACACTGATGTTGTCGGATTCTACCGGGGAACGTGTCGCACGGCTTCCGCTCTCAGCGCTGTTCAACCAGGGCGCTGGGCCATCGGTCTACGTCGCCGATGCCAAGACCGGCGTGGTCACCCTCAAACCCGTTGCGGTGAAGGCTTACGGACGAAACGACGTTCTGATCACGGGCGGCGTGGATGAGGGCGCCAGCGTGATCGCGCTCGGCGTGCAGAAGCTCGACCCCGCCGAGAAGGTCAAGGTCGTCTCGTCACTGTCGTTCTGAACGCAAATACACATTGCGAGAGGAGAACACGATGGGCCGTTTCAACTTGTCCGCATGGGCGGTGGCACATCCGGCCCTCATCCTGTTCCTCATCGTGATGTTTGGCGGGGCGGGCCTGATGTCCTATCGAAGTTTGGGACGCGCCGAGGACCCATCCTTCACCATTAAAGTCGTGATCGTCACCGCAGTCTGGCCGGGCGCAACCGCCGCCGAGATGCAGGCGCAAGTCGCCGACCCGATAGAGAAGAAGCTGCAGGAGCTGCCTTACTTCGACAAGGTCACCACCTACTCCAAGCCGGCGTTTACGGCGATGCAGGTTGCCTTTAAGGACAACACCCCGGCTCGCGATGTGCCGCAATTGTTCTATCAATTGCGTAAAAAACTCGGCGACATCAAAGACGATCTTCCCGCCGGCGTGATTGGGCCGTCGTTCAACGATGAGTACGGTGACGTCGACTCAATCCTGTACATGATCACATCGGAAGGCGCCGACTACGCCCAGATGAAGAAAGTCGCGGAGGCGTTCCGCCAGCGGCTCCTCAAGGTCAAGAATGTCACCAAGGTCAATCTCTACGGCACGCAGGACGAAAAAATATTCGTCGAGTTCTCCAACGCCAAGCTCGCCACGCTGGGCATCACCCCTGACCAGCTATTCCAATCGCTGGCCCGGCAAAACTCTGTAGTACCCGCCGGCACGCTCGAAACGACCGCGCAGCGGGTACCGCTGCGCGTGACCGGTGCGCTCGACGGCGCCAAGGCGGTCGCCGAAGCACCGGTGGAAGCCAATGGCCGGGTATTTCGTATGGGCGACATCTCCTCTGTAACGCACGGTTTCGCCGATCCCCCGGACTTTCTGGTCAGACAACGCGGCAAATCCGCCATCGGCGTCGGCATCGTCATGGCGAAAGGCGCCAACATCCTGGAATTGGGTCCAGCCGTCACCACCGCGACAGCCGAATTCATCAATGCGGTGCCGCAAGGGTTCGATTTCGAGCAGATCGCCGATCAACCCGCCGTCGTCGATCATGCGGTCAACGAGTTTGTTCGGTCCTTCATCGAAGCACTGGCGATCGTTCTGTTCGTCAGCTTTCTCGCGCTGGGTTGGCGCACCGGTTTCGTCGTCGCGCTGTCGGTACCGCTGGTCCTTGCCGTCGTCTTCGTCGTCATGAACGCGATCGGGCTCGATCTGCACCGGATCACGCTCGGCGCGTTGATCATCGCGCTCGGCCTCCTGGTCGATGACGCCATCATCGCTGTCGAGATGATGGTGGTGAAAATGGAGCAAGGCTGGGATCGTGTCCGCGCCGCATCGTTCGCCTGGGAGTCCACCGCTTTCCCGATGTTGACGGGAACTCTGGTAACGGCCGCCGGCTTTCTTCCGATCGGCTTTGCCAATTCCTCGGTGGGAGAATATGCCGGCGGGATTTTCTGGGTCGTTGCCATTGCGCTCGTGGCATCGTGGATCGTCGCGGTTGTGTTCATCCCGTATATCGGTGTGAAGCTCCTGCCGAGCGTCAAACCGCTCAGCCCGGGCCAGGATCCCCACGCAATTTACGAAACGCGGATTTATCGTGGCCTGCGTCGCGTCATCGAATGGTGCGTCAGGCGGCGCGGTATTGTCGTGGTCGCGACCATTGGCGTCTTTGTGCTCTCGATCGTTGCGTTCGGTCGCGTGCAGCAGCAGTTCTTTCCGCTGTCGGAGCGGCCCGAACTTTTCTTCCAGCTTCGCATGCCGGCGGGCACCGCGTTCGGTGCGACTTTGGAGTCGGTGAAACGGGCGGAAGCGCTGCTCGAGGGCGACGACGATATTGCGACCTACACCGCCTATGTGGGCCGCGGTTCGCCGCGGTTCTGGCTGGGGCTCAATCCGCAGCTGCCGGATGAAGCATTCGCCGAGATCGTGGTCGTGTCGAAGAACGTCGAAGCGCGGGAGCGGATCAAGGCGCGGCTGGAAAAGGCGGTGGCGGATGGCGCGTTGTCCGAAGCCCGCGTGCGTGTCGACCGGTTCAACTTCGGGCCGCCGGTCGGTTTCCCGGTACAGTTCCGGGTCATTGGTCCAGATACGAAAAAGGTCAGAGAGATCGCCTACCAGGTGCGCGAGGTGATGCGCGGCAACGAGCAGGTCATCGATCCGCATCTCGATTGGAATGAGCAGGCGCCGTACTTGAAGCTCATCGTCGATCAGGAGCGCGTGCGGGCGATGGGGTTGACGCCTCAGGATATTTCCCAGTCGCTGAGCATGCTGATTTCCGGGCTACCGATCACGACGGTGCGCGACGGCATCGAGAAAGTCGCCGTGGTGGCGCGCGCCGTCCCGTCAGAGCGGCTCGACTTAGCGCACATTGGCGATTTATCGCTCTACACGCGCAACGGTGTGGCGGTTCCGCTCTCGCAAATCGCCCACATCGAATACGCCCACGAGGAGCCGATCCTGTGGCGAATAAACCGCGACATGGCGATCACGGTACGCGCGGACGTGGTCGACGGCGCGCAACCGCCCGACGTAACCAATGCGATCTGGCCGAAACTCCAGCCCATCCGCGATCGACTGGAGCCCGCGTACCGGATCGAAATCGGCGGCGCCATCGAAGAATCGCAAAAGGGCAACGCCTCGATCTTCGTCCTGTTTCCGGTGATGATCATGGCCATGCTCACGCTCTTGATGGTCCAGTTGCAGAGTATTTCGCGATTGATCCTGGTCTTTCTGACGGCGCCACTCGGCATCGTCGGCGCCTCGTTGGGACTGAACGTCGCCGACCAGCCGTTCGGCTTCGTGGCGTTGCTGGGGCTGATTGCGCTGATCGGGATGATCATGCGCAACGCCGTGATCCTGGTCGATCAGATCGAAACGGACGTCACTCACGGGCTGACCCGACGCGAGGCGATTGTAGAGGCGACCGTCCGACGTGCGCGTCCCGTCATCCTCACGGCATTGGCGGCGATTCTTGCCATGATCCCCCTGTCCCGTTCCGCTTTCTGGGGACCGATGGCGATCACCATCATGGGCGGCCTGTTCGTGGCGACCTTCCTTACCTTGCTGTTTCTGCCCAGCCTTTACGCACTGTGGTATCGTAAGCGGCTGGGTGAGCGCGGCGGTGATGAGAACGCGGCCTCCCTCGCACTTGGGAACGCGCGCCCGTCCGCCCCGCTTGCGATCGCGGCCGAATAAAAGGGCGAAACGTTTGATATGACTGACGTGATTGACCATACCGAAACGGACGTACGAGAACGGATTCTCGTTACAGCCGAACGTTTGTTTCGTGAGATCGGCTACCAGAAGACCACGGTCGCCGACATCGCCAAGTCACTCCACATGAGTCCGGCGAACGTTTACCGCTTCTTTGACTCCAAGAAATCGATCACCGCCGGTGTCGCGCGCCGGCTGATGGGGCAGGTGGAACACGCGTCACATGCCATCGCGACCGGGCGGGGATCGGCCAGCAAGCGGCTGCGTGCGCTGCTGGAGACCGTGCATCGGATGAACTCGGACCGCTATGTGGGCGATTCGAAGTTGCACGAGATGGTCGCCATCGCCATGGAAGAGAATTGGGATGTCTGCAAATCGCACATGGAATGCATCACCGGCATGTTTGCGGCTGTGATCGCGGACGGTGTCGCATCCGGCGAGTTTCGTGCGCCCGATGTCGGCGTTGCGGCACTTTGCACCGGCACGGCGATGGTCCGCTTCTTTCATCCCCAATTGATCAGTGAATTTGCCGACAAGCCGAGCCCCACCCTTGAACAGATGATCGACTTTGTCATCGCAGCGCTGAGCGCGCAGGCCAGACAGCCTGCATCGTAATCGTCGCCGCCGCGCTACTCCGCGGCCTGCCGCGCCGGCGGACGTACGCTTGCCAAACCATCCGCTTCGGTCGCGGCAATCGTGGTGCGCACCATGAAACGCGCCTCGTTTGCCGGCCACGGTCGGCCCCGATGCATGGTCGCGCGATTATCCCACATCACCACGTCGCCCTTGCGCCAGGCGTGCTCATAGCTGAGCCCTGGCGCGGTGGCGGCGTCGATCAGCTCGGCAAGCAGCTTTTGCGCCGCCGCCTGCTCCATGCCTTCGATCGCATAGGCATGCGAGGCGAGGTACAGCGCCGCGCGGCCGTTCACCGGATTCGTCCACACCATGCGCCAGCATTGCGGCGGCAGCGCCGCGCGCTCCGAGGTACCGACCAGATTGGGTGAAATCTTGCCGCGCGAATGCGAATAATCATGCCAGACGAAGAAGTTGGCGAGCCTTTCCTGGGTCGCCCGATCAAGCCGCTCCCAGGCCAGGCGCGTGGACACGTATTCGGTTTCGCCGCCTTGCGCCGGCATGATCCGTCCCGAGAGCACCGAGGCGAGCGCCGGGACGCTCTTGAAAGTGGAGTCGGTGTGCCAGAGCTGGTTGGCTTTGTTACGCAGCGCCAGCCGATGATCTGCCGGCACCACGTTGCCGTCCTTATCGATAGTCGAAAGGATCACGAGGTTGGTCCCGGCGCCT
The DNA here is from genome assembly GCA_963727325.1 of uncultured Alphaproteobacteria bacterium. Classification (GTDB taxonomy): domain Bacteria; phylum Pseudomonadota; class Alphaproteobacteria; order Rhizobiales; family Xanthobacteraceae; genus BOG-931. The sequence continues at coordinate 46,760 of CAVSFV010000032.1, forward strand.
TCCGCGGCGACGTGGGTCAGCTCAAGCGGACCAAACCGGCGCGAGAAGGCAAGCTGCAATTCGTCGGACACATCCTGATCGCGCAACACCAGAACCGAATGCTCTTCGAAAGCTGCCCGCGTCCGGCGGTAAACGTCGTCATCGGCGGCGACGTCGGCAAGCGTTACGCCGCGGAGCTCGGCGGCAAAACCCGGACCTACGGGGATAATGTCCATCGGCGTGTCCTCCGTCGTTTCGGTGTTGACCGAGTTTCCTGCAAAACCGGACAACCGGCAAGAACCTGACAGGTCGATGTGTTGCTCGCCGGCGCAAAAGCTCAATCGCGGACAACGTCGATCGCCGAAGAACTTTCCCTAAAGCGCAGGATTTCCCTAAAACGCATGAGCGGAGAATTGCCGCTACATCCGCTTCGCGACCTCCTCGAGCATCACTTCGGTAGCGCCACCGCCGATGTTCTGGACGCGCGCGTCACGCGCCATGCGCTCGATGGTGCTTTCGCGCATAAAGCCCATGCCGCCGTGGAACTGCAGGCAATTGTACATCACCTCGTTGACCAGTTCACCGCAATAGGCCTTCACCATGGACACTTCCTTGGTCGCATCGATGCCTTGCGTTGCGAGCCAGGCCGCGTGGTAGACGAGCTGGCGGCCGGCCTCGACCTTTGCTGCAAGCATCGCCAGGCGCTGACGAATGGTTTCTCTTTGCCAGAGCGGCGCACCGAACGCCTTGCGGGTGCGGACATATTCGAGCGTCAGATCGATTGCAGCTTGTGATTCCCCGATCGCCACCGCGCCGATCGTTGTGCGCTCGTTCTGGAAATTCTGCATGATGGCGTAAAAACCCCGCCCCTCTTCGCCGAGCCGGTTTTCGGCGGGGATGCGGCAATTGTCGAAGTGCAATTCAGCGGTGTCGGACGAGCGCCAGCCGTGCTTGTCGAGCGTACGGCTGACGGTGAGACCCGGCGTGCCTTTCTCCACCATGAACATGGTGATCGATCGGCTCGGCTGACCGTCGCGATCGGTCTTTGCCGCGACGAAATAAAGATTGGCGTGCACGCCATTGGTAATGAACATTTTGGCGCCGTCTATCACGTAACTATCGCCCTCGCGGCGCGCGAAGGTGCGGATCGCCTTAACGTCGGAGCCGGCGTCGGGTTCGGTCACGGCAACGGCGGTGATAACCTCGCCCGCGATGATAGGCGGCATCCACTTGTCCTTCTGCGCTTCACTGCCGGCGCGGAACAGATGAATCGAAGCCATTTCGGAATGAACCAGCGCCGTGGTCGCAACGCCGCTGAACGTCGAGCGGCCCAGTTCTTCGGAAAGCACGACGGTGGCCAACGCGTCCATGTCGGATCCGCCATAACGTTCCGGATAGCGGATGCCGAAAAATCCCAGGCTACCCATGCGGCGGAGGACTTCGCGCGGCACGAAACCTTGTTCTTCCCAGGCAAGCCCATGCGGCTTGATTTCCGTCTCGACAAAACGGCGAACCTGAGCGCGGAGCAGTTCATGCTCTTCGGAAAAATACGGCGAGCGCTGCGACGATTGAGGCCCAGTGTTATTGCTTCGTATGTCGGCGATTTTATTCATGACAACGTCCCGGCTGTTTCCGCGTTACATCGGTGAGGACAGGCGCCCGACGCCGTCAGCGCTCGGGCCCGGATAAAGTTCGATCTCGCTCGGCGCGGAACACATTGCTGTAGAGGCCGGCGATCCATTGCCGCCCGCTCGATGTTACGTTCAGATAGCGAATGGCTTTCTGGATATGGGGCGCAATGCTGTTGTAGTAAAATTGCGGATACAAGTCCGTGAGGTCGGCAGGCGATCCATAGCCCAGTTGCTTGTTCATGCCGACTTCTTCGAACTCGTAGTACAGTGCATTCGCCTTGCGCAGATAGTGCGGATCGCCAAGCTGTCCGATGAGATCGGCCGCGCGCACGAGCGAAGCTTCCTCATTGTCTTCGTCGTCCGGCACGACGCCTGATGGAAAGCGCGTAAATTCGATTGATCGCGCGATTCTATCGGCATCGAGCAACTCGATCGACGCCAACCGATCCATGGCGTAAATCTTCGAACGATCCACGTGATAAGGCGTCAGCGCCGCGTCGGACGAGCCGCGGGGAAGCCTGGTTTTACCGCCTTTGGCATCGGTGACGTAACCGTCCTCGCCGTCGCCTCTTAGAATGCCGCGCACGAAACCAATGTCATGAAACAGGCACGCAACAATGACATGGGCGTAGTCGCTCGCGGAGGTCGGCATGACCAGCGATCGGCCCTTCATGATGTCGTAGCCGACCAGCGTCACGAGCATCGTATGTTCGACATTGTGGTAAAGCGCATCGCTGTTGCCGATGCATTCGAGAGAAAGCCGCGCCATCGACGGAATAAGCTCGGTCAGGCCGGCCTCCGTCGAGGCAAATCGACTATTGAGTTGAGCGGAAAGGTAAGACCCCAATGTCTCGGCGGCCATTTCGGGAACGGTAATCATTCGATACCCAACCCCCCGATCGCTAAATTCCATCGTTATGAAAGCATAACAGATAGTTTTGACAAAGTTAGCTATGACCGCTTGGTCGCTTCGATCGTCCCGGTGACGGCGGCAGCCGCCGCATTGGCAGGCGCGGTAGCAGCAGCCGCGGCGGCAGCCGCAGCATCCATGGCGGCCTTAACGTGCAAATGATACGCGGTCGGGATCAAGTGTCGGCCAGCCGTTTCGACCTCCAGTCCGAGCAGCATCGACGCCAGATGTTCACGCATCTGCTCATGGCGGCGCTCCACCGCGGCCGCGACTTCGTCGCGGACGTGGTGAAACTGAGGACTCTTGAGATAGATAATCTGCGCCTGCATCAACCGCCCGCTTTCGAACTCGATGTGCCGCATGGCCTGTGCAAAGGGGTCCATCGCGTCTATTTCCTCAGGCAGCAGCGCCGCGGGGCGGATGACCGCGTGCAGCGCGTGATTGAACGCCGCAAGATCAATCATTCGCGCCTGCGTCGCATCGGCCACGCACTCAACGGGCCGCGGCCACCACGCCGTTTCCCATTGCCAGAGCAACATCGGCAGCATCGGATCCGGCACCCAGGAGGTAGCGCGCGCCAGCATCGAAAGAAATTCGATCTGACGGCAACACTGCGCATGTATTTCCACCTGCATGCTGTTCTGCAACGTGAGCGGCAGCAACGCGGTAAGCCAGCGCGCCAGCGCGCCGTGCGCCGACATCAGAAACGCCGAGACCCGGGTCTGCTGATGGGCCGGGATGCGACCCGCGTCATCGAGCGGTCCGAGGAAGGCATTCGGCGCCTTTCTTGTCTGAGAGTTCATCGGGGTGCTGTCTCTCCTGACGCAGCCACTTCAAGCTGAGCGGCTTTAGGCTTCTCGCGACGGACCGGAATCGCGCGCATGTGATCAAAGTCGGCGGGAAACGGGGTGAAATCACCGCCTGGTTCTTCCGGACCGATCCAAACCGTCTTCTTGCCGCGCCAGCGGCCGGCAATCACATCGCGGGCAAAACGCGCAAGGTACTCGGCAGTCAATACGGGCTTCTCCAGCGTAAAGGCGTGATAGGCCCGCGGCACAAATACCAATTCGCTGTCCGGAATGTGCACGCGCAGCAATTCCTGAAGCGATCTCGGCGTGAGGAAATCGAACTCACCGTTCAGGATCATGGTCGGGACGCTGATCGACGACAGTTGCGGAGTCATAGGCTCAAATTCCAGGAACGACTCCATCAAGTTCTGCAAGGCATAGACATCGTTCAGCAACCATCCCCGGCGTTTGGCCATTTCGAGCGCGTTCATCTGCTGCGACAGCCACTCATTGGAGAGATTCATTGGAAACAGCATATCCATCAGGAAGCTGGTGCCGCCGAGGATCAATCCGGTGCGCATCACGCTGCCGAGCAAATAGAGCTGCGGCGGCAGTTCGGCGAAGCTTGAGATCGGCACCAGTCCGGCAATTGTGTCTGAGTGAGCGATGGCGTAACGCAGCGCAATAACCCCGCCGAAGCTGATGCCGGCAAGAAAGACCGGCCCTCCTTCCAGTTCGGCGATGATATCGTAGAGCACCGCCACCTGGTCGTCCTGAGTGATGTGGAGGCTCGGCTTATCCGAAACGCCTTGTCCCAGAAGATCGAAGGTCACGACGCGAAAGCCTTTCGCGACCAGCATGTACCGATAGGGTTCCCAAAGCTCGATATATTGGGTCAGCCCGTTGACCAGTACAAAGACCGGCCCATTGGCCGGTCCTTCGGCTGGAACATCCAGCTCGTAGCGTATCCGCCGCCGCCCGCGTGCAAGTATCGGCATCTGTCCTTCCCGGCTACCCTACCCGCCCGTACACTACCGCGAATCGCGCCCCAGGCTAGTGATGCCTGTTACGCGCCCTTGACAGCCAAGAGGTTAAAGCGCGGCGGCGAATGCCACCATTTGCCGCCGCTGGTCGGCATCCGGCAAGGGCCCGCGCATGGCACCGGCATTGTCGGTCATATGTCCCGCATCCGCGGTGCCGGGTATGACCGCCGTTACGCGTGGATCGGCAAGAAGATACTTCAGAAAGAACTGCGCCCAGCTGTCGGCAAATCCACGCGCCCAGTCGGGAATCTCCTTGCCGTGCACAGCACGAAACAGCCGCGCGCGCCCGAACGGCAAAGCGGTCAACACCCCGGCTTTGACTTCAGCCGCCGCCGGCAAAATGCGCTTTTCAGCTTCGCGGTCGTCGAGTGAATAGTCGATCTGCACAAAATCCGGCTTCTCCCGCAACAGCACGGCTTCGATCGCGGCAAACTGCTCATGCCGCGTCGAGGTGATGCCGATGTAGCGGCACACGCCTTGCGCCTTCCAGTCCTTGAACTGCCCCAACGACTGCCGGGGATCATGCACGTTGTGAAATTGCAGCAGGTCGATTTTCTCCGCCCTCAGTCGAGTCTGCGAGCGCTTGAGTTCAGCGGCATCGGGCAACTCGAGTTTGGTGGCGATGAAAAGCTTGTCCCGCAGTCCGGCCGGCCCCATCACCTCGCCCAGCACGGTCTCGGCATCACCGTAAACCGACGAGGTGTCGACCAGACGGCCACCGCCGGTAACAAGCGCCTGCAGCACTGCAGTCGCCTTTTTCCGGGTGGTCTCGTCATCGCTGTCGAACACCTGAGCCGTGCCAAGACCGACTGCCGGTAAGCGCTCACCGCTTGCCGGAATGGGTCGCGCCAGCAGCGTCGGCGTTTGCGCAAGTGCCGGCCGGGCCACAACTGCCATTGCCGCAAGCGCGGCAAAGTCGCGTCGCGTCATTCTGGTCATGCCGGTTCTCCCTGCATTTCGGGTGACGGTGCGTTTGCATCCTCATCGGCGAGCGCGGAGCGGTGTTCCTGCGCACGTCCGAGTACGCCCGACAAAACGAGCCAGCCCGCCGCCGCCGGCAAGGCAACAAGGGCGATCGCCCCGAGCTTTAATCCCACGAACTGCAAGCTGTCGAATACCCAGCCATAAAGAGCGTCGGAGCCGCGATAAATCACGACGTCGATCAGGTTCTTGGCCTTGTATTTCTCTTCGCGCTCAAGAACGGTGAAGAACACCTGGCGTGCGGGATTGGCGATGGCGAAATTCATCCAGCGCTGCACAACCTGCAGCGTGACGACGACGATGAGCGTCGGCGCCACAAACAGTGCAGCAAAGCCGACCACATAAACTCCCGGCAGCGCGCCCGCAGCGACGCCGGTGCCGAACCGCTTGAGCACTTGACCGGTAATGAACACTTGCGTGGCCAGGCTCAGCAAATTTACGGCCAAATCGATGCCGGCGAAAATGCGGGTTTGGGTGTCGCGGTCGTGCACAGCAGCGGAAATGATATTGGCCTGCTCGAAGTAGACGATGGTGGCACAGAACGACAGCAGGCTGACCCAGGCGCCGACGCCGATCAGATACGGCGAGCGTATCAGTTCCGGTAACGCCGCGAAGGCGGAACCGCCGACGCGCCGCGTTTCAGCCTGCGCGCCCGCTTGGACGGTCGCCGCGCGCTCCAGCCTGTACACGCAAAATACCGCCACCTCGAGGAGGAACGCGGCGGCAATCAAAAGATTGACCGCGCCAAGCGGCACCGAAAGTCCGATGGTGATGACGGGCCCCAAAAGCCCGCCTGCGGTGCCGCCCGCACCGATGAAACCAAACAGCCGTTTGCCTTGCTCGGCGGTGAACAGGTCCGCCATGAATGACCAAAACACCGCGACCGCAAACAGGCTGAATACGCTGAGCCAGACAAAAAACACCCGCGCCACGATCACCGGCGCAATCCCGAGCGTCAGGAAGAGCCAGAACAATGCCAGATTGACGACGAAGAAGTGATAAACAATCGGGACGAAGCGCGCACGCGGCAGTTTCGCTACCAATGCCCCGTAGAGCGGCTGAGCGACGATGAGGGTGAGAAATGTAGCCGTAAACAGCCACGGCAGATTTTTTACACCGCCGGCAATGCCCATCTGGTCGCGTAGCGGTCGCAACACATAATAGCCGGCGAGCAACGCAAAGAAATATGCGAACGACCATAGCGCCGCGGCGCGCTCTTGCGGCGTAGCCGGCAGCGCCCAGCCAAGCCAGCGCTGTGGCGCATTCATTGCGTCAGTGACAGTTTCTGCCTGAGTTGAGCTGCGGTCACCTGCTGGCCGTAGCCCGGACCGCCGCGCTGGAAACGCTTCGCATCGGCGAGTTTACCGACGACCACCGGATCGAAGCCAGCGTCCCTCACAAGACCAGCGGCGACTTGCACCGCATCCGCATCGTCGCCGGCAATCGGTATGGCGAGCTTCGGGTCAGGACGGTTGGCCTCGTGTGCAAAGATCATATAGCTCATCGTGTTGAAAGCGCGCACCAGCCGCGTGCCGGGCAGATACTTCTGCGAAACCACGCCGACGCCCTCCTTCTCGACCTCGTCGGCGATCGGAGCGCCGTCCCGCGCCGGCGTCGCGTTACAGGCGTCGAGCATAATCTTGCCCTTAAGCGTGGCGCCGTAGTCCTTGCCGATCTGCGGCAGCGCGGCATAGGGCACTGCGATAAAGAGCACGTCACCGAAGGCGATCGCCTGATCCACCGTGCCCGCCCGCGCGAGCTCGCCGAACCCCGCCACCATGTCCTTGAGTTCCTCGGGATGGCGCGATGAGAACAGTACGCTATGCCCATTCTTGACCCACAGGCCGCCGATGGTGCCGCCAATGTGTCCGGAACCGATGACGCCGATCTTGAGCTTGTTTTGCGCGGACGCGCGTCCCAGCCACGACGCGCTAAGGATCAGCGCTCCACCGGCGCCCAGAAAGGCGCGTCGCTTGCGGTCTATGAGATCGTGCTCTGGCATCGAAACCTCCCGGATCGAAATTCCTGGGTATCGAAATGTCGCCGCTCCCTATGGTGCGATATAGGGACGCCTACGCAGGATGCGCAATGCATGGTTGGTATGTTTGCCGCGAGCATCCGGCGAGCGGCGGCGCTTCAGCGGGTGATGTGACCCTATACGACGTAAAGTCGGTCCGGCAGCTCGTTTGACGAACCGTCCGGAGGCGCGTGCGCAGCGAGCACAGCGCCGCAACGCTCGATCGCAGCACTAAAGCCTTTGGCGATATGGCCACCGCGCATGTGACCGACCAGCGCGTCGATCGCAGCTTGCCATTCTGAAGCCTGCACCTTCTGGGCAATTCCGTCGTCGGCAATGATGCGGGCATAGCGCTCAGCCAACGACACAAAGATCAATATGCCGCTGCGGTTCTTGGTGTTGGCGACGCGGCGAACAACGAACTGTTCGAGCGCTGCGTGGTGCGCGCGTGCACGCCGCACTGAGCGCGGAACCAGCACGAGCCGCAGCGGCATCCAGGAGAACGCGAGCGCGGCAACCGCAAAGACCGCAATCTGAATCAGAAAAATCCGCTGCACGCTCCACGGCGTGAAAACCATCATCGGCCACGGCGCCACCAGCGCAAGCCCACTCGCCCACAGAATTGGGATGTGGGCATAGTCGGCCGACGCGCGGGCTAATACGCAGACGATTTGGCCGCTGGTGCGTTTCTCCGCCTCATGAATGGCGGCCGAGACCGCCTCGTGCTCTTCCTTATTCAGCTGCATTACCAGCCCCCTGACGCGCCGCCACCTCCCGACGAGCCACCGCCGCCAGAGAATCCGCCACCGCCAAATCCGCCACCGCCCGAAAAGCCGCCGCCGAAACCACCGCCCCATCCTGAACCCAGGATGATCGGACCGGCACCGCTCCTTCGCCCGCCGGCGCCTGGACCGCCGCCAGCATGACGGATCAAGTACCACATGACCAAGAACAGCAGCACGAAAAACAACAACGGAAACAGCTTGTCGAAATCGGTCGAGCCGTCGTCAGAGCGGACGTTGACCTTCTGATGCCATTCCGCAGCATCGCCGCTCAGTATACTAATGATGCCGTCAACGCCGCGATCGATGCCGCCTGAAAAATCGCCGGTCTTAAATCGTGGGACGATGGCGCTTGAGATGATGACCGACGACAGCGCGTCTGTGAGCGTGCCCTCAAGCCCGTACCCCACTTCGATACGCACCTTGTGCTCGGTCGGCGCGACAAGGAGCAAGACGCCGTTGTTCTTTTTCGTTTCACCAAGCTTCCAGAAGCGAAAAAGCTGATTGGCATAAGTCTCGATATCACCACCTTGGAGCGATTTCACTGTGGCAACGACGAGCTGGATGCCGGATTTGTCTTCAAGCGCTTTCGATTTGGCGTCGATGGCGGCGCGGCTCGCGGCGTTTATCACGCCCGCCTGGTCGACCACCCGGCCAGTCAGCGCCGGAAAGTCGAGCGCGAGTGCAAACGAAGCGAGACAAAGGACGAAGGCGGCGGCAAGAGGCAGAACCGGGATCAGGGCTCCGTCGTGGTAAAACGCGAGGTGATGAAACAATCCGAGCGCAGTCTTTGGATTGTTTCGCCGTCCGCTCTCGCGATGGCGCAAAGACATTAAAACTTGACCTGCGGCGGTTTTTCGGAGCCTTCGGTGGCGGTGAATTCGGCCATCGGCTTGTTGCCTGAAAACGCTGTTTTCGCCCAGAGAACGGTCGGGAATGTGCGCAAGGCGGTATTATATTCGCGCACGGCGTCGATGTAGTCGCGCCGGGCAACTGCGATGCGGTTCTCCGTGCCCTCGAGCTGGGATTGCAGCGCCAGGAAATTGGCGTTGGATTTGAGGTCCGGATAGTTCTCGGATACGGCAAGCAGCCGACCTAGTGCACCCGACAGCTGGTTTTGCGCATCCTGGAAAGCCTTGAGCTTGTCCGGATCGGTTAGCTGGGAGGCATCGACTTTGACTTGCGTAGCCTTCGCGCGGGCTTCGACGACGGCGGTCAGCACGCTTTTCTCCTGCGCGGCGTAGCCCTGAACGGTTGCCACCAAATTTGGAATGAGATCGGCGCGGCGCTGATACTGATTTTGTACGTCCGCCCAGCGCGCCTTGGCGGTTTCCTCAAGCGTGGGAATGGTGTTGTAGCCGCAGGCTGACAATGACAGGCCAATGCCGATCAGCGCCAAGGCTGCGCCGATACGATGAAGGCCAATCCGGTTCACGATGCTGTTCATTCTAACCCCCGCTTGTTACCGATCGGCGACGCGCCAGGTCTCAGACGTCCATCGTCTCGGTGCCCACAATCTCAATGCCGAAGCCTGACAGACCGATATAGGTCATGGGCCGCGTGAACGTCAGAAGTCTGATCGAAATGACGCCCAGATCTTTCAAAATTTGCGCACCGAGACCGACCTCGCGCCATTGCCGGCTCCGCGCCTCGCCGGACGCGGTTTCATCGGATTTCGGAATGGCGATCACCGGCACGCCCGCGGCGCCGTCGCGTAACACCACCAGTACCCCGCTGCCCTCGGCCTTGAAGCGTTCAAGCGTTCCGCGGATGGTTTTTGCCCCGCCAAAAACGTCCAGGATGAGATTGGCGCGGTGCAGCCTCGTGAGCACGTTTTTACCGTCGCCGATGCGGCCGTGGACGAACGCCATGTGATAAAATGGATCAAACGGTGTCTGAAAAGCGTAGCCGGTCAAGGTGCCGATCTCAGACTCCACCGGAAACTCGCCGACCCGCTCGATCAGTTTATCGCGCGCCTGCCGATAGGCGATCAGATCAGCGATCGTGACCCGTTGAAGCTTGTGACGCTCACCGAACGCTGCGATCTCCGGCCCGCGCATGACGGTGCCGTCGTCGTTCATCAGTTCGGCAAGAACACCAACGGCCGGGAGCCCGGCAAGGCGACAAAGGTCCACGCAGGCTTCGGTGTGGCCGGAGCGCATCAGCACGCCACCCTCTTTCGCCACGAGCGGAAACACGTGACCGGGCCGGACGAAATCAGCCGCGCCCATATTGCCGTTGGCAAGTGCGCGAACCGTGTTGGTGCGCTCTTCCGCGGAGATGCCCGTGGTCAGGCCGTGGCGGGCATCGACCGATACCGTAAACGCGGTGCCGAGCGGCGCATCGTTGCGCGCCACCATCGGGTCGAGATGCAGACGCCGCGCTTCATCCGGAGCGAGCGGCGCGCAGACGATACCGGACGTATTGCGGATGATGAACGCCATCTTCTCGGGCGTGCACAGCGAAGCCGCAACAAACAGATCGCCCTCGTTCTCGCGGTCGTCGTCGTCGGCGACAATGACGATTTCGCCGCGTGCGAATGCAGCCACCGCCGTGCGAATGCGCTGGTGAGCGTCTTCCATTACCTGTACCTGCCCCTCACGACCGCCGTACCTTCAAATCGACGCCCGGCGGAAACGGCCAGGCGGGCGTTTCGCCGACTTGGCCGCGATGGCGCAGATAATGATCCGCGATGACGCACGCCACCATGGCCTCCCCCACCGGCACCGCGCGGATGCCGACGCACGGATCGTGGCGTCCTGTGGTTGATATTTCAGCGTCGTGCCCCTGCCGGTCGACGGTTCGGCGCGGCGCGAGAATCGAAGAGGTCGGCTTGACTGCAAAGCGCGCCACGACCGGCTGACCGGTCGAAATACCGCCGAGGATGCCACCCGCATTGTTCGAGAGGAACAGCGGCCTGCCGTCGTTGCCCATGCGCATTTCGTCACCGTTCTCCTCGCCGGAGAGCTCCGCCGCAGTGAAGCCCGCTCCAATCTCGACGCCCTTCACGGCGTTGACGCTCATCAGCGCTGCGGCGATGTCGGCGTCAAGCTTGCCATACAGCGGCGCACCAAGACCGGCCGGAACGCCCTCGGCGATGATCTCAATGACTGCACCGATCGAAGAGCCGCGCTTGCGCACGCCGTCGAGATACTCGGCAAAAAACGCGGCGCGTTCGGCATCCGGCGAGAAAAACGGATTGCGCGCGACCTCGGCCCAATCCCAGCGGGCCCGATCGATCCGGTGCGGGCCGATCTGAACAAGGGCGCCGCGCACCTGCAAATTCGGCACGATCTTGCGCGCGATCGCGCCGGCCGCCACCCGCATCGCCGTCTCGCGCGCGGACTGGCGGCCACCGCCGCGATAATCGCGCAGGCCGTATTTCACGTCGTAGGTGTAATCGGCGTGGCCAGGCCGATATTTGTCCTTGATGTCGGAATAATCTTTGCTGCGCTGATCGACATTGTCGATGAGAAGCGCAATCGGCGTGCCGGTGGTAACCTGCTGGCCGCTGGCTTCGTCCAAAAACACCCCGGAAAGAATTTTGATCGCGTCCGGCTCCTGGCGCTGCGTGGTAAAGCGCGATTGGCCGGGACGGCGCCGATCGAGATAGGGCTGGATGTCGGCTTCACTGAGAGCGATGCGCGGCGGACAACCGTCGACAACGCAGCCGATCGCCGGTCCGTGGCTCTCGCCGAAGGTCGTCACCCGAAATGAATGTCCGAAAGTGTTGAACGACATGATCGTAAACGCGTGTTGGGGTGACGGACGGCTGCTTCTTATTCCTTTTCGTTATTGCCGACGGCGATGTCCGGTGCGTCGGGGTGCTTCATACCGACGATGTGATAGCCGGCGTCGACGTGGTGGACTTCGCCGGTTACACCGCGCGACATATCGGAAAGAAGATAGGCGCCCGCTTCTCCCACATCTTCGATGGTCACGTTGCGCCGCAGCGGCGCATTGTATTCATTCCATTTGAAGATGTAACGCAGATCGGCAATGCCGGCGGCAGCGAGTGTCTTGATCGGACCCGACGAAATCGCGTTGACGCGGATGTTTTTCACGCCGAGATCGGCGGCGAGATAAATTACCGATGCTTCAAGTGCGGCCTTGGCGACGCCCATCACGTTGTAGTGCGGCATCCATTTCTCCGCTCCGTAATAGGTGAGCGTCAGCATCGAGCCGCCGCTCGGCATCATCTTCTCGGCGCGCTGCGCGACCGAGGTGAACGAATAACAGCTGACCAGCATGGTCTGGGTGAAATTGTCCTGCGTCGTGTCGACGTAACGCCCGTCAAGCTGTGCGCGATCGGAGAACGCGATAGCGTGGACGAGGAAATCCATCGTGCCCCAGGCCGATTGCACCGCTGCGAACACCGCATCGATCGTCTCCGGCACTGTGACATCGCAATGCCCTACAACGATCCCGCCGACCTCCCGCGCCAGCGGTTCGACGCGCTTCTTGAGCGCATCACCCTGATAGGTGAACGCAAGCTCCGCCCCATGACCGTGACAGGCCTTGGCGATGCCCCACGCGAGCGACCGCTGATTGGCAACCCCCATGATGAGGCCGCGCTTACCGCGCATGAGGCCCGAGATTTCCGGCATTCTCCGACCCCGCTACGCCCATTTCCAGCGCCACGCCTCGTATGGCATAGGGCCGTGGGGCGCTTCAAGCTCGCCACTACAGCGCGCCGAACCGCGGTTCTACACGCGGACGTCGTTGTCGGAAGGCGCCGATTTCACCGCAGCGATTGCACTAACTCACATGCCCTTGCGCGGATCATACGGTTTGTCGGCGCGCCATTTCTTCATCAACTCGTCGAGCTCGGGATCACTTTGCTCGGGCAACGCAATGCGGACCGTGGCGAGGAGATCGCCAGGGCCATCCTTTGCCGGAAATCCCTTGCCCTTGAGCCGGAAGGTACGCCCGCTGCTCGTGCCGGCCGGAATGGTGATTTCCAGCGGCTTGTCGAGAGTCGGTACGCGCACTTTGGCGCCGAGGACGGCTTCATAAAGCGTGATCGGCAGGTCGAGCCGAATATCCGAGCCGTCAAGCGTAAACGTCGGATGCGGAGCGATCGAGACCGTAATCAGTACGTCGCCGGCACCGCCCTGCCCCGGCATGCCTTGGCCGCGGAGCCGTATTTGCTGGCCGTTGGTGATGCCGGCCGGAATCTTGACCTCAAGATCCTTGCCGTTCGGCAGGTGCATGCGCTGGGTCACACCGTGGGCAGCGTCCGAAAGAGTGACTGTGAGCGCCGCCGTGACGTTGGCTCCGGGTGCCGCGGCAAAATCCTCGCCCTCGAATGCCGCCCCGGCGCCGCCGCGGCGCGCGCCGGCCCCGCCCATGCCGCCAAAGGCGTCGCGGAGAATATCTTCAAAGCCGCCGCCGTAACCCGCGCCTCCGGCTCCGCCGGCACGACCCCGCCGCGCGCCGCGGGTAAAGCCCTCGGGGCCGAAGCTGAACGTTTCAAACTCCGCGTCGGGCCCAAAACCAGCGCCGGGCCGAGGTCCGCCGCCGCCGCCTCCGCCAAATCCCTCAAAGCCGCGGAATTTCGGCTTGCCCTCGGCATCGATCTCGCCGCGGTCAAAGGCCTTTCGCTTGTCCGCTTCGCCCAGAATTTCGTATGCAGCGTTAATCTCGGAAAATCGCGCCGCCGCTTTCGGATCGTTCTTGTTGGCGTCGGGATGCAATTTCTTGGCGAGACGCCGGAAAGCACTCTTGATCTCGGCTGCGCTCGCCTTGCGGTCGACACCCAGCACCTCATAGGGATCACGCATTCCCCATGAACTCCGTTCGGTTTTGGGGCTGGCCCCGCCCGCCCATGTTCCTTTGCAATGTGGGACTTAAGTTGCCATCCCGCAATGCAATACCAAGCGCGGACGGCGATGATCCTGTGGTCAACCCTGGTTGAGCTGCTTGAGGCTCTTCACTTCCCAGACGCCACGTTCGGTGCGGCAGGCCTCACCCTTAAGCCACGCTTGCGATTGACCGCGCACGTAGCTCGCCAGGAAATCGCGGCAAAACAAAGCGCCTTCCGCATAGGCGGCCGAAAGTGGCGTGATGTTGCCGCCTGCGCCGGTGTGCGGATTTTCCCAGGGGATGCTGGCGTCCTTGCCGCCGCGTGCGAGCGCCTCTGCAGCGACCGCTCGCGCATAAGCGAGATCCGCTTCCGAAGGCGCTCCAGCCTGGCTCAAACTTGCACCGGGCGCGCACGGACCCGGTTTGCCCAACCTCTGCGTCGGCCTTCTCGAACATCGTGTCGAGCGGAAGCGAGCAACCGCCGGCCGCCGCGGCGCCGAGCATCGCTAAAGCGGCGGCAAGCCGAAGCGGAAGGCGACATAGGCGCGGCTGCACGGTTCCACTATATAGAGGCCGAGGGTCCGCGTCCCGATCGCCGTGTGCGAGTAACTGGGTAATCCCAAAGAACATGTCAGACACCGCTCCGATAGAACACCCCGTGTGGTTAACGGGCGGTGACTTCGCCGAGGCGGACGAGCCGCTGCGGCTGTTCGCGGCGTGGTTTGCCGAGGCCAAACGCGCCGAGCCGGTCAATCCGGAGGCCATGACGCTCGCGACCGTCGATGGCAACGGAATGCCGAATGCACGTATGGTGCTGCTGAAGGGTTTCGATGAGCACGGCTTCGTCTTCTACACGAATCTGGCGAGCGTGAAGGGCCGCGAATTGACTGACGCGCCAAAGGCGGCTCTCACCTTTTACTGGAAATCGTTGCAGCGCCAGGTCCGGGTGCGCGGCACAGTCGAGGCGGTATCATCCCAGGAAGCCGATGCGTACTTCGCCACGCGATCGCGCATGGCGCAAATCGGCGCTTGGGCGAGCAACCAATCCACCGCGCTTGAAAGCCGCTTGGCGTTCGAGAAGGCGATCGCGCGTTTTACGGCGAAGTTCGGGGTTGGCGCGGTGCCGCGGCCACCTCACTGGTCGGGCTATCGCGTCGTGCCGCAGGAGATCGAGTTCTGGCAGGAGCGCCCGTTCCGCCTGCATGATCGGATCACGTTTCGGCGCGATGACCCAACCGCTCCATGGAATAAGACGCGGCTCTATCCTTAGAGGACGACGAGAGTGCCAACCAGCAATCAGCCGCGTCGAACCCTTCTCCTCACCGGAGCGAGCCGCGGCATCGGCCACGCCACCGTTAAGCGCTTCTCTGCAGCCGGTTGGCGCGTCATCACCTGCTCGCGGCACCCGTTCCCCGAGAATTGCCCGTGGGAGGCGGGACCGGAGGATCACATTCAGGTCGATCTGTCGGAGCCGGAAAGCACCGATGAGGCCATCGCGGAAATCAAGCGGCGGCTTAACGGCGAACTGCATGCGCTCGTCAACAACGCCGCGGTCTCGCCCAAGGCGGACGGCGGCCTGCGGCTCGGCTCGATCGGCACCTCGCGCAGCGATTGGCACCACGTTTTCCAGGTGAATTTCTTTGCTCCGATCATGCTGGCGCGCGGGCTGCTCGACGAACTCAAGGCTGCGAAAGGCTCGGTCGTCAATGTCACCTCGATCGCGGGCTCGCGCGTGCATCCGTTCGCCGGAGCGGCCTATGCGACCTCAAAGGCGGCGCTCGCGGCGCTGACACGCGAGATGGCGCACGACTTTGGCGCGGTCGGCGTTCGCGTCAACGCCATAGCGCCGGGCGAGATCGACACCGCGATGCTGTCGCCCGGCACCGAGAAGATCGTCGAGATGATACCGATGCACCGCCTCGGTACGCCCGACGAGGTGGCGAAGATCATCTACGTGCTGTGCACGGATATGTCTTCCTACGTCAACGGCGCCGAGATTCACATCAATGGCGGCCAGCACGTGTGATGGCGGCCGGACTGCCGCTTCCCCAGGACCAGCCCATGACGACAAGCGATCCGGACTATTTGCAGGCTACACCTTTTGTCGATAGCGGCGATCCTGCGCTGCAGGCGTTCGCGCGCAAGGCCGCAGGTCATGCGCAGACTGAGAAAGACAAAGCAATCGCGCTTTATCGCGCGGTGCGCGAACTCGATCCAGTATGACCCCTATCTCGATTATCTGGATCCCGGGGTGTTCCGCGCCAGCGCCGTGCTCGATGCCGGGAAGGGCTTCTGCGTCGGCAAGTCCGCGCTGCTCGCGGCGGCTGCGCGCGCCACCGGCATCGCTGCACGTCCCGGCTATGCCGACGTGCGCAACCATCTCACCTCGCCCCGCCTGAAAGTAACCGTCGGCGATACTTTTTACTGGCACTCCTACACCGAACTGAAAGTCGACGGCAAATGGGTGAAATGTACGCCGGCTTTTGATTCGGGATTGTGCGAGCGGGCCAACATTGCGCCGCTTGAGTTCGACGGCGCCACCGACAGTCTGTTCCAGCCGGTCGACCTGGCCGGCCGTCGCCACATGGAATATCTCGCAGATCGCGGCACATTCGCCGACGTGCCGTTTGAGACAATCGTTGCGGATTTCAAAAAATTCTATCCGAAACTTCTTGCCGCCGGCAGGCCCGCTGCGAACTTCCGCGACGAAGTGACAACCTGATGAGGCGGACGACTGACGGCCGCCATCCGGCGGCAGTCGTTCACGCGTACAGAAAATCAAGCACGGCGGTTTCGGCAAGCACGGCTTCAGGGATACCGTGGCGAGCAGAGCGTTCGCGCTCCTGTGCGTCCTGGGTCGCCTGAAGATAGGCGCCGAGATGGCGCGCGTGCTCGATGATGCGGTTATTTTCCGGCAGACGATCAGCCTCGAAATGTCGTAACGCGTTTTCGATATCGTCGCCGTCGAGCGCCGTGGCGAGCGCCGTTGCATCGTCGGCCGCCTTTGAAACCCCGGCCGCCACGTGCGGGCGCGCCACGAAGGCCGCATCGCCGATGATGGCGACACGTCCGAATGCAACTCGGGGACTGGCGAGATCGTAGATCGGCTGTAACAGCGGCTCGTCTATCAAGCGCACGACGGCGCGCAATTGCGGCGCCAGCAATCGCTCCGCGGCAGCGCGCATGTCGGCGATGGCTTCGCCGCGGATCAGCGGTGGCGGGATCGAGAGCGCATGGGTAATGCCGCTGTCGTCGGTGAGAAGCCGGGGAAGTTCGCCGTATTGGTCCGCCGGACGGTACCAAACGATGTTGTAGCGGCGCTGCCCTGGCTTCAGGTTATTGTCGGGGCCGGCAACCGGATAGCCGAGAAATTGCTCGCCGGGTGGCAGGCAGAACGTCAGGGCTTCAAACAAATCGCGGCGGAATGTCGGCGGCAGCGCACTCTCCGGTATCAGCGCGCGCCATGCGATATAACCCGCATAAAGCGGTGCTATGTCGGGGAGGCACTGTTGCCGCACGGTCGAGCGCAACCCGTCCGCACCGATCAACACGTCGCCCTCGGCGCTGCCGCCGTCTGCAAAATAAGCGATAACGCCGCCGCCAGAGTGATCGAAAGAAATAAGCTCGCGCCCGCGGTGATAGTGGCCGGCCGGGAGCGAATCGCGCAGCATGCGATAGAGGCGTTCCCACGCGGTCATGATCTGGGCGCGCGCACCCGCAAATGTCACCTGTCCCGCGGCGTCGAGAATTCTTCGCTCTCTGATCGCCACACCGACATCGCGCACATCAAGTCCGAGGGCGGTCAGCCGCGCGATCACCTCGGGCTGCGCTACAATTCCGGCACCGCGGCCCGCAAGTTCGCCGCTCACGCGTTCGAAGACGTCGATCTGCCAGCCGCGGCGTCGCAGCATGATCGCGGCCAAAAGGCCGCTCATGGAGCCGCCAATGATTAATGCGCGCCTCGGAGCGTTCGGCTGCGACATGCCAACACCGTGTTATGCGCCGAGACTATTTGCCAATGCCCGGACGTTTTCTGTATTGTGCCTTCAATCGCTGGAGGAACGCCATGGCCCTGACCGGGCTCGGCTATTCGTGCCGCCCCGGAGCGACTTTCGCTTTCGCAGCGGGACAGGGCTGAGGGATGATTTTTTCGTTCGATCTTCTGATCAATGCCATCGTATCGGGCATCCTGATCGGCGCTTTCTATGCGGCGGTGACGTCGGGCATTACGCTATCGTTCGGCATTCTCGACATCGTCAACATCGCCCATCCGGCGTTCATTATCCTCGGCTCCTACATCGCCTACATCATCAACGCCACCTTCGGGCTCGATCCGATCCTCACCGCGATTATCGCCACACCGGCATTCTATGCGCTGGGTGCCGGCATCTATCAGATTTATTACGTTTCGTTCGAAAAACGCGGCCAGGAATCGATGCGCGGCCTGGCGTTTTTCTTCGGGCTTCTTTTCATCACCGAGGTGACGCTGGTGCTCTATTTCGGCGTTGATTATCGCTACGTCGAAGCGCCCTATATCGGCCCAACCTGGCACATCGGCTATCTCGATATTCCGCTCCGCATTCTGGTACCGTGCCTGGTGTCGCTCCTGATGATCGCGGCGCTGCAAATCGTGCTCACGCGCACCTTCATCGGGCGTGCCATCATGGCTGTGGCGCAGGATCAGCTTGCGCTCAAGCTCTTGGCGATCGATCCGATCCGCGTCAAGCGAATTGCCTTCGGCATTTCCATCGCCACCGCTTCGCTTGCCGGTGCGTTTCTGATCATCATCCAGCCGGTCGAGCCATCGGTTGGACGCGAATACATCGGCCGCGTCTTCGCGATCTGCGTGCTGGGAGGAATGGGCAGCCTGCCCGGAACCGTTATCGCCGCCATGCTTGTCGGCATTGTCGAAAGCCTGACTTCGACGTTTTATGGTCCGTCCTGGGCGCCCGCGGTGTCATTCGGATTCCTATTGCTGACGCTGGCGGTGCGGCCGGCCGGCCTGTTGGGACGCTGAACGTGCGCTCCGGCCCCTTCCTCTTGGTTTGCCTGATCGTCGGCGGGATTGTCTTCGCCGCCGCACTCGCGCTCGGCAACGACTACTATTTCTTCGCCGGCTACGTCGTATTGCAATACATCGTGCTCGCGACCGCCTGGAACATCCTCGGCGGCTATTGCGGCTACGTGAACTTCGGCTCCGCCGCGTTCTTTGCGCTCGGCGCCTACTCAACCGTTGCGGTTCATCGGCTTGCTCCGGTGCCGATCCCGGTTTTGGTCGCTATCGGCGGCGTGGTCTCGGGCGTCGTCGGCTTCGGCATGGGCTATTTGACGCTGCGGCTGCGCGGAGCTTTCTTTGCCATCGCGACGCTGGCCCTTGCCGTGGTGCTGCAGACGTTGGTGGTGAACTGGGACTTCGTTGGCGGCTCCCGCGGCGCCTACATCGTGCGGCCGGAGTCGATCGCCCCGTTCGGCAGCTACATCAAATATTTGTTCCTGATCATGATGCTGATCGCCGTGGGTTCGATTACGGCGGCACGGCTGATCGAGCGCTCGCGGCTCGGTTACGGCTTCGCGACTATTCGCGATGACGAACTGGCGGCGGAGGCGTCCGGCGTGCCAACGCTGCGACTTAAACTGATCGCCACGACCATCTCCGGCGCGCTCATGGGCTGCGCCGGCGCGCCGTTTCCCTACTACATCGGCTATTTGCAGCCCTCCTCGGCCTTCGGCCTCGATTACGCGGTGAATTCCATCGCCATGCCGCTGATCGGTGGCACCACGAGCTGGGTGGGCCCGTTGATTGGCGCGATTCTGCTCGGCTCGCTGCAACAGATCGCCACCGTGACAATCTCGTCGGCGGTCAATCTTTTGATCGTCGGCTTCCTCCTGGTCGGGTTCGTCATCGTCGCACCGAACGGCATCATCGGACTCGTCCAGAAATACCTTCTGCATCGGCCGGATGAGGCGGTTGAGCGCCGCCCGGTCAGCGCAGATGCGCCGGAAGCAGCGCCATGACCGCTCTCCTCGAGATCAAAAATCTCGGCAAACGCTTTGGCGGTTTTGTCGCGCTCGAAGGCATCGCTTTGTCGGTGCGCCCGGGCGAGCGGATCGGACTGATTGGGCCCAACGGCTCCGGTAAGAGCACGCTGGTCAACTGCATCTGCGGCACGCTGCGAAACGAGTCGGGCTCGGTGGATTTCGACGGGCGTCCGCTTGACGGCGCAACGGCGCATCAACGCACGCGGCGCGGCGTTGCCCGCACGTTTCAGCTGCCGCGGCCCTTCGCCAGCCTCAGCGTTGCCGACAATCTCCGCATTCCGCTTCTGTACACGGTGGCGGCGCGCGGTGGCGCTCACCGTTCGGTCGCGGACCTCGAAGCGCGGTGCATTGATCTTCTGCGTGAAGTCGGCCTCGACAAAAAAGCCAAAAGACTGCCGCGCGAACTCACCCAGGTCGAGATGCGCAAGCTCGAACTGGCGCGCGCGATGGCAGCGGAGCCGAAGCTCCTGATCGCCGACGAATCAATGGCCGGCCTCACCCATTCGGAGGTCGAAGAGATTTTGGCGCTGCTTCAGCGTTTGAACGAACAAGGCGTTACCATCATTCTGATCGAGCACATCATGCGCGCGGTGATGAGCTTCTCGCAGCGGCTCGTTGTGCTCGTTTCCGGGCGCAAGATCGCCGACGGCGATCCCAACACGGTGGTGCGCGATCCGGAAGTGGAAAGGGCCTACCTTGGCCAGTAGCCTCACCATCGCCGGCATTCATGCCGCCTACGGCGCGGTGCGCGTGATCGAGGATGTCTCGCTCAAGATCGGCGCGGGGGAGACCGTTGTTCTGTTAGGAACCAACGGCAACGGCAAGTCGACGCTCATGAAGTGCATCATGGGGATGGTGCGGCCGAGCGCGGGTTCGATCATCGCCGAAATCGACGGCATCAATCACGATCTGACCGGACGCACGACCGAGGAGATCGTCGACCTCGGCATCGCGCTGGTACCGGAGGGCCGCCGGCTGTTTCCCAAACTCACGGTTGAGGAGAATTTGCTGCTCGGCGCATTCCGCCGCACCGCGCGCCGCGAACTGACGCGCAATCTCGACGTTTGCTTTGAGACTTTTCCGCGCCTCGCCGAACGCCGATCGCAGCTCGCCGGTTCGATGAGCGGCGGCGAGCAGCAAATGCTGGCGCTCGGGCGCGCATTGATGCTGGCGCCGAAAATTCTACTGGTCGACGAGCCTTCGGTCGGATTGGCGCCGATATTGGTCAGCCGCACCATCGACGCGATTGCCGAGATGAAGCAGCGCTACAGCCTGACCGTCCTGATGGCGGAGCAGAACTTCACCCAGGCGATCCGCATCGCCAATCGCGGTTACGTGATCGTTCACGGCAAGATCGCGTTCGAGGGCGGCTCGACGGAAGAACTCAACAATAACGATCTGATCAAGAAGTTTTATCTCGGATTGTGAGCGCAGCGGTGCCTGCACGATCCGCCGCCTGCCGCTTCGTGCCTCGTCCCGCCATGCAGCGGCGGAACGACACGAGGATCACGGCTTGTCAGGTCGCATGCGCGGCAACGGCGGCCAATAGGCCACCTTCACTTTGCCCAGTCCGGTAAAATGCAACGCTTGAGCCGCGCCCAGCGCGAGGTCGATCTCGCGTCCGCGTACGAATGGGCCGCGATCGTTCACGACGACTTCGACCATGTTGCGTCCGTAACTCACGACGAGGCGCGTGCCGAACGGCAGACTGCGATGAGCAACCGTCATGCCGTGCGGGTTGAATTTGCTGCCGGTCGCGACGCGGTTGCCTTCCCAATAGACGGAGGCGACCACGAGGCCGGTGGGGCCTGCGTGCGCGGGAGAGAACGCAAGGCAGAGCGCCGCCGCTGATAGCGTACGTTTCAAAAACATCTTGCTGTCAGAAATTCGTTCTGGCTCTCAGCGAGCTACAAAGTAGCCGCGAGCGCGGAAGTAGACGCAAAAAAGCTGACGCATGGTACCAACTCCCCCTGATGGTACTGTGATGGTAGGGATTTTTAGCCGCTCAACGGCGGCATGGCAACCCCACGACCGTGACCAGCCATTTGTTCGACGACGCGCGCTTTCGCATTTTGCGGCGGACGTTTACAGACTTACATGACCAATTGAGGCCAACATCATCTGCGTTAATAGTGAACTGGCGAAGCACGCTCCGTCGTGATCATTCGATCGAGAAAACTGATCGGTCGGGCGCGCTCGTCCAGATCCTCGCATCAACCAAACCCGAAAATCGCCTTGGTTCAACTTCGCCCCGGCTGCAGCCGAGGGAACTCTCCGAACAATTTTTTCGAAAATATTTTCTCAGTACTTGAAACGAACCAACCGTTTGACCGTACAAGTAAGTGGATCGCAATGAACCGGAAAACGCCGGGCAGCATCATGCGCATGTTTCTGCTACTGATAGCCTTCGTGGCAGGCTCTGGCGTGCTCGCCTATGCCGGCGAAGACATCGCCGCCGGACAATCCGTCATTCAATCACAAGAGGAAGCATTTGGGCGCGACGATGCGGCGGCGGCATATACGTTCGCCGCGCCTTCGATCAAGAGCTGGTACCGGACGCCGGAAACCTTCATGTCCATGGTCCGCAACGGCTATGCCCCGGTCTACCGGCACAGGAGCTTCGAGTTCGGCGAAGCCATCGTCCTCGACGGCAAGATCAAGCAACAAGTCCACATCATCGACGCCGATGGTGTCGCCTGGGAAGCGCTTTACACGCTGGAACAGCAATCCGACGGAACCTTGAAAATCAGTTCCTGTGTTCTGTCGAAGGCGATTGTCTCCTAGGCATTCTTAAGATGAATGGCGCAGACAGCCGCTGGTATCGCAGCCGTTATGTTTTCTTTGTTGGCGCCTGCAACGGGGTCGCGCGCTTTTCGACAAAATCGCGCAGGCGCTGCACCGATTCCGGCGGCCGTTGCATGGAGGTATTGATATATTCGAGAAAGAGGCCGTCGTCGTGCGACAGATCGTTGACCCGCGGCAGCACGTTGGTGATCTGCCAGTTGGTTAGCGGTGTATTTTGAGCAATGCGCGCCGCAAGTTCTTTCGCCTTGGCCACGGCCTGCCCCTGCTCAACCACGTAGCGCACGATGTTGAGCCTCTCGGCTTCGTCGACTGACAACATGCGTCCGGTCAACATCATATCGGCCATGACTGAATAGCCGACGATGCGCTGGACGCGAACCGAGCCGCCGCCACCAACGAAAATGCCGCGCTGCCCCTCCGGAAGGCCAAAGAACGCCGAGCGATCGGCAACCCGGATGTGTGTAGCCGCCGCCAGTTCAAGCCCGCCGCCGACCACGGCGCCATGCAATGCGGCAACAAACGGGATCGGCCCCCGCGCAATCATGTCGAACACGGTGTGCCAGGCATGATCGCGTTTTTTACGCGGCTTTGGCGTCGCGGGGTCCATGTTCTTCAGGAGCTCCGCAAGATCCAGACCGGCCGAGAAGTTCACGCCGTGGCCGAAGAGCACGCCACAGTCGGCCTCATCGCCACCGCGCACGACAGCGTCGCGCAACTGCATGACAACGTCGTTGTTGATGGCGTTGCGCTTGTCGGGACGATTCAGACCGATGACCGCGACCGCGCCGTCGAGTTCATAGGTGACGAGTTCAGAAGAGGACATCGAGGAAATTCCTTTGCAAACACGATGGAACGGGGTGTGATCGCCTTCATGCCAGTGCGAAAGCGGCTCAGTGATGCGTTGCCTCTCCGCCATCGGTGATGATGAGAGCATCAAGCGCGGTGGCACCTCGACCAGCGGCGTGCACCATTAGCGGGTTGACGTCGACCTCGGCAATGTCCGGGCGCGCCCGCATCAAGCTGCCGATCGCGGCTGCCGCGGCTGCGACCGCCTTGATGTCAACCGGCGGCGCGCCGCGGAAGCCTTGCAGCAGCTTAGCGGTCTTGAGCTTGGCCAACTCGCCGACAATCTCATCTTCAGTAAGATCCGGCGGCATCAGCCGCACGTCGCCGAGCGCCTCGACCCAGATGCCACCGAGCCCCACCATCACTACCGGCCCCCATCGCGGATCGCGGCGTGCGCCAACCACCAGCTCAAGCCCGCGCGGCGACATCGCTTCCACGAGCACGCCATCGAGCTTCAGCCCGGGCTGCGCCCGCTCAACATTTTCGTGCAGGGTGGCCCACACCTTACGCACTTCATCAGCATTGGCCACCCCGAGCACGACGCCACCCGCCTCGGTCTTATGTTCAAGCTTCGCAGCCTGCGCCTTCATCGCGACCGGATAACCGATGCGGCCGGCGATTTGAACCGCCTCGTCGGCATTGCGGGCGAGTTCACCCGCCGGAACGTGCAGACCCAAAGCGGCGAGTACTTTCTTGCCGAGCCATTCGGGCTGCGCGCCCTGACCGAGTTCCGGAATCGACACGGACCCGGCCGGTGTAATTTTCCGCTTGGCCAATGCCGTGCTGCGATTGCCATAGCTGATCACTTTGCCCATGGCGCGCAGCGTGCGGTCGGACGAACGCGACAGCACGACATTGTTTTTCAACACGACCGCCATGAACTCGGGCAGAAGCGGCGAGGCATCGCCCAGGATGGCAAGCGCTACCGGCTTGGTGCTCGTTTTGCTCGCGGCAACAATGCCCTCGATATAAATGACCGAGTGGCGTGGACTGGTGGGAGGAATAGAAATTGCCAGCGCGCCGATGGCGGGATCGTGCAACAACGCTTCCACGCAAGTCTGCAGCAGGTCCGGCTGCTGGATCGTCTGAGTCCCGAGATCGAGCGGGTTCCTGGGCGGCAGAAACGCCGGCAAAAGGGGCGTGAGACGGTCCAGCGTTTGCTGCGACAGCGGCGGCACATAAACGCCGACGTCTTCACAAAAATCGTGCGCGATGCCGCAGAACGCCCCGGAAAAGGTGAGAATGCCGAGGTCTCCCTTCGACGGTTTCGGAAAACGCGCCAGTATCTCGCTCACATCCATAAGCTCGTCGAGCGTGTCGACGACGACAACGCCGGCGTGTTCGACCAGCGTGCGCATGACCGCGTGATCGCCTGACAGGGCGCCGGTGTGTGAACGCGCCGCCTCCTTCGCTTTGGCACCTCGGCCGGGATGCATCATCACAATCGGCTTGCCGCGACGGAGCGCTTCGCCGGCAATGTCGATGAATTCCTGCGGACGCCGAATATCCTCTGCATAGAGCGCGATGACCTGGGTCACCGGATCGTCGAGCAGATATTGAATAAAATCGGCGAGGCCGAGGCCGGCCTCGTTGCCGGTCGAAATCCAGCACGACACCGGAACACCGCGCGTGCTCAATCCACTCTGCAAATGGCTGCCCAGACCGCCGCTCTGCGCCACGATGGCAACCGCACCGGTCGTGCCTTGTGGCAAGCGCGGCGTAGGCTGCGGCGAGAAGAAAACCGCCGAAAAGCCCTCCGCGAAGTTCATAAAGCCAAGACAGTTCGGCCCCACGAGCGCAACGCCGCCCGCACGCGCGATTTCGCCGATGCGATCCTGCTCACTGACGCCATCGCTGCCGACTTCGGCAAATCCCGACGCGAAGATCACCGCGACCTTCACCTTTCGCCGCACGCAGCCTTCAACGGCTTCGCGAACAGCGCCGGCCGGCAACGTGAGCACGGCAAGATCCACGTCCTCCGGCAAATCATCGATGCCGGAGAGCACTTCGTGCCCGTCGATATCGGCGGTGCTTCGGCCAACAAGATAAATCGGGCCGCTGAACTTGTTGTTGCCCAGAAGCTCGAGCACGACGCGGCCAGCAGAACCCGGCTTGGCAGACACGCCGATGATGGCGACGCTGCGCGGGCGCATCAGAGCCGTAATAGCGGCAGACGATGTGCGCCGCCGATCGGCAGAAATGTTTGACGTCATGGTGTGCAAGTCCCCACTGGGTTTTGTTTCCTCAAGCTCAAGCCGTTCCGCCCGAGCTCACCGTACCGGAAAATCGAAATAGGTGTCCGGAAATGGCTCGTGCGACAGCGTGAAGTGCCACCATTCCTTAGCGTAAGGCCGAAAGCCATGGCGCTGCATCGCGGACGCGAGCAGGACCCGGTTCGCCTTGGCTTCGGCGCTGACGCTCGCTTTGGGCCAGGATCGTGGGCTGAAAAAGTCGAACGGCGTTCCCATGTCAAGTTCGTGCCCGTCTGCGCTCGCCAGTGTCAGATCGATCGTTGAGCCGCGCGAATGACCGGAGCGCGAGGAGATATATCCGTCGCGAAACAATGTGTTTTTGTCGACGTCGGGATAAAATTCCTGTTTGCCGGCTTTATCGCCAAGGTCACGCGCCCAACGGACGAAATTCGCCACCGCGCGCGTTGGGCGGTAACAGTCAAACGCCTTAAGGACGAAGCCGCGCGGCGCCAGATCGCGCGCCACCGCGGCGAGCGCCGCGGCGGCAGGTTCGGTGAGCAGGCACCGCGCCGCCTCGTAACCGGCGATCGGCCGCCCGACGAAATTGTGCGATCCGGCATAGCGGGCGTCCACGATCAGCCCCGGGACGACCGTGGCGGCGTCCACGAAAGCCGCCGGCCGCTCCTGCGCTAAAGCGGTTTGCGACACACTCGCGAGCAACACCGCGGCGAGCGAATAGAGGATGATTTTCAATTCTGCCCCGTCCCCACGCTGATACGCCGATCCCACGAACACATCCGCCGTTAACGCCCCAGTAACCATATACCCGGCACATTTTGCCGGGGAGGTCCTAGCGTACCCACTGCACCCTCGGGGGCAATCTTGGACGCGAGCGCCGTTCCGATCATCCGGGCCGGCGGCCCACCGGCCGCTGTGCACAGCTTCGAATCACGTGACCGTAATCGGCGGGAACCATCAACCGACATGCCTGAGGCAACCTCAGCACAGGGCGGCGAGCGATCCTTGACGCTGTCGCGCCTCAGCGACCTTGGAACCATGCTGCGGCGGAGCGACATCGCGCTTGCGCTCGGCATGATGGCTATCCTCGTCATCCTCATTCTGCCGCTGCCGGCGTTGCTGCTCGATTTTTCGCTCGCCATCTCGATCACCTTCTCGGTTTTGATCTTGATGACTTCCTTGTTTATCCAGGCGCCGCTCGAATTTTCCGCGTTTCCGACCGTCCTGCTGATCGCCACGATGTTGCGGCTGGCGCTCAATCTCGCTTCAACGCGGCTCATTCTCGCCCACGGCCACGAAGGAACCGGCGCCGCCGGACACGTCATTGAGGCGTTCGGCCATTTTGTCATGGGCGGCAACTTCGTCATTGGCATTATTGTTTTTACGATTCTGGTGATCGTGAACTTCGTGGTCATCACCAAAGGTTCGGGACGCATCGCCGAAGTGGCGGCCCGCTTCCACCTCGATTCGATGCCCGGCAAGCAGATGGCCATCGATGCCGATCTTTCCGCCGGTCTTATTGACGAGAAAGTGGCGCGCCAGCGCCGTAAAAATCTGGAAGACGAGTCCGGATTCTTCGGCGCCATGGACGGCGCATCGAAGTTCGTGCGCGGCGATGCTATCGCCGGCCTTCTGGTCGTGCTGATCAACGTGATTGGCGGCATGGTGATCGGCATTTTGCAGCAGGGCTTGAGCTTTGCCGAAGCTGCCCAAGCCTATACGCTGCTCACCGTCGGCGACGGCCTGGTGACGCAGGTTCCCGCGCTGATCGTCTCAATCGCCGCCGGCCTTCTGGTCTCCAAGGCCGGCGTCAGCGGCGCTGCCGACAAGGCGCTGCTGAGCCAGTTCTCCAGCTACCCGAAAGCGCTCGGCATGTCGGCTGCGGTCATGCTGGTGATGGCATTGCTCCCCGGCATTCCTATGATTCCGTTCTTCGCGCTCGGCGGCGGCACCGCCGTCCTGGCCTATCTGATCGATCGCCAGCACAAACGAAGCGTCGCCGTGGAGACGAAAAAGGCCGACGAGGCGAAACCGGCCCCTGCGGAAGAACCGATGTCGGCAACGCTCAAAATGGACGATCTCAAGATCGAACTCGGTTATGCGCTGTTGCCGCTCGTCAATGCCCCCGACGGCGGCGACAAGCTGACCGAACAGATCAAGGCCTTGCGTCGCTCACTCGCAATCGAAATGGGCTTTGTCATGCCCGCGGTGCGCATCCTCGACAACGTTCAGCTCGACGCCAACACCTACATCATCAAGATCAAGGAGGTGGAATCCGGCACTGGCAAAGTCTGGCACGGCCAGTACATGGTGATGGACCCAAGCGGCAAGCAGGTCACGCTGCCCGGCACGCACACGACGGAACCAACCTTCGGCCTGCCGGCGACCTGGATTGATGCCGTCGCTCAAGGAAGAAGCTTCGGTCAAGGGCTATACGGTGGTGGACGCCGCGACCGTGCTCGCCACCCACCTCACCGAACTGATCAAGGCCAACATGTCCGAGCTCCTGTCCTATGGCGAGGTGCAGAAGCTGATCAAGGATCTGCCCAAGGAGCAGGGCGAACTCGTCAAGGATATCGTGCCCGCGCAGATCACCGTCTCCGGGATTCAGCGCGTGCTGCAAAATCTGCTCGCCGAGCGCGTTTCGATCCGCGATCTTTCGACCATCCTTGAAGGCATTGCCGACGGGCTGTCGTCGACCCGCAATCCGGCGATGTTGGCCGAGCACGTGCGCGCGCGGCTGTCGCGCCAGCTTTGCGCGCAGCACACCAGCCCTGCCGGCTACCTCCCGATCATCGCGCTCACCGCCCGATGGGAACAGGCCTTCGCCGAATCGATCGTCGGCCAGGACGACAACCGCAGCCTCGCCATGCAGCCGTCCAAACTCACCGAATTCATCAATCTGGTTCGCGAAAAATTCGAACAGGCGGCGCGCGACGGCGAAGCGCCGGTGTTGGTGACTTCGCCGAACATCAGACCGTTCGCGCGCGGCATCATCGAACGTTTCCGCGCGCAGACCAGCGTCCTCGCCCAGTCGGAGATCCATCCGCGGGCGCGATTGAAAACCGTCGCCAGCATTTGATGCGGCGAGGCTTTAAGGCGCGACCGAGAGGCCGACGACTTTATGTCGCGCGATCAGGCCGGCAACAAATCCGGACCTCTTGGCCTCTTCGACGAATTCACGAAGGAATGCGGCGGCCGCCACATTGCGCTTCAAGGTGCCGATCGCCTGTTGGACCGCGGTAAAATTGCCGGGAAGAATTCGGGCGCCCGCGAGTTTGTGAGCCTCGCTCATCAGTCCGGTCCGCAAACCGGCCAGCGCGTCGAGGCCCTCGGCGACAAACTGGTTGAACGGCCCGTCCGCACTATCTGATCGGACCAGCGTGGCGTGCTTCAGATTTCGCGTCAGCCAAAGGTCGTACGCGCTTCCGGCACGCACCGCGATGCGCGCTCCGGGACGATCAACGTCGGCGACGGTCTGCAGCGGCGAGCGCTCACTCACGAGGTAAGTCGCCTCGATCTCGCAATAAGCCGGCGTGAACGCGATCTTCTCCGCCCGCGCCGGTTCGGCGCCGATCAGGCCGATATCCCAGGCATTGGCCTCGGCGGCGTCCGCGAGTTTCGACGGCCGATCGAATTTCACGTAAGCGACCGGCACACCGAGGCGGCGGGCGATCTCGGCCGCCATATCGGGCGCTACCCCTTGAGGATCGCCCGATTGGCTCACTCCGGTGACCAGAAGCGGGTTGCTCATATTGATCCCGGCTCGAACAACACCGGTAGCGGCAAGTTCTGCGACAATTTGGTTCATGAGCTACCCCTAAAGTACGGCCGGCGTTCGAGATTTTGGCGCCGGCCCCGACTGGCAGCCGGAACCAAGCCGCCGATCAACGGTTATCACGACAGTTCAAGGTACAGTGAAACCGCGTTGTCGGGGCACCGCCCCAATCGCATTTAGTGTGAGGAAAATCACATCTTCTACGCGGCCGCCAAGGTAATGAAGCTGAAACCGGCGAGGACGCCATGAACCACTCGATGTACAGCGCGGACCGTGGAACGCACCTGAAGATTGTCATCGTCAGTCTCGTGTTCGCGACCGTGGTCGCGGCGGTCGGAATTTTCGCTCGCGTCGCCAGCGACGTTGATCTTGGCACGGTGGCGCTGGTCAGAGCCGGCCACCCGACGACCGTCAGCGGACACCTTCCCGCCATTCGTTAGCAGCAAATAGCGCTACGTCTTCGGTGTCTGGGCTGACGACGCCGGCAGGGATTCCACAGCTTTGCCGGTAAACAGCACCGGCCCGGTCGGGGCGCCGCTTTTTGAACCGCCGGCCGGCTCAAGCGAGACCGCATAGGTTGCCCCGCGCAAGGTGTCGACATCGTAGTTTCCCGGCAGCGGCCGTTGCGTGAATTCGTCGTCGCCGACGGTTCCGAGCGAGCGCGGCGCACCGAGGCGACTTGAAATCAGCCACAGCTCGTAGCTCTTGCCAGCCTCCGCAGTGGCCGAGACTTTCCGCACAGTCAGCGTGCGCTGCTGCGTATCCAGCGTGACGAGGAATGCCGGCGCAGCCGGCCCCGGCTGGAGCACGGCGACCAGCCGATCCTGTTGCCCACGAGCCGGCGCCTCTGAACGGGCCGGCGTCATCTGTGCGATCTCGGAGCGCAATTGCGGCGGCAGGAGATCCGGCGCGAACTGCCAGCCCGCAATATAAAGCGCCAATACAGCGGCGATGGCGCCCATCGCAAGGGTTACACGCCGCCAGCGTTTGACCCGGCGCGTGAGGTGAACGACGTCGGCGCTGCGCTCGACTTTAACCGGCTCCGGGCGCGGCGGCGGCAGCACCGGTGGCACATCGAGCGGCCCTTCAAAAGACGAGCGGCGTTTCAAAGGCGGTGGCGTTTCGAGTTCGGCGGCCGGCGGCAGCGTGTCGGCAGTTGCTTCCTCTGCAACGGAGAAAAACTCTTCCTCATGGCGTGGGGCTCGTGGGCTCTTGGGGCTCATGAGCCAAGGTAACGTGGTCGGCCGCCTCAACCTGACCAATCCGCGTTTTTATTGAATCCCAGACTTCCGGCGGCGGTTCGACGGCTTCCACCATGACGTTGAGTTCGCCGAGCCGGCGTTCCCAATGATGCACCGCCTCCTCGAAGGCCGGATCGAGCGTCAGCAGCGCTTCCGCGTGGGTGCGCTCTTCATCGGAGAGCGTGCCGAGAACATATTCGGCCGCCAGTGCGTCCTGCTCGTCGTCCGTGGCCACTGGAAGTTCCTCCGACATCACGACCCCAAACACTCGCGGATTTCGATCAGGCTGCGACGCAACCAAGTCTTGATTGTGTTCACCGGGATGTCGAGCTTCTTCGCGAGCTGCTCGCGGCTCCAGCCGCTATAATAAGCCAGCAACACGATGCGCTGCTTTTCCGGGTCGAGTTTGCCAAGACAGGAGAGCAGCCGCTTCAGCTCCTCCGTCATCTCGCGCCGGGCCAGCGGCGGCGGCGTGTCGGCCGCGACGTTCAAAGCCTCCGGATCGTCCTCGATCGAGACTTCGCTTCGCTTGCGAACGATATCGATGGCCCGATTGCGCGCCATCGCCACCATCCAGGTGATAGGGCTCGCCATGGTCGGATCGAACCTGTCAGCCATCGTCCAGACCTTGAGATAGGTTTCCTGCATGACCTCATCAGCCAATTCGGGCCTACCCAAAATACGAAGAAGCACCCCGTAGAGTTTCGCGCGCGTCGCGTCGTAAAGCCGCTCGAAGGCGGCGGCGTCGCCCTTGGCGACGGCTGCAAGCAGCCAGACCAGTTCCGCTTGCGTCAGCATCTCCGCCAAAAGCCCCTCCCGCCCAAACGATTATCGCCGCGGACAGGCCCGCTCGTCGAGAGATAAAGGACGTCGCGCGGCATTCCGGCACGCGTACCATTTCGGCACAGTACGGGGCGTAAACCCTCAAATCTGTTTCCCCTCATCCTGAGGCGCTCAGCGCATGTGCGCTGAGCCTCGAAGGACAAGGGCCACAGCGCCGGGGCCTGCATCCTTCGAGGCTTCGCCGGCTGCGCCGGCTCGCACCTCAGGATGAGGCGGATATGATTGTGTTCTCGCGGCGCCTCACGGCGTCCGAGCTTTGCCACGCCACCACCACCAACAACAACAAAAGGGAAGCGGAGCGCCGAAAGGCGCATTGTCCAACCAATGTCCGCGTCAAGCGCGGCTGCGCGTGGCTCGAAAGCCGCGCGCCGCCCTTCGGCGCTCACGCTGCGGCACTCGCCACCGGCTGCTACCCCGATGGCTCTGCTTTGGAACCGGGTTTCCCGCGGCCTTTGGCGCAAGGTGTCGCGGGCGAACGAACGTTTTGCCCACGGCGCCCAACGACCAAAGCAACAAAAACCGCGGTTAAGCACGCTCCGTGCAGACCGGTCCTTGTGCCGGTCGACCGGGGATCCGAAGCCGCCCGGGTGCGGATTGGCAATTCCGCCCGCGGGGACCGCACCTCGCTCCGCAGTTACGGCATGCCGTCCGGAACGGCGCCCTTCACTGAACGAGGTGCGATCTTATTACTGAAACGGGGACGAATTGTCAAGGAAAAAGTGACGTCGCCGACAACTTGAAAACTGCGCGGCTGGCAAAGTACTACGCCAGCGCCCCTTCCCCAGCAGCCGTCATGGCCGGACTTGTTCCGGCCATCCACGTCTTTGATTTGCGCAGCTTCAAGACGCCGATGCCTCCGGCCCAGGCAACCAGTTTCTCCACGGCTTCCATGCTACACTTACAAGCCTTGGAGCCGCGATCGAGGGCTGCCTGTCGATGGAGCAAAGATGTCGAAACCCGTGATCTTCACGATTTCCGCCGCGTGGGACGACGAAGCCTCGGTGTGGAGCGGGCACTGCGACGACATTCCCGCTGCAGCGGATGCGCCGACGCTCGACGAATTGCTGGCAAAGATATCGGCAATCGCGCTCGATCTGCTGCCGGACAATCACCCGGGCGTCGATCCGTCCTCGCTGTTTCTTCAGATCACTGCACTGCGCGAAGCTGAACCGGCTGCGGCGTAGATGGCGCCGCAGTTCGACCGCGCGCTGCGCGACTTG
Source organism: uncultured Alphaproteobacteria bacterium (assembly GCA_963727325.1). Taxonomy (GTDB): domain Bacteria; phylum Pseudomonadota; class Alphaproteobacteria; order Rhizobiales; family Xanthobacteraceae; genus BOG-931. The sequence goes on from CAVSFV010000032.1 coordinate 79,678, forward strand.
CTCCGCGCCGCCGGCTGCACGCTGGTCCGGCAAGGCAAGGGCAGTCACGAAGTCTGGCACAGTCCGATCACCAAACGGAATTTTGCCGTGCCGATCGGCATTCCAAGTCGTCACACCGACAATGCGATACTGCGCTAGGCGGTTTACCGAAGGCATTCTAATAATACGAGAATAGTCAGCTCGAACGCCCCTCGCCTCCCGGACCGGTCGTAGTGCCGGTCAGCATGATGCCCGAAGCTGCCCGGGAGCGGCGTGTATCGTTCCGCCCGCGGGCACCGCACTCGCTCCACCTCTCGGAATACCTCGCGAAGGCGTCCTTCAGTGAGCGAGATTCGTTGAGCTGCGCACCTGAAATGGGGACGACGGTCAATGAAAAAATAATGCGCTCGAAGGTCAGAGTGTGACAGTATTGGTAGTCGTGATAGCTCTGGCTCTTCCCGGATGGGCAAAGTCATTTTCACAACAAAGGCCTCGTCGATTTACGACGATAGAGTGGAAGAGCATTACCACTTTCCCGCCACTTACCTGAAACAGGTTCGCAGCGCGGTTGGAGACCATATTATTTATTACGAGCCGCGTCGGTCTAGCACTGTCGATTCAAGCCGAGGCGGACGGCAGGCCTATTTTGCGACTGCGCGTCTCAAAGATGTCATTGAAGATCAAAATCGTGCCGATCACTACTATGCCATCGTCTCTGACTTCTTGAGTTTCGATCGGCCCGTTCCATTCGCGGAAGGTGGTCGCTATTACGAAACCGCTTTGCATAAAAATGATGGCTCGACGAACAAGGGCGCGTTCGGTCGGGCCGTGCGACAAATCCCGGAAGAAGAGTTTGATCGGATCCTAAAGGCCGGCTTTGCAGCCGAATTGTCTCAATCAGAAAACGGTTCAGATGATTTATCGAGCGGATTTGAAGAACCCATTTGGGCTTTCGAAAGACCCATCGTAGAAATGACAGTTTCGCGTCCGTTTCGGGATCAGGCCTTCAGACAGGCGGTTCGGACCGCCTATGCAAATCGATGCGCGCTGACCGGTCTATGTTTGATCAACGGCGGCGGACGCCCCGAGGTGCAGGCTGCTCATATCAGGCCAGTCACCAACAATGGACCGGACTTCGATTCGAAACGGGCTGGCACTATCGGGGACATTGCATTGGCTGTTTGACCGCGGGCTTGTTTCAGATTGACGATAACCACAAAATTTTGATTGCCAAAAAGGGGGTACCCGATCAAATCGGTAAATTACTAAATCCAAACGGCAAAATTATTACGCCAAAAGATCGGAGTTATTGGCCGCATCCTTACTATCTAAAATACCATCGTGAGCAAACTTTTAAGGGCTGAATTACTTTTACCACCAATCCTCGATCCCCATCTCGCGTTTCGATATGAGATCGTATTTTCCCCGAACCATTCAACAAAGTGCTCAGGAGCTTCCCCTGTAGACCAGTGATCGCTGAGCCTTTCATCCTCAATGCCTGCATCATTTGTGTCGATGCCATAGATTTTCTTCATTACGGAATCTACGGTGGCCTTCCACCTCGAAAAGGCCATTTCCTCGTTGGTCATCAAATTTTGCCTTCTATTTGACAGGACGAATGTGTGCGAGGGTATCGGAAAACAACAATTTGCAAATTATATCGTACTCCATCACCGAGTTTAGCAGCATATTGAAGCTAATTTGGCCACGACCGCGCATTGGTCGAAGCCTATCGATCCCGTCTCGTTTAGGGAAATGTCACAGGCGCGCTGGCGGCGGTGCTCGTGTCGAAGGCCCCGAAAGGCCCGTGAACTTCGAGATGTACCGCGGTCTCTTTCTACGGCTACCCGATGACGCTAAAAAGATTGCCCGCCGTGGGATTGCCGCTCGGGCCCGATACATCCGCATCAGGCTTTTCGGCGGTGTTCCTGTCACCTTGGCCAGCGCCGCAAAGCCAGATGGTGGCATCGATAAAGTCGCGCAACACAGCGCGCGCCGTGTCGACGTCGCCCGAGCTCAGCGTCTGCACGGCTTCCTGGAACAGCGCCTGCCGGAATCCGATCGGATTCTAATCCTCGCCTTGATGTGATCCCTATAGCTGCAGCGTCCAGAGCCATTGGTTGGTCCGTTCCAACGGGCGCCTCAATCATCTCAATATCTTTTTCAGGACCGCGTTGACGAGTTCCGTTCACGGGTATCTCCGCAAGTCGCCAGCCCTCGCGGTCAGAAAGGCCAATACCCTCCGGATCGAGGTACACCGGGGCACCGCGCCACATCGCGGCGATATAAGCGGCCGCGTCGGGCTTTCGAAAAATCGTATTCGTCGTTCACGGCGCTGTATCTTCGCGGCGTTGAGGCAACGAGAGGCAACGCTAGTTTACGCGGATGAAAAATTTTTCTCCCGGATTTCGCTTCGCTCCATCCAGGCTACATATTGTACGCCATGACGCCGGCCGCGGCCGGCGCCCGCCGCACCTTACGCCGGCGCGGCGCCGCGCACCCGCATCAGCGCGATGGCGTCGAGCTCGTCCTGCTCGGCTGAGTTTTCCGCTTCGCGCTCGCGCATCTGGTCGCGCTCGTCGAGGAGCTCGACCTTCTTGAGCTCGTCGAAGGCGTCGCCGAGCGCCAATTTCGCATCCTCAAGCTGGGTGCGCAGTTCGTCGGCCGAGCGTTTGAGATTCTCGCGACGCCCGATCGCGGCTTTGGCGTAGGTCGGATAGGCAAAGTGGCCGGGATCGTGGATGCCCGCGCGGTCCTGCTCGACCCGGATTTCGCGTTCCAGATCGCCCGCCATGCGGTCGAATTCGGCGATCATCGCCTCGATTTGCGCAACCTTGCGCCGCTTCTCGTCAACCTGAAACTTCTTCAGGCGAATGAGCGTCTCACGGGACTTCATCGACTGCTACTCCCCCGAAGCCGCAGAACCATGACGCCGGCCGGATCAGGCCGCACGGCGCCGCCAAGGCGCAATAGTGCCCCGATAACGTTAGCGTTCGGTTTCCACGGTCGCCAAAATCTCGGCCAACCGGCGATAACCTTCGGCCAAGGTGGTTGCTTCTTCCTTACCTTGGGCCAGAAAGGCCTCGAGCGGCTTGTGCAGCCGGATCGCCTCGTCGACCTCGGGGCTGGTGCCGGCCCGGTAGGCGCCGAGCCGGATCAGCTCTTCCATGTCAGTATAAGTTGCCATGACCTGGCGTGCCCGATTAAGGGCCGGCAGATACTCCGGATCGGCCGCACGCGGCATGGTCCGCGACACCGATTTGAGAATATTGATCGCCGGATAGCGGCCGCGCTCGGCGATGGCGCGCTCCATGACAATGTGACCGTCGAGAATGCCGCGCACGGCGTCGGCAATCGGCTCATTATGATCGTCGCCGTCGACCAGGACGGTGAAGATGCCGGTGATGGTGCCCCGCTCGGTGCCGGGGCCGGCGCGCTCGAGCAGGCGCGGCAGCTCGGTAAAGACCGTGGGCGTGTAGCCCTTGGCGGTCGGCGGCTCGCCGGCGGAGAGGCCGATCTCGCGCTGCGCCATGGCAAAGCGGGTCACCGAATCCATCAGCACCAGAACGTCTTTGCCTTCGTCGCGGAAATATTCGGCGATCGCGAGCGTCTCGTGCGCGGCCTGGCGGCGCATCAGCGCCGGCTCGTCGGAGGTCGAGACCACGACCACGGAACGGGCGAGGCCGGCGTCGCCGAGGTCGTCCTGAAGGAATTCCTGCACTTCGCGGCCGCGCTCTCCGATCAGCCCGATCACCGTGACGTCGGCTGCGACATTGCGCGCCAGCATCGACAGCAGCACCGATTTGCCGACGCCAGAGCCGGAGAAGATGCCAAGCCGCTGGCCGCGGCAGCAGGTCAGGAACGTATTGAGCGCGCGGACGCCGAGATCGAGCGGCGCGCCGACCCGGCGGCGCGCATGCGCCAGCGGCGGCGTATTGCGGAACGGATAAGGCGACGGCCCGTACATCAAGGCGCCCTTGCCGTCGATCGGCTCGCCGAGCGCATTGACGACCCGCCCCAACCACCCGACCGACGGCCGCACCGCGCCGGCAACCGCCGTCACGACGGCGCGGCAGCCGCGCCGGACGCCTTCCAGCGGCGCAAACGGCATCAGCAGCGCGTTGCCGGCGGAAAATCCGACCACCTCGCACGGAATCGACTTCGCCGGCGTCTCAACGATGACGCGCGCGCCGACCGACATCGCATGCAGCGGCCCCGCGACTTCCACCATGAGGCCGCGCACGCCGACGACCCGGCCGTAGATCTCCACGCCGTCGAGTTCGTTGATCTGTTCGGCCAGCGCTTTCACGGGAACTTCGCCGGTGGTTCGTATTTGGTTACTTCAACCCCGGCCGTCTTAACGGTGTATTTACCCGGGCCGTTAATCATTGCGTCGTCCTTGGGAATAGGCATGGCTCGGTCTTCTAGAACGGAGGGGCGAGTCACAAGAGTCGGTTAGCACCGAGTCTTAACCTGGAACTTGAGCGCCGACGTGGCTAGAAAACCACTCTCTCGCAATATCTTAGGGCAATTCGACCGAATTTGCCTACGGACTTCTTGCGCGGACGAATTAGGTTTTGTTAACCATACCGCGTTTACAGTCTCAAATCAGTTTGTCCCAAGGCGTTTTTCGGGGGCCGCCGTCGGGGCGTGCCGACCTTAAGCCCGCGCGGCGAGGAAAGGGACTGGCATGCGCGTATTGCTGATCGAAGATGATAGTGCCACTGCGCAATCTATCGAGTTGATGCTCAAGTCCGAGAGTTTCAACGTCTACACGACCGACCTCGGTGAAGAAGGGGTCGATCTCGGCAAAATCTACGACTACGACATTATCCTTCTGGATCTCAATCTTCCGGATATGTCGGGCTTCGAAGTGCTTCGCAGCCTGCGGGTCTCGAAGGTCAAGACCCCGATCCTGATCCTCACCGGCCTGGCCGGCATCGAGGACAAGGTCCGGGGCCTGGGCTTCGGCGCCGACGACTACATGACCAAGCCGTTCCATAAGGACGAGCTGGTGGCGCGCATCCACGCCATCGTGCGCCGCTCCAAGGGTCATGCTCAATCGGTGATCCAGACCGGCGATCTCGTGGTCAACCTCGATACCAAGACCGTCGAGGTCAACGCGGCGCGCGTGCATCTGACCGGCAAGGAATACCAGATGCTGGAGCTGCTCTCGCTGCGCAAGGGTACGACGCTGACCAAGGAGATGTTCCTCAACCATCTCTACGGCGGCATGGACGAGCCGGAGCTGAAGATCATCGACGTCTTCATCTGCAAGCTCCGCAAAAAGCTGGCCAATGCCTCGAACGGCAAGAACTACATCGAAACGGTGTGGGGCCGCGGCTACGTGCTGCGCGAGCCGACCGAGGAAGAGTCGAAAATCTCGGCTTAAAAGTCCGAGCTTTCAGCAATAACAAAACCCCGGCCGGTCGCCGGGGTTTTTATTTGCCGCCGGCAGTTCGTATCATTTAGCGCGTCGCGACCAGACGCGGTGCGGACGTAGTGCGTGCCGGAACCTGCACCGACGGTCTTGCCAAGGGCGGGTTTGGCATATAAAGGCCGCGCAGATCCGTCATTGTTTTAAATCTGCCGGTCAACCCCACAACTGTCTCCGCAGCGCCAAGCACCAGATAGCCGTCGCCGGCGATAACCTCGCTCAGGCGGTTGAGCACGTTGACCTTCGTCTCCTGGTCGAAATAGATCAGCACGTTACGGCAAAATATCAAATCGAATGTGCCGAGATGGTAGAAATCCGACAACAGGTTGAACTGCCGGAATTTGACCATCGCGCGAATGTCGGGGCTGATCTGCCACATGTCGCCGACCTGGGCGAAATATTTAATCAGCAGCTAAATCGGCAGCCCGCGCTGAACTTCAAACTGGGTGTAAATTCCCTGACGCGCTTTCTCGAGCACCTCGTTGGACAGGTCGGTGGCGATCAGATCAATACGCCAACCCTCGATTTTGCGCCCCATCTCTTTGAGCGCCATCGCCAGAGAGTAAGGCTCCTGCCCGACAGAAGCGGCCGCGCACCAGATGCGAATGGTGCGCGAAGTCTGCCGCGCGGCGAGCAGAGCCGGCATAACGGTGGAATTGAAATTCTCGAATGGCGTCCTGTCGCGAAAGAAAAACGTCTCGTTGGTCATCATCGCTTCGACGACCGCAACCGTCAACGCTTCGGCGTCGCCGCGCCTGAGCGCGGCGACAAGTTCAGCGAGGCTGCCAAGGCCGGCCTTGCGAGCGACAGGCAGTAAGCGGCTTTCGACCAGATATTGTTTGTCGGCCGACAGGACGAGGCCGGAGCGCTGTCTCAGGCATTTGCGCAGGAAATCGTAGTCGTGAGGCGTCACGGACGATCTCCGGCGAACAGGCGATTGATCTTCGAACCAATCTGCGAGAGCGGAAGCACCGCGGAACACAAGCCCGCCACGGCGACCGAACGCGGCATTCCCCACACCACGCTGGTTTCCTCGTCTTGTGCGATCACGCTGCCGCCCGCGGCTACGATTTCTGCAGCGCCGCGCGTGCCGTCGGAGCCCATCCCGGTGAGGACGAGCGCAAGACTGCGCGGTCCCCACACCGCCGCCGCTGAAGAAAGCAGTGGATCGACCGCCGGCCGGCAAAAATTGATCGGCGGATCATCGCCTATGGCGATGGTGGGACCGTCTTGACCGCGCGCAACACGCATGTGGCGGCCGCCAGGCGCCACATAGATATTGCCACTCATGACTGTTTCGCCGTGCGTCGCCTCATGCACGGGCCGGCCGCTGATGCGCGACAGGTGTTCCGCCAGCACCGCGGTGAAAGTCGGCGGCATGTGCTGCGTGATGAGGACCGGCGCCAGCTCGATTGCGGCGCCGATGTCTCCGACCAGCGCGCTGAGGGCTTGCGGCCCGCCGGTCGACGAACCGATCAAAAGCGCCCGCGGAGCCGAGCGCGCAAACGGCCGTAAGGTAAAAGCGGCGCCGTCGCCGGGCGCCGGCGCTACTTCAGGTTTGTGGCGCGCCGATATCGGCTGGACCCCATCGGAATCAGGCCGCCAATGGCGCCGCAGCAATCGGCCGCGCCGGCCGAGCATGCGAATTTTCTCAATTAACTCGCGGTGAAAAACCTCAGACGTCGTGGCGTCGGGGGCCGATTCGGGTTTCGGAACATAGTCGGCGGCGCCAAGCGACAGCGCCCTTAAGCTGATCTCGGCGCTTCGGCGCGTCAGCGTCGAGGCCATGATGACGACCAGGTCGTTCTTCTTCTTAAGCAGAAGCGGCAACGCGGAAATGCCGTCCAACTCCGGCATGTCGACGTCAAGGACGACGACATCGGGATCGCTGGCTTCGATCTGGTCGACCGCCTCGCGGCCGGTGCACAGCGATGCCGCGACCATCATGTCCGGCTCGGTGCCGATCCAGCGAGTCAGCAGACGGCGTGCAACGACGGCGTCGTCGACAATCATAACCCGGATGGGCCGCTCGACGGCGGTCTCAAGGCTTGCAGGTTTGAGGGCGATACTCATGGGGCACTCAACTTTACATCGGGAATTCGTCGACGCGCCGCCGAACAGCGCGCTGACCACTTCAGAGGAGGCCCACTTCCTGGAACTTGGCTTCGACAATATCTTTGTCGAACGGTTTCATGATGTATTCATTGGCGCCGGCATGCAGCGCCCTGGCGATGTGCGCGACGTCGTTCTCGGTGGTGCAGAACACCACTTTTGGCTTGTCGCCGCCGGGAAGACGGCGCAGCACCCGAAGGAACTCGTAGCCGTCCATTTTTGGCATGTTCCAATCCAGGAGGATCCCGTCCGGGATCTGCCGGCGGCAGGCTTCAATCGCCTCCTCGCCGTTCTCCGCTTCAGCGATCTCAAATTCGAGTCCTTCAAGAATTCTGCGCGCCACCTTGCGGATGACGCTCGAATCGTCGACGACCAAGCACGTCTTCATTGTGTCCTCGCTTTAAGCTTTGCGGGCGAACCCGCTTCGATATTTTTGAATCGTGTTTCCGTCGTACTCATGCGGCCAATGCCTCGCCACGAAGGTCCAGCACGCGGTCGATGTCGAGCACGACCAAGAGCTGGCCGTCGAGCCGATAAATGCCTGCCGACAAGGCAGCGAGTTTGCGGTCGAGGTTGATTGGATTGGGTTCGCGCTGCGCGTTGGGCAGCTTGAGCACCTCGCCAACTGCATCAACCAAAAGGCCAAACAACTCGCCCTTCACTTCGATGCCGATAGCCATCGGCGCGTTGCCGCCGTCGCGCTTTTTGGCATCGAGCCGGTTGCGCATGTCGATCGCCGTCACAATGCGGCCCCGTAGATTGAGCACGCCCGCGATCTCGGCTCCGGCGAGCGGCACGCGCGTCATGTGAATGGGCTTGAATACGTCCTGAACGCGCCCGATCGGCAGGCCAAACATCTGACCGGCGATGCTAAAGGTGACAAATTCGGTTACGTCGGTGTCGCTTTGCATCTTATTTGTGCCGATTACGCTGCCTGATGCAGGTCGTCGCACTGCTCCTTGATCGCCGCGATGAGACCGGCGCGATCGAACTTGGCGACGAAATCATGGAAGCCAATTCCACGCCCTCGCTTAATCGCATCGGCTGAAATCATGGCCGAAAGGGCGATAACCGGAACGGCGGCCGTAGCCGGATTTTCACGCAGCGCCGCTGCAAACTCGAAACCGTCCATCTCCGGCATCTCGATATCGGTTACGACGATATCGAACGGCGGACCCGATTTGATCGTATCAAGCGCAGCCGCGGCCGAAGCAACGGCGCTGACGTGATATCCGGCGGCCTTAATCAAAGGCGCGAGCAAGTCACGGAAAAAAGCTGAAATCGTCGACCAGCAGCACGCGCCGCGAACGGGACGTCGATCGCTTATCCCGCCAGCGGAACCAGTCGGCGAAGGCCTGCGGAAGAAAATGGCCAATGTCGACAATCTCTGTGGCGATCCCCTTGACCACCGCGTAGCCGAGGACTCCGGCCTGATCGCTGGCCACTTCGATGTCGAGTTTTTGCTCAACGATATCGACGATCTCGTCGACCAGGAGGCCCATGGAGCGGCCATGATCGGAGAATACCAGGATCGGCTGGGCGCCCTCCTGCTTGACGGCGGTCGCTGTGTCGATCCGCAGCAACGGCATGAGTTGATCGCGGTATTGCAGGAGATGACGACCGTTGGAGATTTCAATCTGGCGGCAATCGATCTCCTCGAGGCGCGACACCAGGGAGAGCAGAACGGCTTTGGGCTGCTGCGAGCCGGCGCGAAACACAAGCAGTGGCGTCAGATCTTCGTGGGTTGCGGCACCGTCATCCAACTTGGCCTCATCAGCCCGCATGACCGGCGTAATGCGTCCCAGCGCCTGGGCAACGCCATTTGGATCGATGATCATGATCACCGTGCCGTCGCCGAGTATCGTCGTTCCGGAAAAAGCCGCGATGTGGCGGAGCTTCGACGACATCGGCTTTATGACGATCTCCTCGGTGTGAAGCACGCTGTCGACCACGATACCAAAGATTTGGCTGCCGACCTGAGTAACGACAATAAAGCCCTTGTCGGCCTCGCCGCCGCCGAGTTGCAGGATTTCTTTGAGATCGATGAGCGGCAACAGTCGGTTGCGCAGGCGCAGCACCGGTGTTTCTTTGATGCGCTCGATGCGGTGATCGCCGGCATTGGCCGCACGCACAAGCTCGAGCACCGAAAGCTGCGGGATGGCGAAACGCTCGCCGGCGGCCTCGACGATCAGCGCTGAAACGATCGCCAGTGTCAGCGGTATCTTGATCGTGAATGTAGTTCCAGCGCCAGGCAGTGATTTCAAATCGACCGTACCGCCGATTTGCTCCATGTTGGCGCGCACGACGTCCATCCCAACGCCACGCCCCGAGATGCTGGTGATCTTTGCTGCGGTCGAGAACCCGGGCGCGAAGATCAGATTACAAATCTCCGCCTCGGATTTCGCCGCGATCTCCGTTTCGCTGGCGAAGCCCTGCTCGACGGCCTTCGCGCGTATCCGCTCAACGTCAAGGCCACGGCCATCATCGGCGATCTCGATGATGATATGGCCGCCCTGGTGACAAGCGGTGAGCCGGATCGTCCCCTTCCGCGGCTTACCTGCGGCGATGCGCTCCGCGGCGCTCTCGATGCCGTGATCGGCGCAGTTGCGCACCAGATGGGTGAGCGGGTCCTTGACCATCTCCAGCACCTGGCGGTCGAGCTCGGTGTCGGCGCCGCTCATTTCGAGATCAATCTCTTTGCCAAGCTCGGCGGACAGGTCGCGCACGATGCGCGGCAGCTTTTGCCACGCATTGCCGATCGGTTGCATGCGCGTCTTCATCACGCCTTCTTGCAGTTCTGCCGTAACATTAGAAAGGCGCTGCAATGGCACTTTGAAGTCGGAGTCCTCATGGCGGCGGACGATCTCCAGGAGCTGGTTGCGCGTCAGAACCAGCTCGGAAACCGTGGTCATAAGGTGATCGAGGGTTTCGACAGTAACTCGGATTGAGTGGCTCGCGACGCGCTCGCGCTCATCGTCGGCCGAAGGCTTATCAGCCGGCGATTTTTTGGTCGTTTGGGGCTCGAACGAAGCACTGCCTGGACTGGTCGCTTCATCGATTTCTCGCACACCGGCTGTCGGCTGGTGCGTTTCAGCGGCTTCCCCACGATATGCCGGCTGCGGCTTCAAATCCTCGCGCTGCGACCAGGACGCGAGCTGCCCGATAAGGTCACTATCATCACCTTCCGGCTCCCGCTCCTCCGCTTCGATGGCCTCAAGAATCGCTTTGATGCGGTCGATTGACGAAAGTACGAGCGTGACGGCTTCGGCGGTGACCGGCATCCCGTCGCGAAACTTCCCCATCAGGGTCTCGGCGGCATGGGCCAACCTCTCGAGCCGGGGTAGTCCCAGAAAGCCGCAAGTTCCTTTAATGGTATGAACGAGGCGAAAGATGTTGCCGAGGATTTGCCCGTTGTTCGGCTCCTGCTCGAAGCGCACCAGCTCGGCGTCGACCCGCCCAAGGCTTTCGCCGGTCTCGGTCAGGAATTCCTGAAGTAGGTCGTCCATCCCAACCGCCTCGTCAGCCCACCCATCACTGTCGGCCGCTGGCTGCGCCAATGCCAACACACACGCCGGCATGCGTGCTGTTTGCCGTCAGGCCCGTGACCCGTCCGGCCGTACGGAGTGTGTTGCCAAAGCGTTTAATTTCAGTTGCAGAACGCGAAACGAGACGATGAACGGTACTTTTCGCGCCCAATCGACCGCTTAGCCGGCCGTTAAGACGACCGCCCCGGTATCGCTTTGGGCTGAGAGTGTCAGTCCACAATCTCGGGCCAAGATACCCGCATAAACCGGCTGAATAGCGTGGGCGTCCACGGTATGAGCGGGACTGCCTGTCAACAGCTCGGGCACGACCGGATTCAACCGGGCGTTGAGACCGGTTGCGGTGACCACATACCCGGATGAGCCCTCGCCGACGCTGTGGGGGTCGACCGTCAAGGTGCCGCCGCGGGAAACGGCCGAACTGGCGATCAGCAGCATGTTCAGCACCAGTTTTACGCGGTTCTTCGCCAGCAATTCACGCGGCAGGTTCCAGACCAGTGTGGTCTTGTTATCTTCGAGCAGCCCGCGGGCCACCTTTTCCGCATCGCCAAGATCGATCTGCGCGCCAGCTGATCCGGCGGCGCCGAAAGCCAAGCGGCAAAATTGCAGTTTAGCCGAAGCTTGATAGGCGCTCTTTTTGATCAGTTCCTGCGCGAACGTCTTGGTTTCTTCGTCCTTGTCCTCCTCCAGGACTTCGATGCCGTTAACGATCGCGCCGACCGAACTGATCAGGTCATGGCACACCCGAGAGCACAGCAACGCCGCAAGATCGAGGGCTCCGATGGAAATGGGACTGGAAACAGGGGCGGACATGGCAAGCTCCCTATAGCGCCAGGGCGTTCGTCCGTGTCATAGCGCGTGCGATTCGGCAATCGTTCCGTTGCCTTCGCCGTATGCTAAGAGACCGCCCCCTGTCTGCATTCTCCCTCACTGCCCGATCTTCATCAGGCGAGTTGCAATTTTAAGGAGACTTCGTGTCCTCGATTGATCCCGCCACCTTCCCCGATCTCATGGACGGGCTGACCAGGATTACCATCTCGGCTGCAGAAGCGATCCGGTCGCAGGGCCAAGGCCGCGTCAACATCAAGGCCGACGGCTCACCGGTGACGGCCGCTGACGAAGCCGCAGAAGCGATCATTCGCGACGGGCTGTCGCATCTTTCTCCCGCATTGCCGATCATCTCCGAGGAGGAAGCGGAACATGAAAGGCCCACCATTACGAACGGGAGCTATTTCCTGGTTGACCCGCTCGATGGCACCAAGGAATTTATCTCCGGGCGCGACGAGTACACCGTCAATATCGCTCTGGTTACCGGCGGCACGCCGATCCTCGGCATCATCGCGGCACCGGCGCAAGGTCTGATTTGGCGCGGCATCGTCGGCCGGGGTGCTGAGCGGCTTAAGTTTTCGGGGCAAGGGGCCGAAACACCGCAAGCGATCAACGCCCGGCCGCGGCCAGATGGCGAACTCACCGTGATGGTAAGCCGTTCGCATCTCGAAGCGCGAACACAAGCTTATCTCGATGGTTTTGCAAAAACACGCCGCGTCGGCTGCGGCTCATCGGTGAAATTCTGCCGGCTCGCCGAGGGAGCCGCCGACCTCTACCCGCGACTCGCCCCCACGCACGATTGGGATATTGCTGCCGGTCATGCGATCCTCGTTGCGGCCGGCGGAAGCGTCATGGACCCGGATGGCGGGGCATTGCACTACGGCAGTCCTACCCTGATTATTCCCGCGTTCCTGGCGTGGGGCGCACCGGCGCCGACCGCGGGCGTCAATCGATAACAGAGGTCAAGGACTGAGCGTGCTCAGAACGTCCGGCCATTTGCGCTCGGCCTCGGCGGCAAAGTGCTCCGGATCAGCTGCGAACATTTCCAACCGGCGGCGATCGTAGAACAGAAAGAGACGCCCGCTCACGATCAGCCAGAGGCTGGGGTTGCCTGCTACCGCAACGCCGCGCGAGACGCCGATCGGGTCATAACCGCCGAACTGCGGCATGTAGACATCGGGCCGCGCTACAAAAGCTTCGCGATTGCCGATGTTCCGGAACCGCCAGATGGCACCGGCATAATGCAGTTCGACGTCCGGGCTGCCGGGAACGGGCTTGCCGTCGATATAAAAAGCAACCGGATCGTAGCCTCCAATCGCAAGACCCGTATGCCAGTCGACAACAATTCTTTCAGTCGTCGCGGCCCGCGAGGGGGACGAACCGAGCGGCAAAGCAAGCAGCAGGCCGGTTAGACCCGCGATAGCAGCCAAGTGTGGCTTCCGTCGTTGCCGTGCTGCCGTCATAGTTCTGGCAAACACTCCATTAATTCGTATCTGGTTTACTTAGTTGTTTTAAGTTCGGCGGAGACTTAGCCGGTGTGCATGATCAAGGGGTTAACTGAGGTCGTTTGATGAGCTTCGCCGCACGATCCGTCTTCATAACCTCGATCATGATGAGCCAAGCCATGATGGGCCTTGGTTGCCTTAATTCCGTATCGGCCCTGGCTCAGACCGTGCCGCCGCAGTCTGGGACCACGCTGCCCCCACAACAACCGCCGCCGGTCATACGCGCGCCGTCGATCCCGGCGCAGCCACCGGCCAATCAATACTCCCCGAATGAGCTGATCGACGCCGGTCACCATTTCTTCGGTGGCGTGTCACGCGGTCTTGCCACCATCGTCGAGAAGGCCGTGAGTGAATGGGGCCAACCGAACGGATACATTCTTGGTGAGGAAGCGGGCGGCGCTTTTGTCGGCGGCCTGCGCTATGGCGACGGAACGCTTTACACCAAGAATGCGGGCGACGTTCGCGTCTACTGGCAGGGACCGACATTGGGATTTGACGCCGGCGCCGACGGTGCCCGATCCATGATGCTCGTTTACAACTTGCCGCGAACCGAAGCTATTTTTCAGCGCTTTGGCGGCATCGAAGGTTCAGCTTATTTTGTCGGCGGTTTCGGCATGACGGCGTTGACGGCGAACGATATCGTCGTGGTCCCGATCCGTACCGGCGTCGGGTTTCGGCTCGGAGCCAATCTTGGCTATCTCAAATTCACCGAACGGGCGACCTGGAACCCGTTTTGATCGCCAGTTGCAGACTCGCACGGCAAGTCTGGCGCAGCGGCGTGCCTCAGTTTAGGATAATTGCTCGTTAGTGTGGTGCGACGCCCTCCGGTCGTGGCAATATAAGCTCGACAGCGGCACGGCTTAAAGAGTGGCTTCATGATCGAACCGATCATGTACTTCGGGATCGGGTTCCTGGTTGCGGCGCTGCTCGGACTACTGTTCCTTCCGCTCGTTCATGAGCGCGCTGTGCGCCTGACGATGCGCCGCCTTGAAGCAGCCACGCCGCTCTCGATCGCTGAAATCCGTGCCGACAAGGATCAGTTGCGCGCCGAGTTCGCGATGTCGACGCGGCGGCTCGAAATGAGCGTCGAGCAGATGAAGGCCAAGTCCACCGGACAGCTCGCCGAACTCGGTAAGAAGACCGACGCCATCATCCACCTCAAGAAGGAACTTGGGGACAAGACTGCGGCGATTTTCGAGTTGGAAGCGCGCGAAAAAAATCTGCGCGATCAACTGCGGGCGACTGAAGAAGAATTCAATCTGAAGTCCGGGTCGCTGCACGGAGCCGAGCGCGAGCTCGGTGACAAGGAAGCTGAGCTTGCCAAACTCATGGCCGAACTCGGCGAGCGCTCGATCATGGCCGACAGCCAGCGCGTCGAACTTGCGGCATTGCGCGCTCAGGTCGAGGCCATGAAGGTGAGCGTCTCCGACTACGAACGCGCCGTGCGGGCAACAGAGGAGCGTCTTGCGCGCGAACGAGCCGAAGCCGAGGCGGCCGCCCATCAATCGAACGAAGCCCGCGGCAAGCTCGGCGAACTCGCAACCCGTACCACGGAGCTTGAACATCAGCTGACGGCACAAAAGGCCGAAGCGGAAGTCTTCGGCCGCCGGGCCCAAGAGCTGGAAGCGCGCCTTGGCGATCAGGGGCGTCAGCTCTCGGAACGCCAGGTCGAGGTGCAGCGGCTGCGCGCGGATCTTGAAGCCGCGAAAAAGACCGAGAACGACCTTCGCGAAGAGCTTGGCAATGCCGGCGTCCGCAGCAGCGGAGCCGCGAACAAGCTCCGCGCCGACATCATACAGCTTGAGGCGCAGCTTGCCGCAGCGATGGAAGAGCGCGCCAAGCTGCAAGGCGAGATCGCTTCGATGCGGCGCGAGACGGAATCGACCTGGGCCGCCGAGCGCGTGGAAAACGCGCTTTTGCGCGAGCGTATCAATGATGTCGCCGCCGAGGTGGCGCGGCTCACCGCCACTCTCGAAGGTCCAAGCTCGCCGATCGAAGCGATGCTCGCCGCGGCGACCTCGGCCACGGGCAAAACAGCCGGCACAGCACCGGGCAATGGCGCCAACGCCGAGGCCAACGCTGCCACCGACCCGCCTGAGGGCAAGGCCACCCTCGCGGACCGCATCCGCGCCCTGCAGTCGACCGCGTCACGCGCGGTATCGAATTAACAAGAGGTCTATCGCCCGCCCCTGTTGCCGCATGCTCGTCTGCGATCCCAATTCCGGCCAAAAATCGCGGTTGCCTCGGACCCAGGTGGGTCAACTCAGGAAGCCTCGCTTGACACTCGGCCAAGCCGTTCCTTAAATCCGCCGCCGATCGGATCGGGCGCTTAGCTCAGCGGGAGAGCGTTCCCTTCACACGGGAGAGGTCGTAGGTTCAATCCCTACAGCGCCCACCAAAAAGCCATTGAAAATTAAGCACTTCTGAAAGAAGCTACCTGCCGCTACTGACTGCCGCTAATCTCTGACGCTAATATCTGCCGCTATGCGGCGCAAAACCGATTACCTGTTCCTGCGGCCGGGGTCGCGGAACTGGCATATCAAGTTGCAGACCCCGGGCAGGACGCACTGAGAAGTCCCTAGGCACGTCCGACCGCGTGCAGGCCGGAGTTACTGGCGCTGCCGATGATCGCCGAACACAAGGCGGCGCTGCTCGCCGCGCGGCCTCGACTTGAAACCGCTTGGGTGCCGCAATATCAGCCGGGCTTGCACGTCGGCCCCGATGGCGGACGCCTCTTCGCCACCGAACGCGAGTTGCACCATCTTGACGCTGGCGGCGCGGTCATCCGTCGCGAACCGAACGGCGGCCCCGGACACCGTATCGTGAACCTGCCGCTCGGCGCGGTCATTCACTTCGGAAATCCGCGCCCGGCCCATTAGCGAGTTGCGTCGAATCGGGCCGGTGTTTGACGTGTCCAAAATGGACCGCCCTAAGGTGCCGACAAAGAACGGCGACGATGCGATCTTTGAAACGTATCTGCAACACGCCAACGTCACCGGCTATTACAAGCGCGAAGCGGAAACCGCGTGGGCGCTGTTCAAGTCGCTGTGCGACAAACCATTGAAGGATGCTACCCGCGACGACGGCCGCAAGATCGTCCAGCATTTCGAGGCCCAAGGTCTCAAAAGCGCGAGCATCCGCAAAAAGATCGGATGGCTTAACTCCGCCGTCAATCTGGCGATCAAAGAGGGACGGCTGACGTTCAATCCGTTTTCATCCATCGTGCCCAAGCGCGACGATGAAGAAAAGCGCCTGCCGCTCGACGACGCGGACATGCGGAACGTGAAGCGCAACTTCGGCCGTCTCGACAAGAGCGAGCAATTGCTATTCCGGCTGCTCGCCGCCACGGGGATGCGATTGAGCGAGGCTTTCGAGATTAACAGCGAACTGAAAGAACGCGGCGTGCGCTATGTGGTGATCGGCCATAAGACGGAGCAATCAAAGCGCCGCGTACCGCTCCCCGCCAACGTGTTGCCGTATCTGCCCGCGACCATCAAGGGACCGCTATTCCATCATGGCCCGCGCACCGCGTCGAAGCGGCTCAATCGGTTCCTGAACGATTGCGGCATTGTCGATCCGCGAAAGGTAATCCACAGCTTGCGCCATCGTGCACAAGATCGGCTCCGGGCGGCCGGATGTCCGGTCGATATTCGTTATGAGTTGCTTGGTCATGAGAAAAAGACCGTTGCCGCTGGATACGGCGTCGGCCATCCCATGCCGCTGCTCAAAAGGTGGATTGATAAGATCAGTTTTTAGGTTTCGTCTTGTGGCTGATCTTCTTTAGTCTCTTGTTGCTCTTTCTCAGCTACCGAGACAGTGGTGCCGGGCTTTAACATCAATGTCACCGTGACCTTGACGCCATTTACGGTCACTTCGACCGGAAAAGGGATCGGCTCGGGCTTGTTATCGTCGGCCATGC
Organism: uncultured Alphaproteobacteria bacterium; assembly: GCA_963727325.1. Lineage (GTDB taxonomy): Bacteria > Pseudomonadota > Alphaproteobacteria > Rhizobiales > Xanthobacteraceae > BOG-931. The sequence goes on from CAVSFV010000032.1 coordinate 97,000, forward strand.
GGGTGATCGTAGCAGAGACGGAGTGTCCTTTTTAGGGTGTGCGCCATAAATTCGGGATGTCCACCATTGGCTCGTCTTGGACATCGGTTACGATACCGCGCACCTCGAAATCGAAAGCATCGCTCCCGAACGCGCGCACCTTCCGATCACCGAAACCGGATACCGTTCCCACTTCACGTCGCCGGACACCGTGGCCGCCTACGGCGGCCCCGTCGCCTTCGTCGAAGCATGGCTCGAAACCGAAAGCCAGGCACCCGACTGGCGACGCGAGGAACAGCAACGCCCGCAGCTATCGCTGTTCTAGGCGTTCCGATGAAATCAAGACGCGCGATTTGTTGGCTGTACAACCGTAGTGTACGATGGTGTGCGTTTTTATTGGGATTTCCCGCGTGCCGGCAAAACGGAACCAGCGCTAGTGGAAACCGGGCCTCACAAAGAATTGGTGAGTGAATCTTCCGCACGGGCCGGTCAGGGAGATTTTGCAGAGTTTGCGCAGTCCGCTGCCCAGCGGGGCGTCACGCAGCTCATCGAATATGTACGGGTATTGATCGAACTGTCCGACAAACCGGTTTGGTCGCTGGCGAGTTACGGCAACGTTGTCCTTCATGAAGAGGACTTGCGCGATCGGGTCGGCATCCACCACGACCAGCCCGACATTGACGGATCAATCTACGTCAAAATCGATCGGTTGCGGCGCACAGACCCGCCGCCGCCACCGGTTGCTGCGAAGGAGTGGCTGACCATTGGCCGCGATCCCTTCAAGGAGCCCGTGATCCAGACGCTCAGGACGACCGTCATGCCGGCGACAGAGGCCGAACGATTGATTGCGCAAGGCGTCGTTGATCGGGAGGACGTGACAAAGACCCTTAAGCCCAAGCAAGGAGAGGAGCTGCGGGATGTCGTGTTGCGGCTCGACCGGTTTCCCCAGGCGAAACAAGAGGTCGAAAATTATATCGCCCAGGCCTGGACTCAATGGGCGGAAGCCGAACGGCCGCGGCGCGAGACGATCGACATCTATGATCGCCTCTTCAGCCTCCAGCAGGCGTTGAAGCTTGAAGGATCGGACAGGCCTCTTGAGGTCGTTTTGGGCATGGGCGTGGCGCGGTGGAAGGTGCCTCCCAATGAACTGGATCATCCGATTGTCGAGCGCCTGGTGGAACTGGAACTCGACGACGCTGGCGCCATCCTCGTCCGCCCGCGCGGCGTTGATCCCATCACGGCGCTGAAGCCGTTTGCGGCGATGGAAAATCCGGGCACGGACCTCGTGGCGCGCTTTGCCCGCGAGCACTTCGCGAAGCTCCCTGCGGAGCGCGAACTGTCGCCCTTCGAAAAAGATACTTTCACGCCAATCCTTCGGTATGCCTGCGCGCAATTCGATCGTGGCGGGCGCTATCATCCTGATCACGCGCAACTGGACGACCGAAAGGTTCCCCACGCGGGCCCCCAGCTCGTCGTTACCGATACTTGGGTCCTCTACGCGCGACCACGTTCAGACAATTTTTTTACGTCGGACCTTGAGCGCCTGAGACAGGCGGTTGAGACGACCAACTCCGTGCCGAGCCCCGCTACCGCTCTCGTGACCGAACCGTCGGACGAGCCAACCTACGTTCTCCCTAAAACGGGCATTGGCGGACAGGCTGGTACGTCCTATGCGGGCGCGGGGACTGGTTCGGTTGAACAGGCCAAAGCCGCGGCGGAGCAAACCGGGCCCCAGCAATTCTTTTTTCCGAAGACCTTCAATGACGAGCAGATCGCCATTGTACGGCGGCTGGAGAGCCCGGAGGTTGAAGGTGTGGTTGTGCAGGGGCCGCCGGGCACCGGCAAGACGCACACTATCGCGAATATCATTTGCCATTATCTTGCAACGGGCAGGCGGGTACTCGTTACGTCAAAAAGCGAAGGCGCGCTCGCCGTTCTGCGGGACCAAATCCCGGAAGGGATTCGTGACCTAGCGATCAGCCTCCTGACCTCCGAACGCGAAGGGCTCAAGCAACTTGAGGCAACCGTCAATATTCTCGCCTCGAAAATCGCTTCACTCGATACCCGGACGACCGAGCGCGACATCGCCGACAGCGAGCGGCGTATCGCCGAACTGGAACGCCGGATCGCCAGGATTGATGCCGAGATGCGCGACTTCGCCGAGAAGCATCTCCGCCGTATCGGCGCCGGTGTCGATGCGGATGGCATTCTGCCCATCGAACTTGCCGAACAAATTGTCCGCGACCGCGACCGCTGCGCTTGGTTTTCCGACCGGCCCGCGTTTTCGAACGCCTCGGCGCTGAATTTCAGTGACGAGGATGTAGCCGCCGCCCGCACCGCCCGCAAAGCGCTCGGAGGCGATCTGGACTACTTGGGTGCAACCCTTCCCAGCGTTTCCGATCTTCCCGATGCCGCCTCGCTTGCTGCAATCCACCAGGATTTGGCGAACGCCGCCCGCATCGAACGTGACCGACGCTCCGATGCCCCGGTTATGTCTTCGGCGGAGGCCGACGCCCTTGTCCGCGCGGAAGCATTGCTGCTCGCCGTCGAGGCGCTTGTCATTGCGCATGAGACTTGTCTGAAGTCGCCATGGCTCGCCAATCTTTTTGCGGTATGGCGTCGTCGCGGTTTCAACGATGAGTTGGCGCGTCCGCTCACTCAGCTTATTGTCACCCTCACCGGTCCCGTCGGGCGGCGGACGACCTTGGCCTCATACGCGGTTTCCATGCCGGACGACGCACACACGCAGGCGGAGCTGCTCGCCGCAGTGGAACGCGCTGCTGCGGGCCAAAAACCCTTCGGCCTCATGTCCTTCGGCAAGTCTGATGTGCGTTCCACTTTCAGCAGTATCCGCATTCTCGAAAAGACCCCTGATCGACCCGAGGATTGGAAAAAAATCGCCGAAGTCCTCACGTGGAGAGTTGAGCTTGCGGGCGCGCTCGCCCAATGGAGAGCGCTTGCAGCCGAATATTCTCTTCCTGCCATCCCGGAACGCCCCGATGACGCCGCCCGCGCGCTTCACGCGCTTTTGCAAAGAGTGAGCGTCATCGCTGATTGCATTCGTCGGCACGTTCCGCTCGTGGAAAAGGAAATCAAGCGTCTCTTTCCGTATGGCTTGAACGCGGCAGAGATTGTTTCAAACGCGGAGCACGCCCGCCGCGCAGCGGGATCGATCCGCACCGAAGTATCGCGCCATCGACTCAGCGGCGCACGCGTCAAACTCGCGGCAGCCGGCGAGAAACTGACCGCCTGCACCGGCCGTATCTCGCAGCGCATTGCAGCCTTTCTGGCCGCATCCGTGGGCAATCCGGATATCTCCGCCAACAAAATCGCCGATGAATGGTCAGCGCTCCTGCTTGAGCTTGAGCGGGTAAGAGCCCTCCGGCCGCGTCTGGAGACGGTTGAGAGAGTCGCCGCCGACATCGCCAAGTCGGGCGCGCCGAGTTGGGCTGACGCGATCCGCACACAGCCGGTGGAGGGCGTTGAAGACACATTGACCCCCAACGACTGGCGCGACGCGTGGCACTGGGCTCAGGCAGAATCTCACTTGCAGTCTATTGACGGACGGACGCGCCTCAGGGAGCTGGACGAACAGAGGCGCACATCCGACGAAGAGATGCGGCGCCTCTTCCACGATATCGTACGGCTGCGGACCCTCCTGACCTTGAAAGCGCGCATCACGCGCAAAGTCGATGCCGCCTTGCAGATGTTTCTTGTCGCTATCCGCAAGATTGGCAAGGGCACCGGCAAGAGTGCGTCGCGGCTCCGCCGCGATGCGCGCGAGGCAATGGAGTCTTCCTACGCCGCCGTGCCGTGCTGGATCATGCCCACCTGGAGAATCTCCGAGAGCCTTCCGCCGACGCTCAGCTCTTTCGATCTTGTCATATTTGACGAGGCATCGCAGTCCGATATCTCCGCGCTGACCGCAATCCTGCGCGCGAAGAAAGTGTTGATCGTGGGCGATGACAAGCAAGTCAGCCCTACCGCCGCTTTTATCGAGGAGCAGAAACTCCGATCACTCCGCATGCACTATCTCGACGGCCAGCCGTTTGGTGCACTTATGCTGCCCGGAAATTCTCTCTACGAGCTCGCGCTTGCCTGTTATCCGGGCAGACGGATCATGCTCAAGGAGCACTTCCGATGCGTGGAACCGATCATCCGCTTTAGCTTTCAGTTCTATACCGACGAGATCGTCCCCGTGCGCGTGCCCAAAGCATCAGAACGCCTGTCGCCGCCGCTCATTGACGTCCATCTCCCCCATGGCCGCAAGGACAAATCAAATCGCAATTTGGCGGAGGCTGAAGCCATTGTGGAGGAAGTGGCCCGCATCGTCGCCGATCCAAAAATGGCCGGGCGAACCATCGGCGTCATCTCGCTGATCGGCGCAAAGCAGGCACTGCTCATTCAGGCGATGCTGTTGGAACGCATCGGCGAGGACGTTTATGTGCGCCACGATGTTGCGTGTGGCGACTCCGCTGTCTTCCAGGGCAAGGAGCGGGATATCGTGTTTATCAGCATGGTCGAATGTCCGGAAACCTGCACTTCAAAGACCGCGCTTCCCTACCAGCAGCGCTTCAACGTTGCGCTCTCGCGTGCCCGCAATCGTGAATATCTGTTCCGTTCTGTCAGCGAGGAAATGCTCAAGCCGGATGATTTGAAGGCGAAAGTCCTTCGGCACTTCAAGAACCCGATGGAAGGAAGGGCAACGCCTGCCGGAAACCTCATGTCCCTCTGCCAATCTGGCTTTGAGCGCGATGTGCTCGCCCGTCTGCTCGCCCTCGGCTATCGCGTGCAGCCGCAAGTCAAAGTCGGCCCCTACTCCATCGACCTCGTGGTCGAGGGGCGCGATGACCGGCGCCTCGCCATCGAGCTTGATGGAGATCAATACCACGGGCCGGAGCGCTGGGCCGAAGACTTGACGCGGCAGCGTGTGATGGAGCGCGTCGGCTGGCGGTTCTGGCGGTGTTGGGGATCGAGTTTCAGGCTTGATCCGGATGGCTGTATCGACGATCTCGTTCGCAGTCTCAAGGCCTTGGAGATCGAGGCTGTTGGCGCCGGCGAGGCGCCGACGGTTTGGACGGAATTCCGGACAGCTTCGCCAAAGGGCAGAGAGCAAGCTGCGCCACCGGCCGAAGAAACGACGAGCGCACATAAGGACGAGACGACTGCTGCGGCCGACATGCCGGCGGAGGATAAGGGAATCGTCGTTGAAATCGGCGACCGTATACAAGTGCAAATGAGCGGCGACACCAGGGTTCGCGTCGTCAAGTTAATGAGCGACAAACACGACCCTGATCTGGGTATCATCTCCGCACGGCACCCATCGGGCGCGGCGCTTCTCGGCGCCGAAGAGGACGAAGAGATTGAATTCGAGATTGACGGCAAACCTCATCAATGGATGATCGTTAAGATTGAAAGAGAGCGAGCCCTTGTAACGGCGTAAGCGCCTACGCCATGATGCCGCTGATAACGATGATTGAGTGTCTGGTAACTTAAGTTCCGTTCGCCTTGAATTCCGGCTGCGGGACGGGCTCTACCTTCGCCTCTTCGATCGTGGCCTGCGGCGCGAAACTGCCGATGTAATTTTCCAGCTCTTCGATGTACTGAGCAGATTCTTGCGTGTCTTGCTCTTTGGCGACCCACACCCCATTGGTTTTCCTAAGGGTAGCCAAGCGGATCGGATGGCCCACTTTTCCAGGGGCTAGCTTGATCGTGTGATTGAGGACCCAATAGACGCCAAATTTTCCCTGATCGACCGTTGGCATTTCGCTTTTCCAAAGCACTCTGCACACAAAAGCGAGGAACGGATCGGCGAGCATTTGCCCAGATCCCATAGACCCGAAAAAGATTTTCCCTGTTTTCATTTCAGCCTGAAAATCCAGAGTCGAGAACTCTGCGAGGTAGGGGCCATCCTTGTCAGCAGCCGCCAGCAATCCACCAAAACGCCAACCTTCTTGCGGCCAACTAGGAGCCTTGCTTTCCTGCAAATCCGTGATGAATTTCTTCGAAATGTTGGTGGTCGCTTCGCGCGCGCTCAAATTGGCGAATACGTTACCCTTCGCCGCAGCTTCGATAAGTGAATTGAGCCTTTGTGAATAGCCGACTGCGCCAGTCGTCGCTACAATGACGGCGTCTTTGCAAATCTGGATTTTTGGATCGGCTTCCAGGTGTATCAACGGGAAATGCCCCATTGATGCCGTCGCGATACTGTCGGCTCCGATCACAACGCCATCGGAGCAGCGTACCCCTACGAGGACAGTCACAACCTAGCCTCTAAAAATACTATTTGCTCTCATTTCAGGATAAACTTCGTAAATCGACCTTACTAGGCTTTTGAAACTCAAAGACCGAACCCAATCGGATATCTTATAAATGTAACTGGACGCTTCTTCGCCAAGCGTCCCGTACAAAAGATCGTTGCTGCGTTCTATTCCTGCATCGGAAGCGGCATAGGTATTCCAGTTGCCGTACGCTGACGGGGCAATCACCGCTTCTCCAGTGCGGTACAAGGCTTCTATTTCCGCGTAAACGTCCGCGTCAAAGGGGCCGTAATCGTACGGCTGGAAATCAAATCCCGGTCCCTCGTCGATCACGTCGCCGAAATGCTTGCAGACGAGAAAAGCGGCCTTCTGAATTTGGACAGGCGTAAATGTCCGGCCGTCTGCGGCCCCTAATATCGCCAAAATGAGATCGCGGCGGTTCATCCGACCAGCCGCCTTTGGCCAAAAGGCACTCGGTTTCTCCGTTCCAGCCCCACAATCGGGACGGACCCGACGCCGCAACGAATCATAGCAGAATGTTACCAAAGTCCATATATGGCGTTGGTTTGCGATAGATATGACCCGCTGCGCGATCCCTTGCAGGGGGAGCCTGATAATCCTGAGTGCGGATCGGACTTACCCCTTCTGGCCGGTGCGTGGAGCTAACCGCCACAGATTTGCATAATTGTGCCGATGCGGAGATTAGAGGCGCTGGTCTCCGGAAAATGCCCTGAGACGAGGGGCCGGAACCCACTTTAGTTGTCGACAAATCTATTTTAAGGTGTTATATATAGGACTTAATGAGGCTTTTGACCTCATGTATGAGGTCTTATATGCGTTCAACTGTTCTCGACGTTTTGCCGTCCACCATCAAGCGGTCTCTGACCAAACTCGGTGCCGATCTTGCCACGGCACGGCGCAAGCGCGGGCTGACTGTCGCAGCCGTGGCCGAGCGCATGGGGGTCGGCAAAAGCACCTATCTGCGCGTCGAGAAAGGCGATCCCACCGTTACGTTCGGAATCTACGCGATGGCGCTCTTCGTTCTGGGCTTCGGCGACAAGTTCCGCGATCTGATCGATCCCAGCCGTGACGATACCGGCCTGCTGCTTGATGAAGAGCGCTTGCCCAAGCGCGTGCGGATGAAGAAACCGCGTACAACGCCATGAAAAGAACGATTGACGTTTTTCTCGGTGAGGGGCCTCTCGTGGGAACGCTTCACTACGACTTGCAGGGAACGCGGGAGAATGCCGCGTTTGAATATGCCCCGGCTTGGCTGGGTGAAAAAGAGCGCTTCGCTTTAAGCCCCGCATTGCCGCTTGTCGCAGGGCCGCAGTTTCATAAGAAATCTCACAACGGTTCTATATTTCATGCGCCGATCGCCGACACGGAGCCGGACGGTTGGGGGCGTCGCGTCATCATGCGCGATCATGCCAAACGACGGCAGCAGGCCCGCAAGGCTGGCGCGGAAGATGAGCCGGAGCGTCTTAATGCGCTCGATTTTCTTCTCGCAGTTGACAATTCAAGCCGCATGGGTGCGCTGCGTTTCCGCGACGAGAAGGGTGTTTTTCAGCGCGCAACGGAAGAAGGCCGCCGCACAGCGCCGCCGCTGATCGAACTCGGCAGGCTCTTGGCTGCAACCCGCGCCGTTGAAAACAATAACGAGACGGCTGCCGATCTTGCCTTTCTGCGTGGCCGGGGCACGTCTCTTGGCGGCTTGCGCCCCAAATGCACTGTCGTCGATGACGACGGCACCTTGTCGATTGGGAAGTTTCCGAGCGTCGGCGACGAGCGCGCCGTCACGAAAGGCGAGGTGCTGGCTCTGCAATTGGCGAAAGACGCGGGCATCGCTGCGGCCGAGGGCAGGATCATCGACAGCGACGGGTCGCCGGTTGCTCTGATCCGGCGCTTTGACCGTCTCAAGGGCGGGAAGCGCCTGATGTATATCTCCGCCGCAACCATGCTTGGCATCGAGCGCACCGACCCGGAGGAGCATGCGTACACCGAAATCGTCGATGCGATCCGCGTGCATGGAGCGCAGGCGCAGGCTGACATAGAGGAACTATGGCGGCGCATCGCCTTCTCGATTCTTATCACCAACATTGACGATCATCTGCTTAATCATGGTTTCCTGCACGAAACGCGCGATCAATGGCGGCTTGCGCCGGCATTCGATATCAACCCGTTCCCTGACCGCGTCCGGGAATTGAAGACCTGGATTTCGGAGGAGGCAGGGCCGGAGGCGACGGTGGAAGGGCTTATGTCGGTCATTCCTTATTTCCGAATTTCACCAGCGCGCGCGCGGGAAATTCTGGGCGAAGTCGAGCGCGCGGTCGCGGGCTGGCGCAAGAAGGGCCGTGCTATCGGAATGACGGACGCCGAGCTGGATCAATTTACTGATGCGTTCGAGCATTCCGAACGCGACGCAGCGCGCAAAGCCATACGAGCGAAGTGAGATATGAGTGAGAAAATATTCGCTTACGGCTCCAATATGTTTTCGGCGCGTTTCCGCGACTACGGCGTAATTCCCGATGGTCAAGGGCGTGCAGCATTGGTTTGCGGCTACGACCTCTGCTTCAACAAGAAGAGCCGTGACGGCTCTGGTAAAGCCAATGTAAAACCCCGTACTGGAGGAGAGGTCTGGGGCGTACTCTATTCCATCCCCGACGAGCACCTTCCGGTCCTCGATCGCGGAGAAGGCAGCGGATACCATCGCTTAAGAGTGCCGATGCACAGGACAGACCCAACGACCACGGATGCTTGGATTTATATCGCCCGTGAACCGAGTGCCGACCCTGCGCTGCGTCCGTATAGTTGGTACAAGCGGTTCTTAGTTGAGGGCGCTAGGGAACATGGGCTGCCCATCGCTTACATCGAGGCACTGGAACGCGTCGAAGCCAGCCAAGACAGGAACGAGCAACGAGACCGTGAGAAGCGAGCGCCAGCATAGGATAGTCCAGACACAAACGAGCCGAAAGCGCGAACGCGCCCAGGCGAGGCGGTGAAAGCCGTACTGGTATGAAAATCACTCGAAATCGCTGTGCCGGTTCGAGTCCGGCCGCCCGCACCAATGTTCGCGATTATGCGATGATTCTGATAATCAAGAAACCCGAATGAGCGTCTTGCCTGAGCAAATGAGAATTCAGATGCGGACATAGACCGGAGGATCGAAGGGAATGTCCAGCAAGCTTAGAGGTTTCAAAATAACGCCAAAAAAGCGGTCTAAAGAGACGAATCCGCTTAAAATTTTTGAGACGCTCACGTTGCGGGGAACCGTCGAGAACATCTGGGATCCCCAGTCGGAGGCTTTGCGGAGTTGGCACGCGCTGCGCCAAAAGAAAGATATCGTCGTCGAGATGAACACTGGCGGCGGAAAGACGCTCATTGGACTGCTTATAGCTCAGTCGCTTGTGAACGAAACTGCGGGACAGGTCGTCTATGTCTGCCCGACGAATCAACTAATTGAACAGGCCAGATTGCGTGCCGAAGAATGCGGACTCGAAGTGGCCGCCTACTACGACGGTAATTGGTCGGACGAACAGACGTTTAATGGTGCTTTTGGTCCATGTCTGACTAACTACGCTGCGGTCTTCAATGGTAAAAGCATTTTTCGGAGAAAGACGATACAGGCGTTCCTTCTCGACGATGCACATGTTGCCGATCCTACAATCCGCAATGCGTTTACGCTCCGCTTCCGGTCGACCTCCGATGCCTACGGCAAGATCATAGACCTGTTCAAGCCTTACTTGCATAAGAGCGGACATGCACAGGAGTTAGCTGCTCTCCTAAGTGGAGATTGGCTGCCGCTTTTGTTCGTTCCCGCGTTCGAGCTCAATAGACAATGGCAAAAGCTTACGGATATTGTCGTCGAGGAGAATGTAACAGAGGATAAGAAAACCCTCTTTGCTTGGGAGCATCTTCGCGACCAGCTTGGGCGATGTGCAATCTTGATTTCGGCCGCGGCGATCGAAATTTCTCCTGTGGCCCTTCCACTCGCAACCCTTAGCTACTTTTTCCCAAATCCACGCCGAATCTATCTTACAGCCACGATGCCTTCGCCGGTTCAGTTTTTTAAGACATTTGGGGTTGAACAAGTGGAAGTCATTCGTCCGGGTGGAAAGTCGGGAGATTCGCAACGCCTCTTTGTGTTCGCTCCCGGTTCCACCGACGAAGAACAATGCGCTTGGGCAAAACAGTTTTTTTCTGATGACAAGGCGTGCATAATCTCTCCGTCGTTGCCACGAGCCAATCTCTGGGCCGACGTGGCCACGCTCTACGACGGAAGCTCTGGACAGGAAGGCGTTGAGCGCTTTAAAGCTGCCCCGCCTCCGGAAAAGATGGTCATGGCTGCTCGATACGATGGCGTCGATCTCCCCGGCGATGCTTGCCGTGTGCTCATATTGGACGGGATTCCTGCCGGCTCCTTTTCAATCGATAGATTTCTAGATCAAAGCGTCGGTTTGACCAATTCAAGAACCGGAACGACTGCGATCCGAATTACCCAGGCGATCGGAAGAATTTTTCGGAGTAACACCGACCACGGGGTGGTTGTGTTGTGCGGCGGCGACTTGCAAAACTGGCTTCGCAATCCCTCGCATCAGGCCTTCCTACCTGACTTGCTTCAGCGGCAACTCCAACTCGGCATTCAGTTGAGGGAATCCGTCGACGCTGGCGAAACGAACTTCGACGACCTTATCGACGGAATACTGACGGGCGACCGCGAGTGGGATCGCGTCTACACGGAAGTCGATCCAAGGCTACGACACCACCGCGCGTCCCGCACCGCCGACATGGCTCATTGATGCGGCTAAGCGAGAAGCACCGGCCTTTCTCCCCTTGTGGCAAGGGGACTCTGCCGGAGCGGCGGGATCAATTCGACAACTTGCCGATTTCGTATCCTTGTCAGACGCAAAGCTTGGAGCGTGGTACAAGCATTGGACTGGCTTATCACAAGAAATTTCCGGCCAGTCTCTTCCGGCGATTCGATCCTACCAAGAAGCGGCAAATCAATGTGCGGCCCTGGGGCGACCTGCAGTCAGTAGCCGCTCCGTTCTGACAAGCCTTTCGAATTTGAAACCAGGGGTGCAGGCCACGCGTGTGGCTCAACTTGCGGCGAAGCCGACAGCTCTTCGAGCTATTTTGAAGGCGGTGAAGACTGGACTTGCTTACGGCGAAAATACCAAGCCAACTGAAGCAGCTTTATACGACCTTGGTAAACTTCTGGGCCTTGAGGCGATACGACCAGATAATTCCCGTCCCAAGAAGACCGGTCCAGATGTTCTTTGGCGATACACGCCATCCAAGGCAGGGGCGGCGCTTGAGGCGAAGACCAATAAAAAGTCCGGTTCTCAATATCAGAAGAAGGACGATATCGGCCAATTCCACGATCATGTCGCCTATCTAAGAAAGAATTTCCCCGGCGAAACATTTTTTCAAAGCATCGTCGGACCGCTGCTGCCGGTTTCGGATGAGAGCAATCCCCCAGAGGGACTTTGGATTGTCCCGCTGGAAGGATTTCAAGATTTAGCTGCCCGCGTCGAGCAAATGTACGATTATATAGACTCCTCGACGGACAACGACCCACCGGAGGTGAAGGCCGAAAGATGGCTTCAATCCATGGGGCTTGCGTGGCCGCAGTGTTTCGACAGCTTGCCACATTCGCTCGCGAGTGACTTGCAACGGAAACACGAGCAGTCGGAGATCATTTCTTAAGTCGCCGCCGTTCGCGCACCGTGTCATAACCGCGGGGCGCGCTGCGATACGGGACCACAAGCAAGACAAACGAATATAATGCTAGTTGTTGGACCCTGTGAGTACTGATTGGAACAAACGATAAAGGAACAGAAGCGCAATCGCTAACACGAGGAACCACTCAATAGCATCGAGGCGATTGCCGCGAACAAAGACACCGAACATTGCACCTCCGACGATCGATACCGCTCCCATAAACGAAATCGCCCGCGCTAATGGCACCTGTTGGCAATATAGAGTGTACAAAAGCAACAAGGATGCGCAGCCAAGCACAAGTAGAATAAGAAACTGCGCGCTCCATAATCCTCCCTCCCATGAGCTTGCGTAGGCTGCCGCCCGTTGCGCCTGCACATTGAAAGCGATGTTCATCAACCCGACCATAATTGCTAATATCCAAGCTGAGATGCTCATTGTCGTGCTCTTCGTTTCCAACGCGGAAAGCCCTCAGCGATTATGCTAGGTGTTGCATGGTAGGTCTATTCGAACAACGTGCCGTCGGGTTTCTCGATATCCTCGGCTTCAAACCTCTAATAGAGGAAGCGGAAGCCTCGGAACCTGGTTTTCTACGGCTTTATGGATTGAGGGCGGTTCTCAATAACTTTGTGCAATACGATAATGATGGCGCCGCCCGCACTGTCCCTGATGCGTTGAAACCAAAATACATTTTTGTTTCCGATAGTGTCATCCTGTCCAGCCCCCTCCGTCACGGTCGGGCTGACCTCGCGGATGGGCTCGGCATCGTCGTCCTTAAGACAATCCAGATCGCGGAGAGAATTATCGAGCTCGGACATCTTGTGCGGGGAGGGATTTCTGTCGGTAATGTCTGGCATGACGATAGAAGTATATTTGGTACCGGATACATCAATGCCTACCAGACGGAGCAACGTGCCATTCATCCGCGCGTACTCCTTGACCGGGCAGCTGCAGATGTTTGGCGTGCCCCTGGGCGCTTCGAAAGTAATTTCTGCATTCCCGATGGAGATGATCTCATCGTGGACATCTTGCACCCTTCTTATCTGAGAGAGACGGCAGCGGGCTTAGCGTACGAGGGATACTTTCTAACATTACGAAATCGCATCGTTGCCAATCTGGAGGATATGCCATTGGGCTCACCCGAGCGTTCGAAGTGGGAGTGGGTGGTTGGCTTCTTCAATGAAGCGTTACATCGCCACGGCATTGGCCTGCAGCAGCTAACGTCATTGCCGATCCCATAACGTGCTTTTGCCGGTCGACATATCGCCGGCATTTACGGTTATTCGGGCGGCCAAGGATTGGGCAAATTCAGCACGTTGGCGAAACCTTCACCCTCTTGCAGCACCCAACGCGCGCCGTCAGCCTCGTAGCGGGTGATCCTCTTTAGCTCGACTGGCAATGGGCGCGTGGCCCACGGATTAACGGCGAGGATGGGCTCATGCCGCTTGTCGCGTAGGTCCCAGATGCTCGCTCTCGGCAGCAGCAGGACTCCGCTTACGTGTTTGTTTATCGTCGCTCCGCCTGAGCCGTGCCAGAGGCCGTTGCGGGCGAACTTCCGGCGCACGATCGCGCCGACGAATTGTGAATATTCGTCGCCGAACACGGCCTCTGTTATTGCGCTCTGCACGGCCTTTTGGTTCATGATGCTCTGTTTAGCGTCGCAGACGACGATGAGGTACGGCGCGTCGAGGTCGCCATAGCGACTGGACTTCTTCTTGAGCGCACTTCTGACAGTCTTTCTGGGGCGTGATTATGCCGCCTCGCAAGCTCCTGATCCCGATGGCGCGCCCGACCGTGCGGGTGGTGGTTTCAGTCGGGGTGCACGCGAACAACTCAAGTTCGATACGCCATCCACCAGCGTCGAACATTCGGACCACTTCGCCCTGCCTTGCCGCTTCGACATTGTCACGCGCCCAGTGCTCAACCGAAGAGGCGAGCGGTGTGAGTGGTGGACTGTCCGAGCCTGCTTTCACTAAGCGATAGCCCAGTATGCTGCCATTCGGGATATTCGCGCGCTCGATCGCGCCATAGATGAGGTTTTCGCGATTCATCTCGCCGACCAGTTCAGCCGACGGATTCGCGGTCGTCACTTCGATATAAGCTCTGATGGCGCCTTGCTCGTCCTTCGCAGCAAAATCCGGTCGTTTCGTCGTGCCCGGAACGGCCGGATGCAATTCCACAACCAGGTCGGACCCCGTGAGAAAGCGGTGCGTGACAAGCTCGCATGTTGAGGCTAGGAACTCGCGGTTGCCGCCATATTGAAGGCGGCTCCACAGCTCTCGCCGACCTTGCACATCCATTTCAGAGAGCCACTCGTTTATGACGTGGCGAAAGTCATCGTAGCCGGGCCGTCCGCAGTCGTCATAAAACTTAAAAAGATTTTCACCGCCTCGAAGCGGCTCCATGCGCGTGCGTACGCGATCATCGAACATATGCTGAAACCCGAGCTTCGAAGCCCTACATTGAGTAACTTAGCGCGATATGTTCGGCGGAGTCAGCTACGCACACGCACCTGTCATCGTTTTGAATTTGGAGGATCAAGTGGCCGAAGCCGCCTATGAAGAACGTTATTGTGGGTATGCAGATATTCTCGGCTTCACCGATCTAATCAGTGACATTCGAGCCGGAAAGGAAAAATTCGAAGCCGTCCGCAATTTATTACAACAGATACACTCTCCACGTGAGTCCCAAGTGGTTGGCGTCGGGGAGGCTGACTTTCAGGCACAAAGCATTTCAGATGCAATCGTACTATCGACACGCCTCACGATCAGCGGCCTCGGCATCCTCACCGATGCGCTTGAGCGTTTGGTCTTGGATGCTCTGCACGAAGGATACTTAACGCGCGGAGCGATTTGTCGGGGCCTCCTCTACCACGACAAACAGACCGTGTTTGGAGAGGCCCTTATCAGAGCCTATAACCTTGAGTCTAAAGTGGCTAAGTATCCGAGGATTATGCTGACAAAGCAGGTCTATGACGACGCTAAAGCTTCCAACTTGGCCCACTATTTCAAGGATCACATCCGACAGGCTGACGACGGACCTTTTTTCCTTGATGTATTTCGTCATCTCAAAGACAGGCTTGAGATTGCCAAAAAGCAACCAGTGGATTCCCCGCCGCATCCTATGCTCGTCCGCTGCGCCACGATAAGAGACAGAATACAGGAGCGATTTAATAACGCGGTGGATACTCCAACGCATTTTGAAAAAGTGCAGTGGCTCGCGAATTATTGGAACGTAACCTTTCGCGACGAAGCCAATCCGCGTTTTCGCGGCATCACGGGTCCGGGCCTATTTCAAATGGGCTTTCTTGCAACCTAGCCGCTCTCTATGTCTTGCCGGTTGGTATCCCTGTGCATCTTCGTTTGACTACCCGCCGTTCATTTGAACTCCTGCACGACTGGCATTATCCGGTCCTTCTGGGGCGGCTCCGCCCATGCGGGTAACGATCGTTGCCGCAAGAGCAATGCGTCGCTTCGCGACAGCTCTGTTTGTTTGGTCGGGGATGCGAGGGCGCTGCCCTGGCACCCCCAGCAAGAACAAAATCGGCATCCCCCGATCTTCACTCCCTGCGGTCGCTGCAGACCGGGCGGTCCCCCCTGCCGATTTTCTTCTTGCTCCCCCTCACCCGGTCTCGCCGACGGGCAAGGGTTCATGCGCGGAGTCTGCGCAGAACCCGGTAACCCACAGGAGAGAGACCATGAATACCTTTGCCGTAATCCAATGCCCCAGCTCATGCCGGATTATTCGTTCAGCAAAAGTCCGAGTGATTTGATCCATCTTTTGAAGAGCTCTGGCACGGCCAATACCGGCCGGCGGGACAGACATGGATAGAGGCAGATGCGCGATCTTGAAAATGGCAGCGCAAATCACCATAATTGAGAGACGACTTGTGGACACAATTGTCCTGGGGGGCATGGGCCTTCCGACTGCAGGGGTCGACTCCCGTAGTAAGTCGCCGACCGATCCCACGGCCCTCGCGGTGCGTCAGTAGGTCGAACCTCCGCGGTGACGCGGATTTCCTGACAACAAATAAGCTGTCCGATCTGGTGACGTCGACATCGGCGCTTGCGCGCAATGCCCTCTCCTGGCTCGAACAGAACCGCTGAAATACTTCCGCCGGATAACGCGTCGTTCTTGCCCATGCAGAAGAGCGACAAGGAGTCGAAGGAGGGTGCTATGACTGAGCACATCCCCACGCCGCTCGCCACGAGGCGACTTGTCACCAAGCACGAGGAACTTCACCGCAAGCGCGGAGGAACTTGGGACCCCACAACGATGGTGAGCCAAACCTCGCCGGAGGGCGCGGCGCTGCGCGCGCACCGGGCATCGCCTGACAAAGTGACGGACGCTCAACCAATCGCGATCGAGCTGCTCAAGAACGAGGCGCCGCCCAAATTCAAAGCGGCGTGCGAGTTCACGACAGAAAAACCGCAAGGCGACGGTGAAGACCACGCTGGGTTGGTCGAGGTTCCGGCCGGAGACCACTCGCCTCCGCACGAGCCGACATCGCTGCCCACGCCGAAAGCTGAGCCGCTGCCGCCCGGCAAGGAGGCCACGAGTGAGGCCGAGAAACCTAAAACAGAGACAACCCCACTCGCGGCGATTGGCGGCAAACGAGGTCGGAGCGGCGGTGGCCAACCCAAGAAGGAAAAACCGCCGGCGGGGATCGCGAGATCCACCCCAAAACTTTCGCCCTGAGCTCATGTTGCTTGTCCTCAACGCCCTCGCGGAACGCCCCTTTCTTTATCAGGCAGCGAACAAGGCGGGCATTCACCGCAAGACACTTGCGTACTGGATAAGGCGCAGCGAGGCTGGCGATGACGGTTACGACATCGAGTGGCAAGACATTACGAGGGAGATTTCACGAACACTGCAAATTAGCGATCGACGAGGCAGTATCAAAAACTCCTCGACCGCAGTGCTCGAAAGGGGATTTTTTGGCTATGACAAAGTTCTAACCTATCGAGGCCGTGTGATGTACAAGATCGACCAGGAACTCGTGGGCCTCGGTTTGCAAGGCCCTGACGCCTACCTGAGGGATGAGAACGGAAACCCTGTACCAGAGACCGTTCGCAAAGTGGACATGAAGGCGATGCGGTTTTGGTTGGCGTGGCGCCGTCCCGAAAAGTGGGGCAGGCACCGGAAGGTAAAGCTCCTCGCGAGGGTGGCGTACTTGTCATCGGTGGTGACGTAACTAAGAAGCCCGAATACAACACGGCCGCAAGCGTCCGAGCCAGGAAGTGGAAGGCGGGTTCGAGAATGATTCAGGACGCAAAAGAGTAGTGTTCCTCGACATTTTCGAATTGCGCTATCGGATCGGCAACATCTGCAAATTGCCAAGAATGCGAAAGCGCGTCACGATCGCGGGTCCATTTCATGAGGTGAGGTCTTCATGTCTTTAGAGCCGACAATGTCGTCTCAGATGCGCGAGATCGGCAAGGAACTACAACTCGCCGGCCTCAAACGCCGCCGTGAGACCTTCCACGAAGAAACGCCGCGTGTAACCGGAATGACCTCGAGATTGCGGCCACTTGCAAGGACACGCCGATTCGCCGTTGCGGCGGCAATCAACAAGGCAATCTGCGGAACGAAGGCCGACTCGTGCCGCAATGACCGGCCGGACCCGAGCCGGCGACAAATCAACAGGACCAAGATACCGGGGTCGCCCTACTTCGATGGGGGACGGGTTCGCCAGCGAGCATGGATTAGTCGAGAAGGACCTTTCCCGCGGTGAGGCGCCCATCTGCTGCAACGACACCGCTGTTCCATGGATGTTTGAGGCGGCGATCGTTGTCGAATTGTGAATTTCCGTGCGCCACTCCGCCACCACCGCGCTAACCACGTGCACCATTCCGCCGCCCACCGCGGCCGGTTAAATCTTGCGCTATCCGAGCCATCGTCATACTGTTCGGTCATCGTCAAGAGTTCGGGCTTCTGCGAATCGGCCCGATGCCGGCCTGCTTCTCCGAGCAAGGTGGATCGCGCAGACGAGGCGGCGCTTCGGTGCCGCAAACAAACGGAGAAATCCAAAATGGCTGCCAAGAAAGCCGGACTGAAAAAAGTCAGGCGCGAAGAATGGCGGGTTCAGCTCGAAAAGCTTGCCAAGGAAAATCCCTTGGTACCGTACACCGACGCTGGTCGCACTTTTTCAATGGTGCGCCGGATGAAAGCCGAGAAAAAGATGGGCATTCCCATCAGCCTGCGCTCTGGTTTCGCTATCTCCACAAAAAACGGAAAGGCGGCGAACGCGATGACTGAAGATGAGTGGGAGGAGTTCTACGATGCTCTGTCTAAACATCTCAGGCGCAATTATCCGGGCTTGTACGCGCGCCTGTTTTGGGCCCAATAAAAGCGGCAAAGAAAAGAAGGGAGACTAAGCCGCTCGCGTACGTTGACGCGCTTTACGCGCGAGCTGCGTGCTGGTTCAACCGCCGTTTCCCTTTTTCTCATCTAACCACACCAACCCGGCCGGCGTGGCCGGCGAATTATGACACTATACACATCACAAAAAGGACCGCGCCGAGGGACTTAATGCTTCTTGAATTCAAACGAGTGCCCTGAGTAATGGATGGCCGCATGCCGCCTCCGCAGACGATAAATTCCGGAAAGCTGTAAGTCCCTTTCGCAGCTTCGTGAAATCACCTCTGTAACACATGCGAATAACTATTCGATGGAAGTTCGATCTGATCCGTTTAAATCCGCCAAATCAAACTTGTTCGATACGAGCAGCTGGGGTGACTTTTGCGACGTCACGCTAACCTTGAAGCAGGGCCACCAGCCCGACAGCGGCGGTTGGGTAAAGACCGACGATTATCGGTGCAGACACGCTTTTCGGCACTTCATGAACCTCCTCAACAGAGCTGCATATGGATCTGCATTTCGTCGGCACGGCAAACGTCTTCGTGTATTACCCGTACTGGAAAAAGGCGAGGTCCGCGCCCGCGGACTACGTTCATGGGAGCGTGGTGCGTCAACAGGTCGATGGCATATTCATTGTGCAATCGAATTGCCCTCGCACTTCGATGCTGTTGCCCTCGAAAACTTGATCCGCGACTGTTGGGCGAAGGTCGAGTGGGGTTACGGCAGAATTCTTGTCCGCGACGGTGCAAACGCGGGCTGGAT